>CALBAK010000047.1 GCA_937926445.1 uncultured Alphaproteobacteria bacterium
CCTCGCGGCACTCCAGGACGTGCCCAAGAACCTGCACGAGTGGCAGCGATCGACGGCGCCGGTTGTCCGCCAGCTCGTGCACGTCGCGCTGCCGCATCTGCGGCCCACATTCGGCACGGTCGTCACCTTGCGGGTGATCGCCTCCGTGCGGATCTTCCGTCGGGTCTACGTGACGACCGACGAAACCCGCACGGTTCTTCGCAATCGGTCGTCCACTACATCTACCGTACGGCGATCGTGCAGTATCGCTCGGGCTGCGCCTCGGCCGTCTCCGTCCTCCTCTTCCTCGCCGTCCCGCCCTTCACCCTGCGGTCGGGATCTGCACGCTCGAAGAGCCGAGCCCGGCGGCCCAGCCGCAGATCGACCCGCGACTGTCGAAGGGCCCTCGATCGCCCGGCAGGCGGGCGAGAACAATGCCGGGTCCCCGGATCTGCCGCATCGCCGCCTGCGCACGCTCTGCCCCCCGCAGTCGCCACGGCCCCCGGCCCAGCGGTGGCCAGCCCGCCAGCCATCGTCGCCGCGCTCCCGAGCGGGCACGACCGCCCGCGATCAGCCGCCTCCCGGCGATCGAACGAGCGCCCACGCGCGCATCCTGCTCTGAACGGGCTGCGCGTGCCCATCGATGGGTGCCGGGGGCGCGAACGGGCATCGCTCCCTCGTCACCTCGGCGCCCGCCGGCGCGAGAGCAACGTCCGCTCGGCCAGCCACCGGGCCGAGGGCCGCGTGCACGGCGGAAAGCCCGTTCACGAGCACGGCCGGCCGCTCTCGCTCGAGGGGTGCGGCCAGAGCCGGTCGACCACGAAGGGCGTTGACATCGCCACGGCGACGCGTTCGGCCGGCCCGCGCTCCGGCGAGTTCGCGATCGCGGTTCCGGAAGACTTTTCGAGGCCGATCGCCATCGCCCGCGAGGGGAACGTCGGCTTGGCTCTCGGCGATGCCGCGGCAGTCGGCCGGCTGCCCGAGCCGGGGCGCAGGCTCGAGCCCGGGGGCTCGCGCGGACGCCGGACGGTGCCGCGCGGTTCGCCGATCCGGAGGCCCGTGCCCTGGTCCGCAACGCGCCTTGCGGGGCGGCGAGCGCGGTGCCGCTTGAGCCGCCCAGCGCGCGGCCGGGGCGGACTGCCGCCGCGGCCGGCAGACCCATGTTCGCCGAAGGAGCCGTGCGCAGCTTCACGCGGCTTTTCGATGGGCGGCTCACCTGCCCTTGCGTGCGCTACGGGGAGGCGAGCCCCGTCGATGTCGCCATCGGCCCCCGCAGTGCCGTTCGAGCGATCTCGCAGCGGGCCCATCGGCTCGTGCGGATCGACCCCGGCGGTCAGCTCGAGTCGATCGCGCTGCCGCGCAGCGCGCGCTCGCCGAGCGACGTGCTCGTGCGGGCCGACAGCAGCGTCCGGATCCTCCCCTTCCGCGGCCACCGCCGGGTGGGCTACGCGGTCGGCCGCTTCGACGAATTCCCGACCGAGGGCCAGAGCGCCGGGCTCGGCGGGCCCGCCGCGACCCCGGACGGTGCACCTAAGTTCGCCATGGCCCGCCGCACGACCGCCCCGACCGGCACCTCCCCGAGAGCCGAGGCCGCGGCGAGCCCGGTCCGCGCCGTCCACGCTTCCTCGCCCGATCGCCGCTACCCACCGACGTCGACGCGACCGGCCGCCCGGCGACCGCCGAACCGGGCGCGGAACCTCGCACGAGGAGGCTCCGGGTCCGCCTCGGGCTGCGGCGTCCCCGCCACCGATTTCGGGCCGCCCCGAGCCGAGGGACGCCGTCGCGAAACCGCGCCGTCGAACGTCGGCGAGGTGCCGCCCTCGGGAACCCGACGGCTCCGGATAGTCCGCCCCGCCTCCCGCCCTGCGCGGCCGCGCCGCAGCCGGAACTGCCAGAGCTGGTTCCTGTGATTAGAGAAAAATCCTTAATCACTGTCGGAAATCCGCCGGGCAACGACCGACGGCGAGAACCCGGGTCGCGCGAGCGAGGGACCCGGCCTCGTCCGGGGCGGCCGGCACGGACGATCGGTTCCATCCCTGCCGCCCGAGCTGCCCGGCGAGCCGGTCGGGGAGAACTGGGAGCGGCACGCAGCCCCTAGCGCCGGACCGGGCTGTTCGACCGCGCGACCAACGCCACACGGATCCGGCTCGCCGCACCCGCTCTTCGCGTGTCACCGCACGGGCCGGACATTCGGCCGTACACCCGATCGGGGCGCCGGGTGGTTCCGTCTGGAGGCGCCGCCCGCCGGCACCGAGCGCGCGGCCTCGAAGACCGGATACTCTCGGGTTCGAGGCTCGACCCGAAGGTACGTCCCTCGGACCCGCGGGCCAGCCTCGGCCTCGGCGCCCACCGGCTCGGGAGGGCCCGGGCCGGAGATTCGCGGCTGCGCCTTCCCTCTTGCGGCTGGTGGTGGCGGCCGGCCGGATACCGGCGCCACGGTGGGAGGCGGCCGCTGACGATCGAGCCGTTCGCGGACCGGCCCGAGCAACAGCCTGCGTGCCGCCGGCTCGGCGAAGCCGCGGCCGACCCCTTTCACCACTCTGACATGGAGGCAGCCGCCGATCAGCGGGCCACGAGCGCCGTCGACCAGGCGATCGAAGATCGGCAGACCGGGATCGTCGGCCGCGTAGAGGACGAGCAGCCGTAACCCGCGCTCGATCAACCGCCGCAGCGCACGCCTCGGCCACGAGGCGGCAACCAGCAGCCGCCGGAAGGGCCGTCGCAGGTGTCCCGCGGAACGCGCGGCGGAGCGCTCGGCCAGGACCCGAAGGGCAGCTACGAGCTCGTCGGAGCCGGTGACGACCCGCCACCAGGTGGCCGGGCGCGCGAGCAGGCCGAGGAGGGCACGCGTGCGCACGAAGACCAGGGGATGGAAGGGCCGCCAACTGAAACGCGGCAGATTGACGAGGACGAGACCGACGAGCCTCGGCTCCGCGAGCGCCGCATGGAAGGCCATGAAGGCGCCGGAGCAGACCCCGAGTCCGACTACGGCGCGGGCGCCGCGGGCCTCCAAAAGGTCGAGAGCCGCGCGAATCTCGAGGATCGCGCCGCGTCGATACGATGTCGCCCGCCGGCTCGCCGGGCGGAAGGGCGCTGTCGCCAATCCCCCCCGAGGTCGAGCCGGAGGCTGCACGCGCCGTCGAGGGCGAGCGTACGAGCGAGCTCCACTTCGGACCGACCGGCGCCGGCGCGCGGCGTGGCCCCCGTGTTGAGGATCAGAGGGGCCGGCGGATCCTCCGCATTCGGGTCGGCGGCAGGCTCGCAGAGCGTGCCGACGAGCCGATCGTCCGGTCCGAACCGGAGCGTCCGTTCGACGAAGCCCCGGCCCTCGAGGACGGCCTCCGGAACCCGCCCGACCGCAGCCGCCCTCCGAGGGATGTCGGCCGGACCGTCCTCGGCGAGGAAGCGGACCACGCGATCGATCGTCCTTCGCGGCGGTTCCAAGAGAAGCGGGTCGCGCATCGCCTCGACATGGCCCTCGAACGGCTCGGTCTCGACGACGGCACCGGCGGTCGCCCAGGCGCGGGCCGGGCTCGCGCTCCGGGGCGCATCGGGCCGCCCGAGGATCGACACCCGCGGGCCGGGTGGCCGCGACGCGGCGAAGGGATCGAGCCCGGCGAGCGCGGCGAGTGTCCCACCGTCGAGCGCGAAGCCTCCGGCCACGAGCCCGTCGTTCGGGGCCGCCGAGCCGCAGTCGCTCGGCCCGGCTCCGGAGAGCCGGACCCGAGCTCGCAGTTCGCACAAAAAGGCTCGCCCGCTCGCCGGTAGCGCGAGAAGCACGATGCGCTCCACACCACCCAGCCGAAGCGCCCCCTCGGCCACCAGAAGAGCACCGAGGCGAAGCCCGACGAGGACCACCTGCCCGGCGCCCGTTCGCGTACGCAGGAGGTCCACCGATGCACACGGAGCGGCGATCCAGTGGTCTGGGTGGGGTTCCTCTGGCGCCGGATCGAGGGACTCGCCCGTGCCCGGCAGATCGAACCGCAGGCAGGGCAGGCCGACCGCCGCGAGCGCAGCGGCGAGGGCGAGGAGGCTGCGATGGACGAAGAGCGACTCGAACCCCCAGGGCGGGCAGAGCACCACCCCGCTCCCACCCGTCGCCGGATGGAGCCAGCCGAGACAGCCCGAAAAGGCGAGGGGGATCACGGTTGCGTCCCCCCGGCACCCTCGCCCTCGGCGATCGGATACGAGCAGCCGATAGTGTGCACCCGGCCGGAAGAACGAAACCCACGGCCGGCTGGCAGGGGCTCCCGGTCCAGAAGGCGGTCGCGGCCCGGCGTCGATTGGAACCAGGCGGACGCCACCCGGAACGCCTCGTCGTCGATCCGCACGAAGCGGGCGAGGGGGCGGCAGCGCAGCTGCGGCCGCCGGCCGTCGGGTCCTCGCTCGAGCGCGGCCTCGAGACCCGGGTCGCGACGGCGCGGTTCGTGCCGGCCGATCGGATGCGTGGGCTCGTCGAGCAGGGTCTCGGTGTGCGGATGGAAGATAGGGGCCACGACCGCATCCCGCCGGGATGGCCCGGAGCGGTAGGCGCAGCTCGGGTCGACGAAGCCCGGCAGGACCCGGAAAACCGAGAACGTCACCGCTCCGTGGCCCTCGACCCGGAGCTCGCGCACCCCGCGCGCGATCGGCACGCCACCCTCGCACAGGCAGAGGATCTCGAGTCGGACCGCGGCCGACCCCGGCGGATCGTTCGAGAGGAGGACGTCGATACCGTCGAGCGCCTCGTCCGTCGGCAGGAGCCGAAACGGCTTCAGGACTTGATTCATGGCGTGCCGGGCGGGCCTCGGCAGGCCGAAGGCGTCCAGCACCCCGAACCCCGTGCCGGGCGAGAGGTCACGGGCGTGCCGGACGAGCGCGCCACGGCAAGGCGAGCCCGGTCGGCGCCAGGCCGTGCGCACCCGTCGCTCGCGCTCGAACGCGGTCGCCCGGGAGCGCTCGAGCCGGCGCTCGGGGTCGACCCGCCGGAGTTGCCGCGCGTCGACCCCCAACAGCTCCTCGAGATAATGCTCGCGCACGTCCTCGAAATCCCAGGAGCCGCGACAATCGCGCGGCACCAGGGTTTTGCAGCGGCGGTCGTGACCGACCCCGACGTCGGCCGGGACCATCCGCGCGAGGCTCGCGGCCTCGGGTAGCCCAGCGAGCGCCAGACATCGGGCGGGGAAGCGCGGCGGAGCGGCCTGCGCCTCGGCGATCGGCCGCAGACAGGCCCCGAGAGCGCAGGCATGCCTCGGCCCTTCGTCGAGCGCGAAGGGGCGGGAGCCACCCATCGGGCTGTGCGGCAGGAACGGCGGATCGAGGCGCAGACGCTCGACGAGCGCCGCGAGCTCGCTCGTGAAGCCCGTCGGCCGCGGCTCGGCACTCTCCCACTGCCCGTGGGTCGCCGCTCGATGCGCGATCTCGCTTCCCCCGTACAGCAGGGTGAGAGAGGGATGCCGCTGGGTACGGTCGAGCAGCGCCTTGGCCTCCTCGAGCGGGGCCGCGCGCCGGGTCGGCTCCTCCACGGGGCAGTCGAGATCGGGGAGCATCGGTTCCTGCCGCACCGGGATCCCGAGCTCGTCGAACCGTTCGCGGAGCGGATCGTCGTCGTAAACCGTGGTACCCGGCACGCGCAGCACGTTGCAGCCGGCCTCGCGAAAAAGGCGCAGGCCCGGTCCGACGGCCTCGCGACCGACGGCGAGATCGACCGGATCGACCTTCATCGGGTCGGCGCGACGCTCGAAGAGCGGCACGCCGTTGATCCGAAAGCCGAAGCCGCAACCGTCCTGGCCACGGTCGATGCCGACCGAGGGAAACCCGTCCGACCGAGCTCGAGCCGCTCGCCTCCGATCGTGACGGACAGGGGTGGAGCGCGGGCTAGCCGTGCGTCCAGGGCCACCAGGGCGCGAGTCCGGGCAGCACGAGCTCGGCGCGCAGCCGATCCCGGCCCGGCTTTCGCGAGGGGGAACCGATGCTCGCCGATCCGAAGCTCGCCCGTGGGTGGCTTGCCACCGCGCCGAGCTGCCTCCAGCTCGACCACGAGCTGTGCCACGCCGTCCTCGTGTCGGGTGCAGATGCCCACGGACCGGGTCTCTGGCGGTCCCGTGCGAAGGATGCCGTCGACGTTCTCCCCTTCGGCTTCGAACCGGCCGCGATCGCGGATGTAGCGGAGCCGGCGTCGCAGCGGATCGAGAGCGGCGATCGCGATCGTCGCCCACGAAGGCGTGGACGGTACCGGCCGAATGGGGGAAACCCTTGATGTAACCGCTGCCCCCGAGCGTGCGACGCGGCAGGGCCCGGGGGAACCGCAGGCGCTCGGCGCTGTCCTCGGCGACGAGTGCGCTCACGAGATCGTCGAGCTGGTCGAGGAGCTCCTCGAGCACGGCCGATCGGCCGTTGAGCCCGTCGACGCCGGTCGGCACGAGCAGTCCTGCGGCCAGCAGTTTCTCGAGCAGGGCGTTGGGGGCGAGCGTGATCGTCATGCGAGCTGCTCCGGCTCACCCTTGACCGCGAGGACGAGGCCCGCGCTGTACGCGGTGACTCGGTGGTTGTTGATCATGATCGGGGCCGAGGTTAGGTCGCGCAGCGGTGGCGCCACGCTTCACGGGCCGTCGTTGCGGAACCCGGCGAGGCCGGTGATCTGGACCGCGTCGAGTGCCGCTGCGAGGCACTCGCGCGGGCAGCGGGTCTCCCGATCGTCGGGCTCGAGCGCCAGCGCCATCGGCAGCGCCCCCGACGCCGTCTCCCAGCGTCGCGTCGCGTCGGCGATCGCGGCCCGGACCGCCTGCAGCCGGCTCACGGCCTCGACGAGGCGCTCGGCACCGGGGGCGTGTCGCTCGGGCGCCGGCGAGCCGAAGCGCGCAGGAAGGCGCGTGCGAGCGACGGCGGCACCGGCGATGCTCCGCCGGAGCGTGCTCCAGAAGGCATGGGTCACGGGCACCCGGGTCCGCTCGGTTGTCGCGCCGAAGGGTTCCGAGAACACCCGGTCGGCCGGCGCGTCGGCGTGCGGCCAGAAGCCATCCGAGCGAGTCTCGCGCATGCCCGGAGCTTTCCAGCCGGTGGTCCGCTCGAGCCGATCGGCCTCTTCCTGCAGCGACCGGAGGACCGGGTCGTCGGACGGTGCATCCGGCGCCCACCGCGCGGTCAGCGGAACGCCGCGCGCATCCTCGCCGCAGGAAACGACGGTGGCGTTCTCGGCGCAGCGGATCCGATCGGCGCAGCGTTCGATCGAGCACCGGCTCGAGCGCAGATCGCCGCCCGTCCCCGCCTCGCTGGTCGCCGAGGCTAGCAGCAGGTGCTCGGCCGCCAGGCGGGCCGGGAAAGCAGGGTGCAACGGGTTGTCGCGCCCGTGCCGGACGAAGCGGGCGGCCCGGATCCGGTGCGTTGCGCAGACCATGGCCGCGGCACAGAAATGCCGGCCGAGCGGATGGGCGATCTCGCCGACCTCGGGGACAGCGGTCCCCTCTCCACCGAGCGGTCGCGGCACCACGACTCCGAGCAGAGGCTCGGCCGCGAGTGCTTCCACCGCCTCGCGGGGGAAGCGCCCCTGGCGGTCGACCGCCTCCGCGTGCATGGCCGCGACCGCGGCCATGCGGGGGCACTCGAGCGGGCTCGTGCGGATGTCTCGTCGGGAAGGAGCTCGCGCAGCGCGGCGGCCGGATAGGCGATCGTCCGAAAGGTCCCGCGGTCGAGGAAACGGTCGGGGAACTCCACGCCGAACCGGTCCTCGAGCGCCAGCACGAGGTTGACCGTGTCGTGCGAGGCGAGGCCGGGGCGGATCGCGCGCGCCGATCGGAAGCACCAGCGCGTAGAGCGGCAGCACCATCGGCCAGACGAGGACCCGCGCGCCGTCGAGGCCGAAGAGGATCGTCCGATCGAGATACCGCCACGGCGCCCGCCTCCTCGGCTGCGCCGATCTGGCACAACCACGACGCGATCTTCCGACAGGCCACCGCGCGACGGGGCCCGCTCGTCCGCGCGACGCCGGGCAATCGCGAACCCGAGACCGGCCCGGCCGATCTCCGGCGCGTTCGGCGAGCTCCTTTTGCGGTCCGAAGAACGCGGACCGCCACGGTGGGACGGAGATACCGTTCGGTACCTCGACCGAGCCCGAGGCGAAACACGGTCGGAACGCGACAGGGGCGATGCGCGCATGTCGGTCGATGGGGTGGTCGATCGAGCGGACCGACGCTCGGACGAAAGGGCCCGACAGGCGCCCGTCGAAGCGAGAGCTCGGAACGAAGACGGGTTCCACGATCACGAGCGGACTCTCTCGGGGGCGGGCCCGAGATCGCGGACCATCTCGCGAGAGACGCGATCTCCCCACGGGGAGCGAGCGGGCAGGGCGACGAGCCGGGTCGTGCGAGCCCGCCACCGGCGCTAGCTCGCCGACCAGGCCAGGGTCCACGAGGCCGCACGAGACCACCACGAGCAGCGCCGAGAGCGAGCAAAAGGCCGCATAATCTTCGAACGACATGGTCGAGCCCTCGGGTGACGAACGCCGGAAGGTGCGCCGCCATCGGCCTCGCGGCGGCGAGTATGCCGCGGAAAGGTTGATAAACCGTCGACGCCGACCGCTCGTCGCCGCGCGGCGCTACTCCGCCGCCCGTCGGGCGCCCGCCGCCACCGTGCGGATCGCCCGGGCGAGGAGAGCGAGCCCCTGTCGGGTCTCGGTCTCGCCGACCCCGGCGTAGCCCAACAGGAGCCCGGGCCGCGGCGGCCGGCCGCGATAATGGGCCGAGAGCGGCGGTGCCTCGACGCCGAGCCGGGCCGCCTCCGCCGCCACCGCCCGATCGTCGAGCCCCTTCGGCAGCCACCCCACGAGATGCATGCCGGCCTCGGAGGGGGCGAGCTCGAGGTCGGGCCCGACGATCGCCGCGGCGAGTTCGAGGAACCGCGCCTGGCGCTCGGCGTAGAGGGCCCGCATCCGGCGGATGTGCTGGGCCAGCCGGCCGTCGGCCACGAACTCGGCGAGCGCCGGCTGGGCCAGCATCGGCGGATGGGTGTCGCTGATGCGCCGCACCGCGGCGAAGGCGTCCACGAGATGAGCCGGCACGACCATGTAGCCGAGCCGCAGGCCCGGGAACAGGATCTTGCTCATCGTGCCGACATAGATCACCCGGCCGTCGGCATCGAGGCCCTGCAAGGCTGCGAGCGGCCGGCCGGCGTAGCGGTATTCGCTGTCGTAATCGTCCTCGAGGACGAAGGCATCGGCCGTACGCGCCCAGTCCAGCAGCTCGAGCCGGCGGGCGAGGCTCATGGTGACGCCGAGCGGGTACTGGTGGCTCGGCGCGACACAGGCCATCCGCGCGGTGGGCGCCAGCGCTCGCCCCGCCGCCACCGACAGGCCCTCCCGGTCGACCGGCACCGGCACGAGCTCGGCCCCGGCCGCGAGCAGTGCCCCCTCGAGCCCGGCATAGCCCGGCTCCTCCACCCATACCCGATCGCCCGGGTCGACCAGCACGCGCGCCGAAAGGTCGAGCGCCTGCTGGGCACCGCTCACGATCAGCACCTGATCGGCCGTGCAGCGGACCGCCCGGGCCACCCCGAGATGGGCCGCCAGAGCTTCGCGCAGCGGCCGCCAGCCCATCGGGTCGGCGCCGATCAGAAAGGAGGCCGGCGGGGCGCGCCAGTGGCGTTGGAGGAGCTTCGCGAACTCCTCGAAGGGGAAGGCGGCGAGCTCGGGCAAGCCGGGTGCGAAGGGCCGGGCGCGGACGGAACCGCGGGCGAGGCCCACGAGGCGGCGGCCGCGCGCCGAGGGCCCGGGTGCCCGGCCGGCCGGCCGCGGCGGCGCCTCGGTGCGAGCGGTCAGCGCTTCTTCGGGAAGCGAACGGCTGACATAGGAGCCGGCGCCGACCCGGCCGCCCAGATAGCCCTCCGCGGCGAGCTGCTCGAAGGCCGCGAGCACGGTGTTGCGCGACACCCCCAGATCGCGGGCGAGGGTGCGGCTCGCCGGCAGCCGCGCACCCGGCTGCAGCCGGCCCGTCAGAATCGCGTCACGTATGGCGAAGTAGAGTTGCCGATAGAGCGGTTCCCGGGCGGTCGGATCGAGGGCGAGGCTCGCGAGATGAGCCGGGCCGGGCCGGCGGCGGTCGAGGCGGGCCATGGCGATTCCGTGATTGGCTCCCGGGAGGCTAGCCGTTCGGCGCCGGGCGGGCCAGCCATTCGGAAGGGCGCGGTCGAATGCGGCGTGACGGCCGCTCCTCGATCCTCTAAGGGCAGGTGCTCGCGCGGCAGGTGACGCTAGCCCGACCCGCCGCGCCCCGGGAGGAGAGCATGCGTCGCGAGCGGTCGACCAAGATCCTGGCCACGCTCGGTCCCTCGAGTGCGACGCGCGAGCGGATCGAGGCGCTCTTCGAGGCCGGAGCCGACGTGTTCCGCTTCAACTTCAGCCACGGCAGTCACGAGGACCACGCCGCCCGCTTCGCCATCGTCCGCGAGATCGAGAAGGCGCGCGGCAGGCCCATCGGCACGCTCATCGACCTGCAGGGCCCGAAGCTGCGGATCGGGACGTTCGCCGAGGGCAAGGTCCGGCTCGAGCCGGGGCAGGCTTTCCGGCTCGACCTCGACCCGACCCCGGGCGATACCACTCGCGTCCAGCTCCCGCATCCCGAGATCCTCCAGGTGCTGGCCCCGGGTGCCGACCTCCTGCTCGACGACGGCAAGATCCGACTTCGGGTCGAGCGGGCCGAGGCCGGCCTGGCCGAAACGGTGGTCACCGCCGGCGGGCCGCTCTCCGACCGCAAGGGCGTGAACGTTCCCGGGGTCGTCCTGCCGATCCCGGCCTTGACCGACAAGGACCGCCGCGACCTCGCCTTCGGCATGGAGCTCGGCTTCGATTGGGTGGCGCTCTCCTTCGTCCAGCGCCCCGACGACGTGGCCGAGGCCAAGCGGCTGGTGGCCGGCCGCGCCTCGATCATGGCCAAGATCGAGAAGCCCTCGGCGATCGAGCGGCTCGACGAGATCGTCGATCTGGCCGATGCGATCATGATCGCGCGCGGCGATCTGGGCGTCGAGCTGCCGCCCGAGCGGGTGCCGGGGCTGCAGAAGAAGATCGTCCGTCTCGCCCGCGAGGCGGGCAAGCCCGTGGTGGTCGCCACCCAGATGCTCGAAAGCATGATCACGAACCCGGCGCCGACCCGGGCCGAGGCCTCGGACGTGGCGACCGCGGTCTACGACGGGGCCGATGCGGTGATGCTCTCGGCCGAGAGTGCCTCCGGCGCCTGGCCGGTCGAGGCGGTGGCGATCATGGACCGGATCGTCGCCGAGGTGGAGCGCGACGAACTCTACCGCGCCTATCTGGATGCCTTCCACGCCTCCGCCCGGCAGACCTCGGCGGACGCGATCACCCAGGCCGC
>CALBAK010000048.1 GCA_937926445.1 uncultured Alphaproteobacteria bacterium
TCCGTTCTCGACGAGATCGGCGAGCAGTCGCTCGATGGTCGAAAGCGCGGCCTCGACCGCACCCTCGACCGGGTCGAAGAGGCGGACGGTCCAGCCGCCCCTCGCGAAGTCGATGGCCCAGGCGCGGCCGATCAGGCCGCAACCCACGATCGCGCAGATCTTCTCTTCCGGCACGGGCGGCCTCCCCTGGCTCGCGGGCTGGCTAGACGGGGCGGCCGGGTCGCGTCAACGAGGGTCCGGTCTTTTCGGCGGTGCGCGCGGCGATGCGGATAACGATCCTCTCGGGCCTGTTCGCCAAGGGACCGGCGGCGGTGCTGGTCGAGGCGGGCGGGGCGCGGCTGCTCTTCGACCTCGGTCGCGGGCCCGAGCCCGGGGCGGCGGTGCCGCTCGATGGCGTGGGGCGGGTCGATGCGCTGCTCCTCACCCACGGGCACGTCTACCATGCGGGGGCGCTCGACCGCCTGACCGAGCTCGGCGACCCGCCTGTCTGGGCCACGGCCGAACTCCGCGCGCTGCGCGATCTGCCGGAAGGCGGCACGCTCCCGCTTTCCGGCTCCGTCGAGGTGGCGGGCCTGGCCGTGCGGACCGGCCGCGCCGGGCACGCGCCGGGCGGGGTCTGGCTGCATCTCGCGGCGGGCGAGGGGCTGCTCTACACGGGCGATGTCCTCGACCGCTCGGAGGTTTTGGCCTTCGACCCGCCGCCGGCCGCGGGAACCCTGCTCGTCGACGCGTCCTACGGGCTCGATCCGACCCCGCTCGGCGAGCGGCGAGCGGCGCTGGGCGGGACGGCGGGACGCGCGGATCGTGCTCACGGACCGCGTGCCCAGAAGCTGCCCGGCGCACGAGCTTTTGGAGGCCGGGAAGGCGATCCAGAGGTGCTGGCCGGTCCATCCCGATCGGGCGACGCTCGAGGCGCTCGTGGCCGCGGTACGGCCGAAGCGGCTCGTTCCGCTCTTCGACCCTGCGCCGGATCGAGCGGCGTTCTAGGTGGCCTTCCCGGAGGTCGCGATCCGATTCGAGCGCGGGCTCGACCCCGGACCCGGCGGCAGCGACGGTCACGCGATCGTCACGCGGTTGCTCCCGGCGCGGGGCAGACGCGCCGTCGGGAAGACGTCGTGCGCGCGCATCGGTCCGGGATCCTCGTAGCGCCTCTGGCCGCGCTCCGGAGCGGGGCGGCTTCGGCCGACAAGCTCGTGCTCTACACCTCGCAGCCGACCGATCAAATGAAGGCCGTTCTCTATCTCTTCTAGAAGGTCGAGCCGGCGATCGAGGTGGAGATGTTCCGCTCGGGCACGACCGAGGTCGTGAACGAGCTCACGGCCGAATTCGCCGCCGGGGCACCGCGAGGCCGATGTCGTGCGGATCGCCGACGAGGTGGCGGTCACCCGGCTCGCTCTGGCCGGCCGGCTCCCGGCCCGTCCCAAAGCCCGGGTCGCGCGCCCAGCGCGCTTCTCCGACTCGCAGGTGCGCTGGTTCGCCACCGAGGTGATCACCATCGGCATCGTCTACAACACGAACCTCGTCCGCCAGCGACCGCAGAGCCGGAACGATCCGTTGCGGCCCGATGCCGAGGGCCGGGTGATCATGCCCTCGCCGCTCTGTTCGGGGGCGGTGGTGATCCACGTCGGCACGCTCGCCGAACAGCCGGGCTTCGGCTGGGCCTATTTCGAGAAGCTGGCGGCCGCCGGGACGGCCTCGGCGCGCAGCGCGGGGCGGCCCCGACGAGCGGGCGCGGGCTCGCCGAGCGGCCTCCGCCCTCGCCAGCCGGGCCGGGTTGCCGCGCGGTGTGCTGCCCTGGCCGGGCCGAGCCGGGCGGCCTTGCCCGCCGCCGCCCGGGCGGCCATCTTGCGGGCGAGGTCGGAAGGGAAGCGGATGCGCGAGCGCGTGGCCGAGCGGGCCGGGGAAGGGGTGTTCGAGCTCCTGCGGGGGCTCGAGGCGGCGCTCGCCGAGATCCCGAGCCGGGCGAATCGCCGCCTGGCATGAAGCGCCGGCGCGAGGCCCGGTTCGCCCGGCCGGCGGAAGAGGATCTCGTGGCGATCGCGGGGTGGCTCACACGGCAGGCCGGGATCGGGCCGGCAGAGCGGGTGCCCCGGGGCGCGGCCGACCGGCTCGCCGAGCATCCCGGGATCGGCAGGGCGCGTGTCGAACGCTCGCCCGGACTTCGCTCCCGGCCCGTCCCGCTCTACATGTTCTTTCCGGCGGCCGAAGAACTACGGTGTGCGGATCGTGCGCGTCCTCCGGGGCGCCCGCGACCTCGGGCGGCCCTGGCGCCCGGACGTTTTCCAGAGCGAGGATCGAGCGGCTTTCCATGACCGAGCTTTCCCGTATCCGCAACTTCGCGATCGTGGCGCACATCGACCACGGCAAGTCGACGCTGGCCGACCGCCTCATCGAGAAGTGCGGCGGGCTGGATCCGCGCGAGATGACCTCGCAGGTGCTCGATTCGATGGACATCGAGCGCGAGCGCGGCATCACCATCAAGGCGCAGACCGTCCGGCTGCGCTACCGCGCGAAGAACGGCGAGGACTACGTCTTCAATCTCGTCGACACACCCGGCCATGTCGACTTCGCCTACGAAGTGAGCCGGTCCTTGCGGGCCTGCGAGGGCGCGCTCCTGCTCGTCGACGCGACCCAGGGCGTGGAGGCGCAGACTCTCGCCAACGCCTACCAGGCGATCGACGCCGACCTCGAGATCGTGCCCGTACTCAACAAGATCGATCTGCCGGCGGCGGAACCCGAGCGGGTCAAGCAGCAGATCGAGGACATCATCGGCCTCGATGCCAAGGACGCGCTCTTGATCTCGGCCAAGACCGGAGAGGGTGTGGACGAGCTCCTCGAGGCGATCGTCCACCGTCTGCCCCCACCCCAAGGTGATCCCGCGGCAGCGCTGCAGGCGCTCGTCGTGGATTCCTGGTACGACCCCTATCTCGGCGTCGTGACCCTCGTGCGGGTCAAGAACGGCGAGCTCGTGCGCGGCCTCAAGATCCGCTTCATGGGAACGGGTGCGGTCCACACCATCGACCGGATCGGCGTCTTCACCCCCAAGCCCTTGCAGGTCGAGCGCCTCGGTCCCGGCGAGGTCGGCTACATCACGGCCGCGATCAAGGAGATCGCGGATGCGCGGGTGGGCGACACGATCACCGACGACCGCAAGCCCGCAGCCGCCCCCCTGCCCGGCTTCCGGCCGAGCCAGCCCGTGGTCTTCTGCGGCATGTACCCGACCGATGCCGCCGAGTACGAGACGCTGCGCGACAGCCTCGCCAAGCTGCGGCTCAACGATTCGAGCTTCGTCTTCGAGCCCGAGAGCAGCGGGGCACTCGGCCTCGGCTTCCGCTGCGGTTTTCTGGGCCTGTTGCACCTCGAAATCATCCAGGAGCGGCTCGAGCGCGAGTTCGGGCTCGATCTCGTGATCACAGCACCCTCGGTCGTCTATCGGGTGCACACGACCGACGGGAAGGTCATGGAGTTGCACAACCCGTCGGACTATCCCGACCCCACCCGGATCGCGAAGGTCGAGGAGCCCTGGATCAAGGCCACGATCCTCGTACCCGACGAATATCTCGGCAAGGTGCTCGAACTCTGCCAGGAGAAGCGCGGGATCCAGCAGGAGCTAACCTATGTCGGCAACCGGGCGATGGTGGTGTACCGGTTGCCGTTGAACGAGGTGGTCTTCGACTTCTACGACAGGCTGAAGTCGTGTACGCGCGGCTACGCGAGTTTCGATTACCAGCTCGACGGCTACGGCGAATCCGACCTCGTCAAGGTCGACATCCTGGTCAACGGCGAGCGGGTCGATTCGCTCGCGATGATCGTGCACCGGAGCATGGCCGAGAGCCGCGGGCGGGCGGTCTGCGAGAAGCTCAAGGACCTGATCCCGCGGCAGATGTTCCAGGTGGCGATCCAGGCGGCGATCGGCGGCCGGATCATCGCGCGGGAGACGGTCAAGGCGTTCCGCAAGGACGTGCTCGCCAAATGCTACGGCGGCGACGTCACCAGGAAGCGCAAGCTCCTCGAGAAGCAGAAGGAAGGGAAGAAACGCATGCGCCAGGTGGGCCAGGTGGAGATCCCCCAAGAGGCCTTCCTCGCCGCCCTCAAGATGGGCTGAGCGCGGCGTGGCGCCGCTCGTCTCGGTCCTGATCCCGGTTTTCCGGGGACGGGCGACGCTCGTCCGCTGTCTCGCCTCGCTCCGGGCCCAGACCCTTCCCGACTGGGAAGCGGTGGTAGCGGTCGACGACGGCGATCCCGACTATCCGGCGCTGCTCGAGGCGGAAGGGATCGCCGATCCGCGGATCCGCTTCGTCGCCACGGGCGGGGTGCGCACGGGCGTGGCGCACGCCCGCAACGTCGCACTCGAGGTCGCCCGCGGCCGGCTCGTGGCCCCGCTCGATGCCGACGACACCTTCGCCCCGGAGCGCCTCGCCACGCTCGCGCCGCTCGCGCTCGCCCGGGGTGCCGCGAGCGACGACGTGCGGATCGTCGAGGAGGCGGACGGTACGCTCCTGCGCACCTGGCTCGGCCCGGGCGAGGAGGAGACGGTCGAGCTCGGACCCGATCTCCTGTTGGACGATCCGGTGCCGGTCCTGCCGGTGGTCGATCGTACGCTCGGCGTCCGCTGGCTCGAGGTGCCGATCTGCGACGACGTGGTCTTCAACCTCCTGCTGCTCGACCGGCTCGGCTCCTACCCGATCGTTCGCCGGCCGATGCGGGTCTACCGCCAGCGGCCGGATTCCGAGTGCAACGCTCCGGATGCGGTGTTCCGCGCCGAGGCCGGCTATCGCCGGGTCCTCGCGATGCTGGATTCGGGCGAACTCGCGCTCGGCTGCGAGCTCGCCAGTCGGGTGCGGGCGAGCTTCCGGCGACGGATCGCCGTGAACGCCGCCTTCGGCCGAGCGCGCGCGAAGGGCTGGGTCGGCTCCTACCAGGCTTTCGTCGCCCGGCTCAACCGATGCGGCCGAGGATCGGGAAGGTCTCGAGCAGCCAGAACGACAGCTCGTTGAGCCGGCCGGTCACGAACAGGAGACCGGTGGCGACGAGGAGCGCGCCGGTCGCCCGCTCGACCGTCGGGATCCAGCGCCGCATCCTGCGCAGCCCGGCTACCGCCCGATCGAGCAGGAGAGCGGAAAGGAGGAAGGGCAGGCCGAGCCCGGCGGCATAGGCGGCGAGCAGGAGCGCTCCTCGCAGCACCGTCTCTTCGGTACCGGCCACGAACAGCACGCCCGCGAGCACCGGGCCCACGCACGGCGTCCAGCCGAAGGCGAAGGCGAGGCCGATCAGATAGGCACCCAAAAGGCCGGCCGGCTTCTCGGGCTGGAAGCGGATGTCGCGATTCAGGAGCGCGATCTTGAAGACGCCCAGGAAATGCAGGCCAAAAAGGACGATGACCACGCCAGCGACCTTGGCGAGCACGAGGCTCCACTCGGCGAGAAAGCGGCTCACCGCGGTCGCGGTCGCCCCGAGACTCACGAAAACCGTGGAGAAGCCGAGGACGAAGAGGAAGGCCGCGAGGAGCGTGCGGCGGCGAAGGGCCACGGCCTCCTCGCCCGCGACCCCGCCCTGCAGCCGCTCCATCGAGAGCCCGCCCAGAAAGCAGAGATAGGGCGGTACGAGCGGCAGGACGCAGGGGCTCAAGAAGGAGAGGACGCCGGCGCCGAACGCCGCGAGGAAGCCGACCTCCAGCATCGCCGGCGCCGCCTCAGCCGCCCTTGACCCGGACCTGGCCGGCCTTCGGCAGGGAGATCACCTTGCGCGCCTCGATGTGGCGGGCGACGAGCTCCCACACCGGCGGGCCCTCGACCCCCTCGTTGACCGAGGCCCAGCCGGCCACGACGTATTTGCGGGCGGGATCGATCGGCCGACCGGTCTTCAGCGACGTCATGTCGGAGATCCGCCGGCCGATCGGCTGGTCGACGTCGATCACGAAACTCACGCCGCCGACCCGCACCATGTCGCCGCCGCCCTGATAATAGGGGTCGATGTTGAAGATGTTGTCGGCGACGTCTTCGAGGACGTCCTTGAGTTGCGCCCCCGTCATCTCGATCCGGTAGACCTGCGGATAGGTGATCGCGGTCTGCGCCCAGACGTCCTCCATGCGGATCGGCTGGCCCGGGAGGAGGGTGGGGCCCCAGCGGAAGCCCGGGGAGAGCGCGATCTCGGCATCGCGCTGTTCGAGCAGCGCCTCGCAGATCAGATCGTCCCAGCTCCCCTGGAAATTGCCGCGGCGGAAGAGGAGGCTCTCGGTGTGGCCCACGACCCGGTCGAGCTCGGCCCGGTAGGGTGCGCGGAGCTCCTCGACGAGCTTCGCCGTTTCGGGATCGGGCCGGATCGCATCCGAGAAGACGGGGATCAGGCGGAAGGCGAAGTCCTTCACTTCCCCGCCCTGCACGTCGAGGTCGAGGCGGGCCAGGAACTTGCCGTTCGAGCCCGAGCCCACGACGAGCGTCTTGCCGACGACGAGCGCTCGGGGAAGCGCGTCGTGGGTGTGGCCGGTCAGGACGACGTCGATGCCCGGGACCCTCGAGACGAGCTTGCGGTCGACGTCGAAGCCGTTGTGGCTCGAGAGGATCACCAGTTCGGCCCCTGCCGCGCGGGCCTTCTCGACATGGGCCGCCACCCGCTCTTCGCGGATGCCGAACGACCATTGCGGGATCATCCAGCGCGGGTTGGAGACCGGGGTGTAGGGGAAGGCCTGGCCGATCACCGCGATCTTGACGCCACCGCGCTCGAAGAAGGCGGTCGACTCGAAGACCGGCTCCTCCCATTCGGTGTCGAGCACGTTGCCGGCGAGGAAGGGGAAGCCCAGCTCCTCGACGATCGCCTCGACCCGCTCGGCGCCGTAGGTGAACTCCCAGTGCCCGGTCATGGCCTCGACGCCCAGCGCCCGGAGCGCCGCCACCATGTCGGCGCCTCTGGTCTGCAGCGCAACCCAGGACCCCTGCATGGCGTCGCCGCCGTCGAGGAGGAGCGTGCGACCCGGCCGCTCGGCGCGGATCGCCTTCACGAGGGTGGCGATCCGATCGAGCCCGCCGACCCGACCGAAACGTCGGGCGAGCTCGACGAAGTCCTGATCGGTGAAGGCGTGGGCCTCGGCGGTGCCGGGGGCGATGCCGAAATGGGCCAGGAACTCCTTGCCGGTCAGGTGCGGCGGCAGGCCGCGCACCTCGCCCACGCCGATATTGGTCGAGGGCTCGCGGAACCAGATCGGCACGAGCTGGGCGTGCAGGTCGGTCAGATGCAGGACCGTGACGTTGCCGACCGGGCGGAAGGCCAAGAGATCGGCCTCGGAGAGCCGGTCTCGGGCAGCGAGGCGGCCGGCCCGGCCTGGCCCCAGGATGGCACCGGCGGCGGCGGCGAGTGCGAAGAAGTCGCGACGGCTGACCAAGAGGGTCCTCCCGCGGGCTCTGGACACACGGGCCGCACCCGGAGGTGCGGCCCCGGTCCGGGAAGGGAACGACGGGGAACGCTGTTCAGGCGGTGACGTCGATCTTGCTCTCGGCCTTGTAGACGCTGCCGTCGTCGTCGTACCAGGTGAAGGTGAACGTCCCGCTCTCCTCGACCTTCGCGAAGAAGGAGATGAAGGGGTTCGCCGAGATCGCCGGGTGCAGCGTCATCTCGCAGACCGGCTTGCCGTTGAACTCGCAGGTGAAGCGGTTGATGATCTTGCGCGGGATCGTCTTGCCCTCGGCGTCCTTGCGCTGGCCGGACTCCATGACGTGGCTGACGAGGGTCTTGATCTCGACGACCTCGCCCTTCTTGGCGGTCTTCGGGACCTTGATCCGCGGCTTGATGTCGGCCATGGGTGCTCTCCTCCTCTTTCGCTCAGCCGCCGCAGCCGCCGATCGTGACCTTGACCTCGGTCTTGGTCATCCAGACCGAGCCGTCGGACATCTCCGCCACCGCCCAGACGTTCTGGGTCTGGGCGAGCCGCATACGGGTCGAGAACTCGGCCCGGCCGCTCATCGGCGTGAACTCGAAGCTGCACACGCCGGCCTCGGGATTGCCGTCGGCCAGAATGTGGACGACCCTGCAGTAATTGTCGGGGGTCATCGGGCTGTCGACCGCCGCGGTCAGGGGAACGCTCTGCCCGTTCTCGGCGATCTGCGGCATCTCCAGCCGCACCTTGCCCTCCTGCGGAGTCCTGTCGCCGATCAGCTCCTTCATGAGTTTCTGGGCCTTGACCAGATCGGCCCGGGCCCGGGGTGCCAGGAGCAGGAGCCCGCCCGCGGCGAGCACGCCCGCACCCACCTGCTCGATCATCCTGCGGCGGGTCGCCGCGGTGCCTGTGCTCATCGATCTCGTCTCCTTCGCTCGAGGTTTCGTGCGTCAGTGCCGGATGTTCGGCGCCTCGATCGGCCACCCCTCACTGATATGGGTGAGGTAGATCTCGAGGTCGCCGTACTCCTTGGCGTCGGGCGGCAGGTCGTTGGCGCGGATCTGCACCCCACACCACTGGAACCGCTTGCGGATGTCCCAGGTCTCCTGGCGGCTCGTACGCCAGAGCGGGAAATGCGCGACCTGGCCCGGCAGCTTGCCGAGGAACTGGCCGCGCAGCCAGGTCTCGCCGATCTTCTCGTGGCAGTCGACACAGGCCATGTGTTGCTGGCCGATCTTGAGCCGGGTGAGCGCCTCGCCGCGCTTCAGCGCATCTTGGGCCCCCGGGCTCGAGACGTCGAGCTTCACCTTCGTCCCGGCCGACAGGTTCGTGAGGTAGACGTGGAGCGCGGTGTTCTCCGGGCTCTGCATGAGCCACTCCGCACCGGTCGTCGCCTTCGCGTGGCGGGCGACGAACTCGGCGACACCGACCACCTTGTCGAGCCGTGGCTCGTAATAGGGCATGCGAGCCGCCCAGCCCTTGAAGGCGGTCTCCGGATCGGTGTGGCAGGAAGCGCAGGATTGGCCGCTCGGACCCGGCTTTTCGAAAAACACCCGACCTGTGTCGATCAGCTCGGCCGAGGGGTTGACGAAGGGATCGGTCCAGTCGCGGTCTTCGACCGGCAAGGGCCGCTTGGCCGGGTCGTCGAGCGGATTGGCGAAGGTCGCGGGCGTCTTGAGCGTCTGCAAGAAGGCGACGATGTCGCGCACTTCCTGCTCGGTGTAGTAGCCGTGCGCGCCCCAGGGCGGCATCGTGGTCTCGGCATTGAAGACCCGGGCGTCCCAGACCCGGTTGAAGAGCTCGAGGTCGCTGCGGCCCCAGGTGCCGATCTCGGAGAGGTCGGGGCCGGAATTGCCCGGCATCTCGAGCGTCTCGGGGCCCATGATGTGGCACGAGAGGCAGCCGCCGCCGCGGGCGCGGGAGAAGGCGAGCTGCTTGCCCTTGGCGGGATCGCCCTTGCCCGGATCGGCGACCTGCCGCAGTTCGCCCGGCTTCGGCGGCGCCGGTGCCCGATCGGGATGGGCGAGGTCGTTGAACTTCGACCAGTCGGCCTGGTTCCAGTCCTTGTAGCGCTTCCAGGGGGATGGCGCCGCGGAGCCCTCGAGCGCGAGCGGTGCCGCGGTCGCGGCCTCTGCCGGTCCCGCGGCCGTCCCGAGGCCGACCGCGACCGAGGCGGCCACCGTGATCGCCGCGGCGACACCAGAGAGCGCCATGCCTTTGTGAACCGTCTCGACCGTCATGTCGCCTCCCACGCGGCGCCCGCCCGTTCCGGACGCCCGTCTTGTTACACGAAAAAAGCTGGATCCTCGGCGAGGATCGCGTCCAGCCGTACGCGACCCGGGACTTGTCGGCAATATAAGGCATCGTTAATATGACTGCCAAGGTCGACAGGGTTGCGGCGATCGGTCGCTCGGCGCAGAATGCCGGTTGAGCGAGTGCGGCGGTCGAGTCGCGTCGGAAGAGGAGGGGTTCGTGGCCGAGGCCTCGGTGCGCCGAGCGGTGCTCGGGCTTCTCGGTGCGGCGGTGGTCGCGACGACCGCCGCGGCCGCCGAGCTCGTGATGTTCTCCGAGCGCGGCTGCTCTTTCTGCGCTCGGTTCGAGGCCGAGATCGGCCCGATCTACCCCAAGACCGCGGAAGCGCGGCGGGCGCCTCTGCGGCGGATCGATCTCGGCGAGGGCGTTCCGGCCGAACTCGCGCATCTGCGGCCGCCGAGCTTCGTCCCGACCTTCGTCCTGCTCGAGGGGAACCGCGAGATCGGCCGAATCCAGGGCTATCCGGGCGAAATGCATTTCTGGGGGCTTCTCGG
>CALBAK010000049.1 GCA_937926445.1 uncultured Alphaproteobacteria bacterium
GCTCGCCCGGGCCGCTTCGAGGGCGCCTTCGGCGTCCACCAGGGTGAAGGCGCCGGTCTCGGCGTTCCAGCGCTCGATCCGGGCGAGGCAGGCTTTCGCCACTTCTTCGGGCGAGAGCGCGCGCCGGCGGAAGAGGCGGACGAGTTCCCGGGCGGAGAGCAGGGCGGGATCGATGGCGGACACGGGCTTCCTCCGGACGGTAGATCGATGCCTGGCCCGCCGGCCGCGGCGCGACCAGCGCAGCCTGGCGAGGCCACGACGCGCGGCGGTGCGGAGGCGATCCCGGGCCGTGGCACGGCCGCTGGCGTCGCCGACGTACCCCGGTCCCTCCTCGGGGACGCGTCATCGGATCGGGTGGCGACGGCGTTAACCGAAGCTTAGGAAAGGGATGGTGCAATGGACGCGGTCGGACCGGATCGGCCGGCCCGACTGGTCGGAGTGGCCATCATGACGGCTCGCGGCTCGGGGATAATGCTCGTCCTCCTCTTGCTCGGCACGGCGACCGGGGCGACCGCCGAGGTCCCCTCGGGCGTGGTCCGGATGCTCTGCCACGACTACAAGGAGCTGGTCCGCCAGCTCGGCGCTCGCTACGACGAGGTGCCGGTCTCGATCGGCTTGCAGAGCAACGGCAACCTCATCCAGGTCTTCAGCTCGCCACGCACCGGCACCTGGACGATCCTGAGCGTGGCGCCGGACGGCACCGGCTGCGTGGTCGCCGCCGGGCGCAGCTGGGAGAGCATGGCACCGCCCCCCCGCGATCCGCCGGCCTGAGCGTCCGCGCCGGCAAGCGGCGTCGGCGCGCTCGGCCGCCGGCGCGAGCGGCCACTTCGGCGAGGCCGCCGAAGGGGCCCCGGCCGAGCGAGCCTCCGCCAGGGCGGCGAGACCGGCGCGAGCGCCCCGGGGATGGACCGTCGCCGACCATGGGGGTCGCAGCGGCGAGCGTCGACGGCACGCCCTCGGTCGCCCTGGACAGCCGGAGAGGCGCCGCCTAGCTCTAACGACTGTGCGATCCACCGGCGGCTTCGCCCACAGGCCCCCTCCCGGTGCGACATGCCGGTGCGAGAAAGGATGCCGGTGCGAGAGATAAGGTGACGCCTCCGGTCCTGCCGCCGGTCTACAGCCTCGCGTTGATCGAGCGCGGCCGCGATCCGTTCGCCCACGCCCGAGGGCGGCTCGGGCGCGGGGTCGAGGACGGGCTCGTGCTGCTCGAGGACCGCAGCGACCGGCTCGAACTCGCCCTCGTGCTCGAGCCCGACCGCGACCGGGCGGCGAGCCTGTTCCTCTTGCCGACGCTCGCGGTCGCCACGGCCGATACGCTGGCCGCGCATCTGCCGCCCATGATACCGGTCGGGCTCGTCTGGCCGGGGCGCCTCCTGGTCGACGGGGCGGAAATCGGCCGGCTGCGCTTCGCGATCGCGCCCGGGCCGGCCGAAGCGCCGCCCGCCTGGCTCCTGCTCGGCGTCTCGCTCGACCTGGTCGGCCCCGCCTCCGAGCCGGGGCGCGATCCCGGGCGGATCGGGCTCGCCGAGGCCGGGGCCGGCGAGGTCGACACGGCGCGCCTCGCCGAGTCCTGGAGTCGGCACTTCCTGAGCTGGCTCGACCGCCTCGAGGGCGAGGGCTTCGAGCCGGTGCGGGCGAGCTGGAACGCCCGCTGTCACGAGCGCGGCCGGCGGGCCTCGCTGGTGTTCGCCGGCCGCGAACGGATCGGTACGGTGAGCGGCCTCGAGCGGGACGGCACGTTCCGGATCGGCGAGGCCCGGCTGTCGCTCGAAACGGTGCTCGCCGAGCTCGACTGAGCGCCCGCGAGCCGTCGCCGGCGGCCCGGCCGAGAGCCCGTCGGGCCGTGGGCTCCTCCCCCGGTCCCGGCCGGGCGGCTGCGACGACGCGACGCGAGAGGGGTCCTCGGCGTCGGCGAGGTTCGCCTTCGTTCCGCGCCGACCGTTCCAGGGCCCGCCCCGGCGGGCGACCGGGAGCTCTCCTCGAACGGCGCGCGATGCGCGCCGCCGTGACGGCTCGGAAGTCCGCCGCCCGGACGCCACAGGCGGTTTCCGGCCGAGACGGTTCTGGGGGGCGCTGCGACGACGGCGCGGAACCGCCATCGCGATCCCTCGGGCGCCTCGCTCGCGGCGTGCCGGCGCCCGCCCCGGCCGGCGCTTCCGGGGACCTTCTGACGCAACGGTTCGGTCAGGAGGCGGCCCCCGTCTAGCGCCCCTTGGGCGTGCAGCAGTAGGCGTGCGGCAGAAGGGTGAGGTCGGCTGTCGGGCAGATCGCCGGGGAGTTCCGCTCCGATCGCCGCTCCCACCGCCGCGTCGACCCGCCTGCCCGAACCGGTCGGCGATTGCAGGTCGCCGGCAGCCGTTCGGCGCCCGCGGCGCGATCACCGGCCCGACGACGACCGAAGGCTCGCCGGGTACCGTCGTCCCCCTCCCCACCGGGGCCGCCGAGCGACGGCGGTGCGTTCCTCGTCCCGTCGTCGGCGGCGGGCGTCCGGTGAGCCCGGCGGCACGGCGCTCCTGCGGCAGGTGCCCGCAGTGGTGGCGCGGGTCGGTGTCGGTCGGGTTCGGACCGGCGACCGAATGCCCGCTCTCTCGTCCTCGCGGACGGCAGAACCCGAGGCGAGCGACGGGCGCGCGCCGCGGGGCGGCGGTGCGGGTGCCGCGCGTCGCGACTGCGGCTGCGAGGAACGCGAGCGGGACGCGGGCGCCCGCGGGCGGGTCAAGGAACGCGGCGGACGATGGGCACCTTCCGGACTCCGGGAGGGGGCGTGCGGCGCCACGGGCGGGAGGCAGGAACCAGCGGCCGGTCGGTTCGACCGACCGAGCCGGTCTGCGCCGGGACGACCGGCATCCACCGGCGAGCGGGGCGCCGCCCGATGCGGCTGGACGCCGGCGATCGCACGCCGGAAGAGACCGCCGTGGTAGCCATCGTCCCGCGGAGGGCGCGGGGCCCCGCGGGCGGATCGGTCGGGGCCGCACGCGCCCGGACCGCCGATCAGGGCTTTCACGGCGCGACCGCGCACCGGCCGATCGGCGTCGCGGACCGGCTGCAGCCGGATAGCCGCCATCGGCCGGGTATCGGGGCACGGGCCGAAGCCCGCTGCGCCCTCGATGCCCGGCTACGGGACCAGTCGGACCGTGCGGCAGGGACGGTCCGCTCGATCCCGGCCGCCCGCAGACCGAGAGACCGGGGCGCCTCGGTCGACCCGGACTCTCGGGCAGCGGCCCGTCGGGAACCAGCGGGCCATGAGCCGCCGGGCGATGCGCGTGGGACGGAACTGACCGGATTTCCGGATCGCGAGCCACGGGCCGCGCGATCGGGGCGTCGGTCACCGGCGGAAGTGCCTCGACCGGGGTCGCGGCTCGCTTCCTGCCGCCCGTTCGAGGCCGAAGGCGCGGGTGGCCGAGGGTGGCTCGGCCCCTCGCCGAGAGCGCCGGCGCCGGGCCGAGCTGGCGTACGCGGCGGTGCGGCACGGTCGAGGCCGCGCGTCGAGGCTCTCGAACGAAGCCACGGTCGCGTGGGGGCGACGCCGCCGAGCGGCGAAGGTCCGTTCCACGCGACTCGCCGGCACCCGGCCGGAGGCGTCGGCCTTGCGTCGCCCGGGAGCTCGTTTCCTGTGCCCGGACCCGCGCCCGGGTCGGCGGCGGCCGTTCGACCCGTTCCGGCGCTCTCACCGCGCCCGCGAGTCCGCCTCGGCGCCCATGCCCGGGGACCTTTGGTTCCGAATGGTCGAGCGTAACCGGGCATTCGGTGACCTACCCGGGGGTACTCGCATGTCGGAGCTGTAGAGAGCTGCGATGCGTCCCGCCGCGGCGAGCAATCGGGTGCCGAGCCGCCCCGCCCCGGAGAAAGAGTGGCGGTGCCGCAGATCGGGGCGGGCCTCGGTCGACGACGTGGCGGCGGAGCGTTCTCGGCACGTTCGCCGCCGGGGCGCGGCGAACGCCGCGTCGACGGCCGGGGGCGAACGCGTTTTTCCGGGACGCGAAGAGCCGTCCTTGGAGCAGACAGGGTCCCCGGGACCGGCCCCCCGGCGCACGCTTCCCGCCTGTGCGCGGCGCTCGCGGCTCTCGCGTCCGCCGCGCGAACCACCGGATCGAGCCGCGGCCGATCCCGCGCCGCCTCGTGGGCTCGGCCGCGAACCGTTCCCCGCGGACCGGTACGAACCGCGACCGGCGGCGGGCGAACAGCGGCCCGTCTCCGCCGCGGCGGAACGCGAATAAGGAGCCGCGCTACATCTGGCGTGGGTCCCGCTCGGCACGCTTCGGCTCGGGAAGGCGTGGAAGCCTACCTGTGGCGAACGGGCCGCGATGCTGCCAGGATGCCGGCAGCGGCCGAAGCGTCCCGGGCACACAAAAGGGAGCCGCGGCTGCGCGGGCGAGGAAGGCCCCGCGGGTCGGGGGCGAAGGCTCGGCGGGTGACGAGCAGGATGGCGAGCGCCTTGCGACTGTTGCGGGCGATCCGGCTCGATGCCAGCGACGAACGGGTGTTCCCGGCGGTCGCCGGCGGAGGAGAGTGGCTCGTGACCGGAACCCCGCTCTGGGCCGGCGTGGATCCCGAAACGCTCGATCCCAAAGGCCGGCTCGCCTTCGCCCAGGGCTTTCTCGGCATCGCGACCTTCGGCTTCGCGAGCCTCGCTGCCGCCGGCCCGATCGAACACGCGGAGCTCGACCGGCTGCGTCTTTTGCTCGCCGACCGACTGGTCGAGCGCGCGGGTGCACCCGATCGGGCGACGGCACTCGCGGCCGCGAGCGAGCTGCTCGAGGACGCCCTGACCCTCGCCCGCGACCTGGCGCCGGGCGCGCTGCTCGCTATCGAGCGGCGGCGCGATCCCCGCACGGGCGAGCTGCGCGAGCGGATCCGCCGGCTCGAAGCACCGCCCGGTGTGCACGCCCGGGTTTTCGAGCTCGTGGCCGAGCCGGAGGTCCCACAATCGGGGAACCGTGGGCCGGGCGGGGCCACCGAGGATCCGAGCGCGCGCCCGGTCGAGGACGAGGAAAGGAAGGAGTGACGGGGCGGACCGGGCTCGGAGCCGGGTCGTCGCGGGCGTCGGTCGGGGCAGCGGCCGGGATCGTGCCACGCGGCACCGGCAGGAGGGCGCCCGCGGCCGCCCGGCGCGGGCAGCCGGGGCCTTGCGCGCGAGGCCGACCCGAGAGGTTCGGCGGGAGGACCGATTCCGCGCTCCCTGCCTCGCGAGGGCAGCGGGAAGGCTGCCGGCGGGCTCCGCCGAACGTCGGTGGCCGGAAAGCGCGGCGGTCGAGAGCCGGGCCCCGCTCGACCCGGCGGCGGCGGTGCACCATCTTCGGGAGGCCCTCTCCTCCGAGCAGACCGGGCGAAGGCAAGCGCCGGCGCGGCGGGCTCGGGGCGCGAGGCGGCCCACGAAGGGCTCGACCCGGCCGGCTCGACCCCGCGGCGTGGGGTCGGGACGTTCCACCCGGGCGTCGGGGCGTAGCGGAGCGGGAAGGGCGAAGGGGCGGACCAGATGGAGCGGTGACGAGAGCAAGCGATGAGGGAGCCGATCGAGCCGAGCAAGCCCGCGCCCGATTTCTGGCGGGCCTCGCTGTGGCACACGTTGGAGCGCGACGCAGTGGGCCGCCACCGCCCGACGGACGCGTTCCTGCGCGGCTGGCTCGAGCGGCCCGAACTCGTGCCGCCGGAAGAGGCCGGCCCGGCCGAGCGGGCGCTCCACGCCGCACTCCTGCGCGACCCGCGGCGACCGATCACGCCCGTGAGCCTGCTCGCCCTCGAAGACCCGGGTGCGCGCGAGAATTGGGAGTTGTTCGCGGCCTTCCGCGACCATCTCCTCGCCCATCCCACTCTCGAGGAGGCCTATCTCGCCCTCTTCAGCGACGGGCCGGTGCGGCTGCCCCCGCCCTTCCTCGACGGTCTCGTGCAGCCGATCCTGCGCGGGATCCTGGAGCAGAAGCGCGACCCGTTCCGGGCACGGGCGGCCGAATGCTTCTTCCGGCCGCAACGGGCGAGCGTGGTCGAGGGCACGGTGTTCCTGGCCGACGAGGCGACGGTCGAACGGCAGGCGCGGACCGGCGGGCTCGGCCGGCTCGGCGAGCTGCTCGTGCAGGCGCAGGCACCGCTGCCGCGCGTCGAGCTCGAGGTTTTGCGCCCAGAGAACGCGCAGAGCTATTGGGCGCGGGCCGATCGTTTCGACCTCGTGCTCGACCTCGGCTTCGGCCGGGAGGGGCTCGATGCGCTCGCACGTGTGCTCGAGGCCTGGATCCACCACATGCTCGACGTCGCCGTGCGGATCGAGCCCGTGGCCCGGATCCGCGACGAACGCTGGTCCTGGCACGTCGGCCTGGATGCGGAAGCGAGTGCCATCTTGAACGCGCTCTGGGCGGGCGAGACGCTCGACGAGGACCGCTCGGCGCGGCTCCTCGCGCTGTTTCGCCTCGAGTTCCGCGAGCCGAGCCTCGTCCTGCCGGCGCTGCGCGGCCGGCCGGTCTATTTGGGGCTCGCCAGCGAGGCTTCCGGGCGGGTACGCTCGAAGCCGCAGAACCTGCTCGTGAACCTGCCGCTCGCCGCGGCCGGCTGAGCGCTCCGGGAGGAGTCGCCGGGAGGGATCGATGGACGAGGACGTCCTCAACATGAGCCTGCGGAAGTTCCTCAAGAAGGTCGGGGTCACGGGCCAGCGCGAGATCGAGCGGGCGATCCGTGCCGCGCTCGCCGACGGCAGGCTCGAAGGAGACGAGAAGCTCGAGGCGAGAGTCCGCCTCGAGATCCCGAAGGCCGGGCTCGACGTCGTGATCGACGGCGTGATCGAACTCGCATGAGCGGGACCGCGCGCCGCAGCGGCGGGACCGGGCCCCTGGCCCGCGGCTTCGCGCTCCTCGTTGCCGTGGGCTGCTTCGCCGCGATCGCCTGGACCGCGCGCGAGCGGCCGGCCGAGCCCGTGCGGCCGGCGGCCGTGATCGCGGTGCCGCAAGCGACCACGATCGCCGCCCCCGCCCGATCCACCCCGGCCGCCGCCGACGCCTGCCGGGCGGCCAAAGAGGCGGAGATCGCGGCGATCCGCGGCCAGGGCGAGCTCACCGCCGAGCGGCGAATGCGGATCCGCCAGATCGAGGCCCGGGCCTGCGAGTGAGCCGGCCACCCGCCCGCCGAGGAGAGTTCTGCGACCATGCCGTCCACCCTGCCTTGCGTCCTGATCACGGGTGCCTCGCGCGGGATCGGTGCGGGCCTCGCCCGAGCCTTCGCCGAACGGGGCTGGAGTGTGCTCGCCTGCGCCCGCGAGCCGGCCGCGATCCCGCCGATCGCGGGCCCGGTCGAGCGGCACGCGCTCGACGTGACCGACCCGGGCTCGATCGACACCCTCGCGGCCGCGCTCGCCGGCCGGCCGCTCGATCTCCTGATCAACAATGCCGGGATCTACGGCCAGCGCGACGCCCGGCTCGGGGCGATCGACTGGGCGGCCTTCACCCGCGTACTCGAGACCAACACGTTCGGGCCCGTGCGGGTGAGCGAGGCGCTCCTACCCAATCTCCGCGCCGGTCGGCGGCGGACCATCGTGACCGTCTCCTCGGTGATGGGCAGCATAGCCCGGACCGAGAGCGCCGGGGCGCTCCCCTACCGGACCTCGAAGGCGGCGGTGAACATGGCGATGCGCTCGATCGCCCGGGAACTCGCGGAGGAGGGCTTCACCGTGGTCGTGGTCCATCCGGGCTGGGTGCGGACCGACATGGGCGGACCCGGGGCGGCGATCGACGTGGCGACGAGCGTGCGCGGGCTCGTGGGGCTGATCGAGCGGCTGCGGCCGGGCGATACGGGCCGCTTCTTCGACTACACAGGGGCCGAGCTTCCCTGGTAGGACGGCTCAGCCCGTTCCGCTCCCCTCCCCGCCCCCCTCGCCGCCACCTTCCCGGCGGGCCGCCTGTTCGGCCTCGCGCTCGCGCAAGTAATCCTCGGTGGTGCGCGGCCGGCGCGGGGTGCCGAAGGCCATCGGATGATCGGTCCGCTCGAGCTGGCTCAAGACGCGGCAATCGTCGCACATCCGCAGCCGCTCGATCGCCTCGGGATCGCGGAACATCGAATGTACGCCCGCGAGGCGCTGGACGATCCGCTCGATCGAGCTCTTGGTGCCGAACGGCTTGCCGCAGCGCACGCAGCGGACCGGCTCCTCCTCCTTGAGGACAACCGGCTCGCGGAAGGCGGGGCCGAAGCCCAGCCGCGGCTCGAGGCGGATCACCTTTTCCGGGCAGGTGTTGCGGCAGAGGCCGCACTGCACGCAGGCATCCTCGGTGAAGCGCAGCATCGGCCGGTCGGGATGGGCCTCGAGGGCACCCGTGGGGCAGGCCCCGACACAGGCGTGGCAGAGCGTGCAGCCCTCGACATCGACCACGACCCGGCCGAAGGGGGCCCCCTCGGGCAGGGGCACGACCGGTGCCGGGGCGGGGGCGCGGGCGTGCAGCGCATCGAACACGAGGCGCAACAGCGCGCGCTTGCCGCCCACCGGCACGAAATCGCCGCGGCCGGCCGAGGCGAGCGGCGCGAGCGACCAGAGCGCCTCCTCGAGCGGGTCGGAGTCGTCGAGCGCGAGGCGGACGAGCCGCTCGCGGCCGAAGCCGAGCCCGTCGAGCAGCGCCTCGAGGAAGCCGAGGTTGGCGGCGAGTGCCGCGAGCTCGCCGGCCTTGCGCGGCGGCTCCAGGACGACGAGCCGGGCGGCACCCAGGGCGAAGGGTGCCACGAGCGCCTCGAGGCCGAGCCGGGCGAGCTCGTCGACCGCGAAGGGCAACACACGGGCCGGCAGGCCGCGGCCGAGCCGAGCCATCGCGTCGAGCAGGGGGCCGCCGTGGCGGGTCTCGTGGACCAGGAGCACGGCGTCCGTGCCGCCTGCCCCGTGATAGGTGCCCATAAGGCGCCGTAGCCGGTCGAGGAGGAAGCCCGCTGGCGGGGCGACGTAGGTCACGGCCCCGGTCGGACAGAGGCCGGCACAGGCGCCGCAGCCGGCGCACACATAGGGGTCGATTGCGACATGGTCGCCCGCGGGCGTGATCGCGCCGGTCGGGCAGTGGTCGAGGCAGCGGGTGCAGCCCACCCGCCGCGAGCGGGCATGGGCACAGAGCGCCGGGTCGAGCTCGACCCAGCGTGGCTTCTCGAGCTCGCCCACGAGATCGACGAGGTCGAAGAGGGCGCGCTCGATCGCGAGCGGATCGCGCGGATCGACCCGCCGGTATCCGTCGCGCTTGTCGGGAGCGACGACGAGCGGCGAGCCGCCCGAGAGGTCGAGTACGAGGTCGGCCTCGAGCTCGCTCTGCGCCGTCGGGGAGCCGAAGCGCAGGCGGTCGCGCGAAGAGGGTACGGCGATCGCGGCCCCTTCGACGGTCGCGCGGAAAGCACCCAGATGGCCCGCGAGGCGGACGATCCGGCCCACGAGGATCGGGAAGCGAACCCGGGCCGGCGGCAGGAGGTCGGCGGGATCGGCCAAGAGGAGGGTCGGGGTCAGCCGGTCGGCCAGGCGCTCGGCCGCGGCGAGGGCGGTCTCGCCCGAGCCGTAGACCAGGCATCGCCCCTGCGAGCGGAGCGTCAGGACCGGCACGGGTGGCGGCTCGAGGGCGGCCTCGGCCAACAGGGCCGCGAGCTTGGGCGTGGCCGCCCGGGCCTCGGCCGACCAGAGGGCGCGGGCGCGGATGTCGAGCGTGCGGAGGTTCCCCGCCGCCTCGCCCGCCCGCTCGGCGAACAGCGCCGCCTCCTGCTCGCAGGCCACGAGCAGGGGCTCGCCCGCGGCCGTCGCCGCCTCGAGCCGGTCGAGCTCGGCGCGACAGAGCCGGTCGTGGATCCGGGGCGGCTCGGGAAGACCGAGCGCTCGTGCCAGGGCCTCGGCGTCGAGCGGCATCGTGCCTTCGCAGCTGCACAACAGGCAGCGCCGTCCGGCGAGCCGCATCCCCCTCTCCCTTCGACTCAGCGATCCCCGACCCGGGCTCTACCAGATCGGCCGGGCGGCGGGCTAGAATTCGTCGAGGAACGATTCCGGGGACCCCATGGCGAGCGAGGCCCTGACGAACGCGGCTCGGGAAGGCGAAGGGCAGCCGCCCGTGGGCTCGACCACGCGGCTCGAGCTTTCGGTCGTGATCGAGCGGCGGCCGAGCTCGAGCCGCTGGGTGGACTGGATCTGGCGGCCGGTCGAGCTCGTGCTCGGGGTACCCTCCGAAGGAACGCCGCGCCTGTTGATCGACGATCCGGCGATGCGGCGCTGGCTCTCGGGTCCCGTGACCCTCGAGCTGCACCGCAAGGAGACCGCCGACTATCGGCTCGCGCTCTCGGCCGAGCCGCCGCAGCTCTATGTCGTGCTGCGCCGCGAGGAGGGTGATCCCGAGCTCCCCTGGCGGCCCTTTCTGGTCACCGCCTCGCCGTTCGAGGCGCAGGTCTATGCCGAGCCGGGGGAGGACATCGTCGAGGCGGTGCCGATGCCCGAGCCGGTGCTCGCCTTCGTCCAGGACTTCGTCGAGCGGCACCATGTCGACGAGCCCTTCCTCAAGCGACGGCGCAAAGCGGCCGATGCGCCGCCCGACGCGGCGAGCAGCTTCGAGGTGCTGGGCCCGTGCACGGAGGGATCGTGAGGCGACCGATCGAGGACGAGATCGGCTCGTTCCTCGCCCGCTGGTCGCGGCGCAAGGCGGCGGCCCGACGCGGCACGCCCGAGCCCGAGCCGGCCGCGCCGGCGACCG
>CALBAK010000050.1 GCA_937926445.1 uncultured Alphaproteobacteria bacterium
CCTGCGCGACACCGGGCGGATCGGCACGAGGGTCCCGATCCGCATCCGGCGCGGGGGGCTGCGCGCCGCGATCGCCCGGCGGCGGCCGTCGCTCGTCGTGCATCCAGAGCAGTTCACGGCCGACCGGCCATCGATGCGCACCCGGTTCGAGCGGACCCCGTCGATCGGGACCCGACCCGCTCTGCCCTCCGCCACCTTCCCGATGCAGCCCTGGCTCGACCGCCCCGAGCGCGGCTTCGCCGTGGCCGTCGCCATCGCCGGCGACCGGGCCGTCGCCGAGCCGTCGGCCGACGAGCTCGCCGATCTCGCCCGGTCGCTGCCACGCGACTTCCAGCGCCGCGGCGCGCCACCGATCGAGACCGCACTCGCCCGGTGCGCCGCGGCTTCGGCCGGCCTCGTGGCGCTGGGCGACATCGGCGGTACCGTCCCGGGCGTTGCGGCCGGCGACAGACCCGTCCCGCTAGAGACGATCCTCGCCCGCTGCGCCGGCCCGGCGCTGGTTCCGCTGGCGTCCCCGGCGACCGCGGCCATGGCGAATGCGGCCGGCCCCGGCGCCCGGCTCGAGCTGGTGCTCGGCGGCGAGGTCTCGGGCTTCTCCGGCCCGCTCGCCGTGGAGGCGCGCGTCCGCCGGCTCGGCGCCGGGCCCCTGCGGCCAGCGATCCGCTGGCAGGACGAGATCGACCGAGGCCGCGTTTTCCTACGCGAGGTCGCCCACGCCTTCGTGCGCGCGAGCGGCGCGGGGCGGGCGTCACGAGCCCCGAGCTCTGGCGCACGTTCGGGGTCGCGCCGGCCGCGGCGCGCGTCGCGGCCCTCGAGTCCACCGCGAACTTCCACATTTCCGGCCGATCGCGGTCGAGGTCGTGCGCGCCGACACGCCCGGTCCCACACCTTCGGATCTCGCGAGCCAGCGCTTCCCGCGGCTGCCCCGGCCGATCTTTCCCTTCGATCCGATCGACGATTGGCGGAGTACGGGTCCGTGAGGCTCCTGATCGCGAACTCCAACACCTCTCCCGAGGTCACCGCGGTGGTCGAGAAGGCCGCCCGCGCAGCTGCGGCACCCGGTACCGAGATCCTGGCGCGGACCGCCCGCTTCGGCGCCCGGGTCGTGGGCGGGAGGGCCGTGGCGGCGATCGCCGCCCATGCGCTGCTCGACACGCTGGCGGCCGAGCCCGAGCCGTTCGACGCCGTGCTGTTGGCCATGTCGATGGACAGCGGCCTCTGGGCCGCCCGCGAGCTCTTCGACCCGCCGGTCGTCGGCACGACGGAGGCCGGGCTCCTACTCGCGTCCGCGCTCGGCAGCCGAATCGGGATGGTGATCCTCGGTCGCCGCCTCTTGCCGCTCTATCGCGAGCTCGCCGAGCGCTAAGGCTTCGCCGGCCGGCTCGCCGGGATCGCACCCGTGGAGGCGAGCCCGAGCGATCTCTTGTCCGACCCCGAAGCCTTCTACGGGCCTGTCGTCGAGGGCGCCCGTAAGCTCGTCGAAACCCGCTCCGCCGAGGTCGTGCTGCTCGTGGGTGCCGTGATGGCGGGCCTGCCGCGGCAGCTCGCAGACCGCGTTCCGGTGCCGCTCGTCGACGGGATCACGGCGGGTGTCGTGCTCGCCGAGGCGCTGGTCCGGCTCGGCGCCCGCTCGCCCACGGTCGGCAGCCTCGCGCGGCCGGTCGGCCGGGCGAGCCTCGGCCTCGGCGAAGCCCTCGCCCGCCGCCTCGAGGTAGCATGAATGCGGACTGGACAGCGCCCATCTTTGTGCCTGTGTTCCTATAACGCCGCGGGCCGCTCGATCAGGAGTGCCACCCCCTGGCCGACGCCGACGCAGGCGGTGCAGAGCGCACGTCGGCCGCCGCGGCGGGCGAGCTCGCGAGCGGCGGTGAGTACGAGCCGAGCGCCGCTCGCACCGAGAGGGTGACCGATGGCGATCGCCCCGCCGTTCGGGTTGACATGGTCGGCATCGTCCGGCAGGCCGAGCTGCCGAAGGCAGGCGAGCACTTGCGCCGCGAAGGCCTCGTTGAGCTCGATCAGGTCCACCGCGTCGAGCGAAAGCCCGAGCCTTCGCAAAAGTTTGCGGGTCGCGGGCACGGGGCCGATGCCCATGATCCGGGGCTCGACCCCGGCCGTGGCCGCACCCGCGATCCGGGCCACCGGCACGAGGCCGAAGCGACGGGCGGCCTCCTCGCTCGCAAGCAGGAGGGCCGCGGCCCCGTCGTTGACGCCCGAGGCGTTGCCGGCCGTGACCGTCTTGCCCGGGCCGTTGAGGGGCGGAAGCCGGGCGAGGCTCTCTGGGCCGGTCTCGGGCCGCGGATGCTCGTCCCGGTCGACGGTGCGGGCCGGCCCCCGGGGCTGGGGGACCTCGACCGGTAGGACCTCGCCCGTGAAGAATCCCTCGGTGAAGGCCCGCGCCCAGCGCCGCTGGCTGCGCAGCGCGAAAGCGTCCTGGTCCGCACGCGAGACCGCGAAGGCTTCGGCCACCTCGTCGGCGGTCTCGGGCATCGAATGCGTCCCGAAGCGGGCGGCAAGCGCCGGGTTGACGAACCGCCAGCCGATCGTCGTGTCGAAGATCTCGGCCCGTCGCGAGAAAGGAGTTTCGGCTTTGGGCAGGACGAATGGGGCGCGCGACATGCTCTCGACCCCGCCCGCGATCACGACATCGGCCTCGCCGGTGGCGATCGCCCGGGCCGCTTGGGCGACCGCCTCGAGGCCCGAGGCGCAGAGCCGGTTGACGGTCGCCCCCGGCACCTCGACCGGCAGGCCCGCGAGCAGTGCCGCCATGCGGGCGACGTTGCGATTGTCCTCGCCCGCCTGGTTGGCGCAGCCGAGGATCACTTCGTCGATCGCGGCCGCATCGAGGCCCGGGTTGCGCTCGAGAAGGGCGCGGATCGGGAGGGCCGCGAGATCGTCGGTGCGGATCGCGGCCAGGGCGCCGCCGTAGCGGCCGAAGGGGGTGCGGATACCGTCGCAAAGGAGAGCCGTACGCATGCGCCGAAGATGCCCCGGCCAAAAGCCTCCGACAATCGCGGGCAGCGTTCTCCGGTCGCTGGTCGAAGCTCGTGGCGAAGAGTACGGGAAGGGCGTGACGGGTCGACGTTCCATAGCGGGATGGCTAGCCGCCGCCCGAACGTTGCCGCTCTCGTGCCGTCGCTCCGAACAGCGGCCGCGATCAGCTGCGACCTGCGGCCGGCACAGGCTGCCGGAGGGCCCGTGAGCCGCCCCCGGTCGAGCTACGTCTGCCAGGCGTGTGGCGCGGTCCACCCCCGCTGGGCCGGGCGCTGCGAGGGCTGCGGGGCCTGGAACACGATCGTCGAGGAGCCCGCGGGCGGCCCCGCCGGATCGGCCCCGGCGACGGCCTCGCCCCGGCGCGGCAAGGGTATCGAACTCCTCCCGCTGGCCGGCAGCGAGACCCCGCCGCCTCGGCTCTCGACCGGCATGGGCGAACTCGACCGGGTACTCGGCGGCGGGCTCGTGCCGGGCTCGGCCATCCTCTTGGGTGGCGATCCGGGGATCGGCAAATCGACGCTCACCCTGCAGGCGGCCGCCGCCCTCGCCACCGCGGGCGAGCGCGTCGTCTACCTCTCCGGCGAGGAATCGATCGAGCAGATCCGTTTGCGCGCCCGCCGCCTCGGCCTCGCCGAGGCGCCGGTTGCTGTCGCCGCCGCGACCCGCGTCGAGGAGGTGCTCGCCGCCCTCGACCGGCCGATGCCACCCGCCCTCCTTGTTGTCGATTCGATCCAGACCCTCTGGAGCGAGAGCCTCGAGGCGGCGCCGGGCACAATCGGCCAGCTGCGGGCCTGCGCCCAGGCCCTGGTCGGGCTCGCCAAGCGGCGCGGGCCGGCCCTCCTCCTGATCGGCCACGTCACCAAGGAAGGCGCGATCGCCGGCCCCAAGGTCCTCGAGCATCTGGTCGACACCGTACTCTACTTCGAAGGGGAGCGCGGCGAGGCCTACCGCATCCTGCGGGCGGTCAAGAACCGTTTCGGCCCGGCCAACGAGATTGGCGTCTTCGAGATGGCCGAGAGCGGCCTCCTGCCGGTGGTCGACGCCTCCGCCCTGTTCCTCGCCCAGCGCGAGGAAGGGGTGGCGGGCAGCGTCGTCTTCGCCGGCATGGAGGGCTCGCGGCCGCTCCTCGTCGAGATCCAGGCCCTGGTCGCGGCGAGCCCGCTCGGCACTCCGCGACGGGCCGTGGTCGGCTGGGACGCCGCCCGGCTCGCCATGCTCCTTGCCGTACTCGAGGCCCGTTGCGGCCTTGTGACCGCCGGCCGCGACGTCTATCTCAACGTTGCGGGCGGGCTCCGGATCGCCGAGCCCGCCGCCGATCTCGCCGTGGCGGCGGCGATCGTCTCGGCGCTGCTCGGAGTTCCCGTGCCCTCTTCGACCGTGATCTTCGGCGAGGTTGGCCTCGCGGGCGAGATCCGCGCCGTGGGCCACGCCCAGGCCCGCCTCAAGGAGGCCCTCAAGCTCGGCTTCCGCCGCGCGATCGTGCCGCGCGCCGCGGCCGTCGAGGGCGGCGGCCTCGAACTCTCGGGCCTCGCCCACCTCGTTGAGCTGGTCGAGCGGCTCGACCGGCGCGGCGTGGGGATGCACGACTGATGCAGGACCTGCCGCTCACCGCCCTCGACCTCGCCGTGCTCGCGATCGTCGGCCTGTCGACGCTCGTCGCCCTCGCCCGCGGGGCGGTCCGCGAGATCGTGGGCTTCCTCGCTTGGATCGGCGCGTTCGTGGCCGCCTGGTTCGCCTTCGCGCCCACCCGGCCGATCGTCAAGGAAGCGCTCGGCAACGATCTCTTCACCGATCTCGCCACCGTGGTACTCGTCTTCATCGTCCCGCTCCTGGCCCTCAAGCTTTTGGGCTCGCTCCTCGCGAAGGCGGTGAGCGGCGCTGGTCTCGGCCTCGCCGATCGGCTCTTGGGCCTGGCCTTCGGCTTCGCCCGGGGCGCGCTCCTGGTCGCGGCGGCCTATCTTTTGGGCTCGATGCTGGTGCCGCCCGAGCGGCATCCCGAGTGGGTCGCGCGGGCGCAGGTGCTGCCCCACGTCAGAAGTGCCGCCGCCACGCTCCAGGCCTTTCTCCCCGCCGAGCTCGAGGGCAGGGTCAAGGCCGCGACCGGCGGCGGCAGTGGCGCCGGCTCGCAGGGTCAGGGCTACACGGCCGAGCAGCGCCAACGGCTCGAGCGGCTCCTGCCGCGCAACTGAGGCGAAAGGAACGGCTCGATGGCCGACGGAACCCCCTTCGACGACGACCGGTTCCGGGAGGAGTGCGGAATCTTCGCGATCTACCGGCACGGGGACGCCGCCGCGCACACCATCTTGGGGCTCCATGCTTTGCAACATCGCGGCCAGGAGGCGGCCGGGGTGGTGAGCTTCGACGGCCGCCATTTCCACAGCCACCGCGCGGTCGGGCTGATCGGCGACACCTTCTCCAAGCGCTCGGTGGTCGACGCCCTGCCCGGGCACGCCGCGATCGGTCACACCCGCTACGCCACGACCGGCGCCACGGCACTCAGGAACGTCCAGCCGCTCTTCGCCGACATGGCCTTCGGCGGCTTCGCCCTCGCCCACAACGGCAACCTCACCAACGCCCAGCGTCTGCGCCACCGCCTGGTCGAGCAGGGCAGCCTCTTCCAGTCGACCACCGACACCGAAGTACTGATCCATCTGATCGCCCGCTCGAAGAAGGCGACCCTCGTCAAACGGCTGGTCGACGCCCTCGAGCAGGTCGAGGGCGCCTGGTCACTGGTCGCCCTGTTCGACGACGGCATCGTGGGCGTGCGCGATCCTTTGGGTGTGCGGCCCCTCGTTTTGGGCGAGCTCGACGGGGCGACGATCCTCGCCTCCGAGACCTGTGCGCTCGACATCCTGGGGGCCGCCTTCATACGCGACGTCGAGCCCGGCGAGATGGTCGTGGTCGAGCGCCGGGGCGTGGAGAGCCTGCGCCCGTTCCGCTCGCGGCCGAGCCGTTTCTGCATCTTCGAGTATGTATATTTCGCTCGACCGGACAGCGTGATCGAAGGCCGCGGGGTGTACGAGGTCAGGAAGCGGATCGGCGCCGAGCTCGCCCGCGAAGCACCGGCCGATGCCGATCTCGTCGTTCCGGTGCCGGACAGCGGTGTGCCGGCGGCGATCGGCTACGCCCAGGCCTCGGGCCTGCCCTTCGAGCTCGGCATCGTCCGCAACCACTATGTCGGTCGGACCTTCATCGAGCCCACCGATGCGATCCGGCACCTGGGCGTGAAGCTCAAGCACAACGCCAACCCCGCCACGCTCGGGGGCAAGCGGGTCGTGCTGATCGACGACAGCATCGTGCGTGGGACGACCTCGACCAAAATCGTGGCGATGGTCCGCAACGCGGGGGCGCGCGAGGTCCACATGCGGATCGCGAGCCCGCCCACGACCCACTCCTGCTTCTACGGCGTCGACACGCCCGAGCGGGCCCAGCTCCTCGCCGCCCGCCACTCGATCGAGGACATGTCGCGGATCATCGGCGTCGACAGCTTGGCCTTCCTGTCGATCGACGGGCTATACCGGGCGGTCGGCGCACCCGGCCGCGAGGGCGAGGCGCGCAGCTTCTGCGACGCCTGCTTCACGGGCGATTATCCGACCCGGCTCGTAGACCACGACCAGGGCGAGACCGGGGCGCAGATGTCGGTGCTGCTCGAAGAAGCGGGCCGGTGAGCCACGGACCGCTCGCCGGCCGGATCGTGCTCGTCGCGGGCGCGAGCCGTGGGCTCGGCCGCGCGGTGGCCCTCGAGGCGGCGCGGCGGGGGGCGCAGGTCGTGGCCCTCGGCCGCACCCGGGGAGCCCTCGAGGAGCTCGACGACGCGATCCGCGAGGCGGGCGGCGAGGCCACGCTCGCGACCCTCGACCTGCTCGACGGCGAGGCGATCGATCGGCTCGGCGCCTCGCTTTTCGCCCGCTTCGGCCGGCTCGACGGCTTCGTTCTGACAGCGGGCGAACTCGGCTCGCTCGGACCGCTCGCGCATCAGGACCCGGCCGAGGTCGAGCGGCTGTTCCGCGGCGGGCCGCTCGCCCTTCAGCGCCTGGCCCGCTCGCTCGAGGCCTTGCTGAGGGCCGCCCCGGATGCCCGGGTGGTGGTGGTGGGTGATCCGCTAGCGAGCGAGCCACGCGCCTATTGGGCCCCTTACGTCGCCGCCAAGGCGGCGCTCGAGGCGATGGCGCTCGCCTGGGCCGACGAGCTCGAGCGATCTTCGATCCGGGTCGTGGTGGCCGAGCCCGGGCCCATGGCGACGCGGCTCCGCGCCCGGGCCTTCCCGGGCGAGCCGCCGGGTGCGCAGCCGGATCCGTGGGCCTATGCGGCTTCGCTCTGCGAGCTGCTCGACCCGCGTTCGACTCGGCACGGCGAGCGCATTCGCCTCCTTCCCGAGCCGGCGCCGAGTGCGATCGACCTCAAAGAGTGATCACTTGATCCGGCGGGTCGCTCGCCAAGGCGGCGTAGAGCTGCGGGAAACAGCCGGCGATCACGCCGTCGACCGTGCCCACGGCGCGCACTTCGCCCTTGCCGCACTGGTGGAACTCGCCTTCCCCGAGGCCGCGGCGGATGGCGCACTGGTCGCAGATCATGAGCAAGATGTTCCGCGACGCGGCGACGGCCGAAAGCCGCTCGCCGATCGGGTCACCTTTTCGCAGGACATAGAGGTTGTCGTCGAAGAACATCATGCCGACCACCCGCGCGCCGTGGCTGCCGGATTCGAGCTGCGGCAGGATCATCGTGCCGAGCTTGTAGGTGGCGGCCATGTCGGTGGCGAAGACGTAGGCGACCTTCATGCGCTCCTCCGAGTGAAAAGAGGATACATTATAACGTACCGCGGACCAGGCCGGAAGCGCACGAGCTAGCGGGTTGTTCCTTCGTAGGGGTTGTCGCTCGAGCGGATGTGCAGCCGGAGCACCGTGCCCTCGAGGTCGAAGGTCTCGCGCAGGCCGTTGGCGAGATAGCGCAGATAGCTCTTCGGCAGCCGCTCGGCCGGGCCGTTGCCGAACAGCGCGAAGGTGGGCGGCCGGGTGCTCGGCTGGGTGGCGTAGCGGAGCTTGACCCGCTTCTTGTCGACCAGCGGCGGCGGGTGGGCCTCGATCGCCGCCTGCAGCCAGCGATTGAGCCGGGCCGTGGGCACGCGGGTCGACCAGCGCTCGAAGGCGCGCACCACGGTGGGCAGCAGCTTGTCGAGATTGTAGCCGGTACGCGCCGAGATCGGCAGCACGGTCACACCCTTGACCGCGTCGAGCCGCTCGGCGATCCGCGCCTTCAGTTCGGCCGAGAGCGCCTGCGGCCGCTCGACCAGGTCCCATTTGTTGATCGCGACGACCAGCGCCTTGCCCTCCTCGACCGCGAGGTCCGCGATTGTCGCGTCCTGATGCTCGAGCGGCCGCTCGGCATCCAGGAGCAGCAACACCACGTCCGTCTCGCGGATGGCGCGTACCGAGGCCGAGGCCGAGATCCGCTCGAGCGAGGCCTGGACTCGCGCCTTGCGGCGCAGACCGGCGGTATCCACGAGCTCGACCTCGCGGTCCCGCCAACGCCAGGCGATCCGCACGGCATCGCGGGTGAGGCCCGGCTCGGGACCGGTCAGGAGCCGATCGGAGCACAGGAGCGCGTTGATCAGAGAGGATTTGCCGACATTGGGTCGGCCAACGACCGCAACGCGCAGCGGGCGCTCGGGCCCGGGAGGGGCGGCTGCGGCCACCTCGCCCTCGCGTTCGGGCGCGGGCTCGGGGGCGGGTTCGGCGAGGAAGGGGCGGAGTGCGTCGGCGAGGTCGGCCAGGCCGAGGCCGTGCTCGGCCGAGATCGCGATCGGCTCGCCCAGGCCCAGCTCGAAGGCCTCGGCGAGGCCGCCCTCGGCAGCCCGGCCTTCGCACTTGTTGGCAACCAGCAGAATCGGCTTGCCGGAGCGGCGCAGGAGCTCGGCCACCGCCCGGTCGAGTGCGGTCACGCCGGTGCGGGCGTCGATCACGAGAAGGCCGACATCGGCCTCGGCCAGACCCTCGAGGGTGAGGGCGAGAAGCCGGGGCGCGAGCCCCTCCCCCTCACCGGGCTCGAGGCCGGCCGTGTCGAGCACCCGGAACGCGAGATCGCGCAGCCGAGCACGGCCCTCGATCCGGTCGCGGGTCACACCCGGCAGATCGTGGACGAGCGCCCGGCGACGACCGATCAGGCGGTTGAACAGGGTCGACTTGCCGACGTTCGGCCGGCCGAGGATGGCGACCGTGCGCATGGGACGAGCCTAGCGAAAGGCGAGGAGCTCGGCAGTGTCCGTCAGCACGAAAAGGGTGCCGCCGGCGGCGACCGGTGCCTGGCTCGCCCGGGCACCGATCCGGGCGCGGCCGACCGTTTCGCCGCTCGCCGGGTCGACGCTCAACAGCTCGCCACTCGAGCCGGCGAGCCAGAGCCGATCGCCCGCGAGGATCGGCCCCGCCCAGACGACGGCTTCGCTCCCCACCCCCGAACCGCTACGGGTCTCGAGGCGGCTGACCCAGCGCACCCGTCCGCCCTGTCGCAAGAGGCAGAGGAGCTCGCCCTGGTCGGAGAGCAGGAAGACGAACTCGCCCGCGACCCAGGGAGTCTCGGCCGAGCCGACCGCGACCTCCCAGATCCGCTGGCCCGACCGCAGGTCGAGGGCCGCGACCTCGCCGCCGTTGCCGGCGACGATCACCCGGTCGCGGTCGATCACGGGCGCGCCGGTGATGTCCAGGATAGTGCCGAGCGCAAGTGTGCGGCGCGGCCGGGCGACCACCTCGCTCCAGAGCGGCCGGCCCGTCTCGAGGACGAGGGCGACCACCTCGCCTGAGGCGTATGCCACGACGACGATGCCGGCGCCGACCGCCGGCGGCGCGCCGCCCAGGACCGCCGCGGTTTCGATCGTACCGGCGTGGCGCCAGCGGAGCTGGCCGGTCGCAGCGTCGAGCGCCACGAGCTGGTTGTCGGCGGTGCGCACGAGCACGAGGCCACGGGCGATCGTGGGAGCCGAGCGCAGCGGGGCGCGGAGCGCGACCTTCCAGATCGGATCGCCGCCGCCCGCCGGCAGGGCGACGACCTCGCCGTGCGCCAGGGTCGCGAACAGGACGCCGCCAGCGAAGCCCACGGCACCACCCGACACCCGATCGTCGAGCCGGGCCTCGCGCGGCCGCCAGCTCCACAGCCGCCGGCCGTCGCCGGCCGCCACCGCGCTGACCGTGGCGGCACCGTCGACCGCGTAGACCACGCCCGAGGCCACGACCGGGCGGCCGAGCAGGCGGGCCGAGCCGGACGCGGTGCTGCCGATCGAGCTGCGCCAGGCGAGCGTCGTGCCGGCCGGTCCGGCCGGATGGCCCGGGGCATTGTCGGGCTCGCCGCCGAAGAGCGGCCAGTCGGGGTTCAGAGCCGGCGGCGGCAGGCGGACCTGGAGCTCGGCCAGGCGCGGATCGGCGCTCGGCCCCTGTCCCGCCAACAGGACCGGGATGCGCCGCCCCTCGAGCGGGGGTGGCTCGCGTTCGCCGAACCACACACCCTCGCCGCAGCCGGCGAGAGCGGTGCCGAGCCCGGCCAGCAGCGCGCGACGCTTCACGAGGTCGACCGGACAGGCGGCGCGCCGAGCGCGTCCAGGAGCTCGGCGGCACGGCCGCGCAGCGAGGGTGGCGCCTCGGCGTCCTCGGTGATCCGCCGGAGCGTGGCGACGGCCTGCTCGCGCGCCCCTGCCCGCAGCTGCGCGGCGGCCTGGAGCTGCCGAGCGACGTGCCGCCAGGGGCCGCCGTCGACCGCAAGCGGCTCGAGACGGCGGGCGAGTTCGCCCGGGTCGTCGCGAGCGATCCGTCGCGAGGCGGCCATGAGGAGTGCGGCGTCTTTGAGGAGCGGATCGCCGCCCGGATCGGCCGCCACCGCGTCGAGGGCGGAAAGCGCCGTTTCCTCGTCGGTCGCGAGGGCCGCCGCGCGCAGCCGGGCGAGCGCGGCGAAGCCGGGGCTCGCCTCGCGGGCGAAGTCGAGCAGCGCCATGACGGCCTCGGCATCCCCGCCGGCAGCGCGCTGCTCGCTCGCCGCGAAGCGCTCGGCCTCCACCGTCCGCCGGTGCTCCTGCCAGCGCTGCCAGCCGACCCAGCCGGCGGTCGCGAGCAGGATGCCGACGGCCCCGGCGAGCGCGATCCAGCCGTAGCGTTTGGCGAGCTCGGCGAGCTTCTCGCGCTGGAGCTCCTCGTCGACCTCGCGGAAAAACTCGTCGGACTTCAAGCGGGCGGCCTCGGATCGGGAAGGGCGGGTCGGCGGGCCTCGCGGGCCCGGTCGGGTCTAGGAGAGCACATCGGATTTGGCAAGCGCAGCGAGCTCCTCTAGCCTCGGTTGCGGACCTGCACGGGAGGGCCTCCATGCCCCGGCTCTTCGTCGCCCTGCCCATGCCCGAAGAGGTCGCGATCGACCTCGAGCGGCTGTCGACCGGCCTGCCCGGCGCTCGCTGGACCGATCCCGAGGACTACCATCTGACGCTGCGGTTCGTGGGCGAGGTCGACCACGAGACCTTCTGGGAGCTCGGCGAGGCGCTCGCTTCGGTGCGCGTGCCGCCCTTTGATCTAGCGCTGCTCGGGCTCGGCCTCTTCCCGCCGCGCGGCGAGCCGCACACGCTCTGGGTGGGTGTGGAGAGCCCCGAGCCGCTCATCGCGCTCAAGCGGAAGATCGACCGGGTGGTCCGCGAACTCGGCGTCGCCCAGGAAAAGCGCAACTTCCACCCGCACGTGACGATCGCCCGCTTCCGCTTCCCGCCCCCGCCCGATCGGCTCGGTAGCTGGCTCAAGGGCCGCTCGCTGTTCCGCACGCGGCCTTTCCCGGTCTCGCATTTCAACCTTTATTCGAGCGTGCTGCGGCCCGAGGGGGCCGAGCACACGCTCGAGGCGAGCTACGACTTCGTAGCCGGGGTAATGGAGCGGGTCTGAGCCGGCCGCCTCAGTGCACGCAGCCGGCGCCGCAGACGTGCCCGCTCGCGCTGCCCGCGTCCATCCCGCAGGCGCCCATCCCGCAGCCCTCCATGCCGCAGCTGAGGCCGCTCTCGCCGCCGCCGTTGTCGGCGGCACCCTTGGCGACCATCGGCCGGGCGAGTGCTCGGGGGGAGGCGGTGGCGCAGGTGGGGCAGGGCATGGGGGCATCGGACTCGCTCATCTTGCCCCAGGCCTGGAACTCGCCGTGCGTGCTGCAGGTGTAAGTGTAGAGCGGCATCCTCGCTGGCCCTCCGACGCGATGCCCTCTAGATAGGCGAAGGGCGGCCGTTACGTCAGGGGGCTGCGCGAGGCCGCGAGCCGGACGGGCTCGCCGAGGTACAGCGCGACCGGGCCAGTCGGCAGAACCGGCACCGCGTTGACGCCGAAGCAGGGACCCTCGCCCAGGAAGTCTCGGCCCAGGGCACGAAGCGTGCGGATCGGCTCGGGCCCGAGCCGCTCGCCGCTCTCCTGGTCCGTTGTCGTCACGATACAGCGGGCGCAGGGCTTGACGAGGCGGAGCGCCGCGCCGCTCGCCAGGCGCACGTGCCCCGCCCGATCCTCGGCCCAGGCCGGCACGCCTTCGAGCACGAGGTTCGGACGGAACCGGGCCCTCGGCACCGCTGAGCCGCCGCCTGCGACGATGGCCGCGTTCAGCGCCGCGAGCGAGGCCGAGGCCGTCACGAGGAGGGGAAAGCCGTCGCTGAACGCCGTTCGGCTACCGGGCGGAGCGACGGTCGGATCACAGGCTCTGACGATCGTTTCGGGGAAGCGGACGATCCGCACCTCGCGGCCGAGCACGCGGGAGAGTGCCCGATCGGCCTCGGGGTCGGGCGCGACAACCCGGACGCGGTCGCGCCAGACGCCGACCTCGAGCGGCTCGCCGCGATCCTCGAGCGGCAGGGCGAGCTCGAAGCCGTCGAGGCCGAGGACGAGCCGGTCGGGCTCGAGGCGCGGGACGAGCCGGGCGATGCGCGGCTCCTCGCGCTGGGTGAGGAATCGCCCGTCGGGCCGGACGAGCATCCAGCGACGGTCGAAGGCGAGGCCCGGGGGCTCGAGCCGGGCCTTGTGGAGCGCGGTCCCGCGACCACCTTCGATCGGGTAGACGAAGATCCCCGCAACGGTCCCCGAAAGGGCCTCGTCCGGCGCTTCGCTCGTCCCCTCAACTCGCTTATTCACCGGCCGTTCCGGGTTTTCCTGCGGCGTTCGTTCACAGCCTGTGGAAAGCCGGGACGATTCAGCCGGGCACGGCCATGCCGCGGGCCACGTCGGGGCGCAGCGCCATGATCTGGGCCCAGCGGCGCAGGTCGGAGAGGCCGCTCGCTTCTTCGAGGATCGCCTTGCGGCCGGCCACGGTCGGGTAGAGGGCGAAGTCGGCGATCGAGATCTCCTCGCCCGCGAGCCAGGGATGGCGCGAGAGGCGGCGATCGACCTGGGCGAGTATCGAGAGGAACCGGTTCTTACAGTAGGCCATGACTTCGGGGTTCGGCGGCTCGAAGGCCTTGGCCATGTAGAAGAGCGCGGCGCTCGCCGGCGCGACGTCGGTCATCACCAGCATGAAGGCTTCGAGCACCTGCGTGCGGCGGACCGGGTCGGTCGGCAGGAAGCGGCCGGAGCGCTCGGCCAGATAGAGGAGGATGGCGCCCGATTGGGTGACCGTGATCGGCCGGCCGCCCGGGCCGCCATGATCGACGATGACGGGAATCTGGCCGGCCGGGTTGATCTTCAAGAACTCCGGGCTGCGTTGGGCGCCGGCCAGGAGATCGACCTTGTGGGCACGGAAGGGCAGGCCTGTCGCCTCGAGCATGATCGAAGCGCGCTGCCCGTTGCTCGTGCCGGCGGTGTAGAGATCGATCATGCAGCTTTCCCCTCGCGGCCGCCGCGCAGGCTAGGCGGCCGCCGCGCGGCGGGCAATCGCCGCTTCGCCGGGCGCCCCGCCGGCGCCCAGCTCCGCGCCGCCCCGGTGCGCCGTGACCTCGATTTCGACCCGGATGCGCGGGTCGATCATGCCGACCTCGAGGCGGGTGGCGGCCGGGCGGATCGCGCCGAGCCGGCGGGCGAAGACCGGAGCGAGGCGCACGAAGAGCTCGGCGCGGGTGAGGGAGCAGCGGATGCGGACGATGTCGGCGAGGCCGGAGCCCGCCTCGGCGGGGGCGACCTCGATGTCGGCGAAAGCCTGCTCGGCCTGCGCGATCGGACCCTTCTGATCGTCCCTCTGCCGAAGTCCAAGCCCGAGGTGCCGTAGACGTGCACCCGATCGTCTTCGACCACCGTGTGCGCACGGCCCGCGAGCCGTTTCAAGGCGGAGCCCGAGGCGAGCGTGCGGCGTTCGCGTGGCCCGGCGGGCTCCCGACGATCCGAGGGTTTCAGCGCGGGTAAAGATGGGCGAGGCGGCCCTGGACGGCGACCAGTCGGCCGGCAGCATCCGTGGCGACGCGCCAGCCGAAATCGGCCTTCGGCAGCCAGACAACGGGCTCGAGCGCCCGCGGCTCGCCCACGCCGATGCCGTCCTCGCCGGGCTGCAGCTCGAACAGGCGCACGGCACCGCAGCGGCTCCCCGTCTGGTCCAGCGGACAGGCGCTGCGCGGGGCACCCACGACCAGGAGCCGACCGGTCCCGGAGAGCGCCACCGCCCCGCCGAAAGTGCCGATCAGGGGATCGTTCGAGCCGAGGGTGGTCACCCGGCGCCAATCGTCGCCCTCGCGGCGGAAGAGGACGACCTTCTGCTCGCCCGCCACCGCCACGGTCTCGCCGAGATCGTCGATCGCGACCTCGGCTGCGAACTCGAGATCACCCGGGACGGGCGTATCGAGGGAGGCGACGAGGTCCCATTCCCCGTCTGGTGCCCGCTCGTAGGCCCAGAGGCGACCGGCCCGTCCGTAGGACCCGGGGCCGCCCACAAGCGCGGTCCGGCCGTCGCCCGAGAGCGCCACCGTGCGACCGAAACGGTCGGTCGGCGAGCCTTCGGCGGGGCGCGGGAAACGGACCGCGATGCGCCAGGTGCCGCCTTCGCGCTCGAAGAGAAAGGCCGTGCCGCAGACATCCTCGGGCACGCCCACCACACAATCGTGGTGCGGTGCGCCCACCAGCAATGCGCTGCCGTCGCGAGCGATCGCGAGGGTCTGGGCGGGCGGTGGGAAGGGCTTGTCGAGCTCGCCCGGGATCTCGATCCGGCCGAGCTCGCGAAAGCTCCAGCCTTCGCGCTCGAACACGAGGACCCGCTTCTCCCAGGGTGTGCCGATCGCCACGGTCCGCCCGTTGCCGGCGAGCACGCCGATGACCGGCGGGCAGTCGCCGTTGCGGGGCTTGGCGGGGCCCGCCCGCTCGGCGACCGGCGCCCATCGGTCGCGCTCGCGCTCGAAGAGCCGCACGAGCCAACAGCGATCGGCCGGTGGGGGAGCGAAGGCGGCCACGATCCGGCCGTCGTCGGAGACCGCATCCCGCAAAAGGACGTGGCCGCCGGGCAGCTCGGCCGCGAGGGTGGAGGTGACCGAAAGTGCGCTCGGGAGCGTGGCCGCGAGTGCTGCGAGGGAGCCGAGCACGGATCGGAGGGCGGGCCGCATCAGGAGGTGGCCCGGGCGGAGGCCGGCCGGGCGGTCGGACCCGAGGGTCGGACCGAGGCGGCGGCCAGGATCGACAGCGCGGTCGCGATCGCGACCAGCCAGAAGAGGCCGGCCGGCAGGTTCGCATCCAGCAGCCGGCCGGCGATCGCGGGGGCGATCGTGGCGCCCAGATCGAGGCCGGAATAGACGAAGCCGAAGACCTTGCCCGAACCACCCGGCGGGGCGGCGGCACGGACCAGGAGATCGCGCGAGGGCGTCGTCGCCCCGTGCAGCGCGCCCGCGAGCCCGACCACGACCCAAAGGAGGGGCAGCGGTAGGGCGACATGGCCGGGCAGGAGCGCGAGGAGGGCCGCGAAGCCGAGGCCCGTCGCGATGATGCCGTGCCGGTTGGGTGTGCGGTCGGCGAGGATCCCGCCCGCGACCGTGCCCAGAGCACTGCCGATCATGAAGGCCGTGACCGTGGTCGCGGCCAGAACGAGTTCGGTGCCCCACAGTTTGTCGAGTGCCAGGGGCATGAAGCCCTGGAGGGCGATGACACCGGTGGCCTGCAGCGCGAAGAAGGCGAAACAGAGGAGGACCGGTCGACCGATCAGCACGGCGAGGGCGGATCCGCTCGACGCCGCCGTGTCGGAAGCCGCCCGCTCGCGATGGGAGGGGGTCTCGAGAGCATCGCGGCGGAGCAGCACGAGGGCGGCGAGCGCGAGACCGATGCAGGCCGCCACCAGCAGCGCCGCGCGCCAGCCGAAGGTGGTGGAGAGGGCCGCCATGACGACCGGGGCGAGCGCCCAGCCGATCGTCCCGCCGATCGTGTGGACCGAGAAGGCGCGCGCCATCCGCGAGGGAGTGACCCGGTGGCCGAGGATCGCGTAGTCGGAGGGGTGGAAGACGCTGTTGCCGAGGCCCAGCAGCGCCGCGGCCGGGAACAGGAGGAGGAAGCTCGGTGCCACGGCCGCCAGGAGCGCACCCACGCCCAGGAGGGCGAGGCCGCCCGCGAGCACCCGGACGGCACCGATGCGGTCGACCAGGAAGCCGGCCGGCGTCTGGACGAGACCCGAGGTCACGAAGAAGACGGTGAGCAAGAGGCCGAGCTCGGTCCAGGAAACGCCGTAAGCCTCGCGCAGAGCCGGGAAGAGCGGCGGCAGGACGAGATGGAAGAAGTGGCTGCCCATGTGCGCGAGCCCCACGAGCCCGATGACCTCGAGGTCGCGCGTCGGCAGCTGCGGGCGCGAAGGCGCGATCGTGGCGTGCATGGGCTGCTCCGGGCGGCACAGACGAGCGCTATATGCGCCGCGCACGACGAGCCGACCACCTCTCGCTCGCGCACCGACTCAGCGCACGAAGCGCAAGGCCTGGAAGCCTCGTCGCAGTTCCACGACGTCCTCGCGCACGGCCGCGAGTGCGCGGCGTGAGAGGAGCGCGTCGGCCAGGAGCCGCGCCACCTCGACCATCGTCTCGGGGCCCATGCCGAGCCGGGTGATCTCCTGGGTCCCGAGCCGGACACCGTTGAAGTCGCCGGCCACGGGCGACAGCGGCAGGCCAATGCCGGATGTCAGGATGTTGGCGGGCTCGATCGCCCGCGAGGCCCGGGTGCCGCCGCCGAACGGCCGGGCGTCGATCGCCAAATGGTGGGAGCGGGTCGGGAAGGCGTCCGAGGGGGCGACGAGCGGGACACCTTCCGTGGCCAGCGCCTCGCCGAGGGCCCGGGCGTTCTCGATCATGGCGCGGGCATAGGCGGCACCGTGGGTGCGGGTATCGAGCAGGGCCACGACCAGGGCCGCGGTGCGGGCGAGGTCGAAATTGGCGGTGAGGCCCGGATAGGCGATCCGGTCGACACGCTCCGCGAGCTCCGGGTCGTTCGTGAGCACGAGGCCGCCCGGCGGTCCGCCGAGCGACTTGTAGGTCGACATCGTGACGAGATCAGCACCCTCGGCGAGAGGGTCCTGGAACGCTCCACCCGCCAAGAGACCGGACATGTGGGCGGCGTCGTACATCACGACGGCGCCGACCTCCTCGGCGATGGCGCGGACCTCGCGGACCGGGTGTGGGACCAGGTTGAGGGAGCCGGCGACGACGATCAGCCTCGGCCGGACCCGCCGGGCCTCCGTCCGCAGCCGATCGAGGTCGACCGTGAAGGCGGCATCGTCGATCGGCACCTCGTGGACCTCGAGGCCGTAGAGGCCGGCCGCACCCTCGCGATGGTGGGTGACATGGCCCGCGGCCTTCTCGGGGAAGGCCATGATCCGATCGCCCGGCCGGCAGGTGGCCATGAAGGCGTAGAGGTTGGCGAGCGATCCCGAGCCGACCCGGAACTCGCAGAAGCGGCAGCGGAAGACCTCGCAGACCAGCGCCTGCACCATGATCTCGATCTCTTGCGCGTGGCCGAGGCCGGTCTCGTACTTGTCGCCGGGCCAGCCGAGCGAAGGGCGGCTGCCGACGCTGCGCGCGAGGAAGGCCGCGGCACGCGGGTTCATGGCGTTCGTGCCGGCGTAGAGGTTCAAGACCTCGCGGTCGTGCAGCTGTTCGTGGCGGGCGAGCGTGGCCTCGAGCTCGGCCTCGAGCGCGTCGGGCGAGAGCCCGGCATAATGCCGGATCCGCTCGCCGATCGGGATCTCGAGCCAATCGGGAACCCAGGGCCGCTTCGCCGCTGCCATCCGCCGACCTCCGCGGTTTTTTTCGAAGATGCGGCGCCTTGCCGCTCCCCGACAAGCGCCGACAGGCTTCGCCCTGCCACGGATCGACCGCATGTGGACGAGAGCGCTAATCGTTTCGAACGACATCGCGAGGAGCTGCGGATGACCCTGTTCGAGCGCTGGCTCACCCTCTGGGTGGCGATCTGCATCCTGGTCGGGATCGGCCTCGGTCAGCTCTTTCCGGGATTCTTCCAGGCGGTCGGCGGGCTGGAGCTGGCGAAGGTCAATTTGCCGGTGGCGATCCTGATCTGGCTCATGATCGTGCCGATGCTCTTGAAGATCGACCTCAAAGCCCTCGGCAAGGTCAAGGAATACTGGCGCGGCGTGGGCGTCACGCTCGCCGTCAACTGGGCCGTCAAGCCGTTCTCGATGGCCTTGTTGGGTTGGTTCTTCCTCGGCTGGTTGTTCCGTCCGCTCCTGCCGGCCGATCAGGTCGAAAGCTACATCGCCGGTCTCGTGATCCTGGCCGCGGCACCCTGCACGGCCATGGTCTTCGTCTGGTCGAACCTCTCGCAGGGCGAGCCGCACTTCACCTTGAGCCAGGTCGCACTCAACGACGTGATCATGGTGATCGCCTTCGCGCCGATCGTGGGCTTGCTGCTCGGCCTCTCGGCGATCACGGTGCCCTGGGAGACGCTCGTCCTCTCGGTCGTGCTCTACATCGTCGTGCCGGTCCTGGTCGCGCAGGCGATCCGGGCGCGGCTGTTGGCTTCGGGCGGCCCCGTGGCACTCGCCGAACTGCTGGCACGGCTGCAGCCGCTGGCCCTCGCGGCGCTTCTGCTCACGCTCGTGCTGCTGTTCGGCTTCCAGGGCGAGCAGATCCTGGCCCAGCCGCTCGTGATCGCGCTGATCGCCGTGCCGATCCTGGTCCAGGTCTACCTGAATTCTGGTCTCGCCTATCTGCTCAACCGGATGCTCGGCGAGGCGCACTGCGTGGCCGGGCCGTCGGCGCTGATCGGCGCGTCGAACTTCTTCGAACTCGCGGTCGCCGCGGCGATCAGCCTGTTCGGGTTCGCCTCCGGCGCCGCCCTCGCCACGGTGGTGGGCGTGCTGATCGAGGTGCCGGTCATGCTCTCGGTGGTGTGGATCGTGAACCGGACCCGTGGCTGGTACGAGCGCGGCGCGGCGGTCCAGCGCAACGGCCGGGCGGCGGCCGTTCGCGAAGCCGCCTGACCAGGGCCCCGGGCGGAGGGCCGGATGCTCGACTATCGGGTGAGCGCGCGGCGGATCGACCAGCGCGGCAGCCTCGCCCGCTGCAAGGAGGCCGAGATCTCCCTCGATACCGACCCGCAGGGTCGCGCCGACGCGTTCAACCCGGCCGAGCTCCTCCTCGCCGCGGTCGCCGCCTGCATGCTCAAGAGCATCGAGCGGGTGACGCCGATGCTGCACTTCCGGCTGCGCGGGGTGGAGGTCCTCCTGCATGCGGTTCGGCAGGACAGACCCCCGAAGCTCACCCGCATCGAGTACCAGCTGGTGGTCGATACGGACGAGGCGGATCGCCGTCTGCAACTGCTGCACCTGAACGTGCGCAAGTTCGCTACGATCTCGAACACCGTCGCCGCGGCGGTCGCGCTCGAGGGGCGAATCCTGCGCCGGACGCCGGGCTCGTGAGCGCCTCCCACGGGCACGCGCACGACCACGCGGTCGAGGTCCCGGCCGATGCCGGGCGACCGTTCCGCTGGGCGGTGGCCCTCAACGTCGGCTACGTCCTCCTCGAAGCAACCGCCGGTTTCTGGGTCGGTTCCCTGGCCCTGCTGGCGGACGCGGCGCACAATCTGACCGACGTCGCCGGGCTGCTCGTCGCCTGGGGTGCCGCCTCGCTCGCCCGCCGCGCACCGACCGCGCGCTACACCTACGGGCTCGGTCGCGGCACGATCCTGGCAGCGCTCGTCAACGCGACGAGCATCCTCGTGGGCGTCGGCGCGGTCGCGTGGGAGGCCGTGCGCCGCCTGGGCGAGGCGCCCGAGGTGCCGGCCGCCACGGTCCTCCTGGTAGCGCTCCTCGGGATCGGAGTGAACGCCGGCAGCGCGCTCCTGTTCCGGGCCCGTGCTCGCCACGACCTCAACGCGCGGGGGGCGTTCTTGCATATGGCCGCGGACGCCGCGGTCTCGCTCGCCGTGGTCGTAGCCGCCCTCGGTATCGTGGCGACCGGCTGGCACTGGCTCGACCCGACGGCCGCCCTCCTCGTGAGCGGGCTCGTCGCCTGGACCGCGTTCGAGCTCTTGCGAGCGAGCCTCGGGCTCTCCTTCGACGCCGTGCCGCGGGCGATCGACCCGATCTCGGTCAAGGGCTTCCTCGCCGCCCAGCCGGGGGTCGCCGAGGTGCACGACCTCCACGTCTGGCCTTTGAGCACGACCGCCACCGCGCTCACCGCACATCTGGTGATGCCCGGTGGGCATCCGGGCGACGCCTTCCTCGCGCGTGTCGCGAACGAACTCGAACACCGCTTCGCCATCGCGCACGCGACGCTGCAGATCGAGACGGGCGAGGGGACCCCTTGCTCGCTCGCGCCCGAGGAGGTGGTCTGAGCCGGCGATCGCAACCGCCACCACGCCGGGCGCGGCGGCCCGGCACTCAGCGCGGGGCGAAGCGGGCGAAGGTGCCGCTGTAGGGTTTGGCGAGCGGCGGCGCCCAGCCGCCGATCTTGGAGGTCGAAAGCCCCAGGCCGAAAAGCGCCTCGACGAGCTCGGTGGCGGCCGCCACCCCGTCGATCACCGGCAACCCGAATTCGCCCGAGAGCGCGCGGGCGAGGTCGGCCATGCCGACGCAGCCCAGGAGGATCGCCTCGCAGCGGTCCTCCTCGAGTGCCCGGGCGATCTCGGCCCGCAGCCGCTCGCGGGCACCCGAGCCCGGCTCTTCGAGGGCGAGGACCGGAAACTCGGCGGCCCGCACCCTGCGGCAGCGGCGCTCGAAGCCGTAGCGATGGACGAGGTGCTCGAGGGTCGCGACGGAGCGAGCGAGCGTGGTCACGATCGTGAAGCTGCCGGCCAGGAGGCAGGCGGTGTGCATCGCGGCTTCGGCGATGCCGACCACGGGTGCGCGGGCGATCTGGCGGGCGGCATCGAGACCCGGATCGTCGAAGCAGGCGATCACGTGGCCGTCGAAGCCCTCGACCTCGGCCTGCGCGATCTCCTCGAGGAGGCCCGGGACGCAGAACGCCTCGTCGTAGGGGCCCTCGATCGAGACCGGGCCATGGCCGGCGAGACGGCTCGGATCTCGGTGCCGGGCGACGCCACCGAGCGGGCCGCGGCCGCGATCTTCCCGGTCATCGAGAGGGTCGTGTTGGGGTTGACGAGGTTGATGCGCACGTCGGTGGGCCTCACACCGTGCCCTTGCCGGCATCCGAGCCGCGTCGCTCCCGGCGGCGGCGGAGATGGAGGAGGGTCGCGAGCGAGACGGCGATCACGAGGAAGGAGACGCCGGTCGTGAGCGTGCCCAGGGCACAGATGACGGGGGTCGTGGCGTTGCTCTGCATCGCGTGGAGCTCGAGCGGCAGCGTATTGAGATTGCCTAGCACCTGCGAGCTGCGGGCGAGCTCGTCGTAAGACAGGGTGAAGCCGAACAGGCCCATGCCCACGAGCGAAGGCGCGATCACCGGGATCACCACGTGGCGCACGGTCCGCACACCCGTGGCACCGAGACCGCGCGCCGCCTCCTCGAGCCTCCGGTCGAAGCGGTTGAATACCGCGAACATGATGAGGAGGGAGAAGGGCAAGCTCCAGGTGAGGTGCGCACCGGGGCCGGAGCCCCACCAGGTGCGCTCGATGCCGAGGAGTTCGAAAAGAGCCGCGATCCCGAGCGAGACCACGATCGAGGGCACGATCAGGCTCGCCACGACCACGTAGAAGAGGGTCGCGGACCCCTTGAAGCGGGTGCGGAAGACGAGGCCCGCGAGGAAGGAAATCGCGACAGTGAGGATCGTCACGATCAGGCCGAGCGCGATCGAGCGTCGGAAGCCGCCGTGGACGTCGCCGATCGACCCCTGGCGGAAGACTTCCGCGAACCAGTGCAGGCTCACCCCGTTCATCGGGAAGGTGATGCCGCCTTTAGGGCCAAGAAGGAGAGGATCGTGATCGTGAGGGTGGGGCCGTACAGGAAGAGAACGAAAAGCGCGAATACGATCGCGAGCAGGCGGTAGGTACGTGGATCAACTTCGCGCAGCACCTCAGAGCTCCTTACGGACGTCGACGATGCGGGTTAGCGCCACGATCATGAGGACGAAAATGGCGAGAAGGACCATGGCGTTGGCGGCTGGGGGCGGGAACTGCAGATAACCGAGCTCGGTGTTGATGGATTTGCCGACGCTCGCGACCTTGCCGCCGCCCAGCACGTTCACGGTCGCGAAGTCGCCCATGACGATGGTGAGCACGAAGATCGAGCCGATCGCGATGCCGGGCTTGGCGAGCGGCAGGATCACGTGGCGGATCGTCTGCCACTCCGAAGCGCCGCAATCGGCCGCGGCTTCGATCAGAGCACGGTCGATCCGGGCCATCGCGCTGAAGATCGAGAGCAGCATGAAAAGCGTGTAGAGGCGGACGAAGCCGAGCGTCACCGAGAAGCCGGAATAGAGCAGCCATTGTTGCGGCTCGCTGGTGATGTTGCGGCTCGCTGGTGATGCCGAGGCCCTGGAGTGCGGCATTGACGAGACCGTTGCGGCCGAGGAGCGGAATCCAGGGGATCATCCGGATCACGTTGCTGGTCCAGAACGGGATCGTGCAGATCAGGAAGAGAGTGATCTGCCAAGTCGGTGTGCGGACGTACAAGGCGAGAAAATAAGCGAGGGCGAAGCCCAAGACGAAGGTGATCGCCCACACGCTCAGGCGGAACTGCAGGGTCTTGAGGTAAGTATCCCGGGTTACACGCTGGCTGAAGACGTCGATATAGTTGGAGATAGTAAAAGCCGGGATCAGCATTTCGTAGGCCTCGTACTCGAAGAACGAGACCACGAACACGAGGCCGACCGGCACAACGAAGAAGAGGAGGAAGACGAGGGCGAGCGGGGCCACGAGGAGGTAGGGCACGAGCCCGGAACGCTGCGGCCACGGTGCGGGCAAGCCTACGGCCCCGCTCGCCTGCGGTTGTCCGAGGGTCGAAGGTCGCGCCGCGCTCAAGCTTCCTCCCGGGCCGCCGACCGGGCGGGGCGGACCCTGCCCGGCCTGGGCCGCCGCCGGCTCAGGCGGCGACGAACTCGTTCCACTTGCGGACCATGTAGCGGTCCTCTTCCATCACGGTGTTCCACACCGCCACCTTGCCCATGCGCTCGTGGAAGGAGCCGCCGTCGCGAACCTCGCCGGGTTCGGCGATCTTCTCGCCGGTGGGGCTCACGATGGGACCCTTGCAGGGCTTGCCCTCCATCCAATAGCTCCATTGGTCCTCGCTCATATATTGCTTCGCGGTCTCGAGGACGGCGGTGTAGTAGCCTTGACGGTTGAGGAACGCGCCGCCCCACCCCGAGAGATACCAGTTGACGAACTCGTAGCAGGGGTCGACCAGCTTCGGATCGAGCTTGGAGGAGATGCCGAGGCCGCCGGCCCAGGCCCGGTAGCCCTCTTTCAAGGGCTGGTAGACGCAGGGGATGCCCATCTGCCGGACCTTGGTCACCGCCGGCGACCACATGGACTGGATGACGACCTCGCCCGAAGCCATCAGGTTGACGCTCTCGTTGAATTCCTTCCAGAGCGCGCGGAACTGGCCGGGCCTCTTGAGCGCGATCAGGAAGGCGAACGTCTTGTCGATCTCCTCCTTGGTCATGTCGCCCATGTCGCGGTACTTCACCCGGCCGATCGCCTGGCAGACCAGGCCGGCGTCCATGATGCCGATCGAGGGGATGTCGAGGATCGAGGCCTTGCCCTTGAACTCGGGATTGGCGAGCTCTGCCCAGGGGTCGATCGGACGCTTGATGAGATCGGGTCGAATGCCGAGCGTATCGGCGTTGTAGACGGTCGGCACGAGAGTCATGTAGTCGGTCGGACCGTCCGCGAACTCCTCGGGTTCGAGCTCCTGCTTCACGTAGGAAACCTTGATCGGCGCGATACCGATCCGCGAGGTGGGCGTGCCGTCCGGCAGCTTTACCAGCGTGAATATCGGCATGATCTTGTCGTAGAGCTTGATCCGCTCGACGTTGATTCCGCGCAGATTGCCGGACGGGACGATCTTCTCGAGCATCCAGTATTCGGAATCGAGGAGATCGAAGCCGGTCGGCTGCGTGACCGCACGCCGCACGACGTCGTCGGAGACGAGCGTCGTGATCTGGAGATCGAAGCCCAAGTCCTGCTTGCAGCGCTCCGCGATCTCGTTGCGCGATCTCGTTTAAGGCGTTGACGCCGGTACCGGCGAGCCGGAACGTGATCGGCGACCGGGTGAAGCCGAAGGGTGCGGGGAAGCGCGAGGCGGCAGCCGCGGCGGCAACGAGTGCGGCCCCGCGCAGGAGCTCGCGGCGGCCGAGGCGTCCGGTCCGGATCAAAGTGCGGTAGCGGGTTCCGCTCATGGGCTCCTCCTTTCGGGGTTCGTGGTGCACTCAGTGCAGGGCGTGGATGTCGGAACGCGCGATCGCGATCGGCACGGTCTCGCCCTGGGCGAGCGGACGAGCGTCGAAGACGCGCTCGGGAACGGCCGCGAGCAGCTCGACCCCGCCCTCGAGTGCGAGGCGGATCTCGACCCAGGCCCCCTGGTAGACGATCAGGACGACCCGACCCTCGACGCCGATCTCGCCGGCTGCAGCGCGCTCGAGGCGGATGCGGTCGTTGCGCACCGCCACTTGGCCGCTGCCACCGAACACGGTGCCGTCGAGCACGTTGTGGCCGCCGACGAAGCGGGCGGTGAAGGCGTCGGACGGGCGGTTGAAGACCTCGCGAGGGGGCCCCGCCTGGGCGACCCGCCCCTCGTTCATGACCGCGACGAGATCGGCGAGCGCAAGGGTCTCGTCCTGACTGTGGGTGACGTGGACGAAGGTGAGACCGAGCTCTTTCTGCAGCGGCTTGAGCTCCTCACGCACGCGCAGGCGGAGAAACGGGTCGAGGGCGGAGAGCGGCTCGTCGAGCAGCAGGAGCTCCGGGTTGGTGACGAGCGCGCGGGCGAGCACCACCCGCTGCTGCTGCCCACCCGAGAGTTGCGCGGCCAAACGGTCGGCGTAGGCCGACATGTGCAGCCGCTCGAGCACGGCCATCGCGCGCTCGCGCCGCTCGACCTTGCCGACGCCGCGCATGTGCAGAGGGAAGGCGACGTTGTCGACACAACTCAGGTGCGGAAAAAGAGCGCGAGACTGGAACATCATGGCGGTACCGCGGCGGCCGGGCGGCAGATCGTTGACGACACGATCGCCGATCAGGATGTCGCCGCCCGACAGCCGCTCGTGGCCGGCGATCGTCCGCCGCGTCGAGGTCTTGCCGCAGCCGGAGGAGCCCAATGGATAGCGAGGGGGCACCGTCGGGGATCGCGAGGCGCACCCCGTCGACCGCGAGCGTCGGCCCGTAGCGCTCGGTGACGTCGACCAGTTCGACCGATCCCATCGCCCGACGGTTGATCGGGCCGCCCCGCGGCCTCCGGACGGTCGGGCCGGCAATCCTCGTGCCAGCCGCGGCACGGCGCCCGACGCCCGTTCTCGTGCCGGCCGCCCTGCCGCCGTTCGGGGCGGGCCACCCTTTTCGTTGGCGCTCGATCGGGCAGCACCTGCCCGTGCGGTCGGCACGAGGCGGACCTTCCGGCGCTACGACATGGGCTTGCACGGCGGCCGGGCCGTGCCTATCGGCACCGAGGATGCCCGAAGCTCGGAGGAGCCCACCCGTGCCGAGCCGCCCGCTCCGTGCCCGCAAGACGCGTGCGGCGATCGTCGAGGCCTGCCGCTGGCTCGTCGAGGCGGGGCTCGTGCAGGGCACTTCGGGCAATGTGAGCGTGCGTCATCGGGGCGCGATGCTGATCACGCCCTCGGGTGTGCCGTACGAGAGGATGACGCCCGAGGACGTGGTCGCGGTCCCCCTCGAGGGCGACGGCATGCGGTTCGAGGCGCGCGGCGGGAACCAGCCCTCCTCGGAATGGCGGTTCCACTTCGACATCTTGCGCGCGCGGCCCGAGGTCGGGGCGGTCGTGCACACCCACAGCCCCTACGCCACCGCCTTCGCGATCTGCCGTGAAGAGTTGCCTGCCGCCCACTACATGATTGCCGCCGCCGGCGGGCCCACGATCCGAGTGGCGGCCTACGCCACCTTCGGCACCCAGGAGCTCTCGGACGCGGCGCTCGCCGCCCTCGAGGGACGGGCGGCGTGTCTCTTGGCCAATCACGGGGTAATCGCGACCGGGCCCACGCTCGAGCGAGCGCTCTGGCTCGCGCAGGAGGTCGAGGTGCTGGCGCGCCAATACGCCCTCGCGCTTTCGGTCGGCACGCCGGTGATCCTGGACGAGGCCGAGATCGCCCGGGTGGTGGAAAAGTTCAAAGGGTACGGGCCGCGAAGGGGTGAGCGAGCAAAGGGGGACGCGGCCGGGTAAGCAAAAGGGCGTCCGGCCGCCCCGGAGCTGCCCTACGAGTGTCGCGAGCCGGTCACCGAACTCGTCTAGACGTCTAGACGAGTGGAGGGGACATGGGCATCGCGACGTTCGAACGCGGTACGGGCGCTGCGCTCTGGCCCAAGATCGCCGAGCGGCTGCGGCGCGAGATCGCCGAGCGTTACGAGCCGAACGACTTCCTGCCCGCCGAAGCGGCGCTCGCCGAGGCCTATGGCGTCAACCGCCTCACCTTGCGCCGGGCGATCGACGAGCTCGTCTCCGAAGGCCTGGTTCGCCGCGAGCACGGTCGCGGCGTCCGCGTGCTCGGCCCCGATCTCGTCTACGCGATCGACCGCTCCACCCGCTTCACCCTTCGGCTCGAGGAGGCCGGCCTCGAGGGTCGCAGCGAGCTGCTCGGCGCCGACAGGATCGCAGCGGAAGGTGGCGTCGCGCGCCGGCTCGGGCTCGAGCCCGGCACCGCTGTCGCGCGGCTCGAGACGCTGCGATTCGCGGGCGAGCTGCCGCTCTGTCTGATCACCCATTTCGTGGTGATGCCGGAAGGCCGGCTCTGCCTCGAAGCCTATCGCGGCGGCTCGCTGCACGACTTTCTGCGCCTCGGATGCGGCCTCGCGCTCGAGCGACGAACGAGCCTCATCACCGTCCGGCTGCCCGAGCCGCTCGATGCGCGTCGGCTGCGCCAACCCGCGACGCGGCCGATCCTGCGCGTCAAGGGTGTCAATGTCTGCGCCCGGACGGGCCGCCCTATCGAATATTCGGTCACCCGCTTCCGCGGCGACCGGATCGAGCTCCTGGTCGACGCCTCCCCCCGGCCGACCGGAAAGGCCACGATCGCGCCCCGAGCGGGCGCGGTCGCGGCAACGCTCCCCCCGAGCGAACGAGACCAGCCCGGAGAACCCGTGCCATGAAGTTTCCGAGCCTGCTCGCCGCCGCGACCGCGGCCGCGATCCTAGCCGCACCCGCCGTCGCGCAACAACAACAACCGGACGGCAGCCCCACTCGGCCGTTCCGGGTGACCCTCGTCCCCGCCGACGGCGGCACCGAAGACGGCACCAAGGCCGATTTCAAGCCGCTGTTCGACGCCGTGACCAAGGCTACCGGCCTGCATTTCGACCTCGTGGTCGGCCAGACCTACGGCGCCGTGGTCGAGGCGATCTGCGCCGGTGTCACCGAGATCGCCTGGTTCGGCCCCGCCTCCTATCTTCCGGCGCGCGAGCGCGGTTGCGCCGAACTCCTCGCAGTCGACGTCAACCACGGCCAGTCGGTCTATTACTCCGGCATCTTCGTCCCGGCCGACTCGCCCGCTAAATCGCTGGCCGACCTCAAGGGCAAGTCGATGGCGTTCGGTGACGCCAATTCGGCCTCGAGCTTCGTCTACCCGGTAGCGATGCTGCTCGCCGCCGGCCTCGACCCTGCCCGCGATCTCGCCGCGATCCGTATGACCGGCAGCCACGCCAACAGCCTCAAAGCCCTCGCCGAGGGCAAAGTCGACGCTGCCGCCGCCTCCTTCGACAGCTTCGAGAAGGCGGTCAACCAGAAGGTCCTCGAGCCCGGCAAGTTCCGCGTGCTCGCCAAGTCCGACCCGATCCCCAACCCGCCGATCGCCATGAGCACCAAGCTCTCGGCCGAGGTCAAGACGAAGCTCAAGGCCGCCTTCGGCTCTGTCCACACCATGCCGGGCGTCAACCCCGACACCATCCGCGGCTACGGCGGCAAGAAGGTCGACCGTTACGACTCCGATCTGAGCGAGGACATGATGAAGCCCGCTCTCGTCACGCTCGCCAAGGTGAGCGGAGACGTGCGCAAGGCCGTCCTCGAGAAGGCTTCGGCCGCGCGATGACGCTCGAGGTCGACCACAGCCCGCGCGTCGAGACGCCGCTGCTGCAGTTCGTCGAAGTCGCCAAGACCTTCGCCGACGGCACGCGGGCGCTGGCCGGTGTGACTTTCGCAGTCCCGCGGGCCCAGTTCTGTGTGCTGCTCGGACCGTCGGGCTCCGGCAAGTCGACTCTGCTGCGCTGCGTCAATGGCCTCGTCGAGCCGGACCGGGGAACCGTTCGGTTCGACGGGCTCCGGCTCGAGCGGCGGAGTTTGCCCTCGATCCGGCGCCGGGTCGCGATGGTCCACCAGCATTTCAACCTGGTCGAGCGGCTGCCGGTGGGGACCAACATCCTCACCGGCGCCCTCGCTCGTGTGCCGGCTTGGCGCGCCTACCTGCACTGGTTCCCGCGGGAGCTCCGCGACAAGGCCTGCGCGCTCGCGCTCAGGGTCGGGCTCGAACCGCACCATCTCCGCCGTCGGGTGAGCGAACTCTCGGGCGGCCAGCAGCAGCGGGTCGGGATCGCCCGCGCCTTCCTGTGCGACCCCGACTTGCTCCTGGCCGACGAACCGGTAGCGAGCCTCGATCCGGCGACCGCCCGCGACATCCTGGAACTGCTGCGCGAGGCCGCACGTGAGCGCGCGACCACGGTCTTGTGCAGCCTGCATCAGCCCGAGCTCGCGCACCGCTTCGCCGACCGGGTGCTCGGGCTGCGCAGCGGGCGGATCGTGTTCGACGGACCACCCGAGCGCCTCGACGAAGCGGCCCTCGCCCGGATCTACGGCGACGGCCTCGCCGCCGCCCGCCTCGAGCTCGCGGCCTGACCCGATGACCGCCGTCCACCCCGCTCGCTCCGCTCCTGGCACGGTCCGCCTGGATCCGCCGTACGACTGGCGCGCGGCGTTGCTCGTCCTGGTCGCAGGCTTCCTTCTCCTCCTTTCCGGACAGCGGGTCCAGCTCGATCGGTTCGTCGCGCTTTCGGGCGAAGCGATCCTGGCCCAGCTCGGCTTCGTGGAGGGCAGCCAGGTCGGTCGCGGTCTCGGCCGCATGGTCCAAAGCCTCTTCCCGGTCGCTGTCGAGGAGCGCCGCGAGGTCACGCGGATCGCCGATCTCGACCGCGACAAGCTGCCCGCGTTCGCCCGCATCGAGCGGATCGAGACCACCCGCTTCGAGCTCGACCGGACGACCATGGCGCTCGTGCCGATTGTCGAGAGCAAAGAATATCTGGTCGAGCCGTTCGGTTATCTGTTCCGAGTCTTCGGCAAGATGGTCGAGACGATCGAGATCGCGCTCTGGGCGACCATTCTATCGGTGTTGCTGAGCGCGCCGATCGCGGTCTTGGCGGCGGCCAACTACACCCCGCACCGCGCGCTCTATTACGCGGCGCGCGGGCTCGTGAGCTTCCTGCGCGCGATCCCCGAACTGGTGTCCGCGCTCTTCCTCGTCCTCGCCTTCGGCTTCGGGCCGATCGCCGGGATCCTGGCCCTCGGTCTCCACGCCGCGGGCTTCCTCGGCAAATTCTACGCCGAGGACATCGAGGCCGCCGACAAGAAACCGCAAGAAGCGCTGCGCGCCCTCGGGGCCTCGAAACTGCGGGTGCTTCGCTCGGCCGTTTTGCCGCAGGTGGCGCCGGCCTATGTGGCCTATACGCTCTACATCCTCGATCGGAACGTGCGGATGGCTACGGTGGTGGGGCTCGTGGGCGCCGGCGGCATCGGCCAGGAGCTCAAGGGTCGCTACGACCTCTTCGAGTACGACCATGTCGGCACGATCCTGGTCGTGATCTTCGCGACCGTCTTCCTGCTCGACCAGATCTCCGCCCGGCTGCGCGCGAGGTTGCTTTGAGCCGCTTCGAATCCGGTGCAGCTTCGGACCTCCCGCCGCGCGGCGTTTGGGGTCGACTCCTCGCGCTCGCCGACCGGGCACAGGTGCTCGCCACCGCCGAGGCGCTTGCGGCGGAAGGCACGATCGAGTTGCTGGGCCCACCCGAATCGGGTCTCGTTCTCCTCGCGGTGCGCGACGGCGTCGCCGGCACGCCCTTCCACCTGGGCGAGATGCCGGCCGCGCGGGTGGCGGTCTCGGTTCGCAGCGCCGACGGCCGCCGCGGGGAAGGCGGGGCGATCGTACCCAGCGAGGATTTGGAGCTCGCGCACGCCGTGGCCCTGCTCGACGCGGTGCTCGCGCACGATCTTCCGGGGTCGGAGCGGGTCGCGGCCCTGCTCGCCCAGGGTGCCGAGCGGGCGGCCGAGATCGAGCGGCGACGCGCGCTCTTGCTCGCACGCACGCGGGTCGACTTCCAGGCCTTCGGCGAACTCGCTCGGGACCCCGCATGATCGCGATTCCGCGCGTCTTCACCCCGTCCTGCCGGCAGCGCGTCTTCCGCCGCCTGTTGGACGCCACCGCCCGGCCCGGCACGCTCGCGACCCTGGGGCCCGAGCTCGAAGGCGCGCCGGCCTGGCTCGCCGTCCTCTCGGTCTTCGTCGACCGAGCCGTGACGTTCGCCGATCCGCAAGGCTTGCTCGATGCGCGGGAGCGCGCCTTCCTCCCGCACGCCACGGCACCCGCGGAGCGCGCGGGCTGGCTGTTGCTCGACGGAAGACGGGCGCCGCCCGCGGAGTTCGCGCCGACGCTCGGTAGTCTCGAAGAGCCCGAGCGCGGTGCGACGATCGTTCTGCGGGTCGAAGCGCTCGGCCGTGGTCGGCCACTACGGCTCGAAGGGCCGGGGGTCGACGGACGACGGCTGGTCGCGGTCGAGGGGCTCGATCCCGGCTGGCTCGCCGCGCGATCGGCGTGGTGCGCTTTCTTCCCGCGCGGCGTCGATCTCGTCCTCGCCGATCGCGAGCGGGTGCTCGTGCTGCCGCGCGCGACCCGAATCTCGGAACCTTGAAGTGAGCTACGTCGCGGTCAAGGGCGGCGGCGAAGCGATCCGCGAGGCGGCCCGCGCGCTCGAGGCCCTGCGCGCGATGGCCGGCGGTCCATCCCTCGATCCGCGCCAGATCGAGCATCAGCTCCACTTCCTGCACGGGCGGGTGATGTCGGAGGGCGGGCTCGCCGATGCGGACCTCGTCTCGCTCGCCATCAAGCAGGCGCTCGGCGACCCGCTCGAAGCGGCCCTCTATCTGCGGGCGCATCGCTCGACCCGGCCGCGGCTCGCCGAGACAGCACCCTTGGATACCGCGCGGATGCGGCTCGTGCGGCGGATCTCGGCCGCCTTCAAGCAGGTCCCTGGCGGGCAGATGCTCGGGGCCACGCCGGACTATTTGCACCGGCTCTTCCGCTTCGAGCTGCTCGAGGAGGATCCGACGGCACTCGAGCGGATCCTCGCCGACTGGCTCGCCGATCGGCCGAACGATCTGCCGCCGCCGACGGCGCCCAAGGTGCTCGACGCGCTGCGCGCCGAAGGCCTTCTTCCTCCGTTGCAACCGAGCTCGGAGACGGCCTTCGACATCACCCGCGAGCCGCTCGGCTTCCCGGTACCGCGCTCGGCCGCGCTCGCGATCATGGCCCGCGGCGAGACCGGCGGGTTGCTCGCCTTGGCCTATTCCAACATGCGGGGATACGGCGACATCCACCCGACCGTGGGCGAGCTGCGCGTGGGGTACCTGCCGGTCGAGCTGCCGCACCCGGTCACCGGCGAGCCGGTCGAGGTCGGCGAGGTGTTGCTCACCGAATGCGAGATCGTGGCCATGTTCGCCCGCGAGGAGGAGGGCCCGCCTCGGTTCACCGTCGGCTACGGCGCCTGCTTCGGTCACAACGAGGTCAAAGCGATCGCGATGGCGGTGCTCGATCGGGCGATGAGCGCCGCCGCGGCGGCGGGCGGCCCGAAGAACCCGTCGGAGGATCCCGATTTCGTGCTGCTGCACGTCGACGGGATCGAATCGCACGGTTTCTGCATCCACTACAAGATGCCGCACTACGTCACCTTCCAGTCCGACATGGATCGGCTGCGGCGGGCCCGAGCCGAGGCGGCCCGCGCGGAAGGCCGGGCTCCGTGAGCTCCGGGATGCGCCAGCGAAGCGCCGACGCCCTGCTTCCGCTCGGGCATGGCTTCGGCTATCTTGACGAAGATGCCAAGCGCGAGCTCAGGCGCGCCATCTTCAAAGCGGTCTGCGTGCCGGGTCACCAGACCCCTTACGGCTCGCGCGAACTGCCGATCGCCCGCGGCTTCGGCACTGGCGGATTACAGATCACGCTGGCGCTGATCGGCCCCGAAGACGTCCTCAAGGTCATCGACCAGGGTTCCGACGACAGCGTGAACGCCGCGAATCTGCGACGTCTCTTCCTCGCAACCTGCCCGGGGGTGCGCGAAACCCGGCGCACACAGGAAGCGAGCCTGATCCAGACCCGCCACAGGATACCCGAGCGGCCCCTCCGGGCCGATCAGATCCTGATCCTCCAGGTGCCCTATCCCGATCCGCTCGTCGTGGTCGAGCCGAACGAGAGCAAGCGGCGGCTGATGCACGGCCGCGCCGATTACGCCAAGCTCTGGGTGAAACTCTACGAGGGCATGGTCACCTTTTCCGAGATCACGATCTCGCACCGCTACCCCACCCGGATCGCCGGCCACTACGTCATCGATCCGTCGCCGATCCCGCGCTTCGACGTTCCCAAGCTGCACCGGGCGGATTGTCTCTACCTCTTCGGCGCCGGCCGCGAGAAGCGGATCTACGCGGTCCCGCCGCACACGACGGCCGAGCCCTTGACCTTCGAAGACGTACCCTTCCGCGTCGAGGACTTCACCGATCCCGCGACCGGCCGACGGCGGGCCTGTTCCCGCTGCGGCTCGACCACGAGTTTTCTCGACGAGTTCTTCGACGAGACGGGCGCGCGCCTCTTCCAGTGCTCGGACACGGCGTTCTGCGACGAGGAGCTCGCCGGACGGGGGGCTGCTGCGTGAGCGTTCTGCTCGAGGTCGAGGATCTCGCCCGGATCCACGGTCGCGGCTGCGACCGCTGCCTCGAGGTCACCGGCCCGGAGCACGGTACCAACCGCTGCCGCTTCTGCGGTTCGGTGGTGGCGTTGCGGGGCGCGAGCTTCGCGCTCGAGCGGGGCGAGGTGTTGGGCGTGATCGGCGAGTCGGGCTCCGGCAAGTCGACTCTCGTGCGGCTCCTGTGCTTCGACGAGCCCGCGAGTTCGGGCCGGGCGCTCTTCCACGAGGCCGATCGGGTGGTCGACCTGTTCGCGCTCGACGCCGCCCGCCGGCGGGCGTTCCGCGACACCCGGCTGGGTGTGGTCTACCAGAACCCGATGCTGGGCCTCGCGCTCTCGATCTCGGCCGGCGGCAACATCGCGGAGCGGCTGATCGCCGCCGAGCGGGTGCGCTACGCTTTCTTGCGCGAGCGGGCGCGGGCGCTGCTCGAGCGGACCGGGGTGCCGGTGGCGCGGATGGACGAGCCCCCGGCGCGTTTCTCGGGTGGCATGCAGCAGCGGGTGCAGATCGCCAAGGCCCTCGCGACCGAGCCGCCGCTCCTGCTCCTCGACGAGATCACGACCGGTCTCGACCTCTCGGTCCAGGCCCGTATCCTCGACCTCGTCCTCGAGCTGCAGGAGCAGCTCGCCGTGTCGATGTTGGTGGTGACCCACGATCTGGGCGTGGTCCGCCATCTCGCGAGCCGGACGCTCGTCATGCGCCACGGGGCGATCGTCGAAGCGGGTCTCACCGATCAGATCCTCGAGGACCCGAGCCATCCCTACACCCAAGAGCTCGTGAGTGCGGCGCTGTGAGCGGCCCACGGCACGTCCTCGAGGTCGAGGGCCTCTCCAAGAGCTTCACGATCCACGCGCGCGGACGGCGGGTCCTGGCGCTCGAGGGTCTGTCCTTCACCGTGCAGGCTGGCGAGCTCGTGGCGCTCCTGGGCCCCTCGGGTGCCGGGAAATCCTCCGTGCTCAAGTGCATCTGGCGAGCCTACCGACCCGATGCCGGGACGATCCGGTATCAGACGGCCGAGGGATCCGTGGTCGATCTGGCCCGCGCGAACGACAGCGACATCGTTCACCTGCGCACGCGCGAGCTCGGCTTCGTCACCCAGTTCCTGCACGCGCTGCCGAGGCTCTCGGCCCTCGAGGTGGTGGCGCGGCCGCTGCGGCGCGCCGGCTGGGCGCCCGAGGAGGCGCGCGATCGCGCCGCGCTCGCGCTCGCCGCCGTGGGCCTGCCCTCTCGCCTGTTCGACCTGCCGCCTTCGACCTTCTCGGGTGGCGAGCGACAGCGTGTGAACCTCGCGCGGGCCTTCGCGGTCGAGCCGCGCCTCCTCCTGCTCGACGAGCCGACCGCGAGCCTCGATCCGGCTTCGCGCGATCGCGTGTTCGGAATGATCGACGACGCCCGTCGGCGAGGTGCCGCGATCCTGGCCGTTTTCCACGATGCCGAGGCGATCCGCAGGGTCGCCGACCGAACCGTCACGGTACATGCGCTCGTGGAGGTGGCGTGACGCTCACGATCCGCAACGGGCGGCTCGTCTTATCCGATCGAGTCCTGGACGGCGATCTCGCCGTCGAATCGGGCCGGATCGCGGTCATCGCACCGCGGCTGCCGCCCGCCGAACGCGACCTCGACGCCGCGGGCAGGCTCGTGCTCCCCGGCCTGGTCGACCTCCACGGCGACGCGCTCGAGAAGGAGGCGGAACCGCGGCCGGGCGTGTTCCTGCCGTCCCCCTTCGCCGTGGCGCAAGCCGATCGTCGCTACGCGCTGGCCGGGGTGACCACCGTCTGCCACGCGATCGCCTTCGCCCAGGGCGAACTCGGGCTGCGCGAGCCCGTGCGGGCGCGCGGTCTGGTCGAGGCGATCCTCGACCCGGGCGCTCCGCTCCTGGTCCGCAACCTCGTCCATCTCCGTTACGAGATCACCGATCCGGTCTCGGCGCCGCTGGTGGAAAGGCTGCTCGAGGTCCGGCCGGCGATCTTGAGCTTCATGGATCACACACCGGGCCAGGGGCAGTTCCAGGACCTCGCAGCCTACGCCTCCTATCTCGCCCGTACCTACGGAACCGCCACCCACGAGGTCGCCCGCAAGGTCGAAGCCAAGCGCAGCGAGGCCGCGGCGGCGCTCGCGCGGATCGAGGCGCTGGCCGAGCGCGCCCGGGCCGCGGGCGTGCTGCTCGCGAGCCACGACGACGACGCCGAGGAGCGGATCGTCGCCCTCGCCGAGCTGGGGGTACGGGCGAGCGAATTTCCCACTCGCCAGGAGGCGGCCCGCGCGGCGCGCGCGCAAGGGCTCGCGGTGATCGTGGGTGCGCCCAATTTGTTCCGCGGTGGTTCGCAATCGGGCAGGCTGTCGGCCCGGGCGGCGATCGAGGCCGGGCTCGCCTCCTGCCTCTGCTCCGACTACGCCCCGCAGACCTTGCTGCCGGCGATCCTCGCGGCCGCCCGCGAAGGCCTCGCCGGGCTGCCCACTCTCGTCGCCCTCGCGAGCCGCAACCCGGCGGATCTGCTCGGCCGCGGCGAGCTCGGCCGGCTCGAGCCCGGTGCCGCGGCCGACCTGCTCCTGGTCGAGCCGGGCCCACCCACACCGCGGATCGAGCTCGTGCTGCGCGACGGTCGGGTGGTGCTCTCGGCCGGGCTTGAATAGCCCGAGCCGGCGTCCGTTGTCCCCGCGCCCGGTCGGTCCGGTCGGGTACAGACAGAAACCGGAGTATCGTCGATGACCAAAAAGCCCTTCCCGCGTCGGGCGCTGTGGGGGCCGCTCGGAGCCCTCGCGGCGCTCCTTGCCGGCGGACCGCGGCGTTCTCGAGCGGCTGCTCGGGCAGGCCGCGCACGCCGAAGCGGGTGAAGGCCTCGCGCGTCGGAACGAAGGGTTCGCCTTCGACGAAGGTCCTGCCGTCGGCGAGCGGGCGCTGGCCGAGCAGGCACTCGACGAGCTCCTTCTGGCCGTTCCCGGACACACCGGCCACGCCCGCGATCTCGCCCGCATGGACCTTCAGGCTCACACTGTCGAGCGCCAGGGCACCGGGATCGCCTTCGGCCACGAGTCCGGCTAGCTCGAGCGCGACCGCTCCGGGCGTCCGCTCTTTCTTCGCGGGCGTGTGGCGGCGCGATGGTGGAGGAGCGCGTTCGCCGATCATCATGGTCGCCATGGCGTCGGTCGAGAGCAGCCTACGACCCCACCGCCCACCCGCCGGCCGCGGCGCAAAATCGTGACCTCGTCGCCGAAGCTCTCGACCTCGGGGAACTTCTGGGTGATGAGGAGCACGCTCACGGCACCGTCGCGGGCCATGCGGCGAACGAAGCTCAGGCCCTCGAGCGCCTCGTCGGGGGTCAAGACCGAGGTCGGCTCGTCGAAGGATCATGAAACGCTGGTCGATGTAGAGGAGCTTCAGAAGCTCGAGCTTCTGTTTCTCGCCGGCGGCGAGCTCGCCCGCCCGACGGTCGAGCGGTACCCGAAAAGGCATACGGGCGAGAAAGGTCTCGAGCCGTTCGCGCTCGCGCCGCCAGTCGATCACGAGCGGGGTGTCGGCGCGTGCGATCACGAGGCTCTCGGCGCCGGTGAGCGACGGCACGAGGGTGAAGTGCTGATAGACCATGCCGATGCCGAGGGCCCGGCCGTCGCGCGGGGAGGCGATCGAGACTTCGCGGTCGTCGAAAACACCGAGCCCTCGTCGGCCCGATAAAAGCCCAAGATGCATTTGACGAGCGTGGATTTGCCCGCACCGTTCTCGCCCAGGAGCGCGTGCACGGTGCCGAGTCGAACCAGCAGATCGACCTTCTCGAGGGCCTGGAGCGCGCCGAAGCGCTTGCTCATGGCCACGACGTCGAGACGCGGTGCGCGGCCGGCCGAGATCGCCGTCGGCTCGTACGGGCGCGCGGCGAGCGCGGCCGTAGCGGCGCTCATCGCCCGCGGAGGGCAGCCAGGAGATCGTCGCTCCTGGCGACCGTGCCGAACACCCCGCCCTGCATCTTGATCATGTCGATCGCCGCATCGTGGTTGGAGCGCTTGGTCGCCCCGCAGCAATCCTCGAGCAGGAGGCATTCGAAGCCGCGATCGTTGGCCTCGGGCATGGTCGTGTGCACGCACACGTCGGTCGCGATGCCGGTGAGCACGAGGTTCCGGATATCGCGGGTGCGCAAGACGAGCTCGAGATCGGTGGTGAAGAAGCTGCCCTTGCCGGGCTTGTCGACGACGATTTCGCCCGGCAGCGGCGGGAGCTCGGGGACGATCTCCCAGCCGGGTTCACCGCGCACCGGGATCCGGCCGCAGGGGCCGGGTTCGCCGATCCCGGCACCGATCCGCTGCGAGCGCCAGCGCTTGTTGGCGGGCAGGTCCGAGAGGTCGAGGCAGTGGCCCTCGCGGGTGTGGACGGTGGTGAAGCCGTGCGCCCGCATGGCAGCGAGGACGCGGGAGATCGGCTCGATCGGCGCTCGGGTGAGCGCGAGGTCGCAGCCCATCACGTCGACATAGCGGTCCTTGCCGCAGAAATCGGTCTGCATGTCGATGACGAGCAGGGCGGTGTCGGCCGGGCCGAACGGACCGTCGAACGGCCAGGGATAGGGATCGGCCGCGACTTGCGGGAAGCCGCAGGCGGTGGGCGCGGAGGGCACGGCGCTCACTCCGCGGCCTTCAAGCTCTGGCCGTAGCGGCGGGTCGGTGGCGGGAAGCCGAAGGCGCGGCCGTTTTCGTGGACGACCGCATCCTCCCAGGGCAGCCGCCAGCGGCCCGCCACGAGATCGTGCATGTAGGTGTAGGGGCAGTCGGTGGCACCGCCTGCGACCGCCACATAGCCGCGATGGCCCAACTGGTAGATGTTGTTCTCGACCGCCCAATGGATGCGCGCCTCGCGGACCAGATCCGGGCGGACCTCGGCGGTGACGATCTCGTCCGGGCGACCGGTCGTACCGTGGGCCAAGATCGTGCCGTCGAAGTTCACGATCATGGCTTCGCCCATGGAATCGAAGGTGCCGTCGCTTCAGCACATGCAGACGTCGGCGGTGACCATGAGGTTGCAGAAGGCGTTGGCCTGATTGGTGAAACGCCAGGCCTCACGGATCGGGGCGGTATATCCGGCGGTGCGCAGCATGATCTCGGCCCCCTTGTAAGCGCATCAGCGCGCCATCTCGGGGAACATGCCGTCGTGGCAGATGACGAGCGCGAGCTCGGCACATTTGGGACCGTCGATCACCGGGATGCCGAGATCGCCCGGCTCCCGGGGCTCGACCGGGACCCGGGGGTGGAGCTTGCGGCAATGGAGCCGAAGCTCGCCTCGATCGTCGATCACGATGCCGCTGTTCCACGGATCGCCCATGGGGTCGAGCTCCATGAGCGAGAAGCAGCCCCAGATCCGGTGCTCGGCGCAGGCGGCGCGAAAAGCCTGCGTCTACGGCCCGTCGAGCCGGCACATGATCGCCGGATCGGTACTCGTCGACAGGCCGTGGAGCGCATATTCGGGGAAGACGACGAGATCCATCGTCGGCATCGAACGCCGTGCCTTGCCGACCATGGCGACGATCTCGGCCGTCTGCCGGGCGAGATCGTCCTTGGTCTCGACCACCGGCAATTGCAGCTGGACGAGGTCGATCACGAGCCCGTTCGGCGTTTCGTCGAGATCACCCGGACCGGTCATCGAGGCTCTCCCGAGGCTCCGTTCAGCGTACGAGTGCGAGCTCACCCGGCGCGTCGATACGCGCCCGCCCGCTCCGTGCCGATGCGATCATGACGAGGAGGGTCAACACATAGGGTGCGGCGTTGAAGAAACAGTAGCCCTGGCCGATCCCGATCGACTGGAGTGCGGGGCCGATCGCGCCCGCGGCACCGAAGAGGAGCGCCGCCCACGGGCGGCGGATCGGATGCCAGCGGGCGAAGATCACGAGGGCCACGGCCATCAGGCCCTGGCCCGAGGAAAGGCCCTCGTTCCAGCTGCCTGGATAGTAGAGCGAGAGGAAGGCGCCCCCGACCCCGGCCATCGCCCCGCCGACCGCGGTGGCGAGCACGCGGACCGCGGTCACCGGGATGCCGAGGGCGCGCGCCGGAGCCGTGCTTTCGCCGGTGATCGGCAGGACGAGCCCGGGCCGAGTCCGGCCGAGCGCCCAAAACAAGAAGAAGGCGAGCAGGACACCCAACAGGAAGAGCGGGTCGACCTCGAGGGCGCGGGCCAGTCGCGGATCCTCGATCCAGCCGCCGCGCGGAATCGACGGCAGGCGTTCGGCCGTGGGCTGGATGAAGGGCTTGCCGAAAAAGAAGGCGGGGCCGGTGCCGAGCATCGTCAAGGCGATGCCGATCGCGATGTCGTTGATCCGCGGCAGGCTGCAAAAGAGCCCGTGGGCGAGGCCCAAGGCCAGGCCGCAGCCGGCCACGGCTGCCATCCCGAGCCAGGGCGAGCCGGTGTGGAAGGAGACGGCGTAGGCACCCATGGCACCCAACACGAGGATCCCTTCGAGCCCGAGATTGATGCGGCCGCCCTTCTCGGTGAGCATTTCCCCGAGTGCTACGAACAGGAACGGCGTGGAGACGCGGATGGCGCCGCCCAGCATCGTACCCGGGACGATCGCGAGCTCGCTCTCGCTCATCGCCCGCTCCCGTCGCTCGCTCCCGGACCGCCGAGGCCAGGCCGAGGCAAGCGGACGCGCAGCGTCTCGGCCGCCAACAGCATAAAGAAGACGAGGCCCTGCAGCACCAGCATGGTCGCATCCGGCAAGCCCATGCGACGCTGCACGAGCCCACCCGCCGCCGCGAGCCCGCCGAAGAGGATCGCCACGGGCGGGATCGCGAGCGGATGGTGGCGGGCCAAGAAGGAAACGAGGATCGCGGTGGAGCCGTAGCCGGCGGCGAGCGAGGCGTTCGCCTGGCCGTGGATCGCCGCGACCTCGAAGAAAGCGGCGAGACCGGCCCTCGCCCCGCCGAGGCCGGTGGCCAAGAGCACGAGCCGACCCACGGGGTGCCGCTGGGCGAGGGCCGCGCGAGCGTTACCGCCCACGACCGCGAGCGCGAAGCCTGTCGTGGTCCGGGTCGCGAAGATCCAGACGGCGAGGCAGGCGAGGAGCCCACCGCGAGACCCCAATGGACCTCGGTGCCGGGGATCGCCCCGATCATGGTCTCGCGGCCGATCGGGAGCGTGGGGGGCTTGTTCGCCGAGGCCGGATCGCGCAGCTGACCCTCGACGAAGAAGTTCATGGTCGCGATCGCGATGTAGCTGAGCAGGAGCGTGGCGATCGTCTCGTTGACTCCGCGTGTCTGGCGCAGCCAGCCGGCGAAACCGATCCGGGCGGCCCCGGTCGCGGTCGCCGCGATCGCCGTGAGGAGCAAGAGGAGGCGGCCGGCAATAGTCCCAACAGCGGGATCGCGATCGCGGCCGCGGAAAAACCACCGAGCACGAGCGCACCCTCGCCGCCGATCACGAAGAGGCCCGCGCGGGCCGGGAGCGCCGCGCACAGCGCCGCGAGGATCAGAGGTGCGGCACGCTGCAACGTGTTCTGCCAGTAGAAGAAGCTCGCGAAAGCGCCGCGCCAGACGAGCTCGAAGAACTGGCCCGGCGAGCGACCGAGGGTCAGAAGCAAGAGCGCGAATAGCCCGGCCGCGAACGCGAGCGCGGCGGTCGGCACCAAGACGATCTCGAGAGCGTGCACGAGCCGTGCGGAGCTGGCGGCGTGCGCCTCGGCCGCGAGCGCAGCCCCAGGCAGGGCATCGGCCCGGATCATCGCCACGCGCGGCCGACGCTCAGGTGATCGAGCCGACCACACCCTCTAGGAGGAAGTCGATCTGGTCGATCTTGGGGTCGTAGTTGTCCCAAGAGCCTTCGACCACGAGGCGGCCGCCATTGTCGCGCAACGGCCCGACATAGATCGGCTTTTTCGCGCGAGGCTCGGCGATCGTCGCTGGCGAGGCGGCGATCGCCTCGGGGGTTGCGCCGGCACCGAAGGGCGTGTTGCGCACCGCATCGTTGTCGTAGCCGCCCACCACGACGTTCGTTAACGGCTCGCCCTTGGCCAGGAGCGCGGCGTAGCGCGCGTAGATCGTCTCCCGCTTGTACTCCGCGCCGGTGACGAAACCTTTGGGGGCGAGGGGGGCCTGGGAGGCGTTGTGGCCGCAGGTCTTCACGCCGCGCTTCTCGGCCGTCTCGATCACGACCTTGGGACCGTCGACGTGGCAGGTGACGACGTCGCAGCCGGCGTCGATCAGCGCATTGGTGGCCTCGGCCTCGCGCACCGGCAACGACCAGTCGCCGGTGAAGATGACCTGGACGGTGGCGTCGGGTCGGGTCTTGCGGGCACCCAGGAGGACGGAGTTGATGTTGGAGAGCACCATCGGGATCGGCTTGGCGGCAACGAAGCCGATCTTGCCGGTCTTGGTGACCGCGCCGGCGGCGACGCCGTTCACGTGACGCGCCTGGTCGAGGTAACAGAAATAACAGCCGGCGTTCGGTGGGTCGGCCGCCTCGTCCCAGAGGTTGGCGGCATGGCGAAACTGCCCCTTCGGGTATTTGCGCGCCAGATCGAGCACGAAGGGCTTGTAGTAGCAGAAGCTCGTAGCCAGGATGATGTCGGCGCCGTCGAGGGCGCTCATCGATTCCATCGACTTGGCGCAGGCGACGGTCTCGGGGACGTTCTCTTCCTCGACGACCTTGACGCCGGGGGTCTGCTCGAGCAACGCGATTGAGACAGCGTGCGCCCTATTCCAACCGAAATCGTCCTTGGGACCGACATAGACCACGCCGACCACGACCTCCTCGGCCCGGGCGGGGCGGGCGATCGGGGCCGGTGCAGCTCGGCAGACAGGCCACCACGGCCTCGGGATTCGGGCCGAGGAAAAAGGCGATCGAACAACGTTCGCGATCGCTCGGGCTCGTCACCCGGTGCGGGGTCGAGCGGTGGACGCCGTTGGTCCAACGCTCGAGGCAATCGCCGATGTTGCAGACGAAGGCACCCGGGACGAACGAGGCGGCGATCCAACGGCCGTCGCGACGCCGAACCTCAAGGCCGCCGAGCTCGTCGATGGCGAGCATCGTGAGGTTGCCGTGATCGGAGTGGGTACCGGCCCCCGGGCTCTCGCGCGCGTCCGGATCGGCGCGCGGATAGTGGAGGAGCCGGAGTGTCGCCATCGGCCGGTCGAGCACGGGCTCGAAGAAGGTCGACGGCAGGCCGAGATCGAGGACGATCGCCCGGTGGCGCCGGCGACCGAGCGCCCAAGAAGCATCGAACCAGGCGAGCAGGGTTTCCCGGAAGCCCGGCAGATCGACCCACTGGTTGAGACCGCGAAAGGGCACGCCGGCCGCGAGCTCGGGGTCGTCCGGGACGAGCTCGAGGCCGATGTTCAAGGCTTCCTTGCGATCACCGCCGCGCTTCGGGTCGAGGGCTTCGACGGCGAGGCCGACATAGCCCCGATCGTGCGGCGAGCGGACGATGCTCACCCGCTCCTTGGCGGCGGGCGGGAGCGCGAAGAAAGGTACGGGCGACAGCGAACACGCGCTCGCGGTCGGCCTCCTCGATGCCGTGGCCGACCAGGTAGAAGAAGCCGACCTCGCGACAGGCGGCA
>CALBAK010000051.1 GCA_937926445.1 uncultured Alphaproteobacteria bacterium
GTGCAGGACCGCCTCGAGAGGCGCGCCGGCTAGCGGCGCCGCGCTCGGGAAGCGGGCGAGGAAGGCCGCGCGCAGCCAACGGCCGGGCGCCCGGCCCGCCGGCCGCGGGCGCGGCGGTCAGGAAGACGGGCGATCTCCCGCGGCCGGTCGGCCGAGGTCGATCGCGAACAGGAACCAGCCCAGGAGGAACAGACCGCCCCCACCGGGGCCAGCACCGCGACGCCGCGCGGCAGGCCGAGGGCCAGAGCGTAGAGGCTCCCCGGGAACAGGACGGCGCCCGCGAAGAAGGCGAGCCGGGCGGCGCGCCGCGCGGGCCGCAGCGCCGCGGCCGAGAGGGCCGCGAGCGCGTGCGCGAGCTGGTAGCGGCTCGCCGTCTCGACCAGGGCCACGGCCCGGGCGTCCCCCGTTTCCTCGAGGACGTGGGCGCCGAAAGCCCCCATCGCCACCGCCAGCGCCGCCAGGAGCGCCGCCGCCACCGAGAGCGCGTCCACCGACGGCCGATCGAGCCCGGTTCGATCCATGCCCACCTCCCGGCACTCTGCGCCCGGCTCTATCCTGGTCGAGGGCCCATGGGAACGGGGGCGGCGATGGCGCCGGTGGCGGTCGAAGTCTGGCGGGGCGAGCGGGTGGAGAGCCGGCATCGGGCGAGCCTCGCGGTCGTCGACCGGGACGGGCGCTGCGTGCTCGCGGTCGACGAGCCGGAGATGCCGGTCTATCTGCGATCGGCGATCAAGCCCCTGCAGGCGATCCCGCTCGTCGAGAGCGGCGCCGCCGACGCCTTCGGCCTCGAGGAGGCCGAGTTCGCGCTCGCCTGCGCCTCGCACGGCGGCAAACCCACCCATCTGCGGCGGGTGAGCGCCTGGCTCGCCCGGCTCGGGCTGGACGAGCCGGCCCTGGCCTGCGGTCCGCACCCGCCCAGCCACGGGCCCAGCGCCGAGCTTCTCGCGGCACGCGGCGAGCGGCCGAGCCGGCTGCACAACAACTGCTCGGGCAATCACCCCGGCATGCTCACCCTCGCCCGCCATCTCGGCGCCCCAGTGACGGGCTACGAACGACCGGGGCACCCGGTGCAACGGGCGGTCCGGGCCGTGCTCGACGCGCTCACCGACGGCAGCCCCCTCGACCCACCGCCGATCGACGGCTGCGGGGTGCCGACTTGGGCCATGCCGGCACGCGCGCTGGCGCTCGCCTTCGCCCGCTTCGGCACACCCGACGATCTGCCCCCGCCGCGCGCCGAGGCCTGCCGGCGGATCGCCCTCGCCATCTTGCGCGAGCCCCTTATGGTCGCGGGCAGCGGCCGGCTTCGCACCGCGCTGCTCGAGCTCGGCGGTGGTCCGATCGCCAAGACGGGTGCGGAAGGTGTGTACGCCGCGGCCCTGCCGGGCAGGGGCCTCGGGCTCGCCCTCAAAGTCGAGGACGGGGCCGCTCGGGCGGCCGAGGTGGCGCTGCTCGCGGCGCTGACCCGGCTCGGTTGGCTCGCGGGGCCGGTGCCGCGCGATCTCGCCCGCTTCGTCCGGCCTACATTGCGCAACCATGCCGGCACGGAGGTCGGCAGCATCCGGCCCGCGCCGGGCTGGCTCGAGGAGCCGGCGTGAGCTCGGCAGGGCCGATCGCCGGCGTCGACGAGGTCGGCCGCGGGCCGCTCGCGGGTCCGGTGCTCGCGGCGGCGGTGATCCTGCGGCGGCCGGTCGAGGGGTTGGCCGATTCCAAGACGCTTTCGGTCCCCCGCCGCGAGCGGCTCGCCCGCGAGCTCGAGAGCGCTGCCTGGATCGGGATCGGCGCCGCCTCGACCGCGGAAATCGAGCGGCTCGACATCCTGCGGGCGAGCCTCCTCGCGATGCGTCGGGCGGTCGGCCGGCTGCCCGTCCGGCCCGGTAGGGTGATGGTCGACGGCAACCGCGCCCCCGAGCTTCCGGTTCCCGTCACCTGCATCGTCGGGGGCGACAGGCTCGTGCCCGAGATCATGGCCGCTGCGATCGTCGCCAAGGTGCTGCGGGACCGGCTGATGGCGCGGCTCGACCGGCGCTGGCCGGGCTACGGCTTCACCGACCATGCCGGCTACCCGACGCGGGCCCATCGGGAAGCACTCGCCCGGCTCGGGCCCTGCCCGCATCATCGCCGGACCTTCCGGCCGGTGGCGGCGGCCCTCGCGGCCGCGGCCGAAAGGACTTGGAGCTGTAACGTTCCGCACGATAGTGTCGCGGCGGGGATCGACAGATCGGAGAGGCGCGCGTGATGGACAGGCTCTTCCGGTGCGTCGCCCGGCGCCTCGCCCCGGCACTCGCCATCGCCTTGTCGGTCCTTGCGGGCGGGAACGCGGCAGCGGTCGAGTACGTCGCCTACGAGCTGCAGGTCGAGCGCGAGCCCGCCGGTGTCTGTCTCGGCTTCACGAGCGCCCTGCCGCGCGCCCGCCAGGCCGAGCTCGCGCCCTTCGTGACGGTCGAGCCCGCGACCGAGCTCGCCCTCGCCACGCGCGGCGAGCGGCTCTGCGCCACCGGTCTCGAGCACGGCGGCCGCTACCGGCTCGTCGTGCGCAAGGGGCTCAGGGCGCTCGACGGCACGACCCTCGAGCGGGACGTCGTGCTCGATCTCACGGTTCCGGACCGGGCACCCTCGCTCGCCTTCGCCGGTCGCGGCACGCTCCTGCCCGCGCGGCCCGGCACGGGCCTGCCGCTCGAGAGCGTCAATGTCGAGCGGGCGCGGCTCGTGCTCTATCGGGTGGGCGAGCGCAACCTCTCGGCACCGCTCGAAGAGGGGAGCTTCGGCCAGGCGCTCGACGCCTGGAGCGAGGGGCGCATCGCCGAGAGCACCGGCGAGAAACTGTTCGAGGGTACGGTCGCGATCGCCGCGAAGCGCAACCGGAAGGTGCAGACCCTCGTTCGGCTCGAGGATCTCCTGCCCGCGCTTCGCCCGGGGCTCTACGTCGCGACGGCCGTGCCGGTGGGTGCCGAACCCGAGCCCTGGGCCGGCCGCGCGACGCAGTGGTTCACGGTCTCGGACGTGGCGCTCACCGCCGTGCGCGGGGCCGACGGCCTCACCGTCCTCGCCCGCTCGCTCGCCGGGGCCGAGCCTCTGCCCGAGGTGCGACTCACGCTCTTGGCGCGCAACAACGAACCCTTGGCCGAGCTCGCGACCGATGCGCAGGGCCGGGCGCACGTCCCGGCGGCCCTGCTGCGGGGCCGCGGCGGCAACGCGCCGCGCCTTCTCGTCGCCCGCCGCGGCGAGGGCGAGCTCAGCTTCCTCGAGCTGGACCGCCCGCCGCTCGATCTCGTCGAGCTCGGGGTCGACGGGCGCACGCCGCCCGGGCCGCTCGACGCCTTTCTCTGGACCGAGCGCGGGGTCTACCGGCCGGGCGAGACGGTCCATCTGGGCGTGCTGCTGCGCGATGCGCGGGCCGAAGCGGTCGCCGACCTCCCCCTCACCCTGAAGCTCCTGCGCCCCGACGGGATCGAGGCGGGGCGGCGCACGCTGCCCGGCGACCCGCTCGGCGGTGGCACGACCCGGTTCGAGGTCGCACCCGACGCCTACAGTGGGGTGTGGACCGTGACCGCCCATGCCGGGGCGGACGGCCCGGCGATCGGCTCGACTTCCTTCGTGGTCGAGGACTTCGTGCCGCCGCGGCTCGAGCTCGCGCTGCAGCCGGCGAGCCCGCGGCCCGACCCGGGGCGGCCGATCGCGGTGCGGGTCGAGGGTCGCTACCTGTTCGGTGCGGCGGCGGGCGGACTCGAGGGCGAGGTGGAGCTCGTCGTGCGGCCGGCCGAGACACCCTTCGCCGACCTGCCGGGCTTCGTCTTCGGGCTCGCCCAGGAGAGCTTCCTGCCGCAGGGTGTGCCGCCGGTCGGCTTCACGACCGACGAGAAGGGCCAGGCCCAGGTCGAGCTCGCGCTCGAGAGCGTGCCGCAGACGAGCCGGCCGCTCGAAGCCGTGATCCGGGCGCGGCTTCTCGATGTAGACGGCAGGCCGGCCCAGGCCGAGACGGTCGTGCCCCTCCTCGCGCCGGGCCGTCGGATCGGCCTGCGCGCCGCCTTCGCGGGCCCTTTGCCCGAGGCCTCGCAGGGTACCTTCGAAGTGGTGCTCGTCGACCCCGAGGGCCGGCCCGTGGGTCCCGCCCGGCTCGACTGGGAGCTCCTCGCCGAGGAATACGACTATGCCTGGTTCCAGCGCGGCGGGCGCTGGGAGTTCGAGCCCGTCGTGCGCGACAGCCCTGTGAGTGGCGGGACGCTCGCGATCGACCCGACGGGCCGCGGCCGGCTAACGGTGCCGGTGCAGAGCGGGCACTACCGCATCGAGGTCTTCGATCCGGACGGCCCGGCCGCGACGAGCCTGCGCTTCGGTGCCGGCTTCTGGGCCGCGGAGGCGGGCTCGGACCGGCCGGAGAAGCTCGCCCTCGCGGTCGAGCCGGCGGCGGAACCGGGCAAGGTCCGGCTGCGGCTCGAGCCCGCCTTCGACGCCCGGGTGACGCTGTTCGTGGCGGATGCGGCGGTGCGGGCGGTCCACGAGCTCCGGGTGCCCAAGGGGGGTGCCGTCCACGAGCTCGAGGTCGGCCCGATCGGGCCCGGCGGAATGCATCTGCTCGCGAGTGCGGTGAGCGCGTCCGGCGCCGTGGTGCCGCGCCTGCCGCTGCGCGCGGTGGGTGCGGTCTGGCTGCCCGGCCCGCTCGCCGAGCGCCGGCTCGATCTCGCCCTCGAGGCGCCCGAGGCGATCCGGCCGGGGACCACGCTCGAGGTGCGGGCCAAGCTCGCACCACCGGCGGAGGAGGGCCCGGTCCGGCTCGTCCTCGCCATGGTCGACGACGCGATCCTGGGCCTCACCCGGTTCACCGCCCCCGACCCGGTCGGCCACTATCTCGGCCGGCGGGCGCTGGGAATCGAGCTGCGGGATCTCTACGGCCGGCTGATCGACCCCGTGGGCGAGCTCGGCCGGGTGGCGACGGGCGGCGACCGGCGCGCGGCCCTCCAGCTCCAGGGGCTGGATGTGCGGACGTTCAAGACGGTCGCGACCATGACCGGGCCGCTCGAGCCGCGCCCCGACGGCACGCTCGCGGTGTCCTTCGAGGTGCCCGACTTCACCGGGCGGCTGCGCCTGATGGCCGTGGCCTGGAGCCGGAGTCGGGTCGGTGCGGCCGAAGCCACGGTCCGGGTGCGCCCGCCGCTGCAGGCCGAGCTCGCGCTGCCCCGCTTCCTGGCACCGGGTGATCGGGCCGACATCCGGCTGGATCTCCTGCTCGCCGATGCACCCGCCGGCACCTACCAGGTGCGGCTCGAGACCGAGGGCCCGCTCGCGCTCGACCGGACCGCCCTCACCTTTCGCGACGTCGTGGCCGGACGACGCCGCTTCGCGCCGCTCGCGCTCACGGCCGGGCCGGCACCGGGAACCGGCCGGATCCGGCTGATCGCGACCGGTCCCGAGGGCTTCCGCCTCGAGCGCGGCTTCGAGCTCGCCGTTCGGGCCGCGCAACCCTGGCTCACCCGCCGCCAGCTCGTGGCGCTCGAGCCGGGCCGGAGCCTGACCCTGGGACCGGCGCTCGCGAGCGAGTTCCTGCCCGGCACGGCGCGGCTCACCCTCGGGCTCTCGACCGTGCCGGCACTCGACGTGCCCGGCCTCCTGGCCGAACTCGAACGCTATGCTTATGGCTGCGCCGAGCAGACCGTGAGCCGGGCGCTGCCGCTTCTGGCCGCGGCTCGGCTCGGCGTCGCACCGAGTACCCGGCCCGAGGAGGCGGTGCAGCGGGCGATCGGTCGGCTCGCCTCGCTCGAGGGAACCTCGGGCGGCTTCGCCGCCTGGTCGCCGGGTGGCGAGCGCGAGCTCTGGCTCACCGCCTATGTGCAAGACTTCCTGGACGCCGCGGCGGCGGCCGGCGTGCCGGTGCCGGAGAGCCTCGTGGCGCGCAATCGGGCTTGGCTCACGGCGCGGCTCGCCGAGCTCGGCGAGAGCCCGGGCGACATCGCCGCCGGCGCTTACGCCGCGCTGGTCCTGGCCCGTGCCGGGACGCTCGACCCCTCGCGGCTGCGCTATCTCGCCCTGCGCGGCGAGCCGCGTCTGCCGAGCGATGCGGCCCGGGCCCAGCTCGCGGCGGCGCTCGCGCGCTCGGGCGAGCGGGCGCTCGCGATGCGGCTCCTAGGCGGGCTCGGCGCCGGACGCCGTGTGCCGCAGGGCCAATGGCTCGCCGATTACGGGTCGGAGCTGCGGGACGATGCGCTCGCGCTTGCCGTCGCCGCGGAGGAGCGGCTCCTGCCGGCCGATGCGCTCCTGCCGATCGCCGAGCGGGCGGCGCGACGGGCGGCCGCCGAGCGCTGGCTGAGCACCCAGGAGCAGGCCTGGCTCCTGCGCGCCGCGGCCGCGCTCGAAGCCGGCGGCGCGATCGAGGCCGAGCTCGCGAGCGAGCGTCTCGCCGGGGCCGGGTCGCTCACCCGCAGCCTGCCACTCGCCCGCACGGGCGAGCCCCTGGAGCTGCGCAATCGGGGCACGGCGCCACTGTTCGCGGCGGTCGGCGTGAGCGGGATCCCCGAGACGACCGGGCCGGCCGAAAGTCGCGGCTTCACCCTCGCCCGCCGGCTCCTGACGCCGCGCGGCGAGCCGGTCGACCCGACGCGCATCCGGCAGAACCAGCAGCTCGTGGTCCTGCTCGAAGGCGGCGCGGCGGAGCCGGGTCATCACCGGGCGCTGCTCGTCGATCTCTTGCCGGCCGGGCTCGAACTCGAGAGCGTGCGGCTCGTGGGCTCGCCCGCACTCGAACAGCTGCAGTGGCTCGGCCAGCTCGACGAGCCCCTGTTCGTGGGCCTGCGCGACGACCGGTTCGTGGCGGCCTTCGACCTCACACCGGCGCAGCCCGCCTTCCGCCTCGCCTATCTCGCGCGGGCGGTGACGCCCGGCAGCTACGTCCTGCCCGGCTCGCAGGTCGAGGACATGTACGCGCCCTCGCTCTTCGCCCGCACGGCCGCCGGCCGACTGGTCGTGGCCGGCCGCTGAGGTCGGCGTGCGGCTGCGACGGCTCGCCCTCGCGTTCGGCCTCGGGACCGGGCTCGCCGCCGCTCTGCTCTGGACGGCCGATCGGCTCTTCCCGCCCCCGCTCGAGCGGCTCGAGCGGACCTCGACCCTCGTGGTCGACCGACGCGGCGAGCTCCTGCGACCCTTCACGACCGCCGAGGGCACGTGGCGGTTCCGGACTCGGGCGGCCGATGTCGATCCGCTCTATCTCGCGCTCCTCCTTGCGGTCGAGGACGGTCGCTTCCGCTGGCATCCGGGTGTCGACCCGCTCGCGGTGGGGCGGGCGGTGGGCCAGCTGGTCCGCCGGGGGCGCGTGGTCTCGGGCGCTTCGACGCTCTCCATGCAGGTGGCGAGGCTGCTCGAGGCGCGACCGCGTACGCTCGCCGCCAAGGCGATCGAGGCGCTGAGGGCGCTCCAGCTCGAATGGCGCCTCGGTAAGGAGGGCGTGCTCGACGCTTGGCTCACGCTCGCGCCGATGGGCGGCAATCTCGAGGGCGTGCGGGCGGGGGCCCTCGCCTGGCTCGGCCGCGAGCCGCAGCGGCTGAGCCCGGCGGAGGCGGCTCTTCTCGTGGCGTTGCCGCAGGCACCCGGGCGGCTGCGGCCCGATCTCGATCCGGCGGCGGCGCGCCGGGCGCGCGATCGGGTGCTCGCGCGGGCGGAGGCCGTGGGCCTGCTCGACCCCGCGACGGTGGCGGCGGCGCGCGCGGCCCCCCTGCCCGAGATGCGCCGGCCGATGCCTTTCCACGCCCCGCATCTCGCCGAGCGCCGGGCGCGGGCGGCCCCGCCCGGCACCCGCATCGCGACCACCCTCGACGGCGAGCTCCAACGCAGCCTCGAACGGCTCGCCCGCGACCAGCTCGACCGCCTGCCGCCGCCGGTCGATCTCGCGCTCCTCGTGGTCGAGACGGCGAGCGGTGCGATCCGGGCGGCCGTCGGCAGCGGCGACTTCCACGACGCCCGCCGCGCGGGGATGCTCGACCACACGCTCGCGGTCCGCTCGCCCGGCTCGACGCTCAAGCCTTTCGTCTACGGCCTCGCCTTCGACGGCGGGCTCGCCCATCCGAACACGCTCGTGGCCGACCGGCCGATGCGGTTCGAGGACTGGGCGCCCGGCAATTTCGACGGCGGCTTCGACGGCGAGGTGAGCCTGCGGGTCGCGCTGCAGCATTCGCTGAACCTGCCGGCCGTGCAGGTCGCCGAACGGGTGGGACCGATGACGATCGCGCGACGGCTCGCCGAGGCGGGGATCACTCTCGAGCAAGGCCCGGCCGGGCCGGCACCCGGCCTGCCGCTCGTGCTGGGCGGGGTCGGTGCCCGCCTCGTCGATCTCGTCCGGGCCTACGGTGCGCTCGCCCGCGACGGCCGGCCGATCCGGCTTGCCGACGATCCGCGGGCGCTCGGCGAGCCGGAACCGCCACTGCTCGGGCCGGCGGCCGCCCGGGCGGTCGCCGCGATCCTGGCCGAGCTGCCGCGACCGGCCGGGATCGCGCCCTCCGAGCGGCGCGTCGCCTACAAGACCGGCACCTCGCACCGCTACCGCGACGGTTGGGCGATCGGCTTCGACGGCGGCCACGTCGTGGGGGTGTGGGTCGGCCGGGCCGACGGGGCGGCCTGCGCGGTCTGCAACGGGCCGGGCACCGCGGCCCCGCTCCTGTTCCGGGTGATGGGGCTCTTGCCCGAACGGCCGCTGCCGCCCCTGCCGCCCGATCATCCGCTCGCCGGCCCGGCACCACCGGCGCTCGCCCGGCTCGCTCCGCGGGACGGCCTCCTGGGCCCGGCGAGCGGCCCGAAGATCGCCTTCCCGGTCGCCGACAGCACGGTGCTGGTCGCCGAGGGGACGGAGCTGCCGCTGCGCGCGGCCGGCGGCGAGGCTCCCTATCGCTGGCTGGTCGACGAGCGCCCACTGCCGCCCGTCGGCCGCCGGCGCGAGCCGGGCTGGCGGCCCACCGAGGAGGGCTTCGCGGTGTTACGGGTGGTCGACGGGCGGGGGCGCAGCGATACGGTCACGGTCCGGGTTCGGCGGCCCGAGCCGGCCCCGCTCG
>CALBAK010000052.1 GCA_937926445.1 uncultured Alphaproteobacteria bacterium
GCCGACCCGCGCGTCAAGGCCATTTCGTTGAGCCGCAATTTCGGCAAAGAGGTCGCGCTCGCGGCGGGGTTGCACGAGGCGCGGGGCCGGGCCGCGGTGCTCATGGACGCCGACCTGCAGCACCCGCCCGAGCTGATCGAGCGGTTCGTCGCGCTGTGGCGCGAGGGCTACGAGATGGTCTACGCCCAGCGGCGCGACCGCAACGCCGACGGTCCGCTGCGCCGTTGGCTCTCTTCGGCCTTCTACCGGCTCTTCGCGATCGTGGGGCAGACCGAGCTGCCGCCAGGGGCGGGCGACTTCCGCCTGCTCGACCGCAAGGTGATCGACGCTTTGAACGCGATCGAGGAGCGGACCCGCTTCACCAAGGGCCTCTATGCCTGGGTCGGCTTCCGGCAGGTCGGCGTGCCCTACGACGTCGCCGACCGTGCCGACGGTCGCTCGCGTTTCAGCCTCCTCTCCCTCTGGCGGCACGCGGTCGACGGGATCACCGCCTTCAGCACCATTCCGCTCCGGGTCTGGTCCTATCTCGGGCTGTTCGTGTCCTCGGTGGCGCTCGGTTACGGCTGCTACATCATCGTCCGTACCGTGCTCTACGGCACCGACCTGCCCGGCTACCCCTCGCTCATGGTCGCCATCATGCTGCTCTCGGGCGTTCAGCTGGTCGGGCTCGGCGTGATGGGCGAGTATGTCGGACGAATCTTCGCGGAGGTGAAGCGGCGACCGCTCTATCTCGTGCGCGAGCGGATCGGGTTCGGCGAGGCGGTCGAGCCACGGTCGGCGACGAGCGAGCTGCGTCTCGCCGCGGTCGTCGGCAGCCGGGTCGAAGCCTCCGTTCTCCACGAGGGTTGAGCTGCATCTCTCGAACGCCCGGGCGGTCGACGCCACACCGTGAGCGAACCGGCGCGCGGGCGCGGCTGGCTCGCTTTCTGGAGCCGACCGCACAAGGTCTATGTCGACGACCGGCATCGCCGGGTCCATTACGCACGGTTGGCCGACGACGTCCTGTCGATCCTGCCGGGCCCCGGGGCGCGGGTCCTCGATTTCGGCTGTGGCGAGGCGCTCGAGGCGGAGCGGATCGCCGCCCGCTGCGCTCGGCTCCATCTCTGCGAGGCGGCGGAGCCCGTTCGTTCGGAACTCGCGCGCCGCTTCGCCGGTCATCCGAAGATCGTAGTACTCGACCCCGACGGCCTCGCTCGCCTGCCCGACGGCTCGCTCGACCTCGTCGTGGTGAGCTCGGTTCTCCAATATCTCTCGGTCGAGGAGCTGCGGGCGCTCCTGCGCCTGTGGCGGGCGAAACTCGCGCCCTCGGGGCTCCTCGTGCTGGCCGACGTGCTACCGCCCGAGAGCTCCGCGCTCGCCGATGCGCTGGCGCTGCTTCGCCTCGCTGCTCGCGAGGGCTTCTTGCTCGCGGCACTCGCGGGGCTCGCGAGCTTGGCCTTCGGTGACTATCGACGCTTGCGCAACGAGCTCGGGCTCACCCGATGGGCGAGCGACGCTCTGCTCGCCGAGCTCGCTGAGGCGGGCCTCGAGGGGCGGAAACGGGCGACCAACCTCGGCTTCAACCCGGCCCGGACGACCTTTCTCGCCCGGCCTCGGCCCTCGCGTCCGGAACCCGTGGGCGGCGAAGGTCCAGCTGCGATTGGCGAGGAACGTCCAGAGCATGACGAGCCCGGTCGTCACGAGCTGGGCCGGTAGATAATGGAGCCCGAGCCCGTCGGTGAGGAGCGCCATCGACAGGCCGGTGAGGAGGAAGCCCGCGAGCGCCACGAGGGCGAAGCGCGGCACGGCCACACCGTGCGGCCGGTCGCTCGCGAACGTCCAGCGCCGATTGAGGAGGTAGGAGATCACCCCGCCGACCATGAAGCCGGCGAGCGCCGCCGGCACCGGGTCGATTCGGCCGAGCTCGACCGCGAGCGCGAGGGTGCCGTAATGGCCGATCGCGGCGACCATACCCACGAGCGAGAAGCTCGAGAACTCGCGCAAAAGGCGCGAGATCGGCTGCGGGCCGAGGAGCCGCGGCCCGGGCGAGGGGGCCGCGCTCAGACCCAACCCCCGTCGCAGACATGGGTCCGGTTGGTCATGGCCGAACTGTCGTCCGCGGCCAGGAACAAGCAGATGCGCGCCATCTCGACCGGCTCGAGCTCGCGCTTGAGACACTCGCGCCGCATCAGCTCTTCCTCGCCCTCGGGCGTCAGCCAGAGCCGGATCTGGCGCTCGGTCATGATCCAGCCCGGGGCGATCGAGTTCACCCGGATGTTGTAGGGCCCCATGTCGCGGGCGAGCCCCCGGGTGCGTCCCACGACCGCCGATTTCGCGGTCGTGTAGGCGGGCATTCCGCCCTGGCCCACCATCCAGGAGACCGAGCCGAAATTCGCGATCGCATCACTCCCGGCCTCCTTCATCGCCGGGAACACGGTCCGGGCCGCGAAGAATTGATGGCGCAGGTTCAAGGCGATCCGCTCGTCCCAGTATTCGGGCGTGACGTCCTCGAGCCGGTGGCGATCGTCCCGCGCGGCATTGTTGATCAAAATCGTGATCGGCCCGTGCGCGGCCGCCGCCTCGCCGATCACCCGCCGCAGCGCTCCGATGTCGCACAGGTCGCAGGCGAGGAAAAGCGGGGCCGGAAACCCGCGGGCGGCGATCCGCTCGACCGTCGCTCGGCTCGCGGTCTCGTCGATGTCGCAGAAGGCGACCTGCGACTTCTGCTCGGCGAAGGCCTCCACGATCGCGGTACCGATCCCGGATCCGCCGCCGGTCACGAACACCGAACGGCCCTCGAGGCCGGGATAGATCGCCCACCGGTTCACGCGACGTGCTCCGGCTCGCGCCCTTCTTCTCGCTGCCGGATAGGGGAATCCGGCGGGCGGGGCAACGCACCCGTCGCCGGATGTTCACAGGCTTGTCGCAGGATCGCCGAGATCGACCGGTATGGCTCGGGTGGAGTTACCCGAGGAGGCATCTCATGAACCTTTCGCGCAGGCGCTTCGCCCTCCTGTCGACCGCTGCCGCGGCCACCCTCGCCGCACCGGCGATCGTCCGGCCGGTCGCGGCCCAGGGCTGGAACGGCCCGCGACCCAAGAACGTGATCCTGATGATCAGCGACGGGGCCGGCTTCCACACCTGGAACGCCGCGAGCTACTTCGAATTCGGCGAGCTCGGCCGGCAGGTCTACGACCGCTTCCCGGTCAAGACGCTGATGAGCACCTTCCCGTTGAACACCAGCAAGAGCCCGACCAACGATCCGACGCCGAAGGTGGGCTACGATCCGGCTGCCGCCTGGTCGCTCTTGCCCGGCCAGGGTGATCTCGGTGGCGAGATCACCAAGAAAACGTATCCGAATTTCTTCGGAGGCTACGAGTTCGTCAAGAAGAACTACGTCGACAGCGCGGCGGCCGGCACCGCTCTCGCCGCCGGCATCAAGACCTTCAACAATTCGATCAATTACGACAATTTCGGCAAACCGGTGCGGATGGTGGCGGATCTCGCCAAGTCGGCCGGCAAGAGCACCGGTGTCGTGAGCTCGGTCCAAATCAGCCACGCGACTCCGGCCTCGTTCGCGGCGCACAACGTCAGCCGGAACAACTACGCCGAGATCGGCCGCGAGATGATCGAAGACGGCCTGTGCGACGTGATCATGGGGGCCGGCCATCCGATGTTCGACAACGACGGCCGTTATCGTGCCCCTGGCGCCGACAAGGCTTTCCAATACGTCGGTGGTCCGGACACCTACTTCAAGGCCGCGACCGGTCGAACCTCGTATCAATGGATCGAGAACAAGGCCGACTTCGAGAAGCTGGCCAAAGGCGAGCTCAAGCTCGAAAAGCCCAAGGTCCTGGGCGTGGCGCAGGCCCACAACACGATCCAGTTCAACCGGTCGGGCGAGGGCATGGGCAACCTCAACGCCAACGTCCCAGACCTCGCGACCATGAGCATGGGCGCGATCGAGGTTCTTTCGAAGAACGAGCGCGGCTTCTTCTTGATGGTCGAGGGCGGGGCGGTCGACTGGGCGGCGCACGCCAACGACACCGCCCGGATCGTCGAGGAGCAGATCGACTTCAACAAAGCCGTTCGCGCCGTGGTCGCCTGGATCGAGCGCAACGGCGGCTTCGAGCAGAACCTGCTGATCGTCACCACCGATCACGGCAACGGCATGGCCTACGGTCCACAGAGCGACCGCTTCGCCTTCCAGCCGGTGATCAACCGCGGCAAGGGCAACCTGCCCGAGGTCATGTGGCATTACGATACCCACACAAACGAGCTCGTCCCGGTCTGGGCCGCGGGCCCCGGCGCCGAGCAGTTGGTCGCCGCGAGCACGGGCGAGGATCCGCACACCGCTCTCGTCGGCTGGGGCGACGTCCGCCGCTACCACGACAACACCGACATCGGCCGGTTGATCATGGCCGCGGTCTCGGCCGAGCAGCGCGCCAGCGCGAACTGACCGGCGCGGCCCGACCGCTCAGCCGGTGGGCGGCACCCTGGTGCCGCCCGCCGGCGGCTCCGGGACCAGCCGGTCGCGCTCCTTCAGCTCCGGGAACAGCCGCGCCCACGCCAGCGCCGCCGCCACCGTGCCGAGGCCGCCGAGCACGGTCGCCGGAACCGTTCCGATCAAGCCTGCCACGACCCCCGATTCGAACTCGCCGAGCTCGTTGCTGGCACCGATGAAGAGCGTGTTCACCGCCGCCACCCGGCCGCGCATCGCATCCGGTGTCTCGAGCTGGACGAGCGTCTGGCGGACGACCACGCTCACCGTGTCGGCCGCGCCGGCGACGGCGAGGCAGGCGAACGAGAGCGGAAAGCTCGTCGACAGGCCGAAGCCCGCCATAGCGAGCCCGAAAACCCCGACCGCGAGGAGCATCGTTCGTCCCACCCGGCGCTCGAGCGGGCGGCGGGCGAGCCGGAGCGCCATGGCCACGGCACCGACCGCAGGTGCCGCCCGAAGCGCCCCGAGCCCGGCCGGGCCGACGAGGAGGATGTCCTTGGCGAAGATCGGCAGGAGCGCGGTGGCACCGCCGAGGAGCACGGCCACCATGTCGAGCGAGATCGCGCCCAGGATCACGGGCCGGGCGCGGATGTACGAGAAGCCAGCGAGCAGGTTCGCGAGACCGCGCTCCTCGCCCGCCGCGGCGGGTGGCCGCGGCGCGAGGCTCGCCACGTAGGCCATCGCGAGCAGGAAGGCGGCCAGCGCGCTCCCGAACACCGCCGTTCCGCCGAACAGCCAGAGCGAGCCACCGAGCGCCGGGCCGAGCAAGATCGAGCCCTGGAAGGCCATCGAGTTCCAGGTTACCGCGACGCGCAGCAGCTCGGCCGGCACCAGGCTCGGCAGGAGCGCGGCACCGGCCGGGTTGGCGAAGGCGCGCGCGCAGCCGAACAGGAAGACCAGGACCAACACCGGCCAGACCGCGCGGCTGCCGGCGAGCAGCAAGAGGAGGAGGCCTGCGATCGCCGCGGCGGCGGCGGCGAAGGCAGCGAGTACCACGAGACGGCGGTCGAAGCGGTCGGCCACCTGGCCGGTCAGGAGCGCGAAAAGGACCGACGGGAGGAAGGTGACGAGCCCGACGAGCCCGAGCGCGAAGGGATCGCCAGTCAGGTCGTAGACGTGCCAGCCGACACCGACATTGAAGATCTGGATCGCCACGCCGCTCGCTATCCGGCTCGCGAAGAAGCATCGGAAGTCGCGATGCGCGAAGGGCGAGGCGGCGACCGTCGGGTTCACCCGGCGGTGCTCGGTCCTGCCGAGGCCGGTAGCGGTGTGGCCGAGCGGCGCAGGGCGCCGATCGCGACCCAGGCCCACACGGTGAGCGTGACGACCCCGAGGAAGGCCGAGAGCGGGCGCTCGAAGAAGGCCATGAGGTTGCCGTCGGCCTTGATCATCGAGGTCATGAAATGGCTCTCGATCATCTCGCCGAGCACGAGGCCCAGGATCGCCGGGGCGATCGGAAAGCCGTTTTCCTCCATGAGCCAGCCGAGCACGCCCAGAACGAGCATGATCCCCACACCGAAGACGGAATTGTTGATCGCGTACGAACCCACGACGCAGGCGACCAGGATCAACGGCATCAAGAACTCGCGCGGGATCGAGAGGATCCGGCGAAAGACCTTGATCGCGAGCCAGCCGAGCGGAAGCATGAGCAGGTTCGCCAGGACGAAGATGACGAAGATGGCGTACAGGAATTCCGGGTTGTTGAGCATGATCATGGGGCCCGGGTTCATGCCCTTGATGAAGAGTACGCCGATCACGATCGCGGTAATCGTGTCGCCCGGAATGCCGAACACGAGTGCCGGGACCCAGGCGCCGGCGAGGGCCGAATTGTTCGCGGTGCCGGCATCGACGACACCTTCGATGTGGCCTTTGCCGAATTTCTCGGGCTCTTTCGAGAAGCGCTTGGAGAGCGCGTAAGTGACCCAGGCCGCGATGTCGGCGCCGGCACCGGGCAGGATGCCGATCGCGGTGCCGACGATGTTGGAGCGCAGGACGTTGACCGGATAGCGCTTGAGGAGCGCCCACTGGCCGCGGAAGACGTTGCCGAGCTTCTGCCGGCCGGCGAGGTCCTCGACCTGCCGCGAGGAGGTCACCCAGCGCAGCACCTCGGCCATCGCGAACATGCCGATCATCGCCGGGATGAAGGAGACGCCGGCGGTGAGCTCGACACTCCCGAAGGTGAAGCGCGGATGGCCGGCCGTGGGATCGATACCGACGGTGGCGATCGCGAGACCCAGGAGCACCGAGACGATCCCCTTGACCGGCCGGCCGGTCGAGATGAAGACTGCGCAGGACAGGCCGAAGAGCGCCAGCCAGAAATATTCGAACGACGAGAAGCCGAGGGCGAACTCGGCCAGGATCGGCGCGGAAACGGCGAGCACGAGGCTGCCGAAGATACCGCCGATCACCGAGAAGACGAGGCCGCACCCCAAGACGAGCTCGGCCTGGCCCTCGCGGGTGAGCCGATGGGCGTCCTCGACATAGGCCGCCGAGGCCGGCGTTCCGGGGATTCGCACGAGCGCGCCCGGGAGGTCGCCCGCGAAGATCGCCATGGCGGTGGCGGTGACGAGGGCGGCGATCGCCGGTACCGGCGGCATGAAGAAGGTGACCGGAACGAGAAGCGCGGTGGCCATGGTCGCGGTCAGGCCGGGCATGGCCCCCACGAACAGGCCGAACAGGCCCGAGACGAGCATGATCCACAGCGTGTAGGGCTCGAAGACGAGCCCGAGTGCGGTCTCGAAGGCGGCCATGGCGGTCACCAGTAGAGCCCGGTGAGCGGCCCTTGCGGCAGCGGCACCAGGAGCAGACGGCGAAAGCCCCAGTCGATCGCGAAGCAGGCGAGAAGAGCCACGACGAACGAGCTCGCGAGCCGGCCGCCGCGAAACCGCGCCGCCAGGACGGCGGTGTAGAGCGTGGCACCGATCAGGAAGCCGAGCGGCTTCCAGAAGAGGATCAAAAGGACGAGGCCGCCCACGACGAGGCCGACGTCGAGCACGTGGCCGCCTTTGCGCGCCCATGCGCCGAGCTCGACCGGGCCCGCCACCTCGCGGCAGCGCAGCCCGCTCGCGATCAGCACGAGGCCACAGATCGCGAAGCCCGCGGCCAACAGATTGGGTACGAGGCTCGGCCCGAACCGTTGGCCCGGCATCGGTGGGAAGCCGGCGGCCTCGTACGCCGCGAAGGCGGCGAGCGCCAGGAGCACGACGCCGATCAGGGAATCGTGGATCCGCACGCCCGCCTCCCGTGCGGGGCCGGCCGGCTCACTTGGCCAGGCCGAGCCCCTTCATCACCGCCCCGGTCGATTCGTCGCGTGCCTTCATGAAGGCCGCGAACTCCTGCGGCGGCGCGTAGACGGTGGCGAAGCCGCGGCTCGCCATGAAGTCCTGGAACTCCTTGCTGTCGTAGACCTTCTTGGCGAGCGGCACGAGCTTGTCGGTGACCTCCTCGGGAAGCCCCTTGGGCCCGGCGAGCCCCCGCCAGGCGCCCAGCTGGAAGTCGATCCCGGTCGCCTCCTCGAGGGTGGGGACGTCGGGGAAGGTGGCGTTCCGCTCCTTGCCCATGAGCGCGAGGGCTCGAACCTTACCGGCGTCGATCAGGGCCTTGGCCTCCGGTACCGAGCAGGTGACGAAGTCGACACCGCCTGCGACCATGTCCTGGAGCGCCGTGGCGGCACCGGTCGAGGGCACCCATTGGACGTGGTCGGCCGGCAGACCGGCAGCCACCAGCATGCCGCCGAGCGCGATGTGCCAGCTGCCACCCTGGGCGGTGCCGGAGGCCTTGAACTTGCCCTTGGGCGCGGCCCTGATCGCGTCCAGGAGCTCCTTGGCGCTCTTGTAGGGCGAATCGCTGCGCACGATGACCCCCGCCGGGTCCTCGTTCACGAGGGCGATCGGCGTGTAGTCCGTCCAATTGAGTTCGGTCAGACCCTGCCAGTGCATCGCGCCGATCTCGAAAGTGATGAGGCCGATCGTGTAGCCGTCGGGCGGGGCCGTAGCGATCGCCGAATGACCGACCACGCCCGAGCCGCCGGTCCGGTTGACGACGTTCACCGGCACGCCGAGATCGGGCTCCATGAGTTTGGCGATGATCCGCGCGGTCGCATCGGTGCCGCCGCCGGCGGCCCAGGGCACGATCAGGGTGATCGGCCGCTCGGGCCAAGCGGCCGAGGCCGGATTGGCGAGCGCGAACACGAGGGTGCCGAGCGCTGCGGCCAAAAGGGCCGTGCGGCGCGTCCATGCGTGGCGCGGCGAGCCTTTCGTCTTCCTCATCGAACAGCCTCCCCCTCTCGGGCGGGGAACAGCCTTCCCCTCTCGGGCGGGCGCGCAGGCCCCATCCCGACCCGAAGCGAGAGGCTAGCGGCCGCGCACCGCCGCGCCAAGCGCGTCGCGGTTCTGGCCGGGCTGCATCGGCCTCGTGCCCAAGGCGGCGCATTTCCGAGAAATCCGGCTCCTCGGCTTGACGCGGCGGGCCTCGTCTCTAGAGTACAAGTCGGGTGATGGAGATCGACGGAGCGGATCGGACCCTGAGCGAATGATCGTCACGGAGGCGGCCTTCGGCCGTGGCGTTCCGGACCAGATCAACCAGCGTCGGGCCAAAGACCCAGAGTTTCCCGTCCCGCCGGACCGTCGGTCCGGTGCCGATCTCTCGAAAGCCGTCACCCGATCGTCATCGTGCAGCATGCCGGCCGCGCCGCGGCCCCGGATCGATCCGCCGAGGATCGGCCCGCCGGGGATCCACCCGGAGTACGACCGGGACCGGATCGATCGACACTCCGTCACGAGAGCGTGGTTGATTTGACGGGACGGCCCCTTCTGGTGGCCGGGGTGGAAGGTCGCGCGACGGTCGACATGCGAGGTGGGGGAGCGGAGAGGCCTCGCGAGCGAGCGGAGAGGTAGAAGCGGATGCAGGCTTCGAAGAGCGACTTCCGGTCCCTGATCGAGCAGGACCGGCTTGCCCGCAGCAAGCGGGCCTGGCGCGGCACGTTGCTCGACTATCTGGAGCTCGTGAAGCAGAACCCGAGGCTCGCCGACCTCGCCCACCAACGCATGTACCGGATGATCGTCGACGCCGGCGTCTCCGAGATCGACGTCGAATCGGATCCACGCGCCAAGCGGGTATTCGGCGACCAGCACGTCAAGGTCTACAACTTCTTCAAGGACGAGTTCTTCGGCATGGAGCGGACGCTCGACAAGATCGTCCGCTACTTCCACTCGGCAGCGATGGGCGGCGAGGAGGCGCGTCAGGTCCTCTACCTCATGGGGCCGGTGGGTTCGGGCAAGAGCTCGCTCGTCGAGCGCTTGAAGCGCGGCCTCGAGGAGCTCGACCCGATCTACGTGATCGAGGGCTCGCCGACTTTCTGCAACCCTCTGTGCCTGATCCCGCGGCATCTGCGGCCGGCCTTCGAGGAGATGCTCGGGGTCCGCATCGAGGGTGACATCGACCCGGTCACCCGCTGGCGGCTCGTCAACGAGTACAAGGGCGAATACGAGAAGATGCCGGTGGTCACCATGTCCTTCTCGATCCGCGCCCGGCGCGGGATCGGCGTGGTGCCGCCGGTGGATCCGAACAACCAGGACACCTCGGTGCTGATCGGCTCCGAGGACATTTCCAAGCTCGACCGCTACAGCGAGGGCGATCCGCGGGTCCTCGAGCTCAACGGCGCCTTCAACGTCGGCAATCGCGGGATGGTGGAGTTCATCGAGGTCTTCAAGAACGAGACCGAGTACCTCCACACGATGATCACCGCGACGCAGGAGAAGATGGTGCCGGCGCCCGGCCGGCACGGCACGATCTACGTCGACACGGTGATCGTCGCTCACAGCAACGAGGCCGAGTGGCAGAAGTTCAAGGCCGACCACACCAACGAAGCGATCCTCGACCGGATCGTCGTGGTCAAGGTACCCTACAACCTCCGCCTCTCCGAAGAAGTCAAGATCTACAAGAAGTTCCTCAAGCGCTCGCACTTCGACCTGAAGATCGCGCCGCACACCCTCGAGATCGCCTCCATGTTCGCGATCCTCTCGCGGCTCGAGCCGACGCCGAAGTGCGATCTGTTGACCAAGCTCAAGATCTACAACGGCGAGGAGGTGCTGGAGAAGGGCCGGCCCAAGAAGCTCACCGCGCACGAGCTGCGCGAGGACGCCAAGCGCGAGGGCCTGTTCGGTATCTCCACCCGCTTCATCATGAAGGCGCTCGATGTCGCGCTGACCCGCAGCAACGGCTCGATCCATCCGATCAACGTCCGCGAGGCGTTGATCGGCATGGTCAAAGAAGCCGACTTCGCCGAGGACCTCAAGAAACAGTACCTCGAGTTCCTGCAGGACACCCTGCACAAGGTGTATCTGGAGCTGCTCGAGAAGGACATCACCAAGGCCTTCGTCTACAGCTTCAAGGACCAGGCCGAGACGCTGTTCCAGAACTATCTCGACAACGCCGAGGCCTACGTCACCAAGTCCAAAGTCAAGGACCCGGTGACGCGGGAAGAGATGTATCCCGACGAGGGCTTCTTGAAGTCGATCGAGGAGCAGATCGCGATCATCGGTCCGGCGGCCGACGGCTTCCGCCAGGAGGTGATCGCCTATCTCTGGTCGGCGATGCGCCGCGGCGAGACGCTGTCGTACACGGCCTACGAGCCCTTGAAGGAAGCGATCGAGAAGAAGCTCATGAACTCGGTGCGCGACATCAGCCGCATCATCACCAAGGCCCGGACGCGCAACGAGGAGCAGCGGCAGAAATACGATGCCATGGTCGAGAATCTGCTGGCGCAGGGTTACCCGGAGGACAGCATCGACACGATCCTCAAATATGCCGCCAACCATCTCTGGAAGGATTGAGCCGCGCCCGGCGGGGCGGCCGACGGAGCCGGAGGGCCGCGCGTGAGTACGGTGTTCCGGCCCTACAGCGAGAGCGACGCGCTGCGCTCCGATCGCAGTGCCGCCGACCGCAAGCGCCATCGCGAGAAACTGCGCAAGGCGCTCAAGGAGAACATCGCCGACATCATCGCGGAAGAAAGTATCATCGGTCGCGACCGCGACCGGATCATCAAGGTGCCGATCCGCGGCGTGCGCGAGTATCGCTTCGTCTTCGGCGAGAACGAGGGCGGGGTCGGCACCGGCGACGGCTCGACCCGGCCGGGCCAGGTGATCGGCCAGGCCGGACAGAAGGGTGAGCGAGGGCCCGGCCCGGCGGGCAGCGATCCCGGCGTCGACTATTACGAGACCGAGATCACGCTCGACGAGCTCGTCGAGATCATGTTCGAGGACCTCGAACTCCCCGACCTCGAGCGCAAGGTTCTGCGTCAGCTCCTGGCCGATCGCACCGCCAAGCGGCAGGGCTACAAGAAGCAGGGTATCCGGGTCCATCTCGACCGCAGGCGCACCGTTCGGGCGAAGATTCGGCGGCGGATCGCCGCCGGCGTACCGGCCGAGACCGAGGAAGGCGAGCCGCAGCCCTTCGCGTTTCGCAAGGATGATCTGACCTACCGTCGCCTCGTGGAAGAGCCGCGCGAAGAGAGCAACGCCGTGGTGCTCTGCATCATGGACACCTCGGGCTCGATGGATCGTCTCAAGAAGTATCTCGCGCGCAGCTTCTTTTTCCTCCTCTACCAGTTCGTGCGCAGCAAGTACGAGAACACCCAACTCGTCTTCATCGGCCACCACACCGAGGCCAAGGAGGTGACCGAGCACGAGTTCTTCCACAAGGGCGAATCGGGCGGCACGCTGATCTCCTCGGGCTACAAGAAGGCCCTGGAGATCATCGAGGACCGCTACCATCCCGACCATTGGAACATCTACGCCTTCCACTGTTCGGACGGCGACAATTTCGAGAGCGACAACGAGGCGGCGCTCGAGGCCGCGGCCCGGCTCTGCGAGGTCTGCAACCTGTTCGGCTACGGAGAGATCAAGCCGCTCGGCTCGCACTATTACGACAGCTCGATGCTGGAGCAGTTCAAGGCGCTGGAAGCGGACAATTTCCACGCCGTGCTGATCGAACGGCGCGAGGACGTCTGGCCCGCCTTCCGCCAGCTCATGGCCAAGGACCGGGAGAAGCTGCTGCCGTGAGCGAATGGACCCTGGCCGAGCTCGAGCGTTGGGACGAGCGGATCCGCGAGAAGGTCGCCGAATTCGGACTCGACTGCTATCCGCAGGAGTTCGAGATCTGCGACCAGAACGCGATGCTGGGCTACATGGCCTATCACGGCATGCCGGCCCACTATCCGCACTGGTCCTACGGCAAGGCCTACGAGCAGACCAAGACGATGTACGACCACGGAGTCACCGGTCTGCCCTACGAGCTCGTCATCAACAGTAATCCCTGCCTCGCGTACCTGATGCGCGACAATAGCCTGCTGTTGCAGATCCTGACAATCGCGCATGTCTACGGGCACAACGACTTCTTCAAGAACAACTTCACCTTCAGGAGCGCCACCCGGGCGAGCGAAACGCTGGCCGCCTTCAAAACCCGCGCCGACCGCGTCCGCCGCTATGCCGAAGACCCCTCGATCGGGGCCGACGCCGTCGAGCAGTTCCTCGATGCGGCGCATGCCCTCGCCTTCAATCGCAACCGCAACCAGGCGATCCGCAAGCTCGACCCGCAGGCCCTGCGCGAGCGGGCGCTCGAGCGGTCCCGGCCGCGTCCCGACCCCTTCGCCGCCCTGCACCGCCGGCCGGAGCCGGTCGAGCCCGAGCTGCGCCGCACCCCGCTCGAGCCCGACCTCGACCTCTTGCTCTTCATCCGCGACCACAATCGCGATCTCGCCGACTGGCAGAAGGACCTGTTGACGATCGTCGACGAGGAGGCCCGCTACTTCCTGCCGCAGATCGAAACCAAGATCATGAACGAGGGGTGGGCCAGCTTCTGGCACCACCGGATCTTGACCGCGCTCGAGCTGCCGGCCGATCTGCATCTCGAGTTCCTGGTCCGCCACAACCAGGTCGTGAGCCCACACCGGGGCGGCATCAACCCCTATCATCTGGGCTTCTGCGTCTGGCGCGACATCGAGCGCCGCTTCGGTGGCGAGGGCACCGCCGAAGCCCGCGCCAAGCTCGTGGCGGTGCGCGAGACCGACCGCGACACCTCCTTCCTGCGCCGCTTCCTCACCCGCGAGCTCATGCAGGAGCTCGACCTCTTCATCTGGAAGCCGCGCGGCGAGCACCTCGTCGTCTCCGAGGTCAGCGACGAGGAGGGCTGGGAGGCCGTCAAGGCCCAGCTGCTCATGCAGGTCGGCACGGGCTCGATCCCGGTCATCGCCGTGGTCGACGCCGACTATCGCGGCACGCGCACCCTCTATCTGCGGCACGAGCACGACGGGCGCGACCTCGACATCGGCAGTGCGGAGAAGACGCTCGCCCACGTCCGCACGCTCTGGGGGCACAAGGTCCACCTCGAGACCCGTCTCAAGGGCCGACCGGCGCTCCTCACCTCCGGCCCCGACGGGTTCGACGCGAAGCTCCTGGTCTGAGCCGGACCTCAGCCCAGCGCGGTCCAGAACAGGGGGCGGTTGGCGAGCGTCGGCAGGCGGTCACCGCGCAGGCGCCGGACGACCGCCTCGCCGAGGCCACGGGCGAGGAGGCCCAGGAGAGCGGGTTGCCGTCCGAGAAGCCGCGCGAGCTCGGCGAGCTCGCCGCGACGGGCAGCGTCCAACGCCCGGCGGTAGAGCGCGGCGAGCTCGATCCGTGCCCGCCTTCGGGCGAGGGCCGCCCCGACGCGCGGATCGGGGTGCGCCGCGAGGCTCCGCTCGGCGAGCGACTGCACCGCGAGCATGTGATCGAGCGTGGCGAGCGGGCTCGTCCCGGTAACCTGCGAGTCCGGTCGCAGCCGGTAGTGGTAGAGCGGCTCGGCCAAGAGCCAGCAGGCGGCTCCCGCGGCCATGCAATCCACGGCGAAGAGGAAATCGTCCGAACGGCCCGCCTCGGGTCGGAAGCGGACCCCGCTGCGCAGGAGGAAATCGCGCCGGATCAGCGGCTTGAGCGTGCCGTAGCCGATCGTCTCGGGGGGATCGCGATCGAGGAAACGGACGGGGTCGAGCGGGCTCGCTCCGGCCGGCTCCTCGAGCAGCAGCCGGGCCGCCCGCCAGCCCGTCCCTTCCGCCTCGATCCATTGATCGTCGGCGAGCCAGTCGGCGCCGACCGCCTCGGCCACCTTCACCATCCGGTCGAGCCGCTCGGGGGCCATCCGGTCGTCGGCGTCGAGGAGCGCGATCCAACGCCCGCGAGCGCAGGCGAGCCCGTCGTTGCGGGCCGCGGCGGAGCCACCGTTCACCGGCCGGAGCACGAGCCGCACGCGCGGATCGGCCTCGGCGAACCGCCGGGCCTTCTCCACCGTGCCGTCGGTCGAGGCGTCGTCGACCAGGATCAGCTCGAGGTCGGCCAGCGTCTGGCCGAGCGCCGAGGCCGCCCCCGCGGCGAGCCACTGCGCCGCGTTCCAGCACGGCACCAGCACGCTGACCTCGGGCCCCTCGCGCGCCATTTCCGCTCACGCCCCCCCGGCAGTGTCCGATCGTCCTTCGGCTCACCCGATAGACCAGCGGCCGCTCGCGGGCGAGCCCCAGGGCCGTGCGGCCGGGCCGGTCGAGCACGGGGGTGCGCTTGCCGAGCGGGCCCCGGGCGGGCTAGCCGGCGCGCGGGCCGGTGCGGTGCCGGCCACGAGCTCGGGGATCGCGCGTGCGGCTTCGGATCACCACCTGGAACGCCAACTCGGTCCGCCTGCGGGAGGCGGCACTGCGCCGGATCGTCGCCGAGATCCGCCCGGACGTGCTCTGCCTGCAGGAGACCAAGGTCGAGGACGACAAATTCCCGCACGAGCTGTTCGCCGAGCTCGGCTTTCCCTGGCGCCACGTGCACGGCCAGAAGGCCTATCACGGCGTGGCGATCCTTTCGAAGCTGCCGCTCGAGGATTGCCACAGCCGCAAGTGGTGCGGGGTGGAGGACTGCCGCCACGCGGTCTGCCGCCTGCCCGGTGGGATCGAGCTGCACGATCTCTACATCCCCGCGGGCGGCGACCTCCCCGACCCCGAGGTCAACCCGAAGTTCGCCCACAAGCTCGCCATGCTGCGCGAGCTCACGGACTGGTTCGCCGCCAGGAAGGGCGACGGCGCCCGGCTCGTGCTCCTGGGCGATCTCAACATCGCTCCGCTCGAGAACGACGTCTGGAACCACCGTCAGCTCTTGGACGTGGTTTCGCACACGCCCGTCGAGACCGAGGGGCTGCTGGCGCTCCAACGCGCTTACGGCTTCCTCGACGCGGTCCGGGCCGTGATCCCGCCCGAGAAGAAGCTCTACACCTGGTGGTCCTACCGGGCGCGCGACTGGGCGGCTTCCGACCGCGGCCGCCGCCTCGACCACATTTGGCTCTCCCCCGCCCTCGCGCCCGCGCTTCTGACGGCCGAGGTCCGGCGCGACGCCCGCGGATGGGAGAACCCCTCGGACCACGTGCCGGTCACGGTCGAGCTCGCGCTCTGAGGGGGAGCTCGCGGCGCTCGAGCCACCGCCGGTCGGCGTGCGGGGCTCACCCGGCTCCGCCGAGCAGGCGCCGATCCGTCCGCCCGTCTCGCGACCGGTCGGCACGAGCGCGAGGATCGCGGCGAGCGAGGTGCGTCGGGGCCAGCGGCACGGGTAGCGGGTGGTCGTTAGCGTCGTGCGGGCCGATCGCCGCGGCCGTCGCCGGTGCCGTGGTCGAACGAGCGCGCCCGACGGGCTCCGACCGCCGCCCCGGCAGCGCGGCCCGCTGCCGTCGATTTCGCCGCCGCTGCGGCACGGCGCGCTGGAGCCGGCGGCTCTGCGCGGGCGGTGAGGGCGGGGTGCGGCACGTGTGCCGACGGGCTCCCGGCCGGCTGGACGGGGCCCGACCGGCCGGCCAGGATCCCCCGATCGGAAGGGGAGGGACCATGCGGATCGCGGTCGTCGGGGTCGGTGCGGTGGGCGGCTGTTTCGGGGCCCGGCTCGCCGCGGCCGGGGAGGACCTGGTCTTCGTCGCCCGCGGCGCGCACGGCCGGGCATTGCGCACGGGCGGGCTGCGGCTCCGCTCGCCGCTCGGCGACCTCCACCTGAAGCCCTTGCGCGTCCTGGCCCCGGGCGAGCGCTCCGACCGCCCGGTCGACCTCGTTCTGGTCGCGGTCAAAATGTACGATCTGGTCGCCGCCGCACCGGCCGTGGCGGCGCTGGCCGGCCCCGAGACGCTCGTCCTGCCGGTCGAGAACGGGGTCGAGGCGGGCGACATCCTGGAACCCGTGGTCGCCCCGGCGACAGTTGCACCCGCCGTCGCCTATATCGGCGGTCACATCGAGGCGCCGGGGGTGATCCGCCACGTCGGCACCACCGCCCGGCTGGTCTTCGGTTCGCCGGACGGCCGCGCCGACCCGCGTCTCGAGGCGTTCGCCGCCGCCTGCCGGCGGGCCGGGATCGACCACGTCGCGAGCCCGGCCATGGCGGTCGAGCTCTGGCGCAAGTTCGTTTTCCTCGCGCCCTTCGCGGCGATGACCGCTCTCGCCCGGGTCTCGGCCGGCGGCCTGCGCGGGGATCCGGCGCTCTGGGCTCGCACCCGGGCGCTGGTCGAGGAAGCGGTGGCGGTCGGCCGAGCGCGCGGGGTGCCGCTGCCCGGGGACGTCGTCGAGGACCGGCTCGCCCTGATCCGCGGCCTGCCGGCCGACATGCGCTCCTCGATGCTCGCCGACCTCCTGGCCGGCCGCCGGCTCGAGCTCGAGTGGCTCCTCGGCGCAGTCGTCCGCTCGGGCGAAACCGCGGGCGTCCCGGTTCCCGAGAGCCGGGCGGTTCTCGAGGCGCTGCAAGCGGCGCTCGCCGCCGGGGCGCCGGCTCAGGTCGAGGGCGGGGAGCGGACCAGGCGATAGCCCTCGGGCTCGGTCACCAGGAACCGGTGCTCCCCCGGCTTCGGCTCGAGTTTTTGCCGGAGCCGGTAGATGTGGGTCTCGAGCGTGTGGGTCGTCACCCCGGCATTGTAGCCCCACACCTCGCCGAGCAGCACCTCGCGGGAGACCGGCCGGTCGCCCACCCGGTAGAGATATTTGAGGATCGCTGTCTCCTTGTCCGTCAGATGGATTTTCTTCTGTCCCGCGATCAGCATCTTGACGGCCGGGCGGAAGCTGTAGGGGCCGATCTGGAAGGCGGCGTCGTCGGAGAGCTCGAACTGGCGGAGCTGAGCCCTGAGCCGGGCCATCAGCACCCCGAGCCGGACCGGCTTGGCGACATAGTCGTTGGCGCCCGAATCGAGCCCCAGGATCGTGTCGGCGTCGGTGTCGTGCGCCGTCAGCATCACGATCGGGCATTTGATCCCGTTGCGTCGCAGGAGCCGACAGAGATCGCGGCCGTCGCCGTCCGGCAGGGCGACGTCCAACACGATCGCGTCGAACGGCGAGCGGCGCGCGAGCTCGAGCGTCTCGCGCACACTCCCCACCTGATCGACCGCGAAACCCTCGTGGAGCGCGAGCTGTTCGGCGAGCTCGCGCCGGAACTCGGCGTCGTCGTCGACGATCAGCACCCGGTGGTTGGCGCCCATGGTCGTGACCCGAGCCTCGGGGAAGGCGGCCGGAAGCTAACCGACCCGTCCGGCGGCGGGAAGAGCGGGTGCCCGGCGCGCCGCCCGTGGCCTACCACGCCGTCACCCTCCGGTAACGATGGTCGGCCGCCGGGTCTCGCCATGCGCACAGCCTTTGGTTATGGCGGGCGGGGCCGACGCCCGAGGGCGGGCGTTGAGGTCGTTCGAGGTCCGCTCCGCTCCGGTGCTCCTGGCCGCCCATGTCCTTTTGCTGCTCGCGCTCCTCGCGCTCGCGCCCGAGGGCGTGTTCGATCCCGGCGCGCGCGAGTTCGTGGTCTTGCTCGGCACCCTCGGCATCTGGCGCTACGGCTGGGGTGGGCTGCACCTCGTTCGAGCCCTCCTCTACCGCTACCGCGTCTTCCCGCAGCTGCGACATCGGGCCGAAGGGCGCGTGGCGGAGGCCGGCGGGCCGCCCGTGCCCGAACTCGCCCTCGTCGTGACCGCCTATCGGATCCGGCCCGAGACGCTCGCCACGTGCGTCCGCGCCGCCCTCCAGGAGGCCGCCCGCGTCGGGGTGCCCACCACGCTCGCCGTGGCCCTGGTCGAGCCGGCCGATCTGCGCCTGGTCAAGCGGCTCGTCGCCCGTGCCCCGGAGGCGTTGCGGCTGCGGCTCGTGCTCGTCCGACTGCCGCCCACCGGCAAACGAAAGGCGCTCGCGGTGGCGCTTCGGGCGCTCTCCCGCCGGCGGATCGACCCCGAGGCGGCGGTCGTGGTGATGGACGGCGATGCCGTGCTCACCCCCGGCTCGCTCGTCCGGACGCTGCCCTTTCTTCGGGCGATGCCAGAACTCGCGGCTCTCACCACCGATCAGGACGCTCGGGTCGAGGGCTCCTTCCTGCTGCGCGCCTGGCACCGGCTGCGCTTCGCCCAGCGCGATCTGATCATGAGCTCGCTCGGCCTCTCCCGCCGTCTACTCTCGGTGACGGGACGCATGTCGGTCTATCGCGCCGCAGTCGCGACCGACCCGGCTCTGATCGAGCGGATCGAGCAGGATGCCCTCGACCATTGGCGGCTCGGACGGATCGAGCTCCTGACCGGGGAAGACAAATCGACCTGGCTCTGGCTGCTCGAGCGGGGCCGCTCGATGCTCTACGTACCCGATGTGCGGGTCCTGACGATCGAGGAGCCGCTGGCGCCCGGCTTCTTCACGGCCAGTACGATGCTGATGGCCCGCTGGTCGGGCAACATGCTGCGCGGCGGCCGCCAGGCCCTGGCCCTGGGGCCCCGTCGGGTGGGCCCGTTCCTCTGGTGGTGCCTGGTCGATCAGCGGCTCTCGATCTGGACCCCCCTCGTCGGGCCCACGGCCGCCCTCCTCTCGGGACTCCTGCTCGCCCCAGCGATCTTCTGGGCCTACGCGGTCTGGGTACTCGCCACCCGGCTCCTCCTGGCCCTCGGTCTCTGCGCGGTCGGCAGGCGGCCGAGCGGGGCCTGGCCGCTCCTCGTCTATTACGGCCAGGTCTGGGGAGCGCTCGTGAAGGGTTGGGTCCTGTTCCGCCTCGATCGCCAGCGATGGACCCGCCAGTCGATCGCGCTCCGGCCGGCGCAGGGCGGGTCCATGCGGGCGATCGGCTCGCACGGTCTGCACCTGCTCGCGCTCGCGACACTTCTGGTGGCCGTGGGGCTCGCCACGGGCGTGCTCGCCTGGCCCGGCGGTGTCGGCCTCGGCCGGCTCTTCTGAGAGGCCGGCCCTTCCGAGGGAGTGCCCATGGCGAGCGAGATCGTCCACGAGACCGAGGTCCACCGCCAGCACGTCCGGCTGCGGATCCCGATCGCGATCGAGATCGACGGCCAGCGCTTCACGGTCGACGACTGGTCGCTCGGCGGCTTCGGTGTGCTCGGGAGCTTGCCGCGGCGGCGCCCGGGCGAGCGGTTCCGGACTCGGCTGCACCTGCCCTTCGAGGACTTCGAGCTCGGCCTCGAGACCGAAGCCGAGCTCGTCTACCGGCTCGAGGACGAAAGCCGCTTCGGCTGCAAGTTCGTGGGCCTCGCGGCGGGCCAGCTCGCCCTCTTCCGCTACGTCGTCGACGCCTATCTGTCGGGCGAGATCGTGAGCGCCGGCGATCTGTTGGCGGTGCGGGCGCGAGCCGCCGGCGGCGAGCCGCCCGCCGGCCGGACGGTGGTCGAGGGCGGACGGCGGCGGCCGCTCGCGCTTGCCGCCCGCACCGGCGCCTTCCTCCTCTTCCTCGCAGCCGCCGCCGGGCTCGCGGGTCTCGCCTGGTTCGGTGCCCGCGAGCGCTGGTTCACGGTGCGGGCCGAGACCGCGATCGTCGAGACCCCGGTGGTCCGCGTGACGGCCCCGGCCGCCGGTCGGCTTCGCCCCGGCGAGCCCGACCCGGTGGTCGCGATCGGTGCTGCGATCGGCACGGTCCAGGGCGAGGGGGCCGAACTGGCGGTGACCAGCCCCTGCGAGTGTGCCCTCGTGGAGTGGCTCGCGGCTGCGGGCGAGCGGGTCGAGGCCGGTCAGCCGGTGGCGCTCCTCGCCGCTGCCGATCGGCCGCTCGTGGTTCGGGCGAGTGTGCCGGTGCGCGCCGCCGGCCGCCTCGCGATCGGCGACGCCGCCGAAATCCTCTTGCCCGGCGGTGGTACGGTGCGCGGCCGGATCGAGCGGATCGACCTGCGCCCGCAGCTCTTGGGGCTCGCCTCGGGCGATCCGGTGGCGGCCGCCCGTCGGCCGCTGAGCGTCGTCGTTCTTCCCGAGCGGCCGCTCGACTTCGGCCTGCTCGCCACTCCGGTCGAGGTCCGCTTCCGATGAGGCAGGGCCGCCACGCCGGCCCGCTTGCTACGTCCGGCTCGAAAGCTAAACTCAGGCACGGAGCCGGCTTTCCCGCCGCGGTGCGGGCCCGTCGGCCGGCCGCCTCGCGACGGACGGGAGGAAGCCATGCTGCTCGCGGGCCTGCTCGACCGCCTCATCCGTGTCGGCACGCTCGGTGTGATCGACGCCGCCGGTCGAAAGCGTGTCTTCCGGGGAGCGGAACCCGGGCCCCGGGTCGCCATCCGACTGCACGACCGGGCGATCGAGTGGCGCATGCTGGTCGACGGCGAGCTCGCGCTCGGCGAGGCCTGGATGGACGAGCGGCTGACCCTCGAGGAGGGCACGCTCTACGATCTGCTCGAGCTGCTCATGAGCAACCTCGCCAAGGGCGATCGCCGCGGCTGGGTCGGCCGGGTCCAGCGCGCCCTGAACGCCCTGCGCACCGCCTACGACCGCAACCCGATCGGCCGCGCCAAACGCAACATCGCGCACCATTACGACCTCTCGGGCGAGCTCTACGAGCTGTTCCTCGACAGCGAGCGCGAATACACCTGCGCCTACTTCCCGCGGCCCGATGCCGACATCGAGGAGGCGCAGCGCGCCAAGGAGCGGCACATCGCCGCCAAGCTCCTGCTCGAGCCCGGCATGAAGGTCCTCGACATGGGTTGCGGCTGGGGTGCGCTCGGCCGCTATCTCGCCCGCACCTTCCACGTCGAGGTGACCGGCGTCACCCTCTCGAAAGAGCAGGTGGCCTACGCCAACGCTCGCGCCGAGCGCGAGGGCCTCGCCGATCGCTGCCGTTTCCTCTACCAGGACTATCGCGAGGTCGAGGGCCGCTTCGACCGCATCGTCTCGGTCGGCATGCTCGAGCACGTCGGCAAGGCCCACTACCCGGAGCTCTTCGCCAAGATCCGGGAGCTGCTCGCGCCCGACGGGGTGGTGCTCGTCCACTCGATGGGCCACATGGCCGGCCCCGGCTATCCCAATCCCTGGATCCGCAAATACATCTTCCCGGGCGGCTACATCCCGGCGCTCTCGGACGTGCTGCCGCCCCTCGAGCGCTCCGGCCTCTGGCTGACCGACTGCGAGATCCTCCGCCTGCACTATGCCGAGACCCTGCGCTGTTGGCGGGAGAAATTCGAGCACAACCGGGCGCGGATCCGCCGGATCTACGACGACCGCTTCTGCCGGATGTGGGAGTTCTACCTCGTCGCGAGCGAGCTCTCCTTCCGCGTCGGCGATCTGATGGTCTTCCATCTGCAGCTCGCCAAGGACCGGGCCGCGGTGCCGCTCCTGCGCGACTACATGGTGGACCGCGAGCGCGAGCTGATCTCGGCCGAGCGGCCGCCGCGGCTGCGCGCCGCGGAGTGAGCGCGCCGACACCCGTCCCGCTCGCCGCTCAGGAGCTGGGTGCGGGCCCTCCGGTCCTCGTACTGCACGGCCTTCTGGGCCAGGGCCGCAACTGGGCGAGCCTCGCCCGCCGACTCGCCCGGGGCCGCCGCGTTCTCCTCGTCGATCTGCGCAATCACGGCCGCTCGCCGCACCACCCGGCCATGACCTACCCGGCCATGGCCGCCGATCTCGCCGCGCTCGTCGAATCGCGCGGGCTCGGTCGGGTCGCGATCCTCGGCCACAGCATGGGCGGGAAGGCGGCCATGGTCTTGGCGCTGACCCGCCCCGAGCTGGTCGAGCGGCTCGTCGTGGTCGACGTGGCCCCGGTCGATTACGGCCCGCGCCCCGATTTCGAGGCCTATCTCGAGGCCATGCTGGCGATCGATCCCGCCCGCTTCGCCCGCCGGGCCGAGGTCGAAGCGGCGCTCGCCGAAGTGGCACCGGATGCGCGCATCCGCGCCTTCCTCGCGAGCAATCTCGATGTCCGCGAGGGCCGCCTCGCCTGGCTGCCGAACCTCGGAGTTCTCCGCCGAGCGTTGCCCGAGATCGCCGGTTTTCCGGCCGAGCTGCCCGCCGCACCCACGGATCTGCCGGCGCTCGCGATCCGCGGTGGCCGCTCCGACTATGTCCGCCCCGAGCATCTTCCGACGTTCCGGCGGCTCCTGCCCGCCCTGCGCCTCGAGACCGTGGCGGAGGCCGGCCATTGGGTCCATGTCGACGCGCCGGAAGCGGTCCTCGCCCTTCTCGAGCGGTTCCTCCAATCCGCCTGAACACTCGCCTCGCGGGCAAGTGCGGCCCTCGGTCCATCGACCGGTTGGACAAGAGCCGCCGACCCTGGCAGAGTGCGGTTCGGAAGGGGCGGCCGTGCGGGGGTGGCTCATGCGGCGAATTCTCTCGGGCGGCGTGCTGCTCTCGCTCGGGCTCGTGGCGGCGCACGCCGCGGTCGAGGCCTGGATGGAGGCGCGAACGGTCTTCGCCCTCGAAGCGGCGGGCCGGCGGCTGCCCGAAGGCTCGCGCCTGATCTGGAACCGGCTCGACGCCCAGCCGCTGGAACTCGCCGTCGTCCTCGAGGGTGTTCGGCTCGATCTGCCCTCGGGGCCGGGGGTGCGCAGCATCGACGCGGGCTCGCTCCGCCTCGCCCAGGCCACGGGCGGGCTCGACACGCTCGGCCGTGCCGCCACCGTACGCGCCACCGACGTCACCGTCCGCCTCGCCGAGGATCGCGGCACGGTTCGGATCGGTGCCGTCGAAGGCGCGCGGGTCGACATCGACGCCGTGGCCGCCGCCGCGGCCGCACCCTCCCCCTGGGACGCTCTCGGCGAACTCACCCTCGGACCGCTCCGTTTCGAGGATCTCGAGGTCGCGACGCCCGAGGGCACCACCCGGATCCCGCGGCTCGCGGTGGGGGGATACGCCGAGCGTCGGCTCGAAGGCCTCGCGCTCGAGCGCCTCGAGGGGGAGGGACCGGCCGGCAGGAGGTTGCGTGTCGGCGTCTTCGCCATCGACCGGCTCGACCTGCACGCCGCCGATCCCGCCACACGCGCCGCGCTCGGCGACGATCCCGCGGAGATCCTGGCATTCGTCGACCGGCTGCGGATCGACGGGCTGCGGCTCGCCGGGGCCGAGCTCGTGGACGCCGAGGCGCGCACGAGCCTCGCCCGCTTCGAGCTCGGCCGGCTCGGCCAGGGCCGGCTCGAGCGGTTGCGCCTCGAGGACTTGGCCTTCCGCGGCGGCGACGGCGAGGGCGAACTCGGGCTCCTCGACGTCGCCCTGGCCGACTGGAGCCGGGCCCGCCCCGAGCGCATCCTGGCAGCGGGCGGGGTCCTGGGCGAGGTCGCGGCCCGCAGCGGCGCAGAGGAGCGCGGTGCGGACGCGGCGGACGAAAGCGAGACGGACGGGACCGACGCAGCCGCGACCGACGATGCCGACGAGGCCAGCGAGGAGGAGACGCTTGCCGCCTCGTTCGCTGGACTCGAAATCGCCGCCGAACTCGCGCGGCTCGAGGTCGGCCCGGTCCGGATCGAGCGGGCGCGCGCCTTCGACGCCGCGGGTGCCGGCGCCGCTCTCGAGCGGGTCCGCTGGGACGGGATCGCCGAGCGCCGATTCGGTGCGATCGAGCTCGAGGGTCTTTCGGGCAAGAGCGAGGACGGCGCCGAGTTGCGCCTCGAGCGTTTCGAGCAGAGCCCGCTGATGCTCGTGCCGGCCGACGTCGCCGAACGGCTCGAGCTGTCACCGCGCACCGAGGAGGCGCTTCAGGAACTGACCGCCGAGCTGGCCCGCTTGCCCTGGGACAGCCGAACCCGGCTGCGTGGCCTCGCCGTGGCGCAGAACGGTCGCACCGCCTTCGCTATCGGCCGCTTCGAAATCCGCCTCGACCAGCAGGCGACCAGCAAGCGGACCCGCTTCGAGCTCGCTGATCTCCTCCTCGATCCTGCGGCGATGGAGGACGAGAGCCTGCAGGCCATGCTGGCCGCGGCCGACATCGACCGGCTTCAGCTCGGGCTCGCCCTCTCTTCGAGCTACGACGAGGAGACGCTCGAGGCCACGGTCGACCCGTTCGAACTCGACGCGCCGGGCCTTCTCGCCCTGCGCGCGAGCTTGTTCGTCCGGCTCGGCGCCGAGCCGGCCTCGGACCCGATCACCGCCTCGACCGGTGCCCAGCTGATCCGCGCCGAGCTCCGGCTCGAGGACAAGGGCCTGATCGAGCGCCGACTCGCGACGATGGCGGAGGAAGCTCGCAAGAAGCGGGCCGATCTCGCCAGGGAACTCGTCCGCGAGCTCAAAGGCGAGGAGCCCTTCCGTTCGCTCCTCGATCGGAAGCTTGCGGCCGAGCTCGAGAAGTTCCTGACCAAGCCGCGCGTCCTCGTGGTCCGACTCGCTCCGCCCAAGCCCGTGGTCTTCATGGCCGGCTTCATGGGCGTGCTCGCGAAACCGGGTGAGGCCGCCAAGACGCTCGGGCTCACGATCGAAGCCCGCGGCGGCTGAGCCGCGCGGTCCGGTCCGGCGCACCGGGCCGGGGAGCGCGACACCTCGCGACGGCCCGCCCTCCGCTGGCTGGCGCGTGGGGCCCGGTCGGGGCATCGGGGCAACGGAGCGCGGCGGCTCGCGGCAGTCGGCAGCCGCGGCGCCAGAGGGGGCACCGGGCGCGGCGGCGTCGGCGAGCTCAGCGCATCTCGGCGCCGGTCCGATCCCATGTGGGGATGTAGTCCGAGCGCAGATTGTGGGTGTGGACGTGAGAGCCCTTGGCGATCGGCACGCGCGCCGAGCCGATCGGCGCGCCGTATTTGATCACCTTCTCCCCGGCCGCGATCGCCCGGCGAGCGAGCTTGTGGCCGGTCGGCACGTCCCGGTCGAGCCGGACAGGCTCGCCGTCGATCGAAAGCTCCGCGCCGGCCGGCAGATCGCAGCAGGCGACCACGACATTGTCCTCGGGGGCGAGGAGGAGGAGCCGCCGGTCGGTCCCCCCGGCTTCGACCGCGGCCTCGACCCCGCTCGTGACGATCCGGGCCATCGCTGTTCCCCTCAGAACTTGCCGTATTTCAGATAGGCCCGTTGCGGGTCCTCGCCTGCTAGGATTGCTTTCCTAATCAGATTCTCCGTCCCGATCGCCCGTTCGGCTTCGGCCACCACCTCTTCGGCGCGAGCCTTCGGCACGATCACGATCCCGTCGGCGTCGGCCAACAGATAATCACCGGGCAGGATACGCACCTCGCCGATCACGATCGGCACGTCCGTCCCGTCGACGAGCCAGAACGCGACGATGTCCTTGGGCGTGGTGTGGGTGCAGGCGATCGGGAAGCCGATCTTCTCGATGAAGGCGAGATCGCGGGTGGCGCCGTCGACCACGTAGCCGCGCACGCCCTTGTGTTGGAGCGTCTCGGCACTGAGCTCGCCCATGAGTGCCACGGCGCGGGTGTGCGGTTGGCAGACCAGCACATGGCCGGGCTTGGCCTTCGAGAGAAGCCCGGTCCATTCGAGGAGCGTGGTGTGCCGGTCGGCCGCCTCGTCGACATGGCCCGAGATCGTCTGGATCGGCCCGGCGAGCGGGCGGCTGCGATCGTGCAGGCGGATCTCGGGTGGCAGCACGAAATTGCGCAGGCCCATCGCCCGCATGACATCGTTCAGCACGCCGGTGTAGCAGTGCTGCAGCCGCTCGGAGAGCGCGTCCTCGGCCGTCATTCCCGCCTCCCGATCTGCTGCACCATCGTAACGGCCGCGCCACGCTCCGGAAGCCGCGCTCGCGGATATCTGTTCGGCTAACCGGCTCGGCTCGGCGGATGGTGGCGGTTCCAGTGGCGGGCGATGTCGAGCCGGGTGGCGACCCAGGCCTTCTCGCGGGCGAGCACGTGGCCGAGGAAACGGGCGAGCGCGATCGCCTGTGCGGGCCTACCGACGAGCCGGCAATACAGCCCCACCGACATCATCTCGGGCCGGCCGCGACGACCCTCCTCCCACAAGAGGTCGAAGGAGTCGCGGAGATAGGCGAAGAACTGGTCGCCCGAGTCGAAGCCCCGGGCGGTGGCGAAGCGCATGTCGTCGGCGTCGAGCGTGTAGGGTGCCACGCGCTACTGCTCGCTCACCGATCTCGCTGGGCAGCCGGATCGAGTCGCCCATCTGCGCGCGCTCCTGCTCGATCCCCATGTACTGGTAGTCGATCCAGCGCGGACCGTGGCTCGCGATTTCCCAGCCCGCCTCTTTCATGGCGGCCGCCGCCTCGCGGTCGCGGTCGAGCGCCATCGTGACCGCGAAGACCGTCACCGGCAGGGAGCGCTCCCCGAACAGCCGATGCAGCCGCCAGAAGCCGGTCCGCGCGCCGTACTCGTAGATCGACTCCGTGTGCATGTGCCGCACGCCGAGAAGGCGCTGGGCACCGACGATCGCCGGATCGCGTGGCGTGGCGGGCCTCGGCCGAGCTCGAAGGTGGTGATGCCGAAGATCCGGGAGAGCGGCAGGCCCGGATCCCCGCGGCTCACTCGGCATCGAGCGCCCGGCAGTCGGCCGCGAGCCAGGAGACCTTGACCGTCTGGCCCGGGCCGAGGCGGATCTGGCCCGCCCGGTTCGGCAGCTTGACCACGAAATCGTCGTGGCCGAGCAGGGCCAAGCGGACGCGCAGATGGTCGCCGTGGTAGATCGTCTCGAGGACCCGTCCCTCGACCTCGTTGTCCTGCGCGATCATCGAATTGATCGCCACCCGCTCGGGCCGGATGGAGAGCGTGGTGGCGGCCCCCGCACCACCCACGTTGCCGGCCGTGGCCTTGACCAGCGTTCCCGCGACGTCCACCAGGCAGCGATCGGCGAAGCGCTCCCGGATCGTGCCGAGCAACCGGTTGTTCTCGCCGATGAAACGGGCGACGAAGGCGTTGCTCGGCCGCTCGTAGAGTTCGGCCGGGGTCGCGAGCTGCTGGATCCGGCCGTCGTTGAACACCGCCACACGGTCGGACATGGTGAGGGCTTCGCTCTGGTCGTGGGTGACGTAGACGAAGGTGAGGCCGAGCCGCTCGTGCAGATGCTTGAGCTCGTACTGCATGCTCTCGCGCAGCTGCTTGTCGAGCGCCCCAAGAGGCTCGTCCATGAGCACGAGCTTGGGCTCGAAGACGAGAGCCCGGGCGAGCGCCACCCGCTGCTGCTGGCCCCCCGAGAGCTGCGCGGGCCGCCGGTTCTCGAAGCCCTCGAGGCGGACCATGGCGAGCGCTCGGGCCACCCGCTCGGCGATCTCGGCCTTGCCCATCCGCCGCACGCCCAGGGGGAAGGCCACGTTCTCGGCCACCGTCATGTGCGGGAAGAGGGCGTAGCTCTGGAACACCATGCCGATGTCGCGCTTCCAGGGCGGCAGCTTCGCCACCGGCTTTCCGTCTAGGAAAATTTCGCCCCGGGTCGGCCGTTCGAAGCCCGCGAGCATCATGAGCGTGGTGGTCTTGCCCGAGCCCGAAGGGCCGAGCAGCGTCAAGAACTCGCCGCGGGCCACCTCGAGGTCGAGGCTTTTGACGACCAGGCTCTCGCCGTCGTAGGTCTTCTCAACCCCCGCGAAGCGGACGATGGTGTCGCGCGCTCCGGCCATCCACGCCTGCCGGCTGCCGTTTCCCGCCCCGCGGTCCGGGTTAGACCAGGGTCGGCGAGGCTGTAAACAGCGCGCCGCCCGGGCCCTCGGGGAGAACCCTTCGGTGACTGTGCCGCTGTTCCGTGACGACGCCTATCTCTGGAGCTGCGAGGCCCGCCTGCTCGAGGCGGGGCCCACGGGCATCGTCCTCGACCGGACGATCTTCTACCCCGCGGGCGGCGGCCAGCCGGGCGATCGCGGCGTGCTGTGGCTCGAGGACGGCAGCGAGATCGCCATCGTCGACACGCGGAAAGGGGAGGGCGAGACGATCCTCCACCTGCCGGCCGAGGGGGTGTCGCTGCCGCTTCCGGGCGGCGCGGTCGAAGCTCGGATCGACCGGGATCGGCGGCTGCGTCTTATGCGCACCCACACGGCCCTCCATCTCCTCTCGGCCGCAGTGGCGGCACCGGTGACCGGGGGTGCGGTCGGCGAACTCGAGGGCCGGCTCGACTTCGATCTGCCCGAGCCGACCCTCGATCGAGACGCGATCGAGGCACGACTCGCCGCCTGGGTGGCGGCCGATGTTCCCGTGCGCGCGCGCTGGATCGAGGAGGAGGAGCTCGAGGCCCGGCCCGAGCTCGTCAAGACCATGTGGGTGCGGCCGCCGCGCGGTGCCGGCCGGATCCGACTCGTCGAGGTCGAGGGCATCGATCTGCAGGCCTGCGGCGGCACGCACGTCGCGCGGACCGGCGAGATCGGCCGGATCCGGATCACCAAGATCGAGAAGAAGGGTCGGCAGAACCGGCGGATCGCGATCGCGCTCGAAGATTGAGCCCGCTCGCGGCTCAGCCCGCCACCGCCTCCCAGAGCTCCGCCCCTTCCGGACCCGGCCGGCGGACGACCCGGCCCTCCCGCTCGAGGGCCACGAGATGGGCCAAGGTCTCGGCGAGCGCGAAGCCGATCTGGTGCAGATCGAGGGTCCGGGCGAAGAGCCCCGCCATCACCCGGGCGGCGGTGGTCGGCTGCCGGCAGAGAGCCGCGGTCTCGTCGAGCCGCTTCCTGTGGTGCGCGCGCAGCTGGGCGAGCCGGGGCCCGAGCCCGCGATAGGGCCGCTCGTGCGACGGCAGGACCAGAAGGTTCGCAGCGAGCCCATCGTACTGGTCGAGCGAGCGCACGAAGGCGCCCAGAGGATCGCGCTCGGGCGAGGTGGGCCAGAGGCCCACGACCGGCGTGATCCGCGGCAGCAGTTGGTCCGCACCGATCAGGATCTCCCGTTCGACCGAGTGGAGCGTCACCATCTCGGGCGAGTGGCCACGGCCGACGATCACGCGCCAGCGGGTCCCGGCCGCCTCGAGCGTGTCCTCGGCCTCGAGGATCGCGATCGAGGCCGGCACCGGGCTCACCCCGAGCCGATAGGCGTTGCCGCGGTCGCGACGCCGCGCAATCAGGTCCGGGTCGAGCCCCGCCCGGCGGTCCTGGGCGAGCCCCGCTTCGACGAATTCGGGGCTCTGGTCGAGCTGCAGCATCCGCCCGGTGAGCCATTCGGTGCGGGTCATGAGGAGCGGCACGTCGAGCTTGCGAGAGAGCCAGCCCGCCTGGCCCAGATGATCGGGGTGGAAGTGGGTCGCGAGGATGCGCAGGATCGGCCGCCCGGCGAGCCGACCCGCGAGCAGCTCCTCCCAGATCGCCCGGGTGCGCTCGTCGCCATAGCCCGTGTCGACCAGCGTCCAGCCCGCTCCGTCCTCGAGCAGCCAGAGATTGATGTGGTCGAGGGCGAAGGGCAGCGCGAGGCGCAGCCAGAGAATGCCGGGGGCCACCTCGACCGGCCGGCCGAGCTCGGGCACCGGGGCCGCCCACACCACCTCGCGCGACGGATCGCCCGTCTCGACCGGAGCCGTCGGTTGCACCATTTCTCTCCTCGTCAAGGGACGCGGGTCGATAGCGTCGCCGCGGCGGCGCCGGCAAGGCGGTCCGGCACGAGATGGTTCTGGCGAGGAGGGCAGGGGTGAGCGAACGGAAGCGCACGGTCGAAGCGGAGGATCCGGTCGTCGCCATTCGGCGGCTCCTGCGCAGCCAGCCGCGGGCGGCACTCGGCACGCTGCTCGCGAGTACGGGCGAGCCCTACGTTTCGCTCGCCATGATCGCGGTCGACCACGATGCGAGCCCGATCCTGTTGATCTCCGATCTCGCCGACCACACCCGTAACATCCGCGCCGATCCGCGCGTCTCGCTCTTGCTCGACGGCACCGCCGGTGCGCCCGTGCCTCTGGCGGGCGAGCGGGCGAGCGTGCAGGGCCGCGCGATCTGCGTCGACGGCGACGAGCGGCTCGCCCGGCGCTACGTCGCGCGCCACCCCGACGCCGAGGCGTATCTCGGCTTCAAGGACTTCCATCTCTTCAAGGTGATCCTCGAGAAGGCCCACCTCGTCGCCGGTTTCGGCCGCATCCATTGGGTCGAGGGCGAGCGGATCCGCTTCGACACGAGCGGGAGCGAGGCCCTCGCGGCGGCCGAGGCCGAGATCGTCGCGCACATGAACGAGGATCACGCGGACGCGGTCCAGCTCTGCGCCGAGCGGCTCTTGGGCCTGCCGAGTGGCGGCTGGCGGCTCACCGGGGTCGATCCCGAAGGCTGCGATCTGCGCGCCGACGGCCGAGTCGCCCGCTTGCCGTTCGACAATCCGGTAGGGGATGCGGAGAGCTGTCGGGTCGAGCTCGTGCGGCTCGTCAAGCGGGCGCGGGCGATGGCCGACGAGGCGGCCGCCTCGGGGTGAGGCCGGGCGGCGTCAGGCGCCGTTGACCGCGCTCCAGACCTCGAGGCCGCCCTCCCAGATCATCTTCAGGGCGACCCAGAGGACGATGAGCAGGCCCACATAGGCGATCCAACGATGGCGGTCGATCAGCCGGGCGATCCAGCCGGCCGCCACCGCCATGAGCGCGATCGAGAGCAACAGGCCGAAAGCCATGATGTAGGGATGCTCGCGGGCGGCACCGGCCACCGCCAGCACATTGTCGAGCGACATGGACACGTCGGCGATCGCCACCTGGGTGACCGCCGAAGCGAAGGTCTTTCGTCCCGGCGCGGTAGGACGAGCACCCGGGACCAGCTGCGGGATCTCGTGCCGCTCGGCGGCCTTTTGGGCCTGCAGCTCGCGCCACATCTTCCAAGCCACCCAGAGCAGCAGAACGCCGCCGGCGAGCAACAGGCCGATGATCGCGAGCAGCCGGGTCGCGATCAGGGCGAAGGCGATCCGCAAGAGTAGCGCGAGGCCGGCACCCAGGAAGATGACCTGGCGCTGCTGGGCGGGCGCCAGCCCGGCGGCGGCGGTGCCGACCACGACCGCGTTGTCGCCGGCGAGCACGATGTCGATCACGACGACCTGGAAGAGCGCGGTGAGCTGGGAGGCGAGCTCGCCGGAGATCATCGCGGCCGGTCCCGAAAGCGCGGTTGAACCGCGCCCGAGCGCGCGGCCCCGGCAAGCTAGCTCGCCCGCGGCGGATTTGCACCCTTTCTCGCGCCCGCCCTCTGCCGTGTCGGGGGTGGCTCGACCGGGCGGCCCGAAAGCGGTCGAACCCCCTGCGAGAAATAGGCGAAGGGCAGGAGCGGCCCGTGACCCCGGGCCGGGTCGTGCCAGCCCGGATGCGCCGCCATCCGCATCAGATGTTCGCGCAGATCCTCGTTGTCCTGGATCGGCGTCGCGTGCGGTCCTGGCTTGCGGTGCTTGGCGAGCACGAGGGCCGCGAGCCCGGCCACGAAGGGGGCCGCCATCGAGGTGCCGGAGAGCTGCGCCCAGCCGCCTTCCTTCCAGGTCGACCAGACCTCCTGCCCCGGAGCCATGAAATCGATCTCGGGGCCGCGCGAGGAGAAGCCCGAGGGATGGCCGAGCGCGTCGTGCGCCGCCACGGTGATGACGCTGCCGTAGCGGCCGGGATAACCGATCGAATTGGCGAGCAGCGCCCCGGCGTTGCCGGCGGCGCAGATCACCACCTTGCCGGCGGCGAGTGCCGCGTGCACCGCGCGATGCAGCTCGCGATCGTCGCGCTCCGCGGCGAGCGAGAGCGAGAGGATGTCGGCGCCGACCGACACCGCCCAGTCGATGCCTGCGACGACCTGCGCGAGCGTGCCCCGACCGTCGCCGTCGAGCACCTTGGCGATCACGAGCTCGCATTTCGGTGCGGCGCCGACGAAGCCCACCCCGTTGGCGCGCGCCGCGACGATGCCGGCGCAGTGGGTACCGTGTCCGTTCCGGTCCTCGATCCCCTCGCCCGTGAAGTCGCGGGCCTCGACCACGGCCCCCTCGAGATCCGGATGATCGGTGTCGATGCCGGTATCCAGGATCGCGATCCTGACGCCCTCGCCGCGTGTCTCGCGCCAGACGAGCGGCAGGCGCAACAGCGTCTCGGCCCAGCGCAGCCGTTCCTCGCGGGCCTGCGCCGCCCGTCCCGACCGCCGGCCGCGACCGCGGACCGCGTGGACGACGACGGTCGGCAGGGCGACCGTGTCGCCCTCGGTTTCCTCGTGCATGGATCCTCGCCGTCGGGGCGGGATCGCCCGCCCTGGGTAACGGCAAAGATCCTATAGAAAGATTATTTACCTTGCAACCCCCGGACGTTCGAGGATCACCTCGACCCGCCGGTTGGCCCGTCGCCCCTCGGGCGTGTCGTTGCTCGCGATCGGCTGGTCGGACCCGCGTCCCTCGACCCGGGTACGCGCCGCCTCGAGGCCGCGGTTGCGGACGAGCCAGTCGCGCACCGCCTGGGCGCGGCGCTGGCTGAGCCGCCGATTGGCGTTCTCGTCGCCCTGGGAATCGGTGTGTCCGACGAACCGCACCCGCTCGGGCTTCACGAGATCGATCAGCCGGCCGACCCGCAGGAGCGCACCGTTGGCGGCCTCGGTCAACTGCTCGGAGCCGAACTGGAAGGCCGTCCCCTCGATCACCGTCACCACGGTCCCGTCCGGATTCTCGACCGCGCGCAGCTCGGCGAGCTGCACGCGCGGCAGGGGCTCGACCACCGGCTCGGGAGCGAGCAGCCCGTCGGCGGGCGGTTCGGCGCGAACCGGGGGACCCGCGGCCGGGACGATCGCCCCCTCGGCCGCTGCCGCGAGCTGGCTGCGCAACCGGGCCGCCTCGGCGGCGTAGAGTTCGGCGTCGCGGCGCGCTGCGGCCGCCTCGGCGACCGCCAGTTCGCGCGCGGTGCGCACCTGCTCGATCGTCTGCACGAGCGCCTGGTTGTCGGCCAACAGCCGCAGGAGCTGCTCGCCCAGGCTCTGCAGCTCGCCGACCGAGGTGGCGGCGATCGAGCGCAGCTCGAGGACCTCGCTTTCGAGCCGGGCGACCGCGGCGTCCGCCGCCTGCAGCCGGCCGGTGAGCTCCTCGACCCGGCGCGCCTGCGCCTCGGCCTCGGTGCGTGCCCGGCCGCGGCTCGTCTCGAGCTCGGCCTGCAGCTCGCCGAGGCGACCGACGAGCTCGGCGAGCTCGACTTCCCGTTCGCTCAACCGGCGTTGCTTCTGCTCGCTCTGGGCGCGCGCCTCGGCGAGCGCGCTCTCGCGTGCTCCGAGCTCTGCGCGCAGCCGCTCGAGCTCCGCCTCGAGGGCCCGCACTCGCTCGGCCCCGCTGCCGGCGAGCTCGGCCGCCTCGGCCGCCCGTCGGCGCGCCGCCTCGAGCTCGCCCTGCAAACGCTCGACCTCGCGGCCACGCGTTTCGGCGAGCTCCGTCATCCGCCGATCGAGTGCCTGCGCACGACCTTCGAGTTCGCTCACCACCTGGCCGAGCCGCTGGCTCTCGGCGCGCGCCGCCTCGGCCTCGCCGAGCAGCCGGTCGCGCTCGGCGCGCAACTTCGCGAGCGTCTCGCCGAGCTCGGCGATCCGCGCGTTCGCCGCCTTGAGCTCGGCCGAGAGCGCCTGCTCGGCCGGCGGCTGGGTCTCCCCCGGCCGCTGCAGCCGCTTCTTGATCTCCTCGATCGCCTGGCGGAGCTGTTCGGTGGTCGGCGGCGGACCGCTCGGTGCCGGCTGCTGCGCGCCCGCCCCGGCTGTCTGGAGCACGATGCCGACGGCGCACAGCGTCGCCGCGAGCGACAGCCGCGACCGCCCGGTCCGTTCCGTCATGGCCTCTCCTCCCCCCGCGCGGACGTGGTCGTGCGCTGGCCGGCATGCTCCATGCGGCCGTCGCCACGTCAAGCCGGCAGCGTGACCGCCGTTGGACTCAGTGCGCCATCAGCACCGGCATCTCGGCCGCAGCCAGGATGTGACTGGTCGCCCCGCCGAAGATCATCTGCCTGAGCCGGCTCTGGGTGTAGGCGCCCTTGACGAGGAGATCGCCGCCCGCCGCAGCCGCCTCCTCGAGCATGGCCTGGCCGTGCGCGCGGCCGGCCGGTTCGCGCTCGATCGCCGTGCAGTCGAGCCCGTGCCGGCGCAGATTGGCGGCGAGCTCTTCGCTCGTCGGCCCGGGCACGGTCGCACCCGTCACGGTGAGAACCGTGACTTTGCGCGCGCGCTCGAGGAACGGCATCGAGAAGGCGACCGTGCGCGCCGTCTCGGTCGACTGGTTCCAGGCGATCACGACGTGCTCGCCGAAGGCGGCGGGCGGCTTCGGCGGGGCCACGAGCAGGAGCCGGCCGGCCTCGAACAGCGCCGCCTCGAGCGCCGCCATGCTGGGCGTGACGGAGTCGCGCACCGGCCGTCCGACGACGATCAGATCGAACACCCGCCCGAGCGAGCCGAGTGCCACCTGGCTCGCCTGCTCGACCCGCATCCGGGCACACAAGCCCGTGCCGCCGTCGGCCGACGGCACGCCGTGTTCGGCCATGAACCGCTCGAACGCCTCGCGCGCCCGCTCCGCCCGCTCGCGCGCCTCACGCTCGAAGCCCGCCACGAGGTCCGGGGCGGCGGCCACGAAGCCGTCGGCCCCGGCCGCGATCACGTCCGGCTGACTCGGCCGCAGATGCAGGCCCTCGATGTAGGACTCGAAGCGGCGCGCCACGAGGAGGGCGCAACGCAGCACCGAATCGAGGCCGGGTCCGGTCTCGAGATGCGCCAGGATGGTCTTCACTCCCGCTTCCTCCAGCACCGCCACCCGCTCTCGGGAGCGCGTCTACCCACCCTCAAGGCTCCTCCGCGACGAGAGCTCGATACAGTCGCGGCCGGCGCTCGACCAACCCCGCAGCGGTCGGATCCGCCGGCGGGATTTCGGCCACGATCGTCCCGGGCTCGGCCCCGCCGACGGCCAGCACCTCGCCCGCGGGACCGAGGATCCGCGCCGGTGCCGAACCAGGGCCGCTCCAGGCGGCGAGTACGAGCGGCGTGCCGTTCTCGATCGCCCGGGCGGCGGCGAGCGGGCCCAGAACCGCCTCCGGCTCGCCCGGCAGCCCGCCGAGCACGAGAAGGAGGTCGGCGCCGACCAGAACGAGGGCGCGCGCGACCTCGGGAAAGCGCAGATCGTAGCCGATCAGGAGCCCGAAGCGTCGCCCACCCACCGGCATCACGCTCAGCCAAGCGCCGCGTGCGAGCCGCTCGGCCTCGCCCGGCCGCAGGTGGCTGCGGCGGTAGTTGGCGACCGCCCTGCCGTCGGCCTCGACCAGGAGGACGGCGCTGTAGAGCCGGCCGCTGCAGGCCTCGAGATAGCCCGCGGCGATCGCGACCCCGGCCGAACGCGCGATCTCGGCGAGTGTTCCGGGCTCGGGTCCGTCGGACGGGGTGCCGCGAGCCTCCGGGCCCGGTGGGCCCAGAAGCGCATATTCCGGCGCCAAGAGGAGCGCAGCACCCGCCGCCGCCGCGGCCCGCGCCGCGGCCTCGAGTGCCGCCGGCCGCTCGGCACCCTGGCCGAGTCCCGCCGCTGGCTGCCAGGCCGCCACCCGCACGTACGACCGCTCCGCCCGCTCGCGACCCGCCGACCGCGAGCACCGACCGAGGGAGCACTAACCAGATGTCACGTCCGCGACAAGCACGGGTCAGGTTCATGAACTATCTGGAGTATGTACGAGCGCCCGCGCTGTTCGCGCGGTGGCGCTTCTCGAGGAGGATACCGTCCATGCATTCCCTCTTCGTCGCTGCGCGACGCCGACCGCGGCGCGCCGCCGCGACCCTCGGTCTCGCCTCCGCTCTCGCGATAGCCCTCGCGGTCCCGCTCCACGCGGCACCCGGCTCGGTCACCCAGGAGCTCCGCGGCAAGATCGACCGCAGTGCCCTCGAGCGCTCATACGCCCAGCTCGTCGAAGCGGTGCTGCCGGCCGTCGTCAACGTCCAGGTCGAGCGCACCGAGCGCGCGGCACCCGCGCCCACGCCCTTCGCCGACCCCGACATGCGCCGCTTCTTCGAGCGCTTCTTCGGCATGCCGATGCCGGGGCCGGACCGCGAGCCGCCCCGTTTCCGGGCCCGCGGCGAGGGCTCGGGCTTCTTCGTCGACGGCAAGGGCCACATCGTCACCAACGCCCACGTGGTGGGCGGTGCCGACAAGGTCGAGGTCACGCTCCAGGACGGCACCCGTCTGCCGGCCCGCATCGTCGGCATCGACGAGCGGACCGATCTCGCGGTGCTGAAAGTCGAGCCCAAAGGGCCCGTCACCTGGGTCGAGTTCGGCGACAGCTCGAAGGTCCGAGTGGGCGACAAGGTGATCGCGGTCGGCAACCCGTTCGGCCTCGGCGGCACGGTGACCGCCGGCATCGTCTCCTCGACCGGCCGCGAACTCGGGGCCAGCCCCTACGACGACTTCATTCAGATCGACGCGCCGATCAACCGCGGCAACTCCGGGGGCCCCACCTTCAACCTCGACGGCGAGGTGGTGGGTGTGAACAGCATCATCGTCTCGCCCACGGGCGGCAACATCGGCATCGGCTTCGCCATCAGCGCGAACACCGCCAAGCAGGTGGTGGCCGAGCTCGTCGAGAAGGGCACGGTCGAGCGCGGCTGGCTCGGCGTCTCGATCCAGCCGCTCGACGAGGACCTCGCGAAGAGCCTGGGCCTGCCCGACGCCAAGGGCGCCCTCGTCGCCCAGGTCGAGCCCGGCAGCCCGGCGGAGAAGGCCGGCATCGAGGCCGGCTGGGTGATTCGCGAGTTCAACGGTACCCCGATCGATCGGCTGCGGACGCTCACCCGCGCGGTCGCCGCCGCCCCGCCCGGCAGCAAAGCCAGCCTCACGGCCTTCGTCGACGGCCGTGAGCGGCGGATCACGGTCGAACTCGGCCGCCAGCCGGGCAGCGAGCAGGTCGCGCGTGTCGAGCCGGGCGAGGCGGCCAAGGGTCAGCCTCGGCTCGGACTGCAGCTGGCTCCGCTCACCCCGCAGACGCGCGAGCGGTTCGGCATCGATCGCGGGGTCGAGGGCGTCCTCGTGGTCGAGGTCGATCCGAACGGTCCGGCCGCCGAGAAGGGCGTGCGCGAGGGCGACGTCGTCACCGCGGTCGCCGGCAAGAAGGTCCGTTCCCCGCGCGAGATGGTGGACGCCGTTCGCAAGGCGCACGCCGACGGCCGCCGGAGCGTACTCCTCCAGCTCTGGCGCGACGGCCAGCAGCGTTTCGTGGCCGTGCCGCTGGCGGTCTCCTGAAACTCGTACCCGGCGGGGTGGTACCGCCGCCCCGCCGGGTCGCAACCCGTGGACCCACGCCCGGAGAGCAGGCATGATGACGACCGGCACGTCGACCGATCCGCGCCCGGCGACCGGCAAACCCAGCATGCGTGTTTTGATCATCGAGGACGACAAAGACGCCGCCGCCTACATGGCGAAGGGCCTCGGCGAGAGCGGTTACACCGTGGACGTCGCGCATTCCGGAAAGGACGGCCTGTTGATGGCCGCGACCGAGGCGCACGACGTCCTGATCGTCGACCGGATGCTCCCGGGGCTCGACGGCCTCTCGCTCGTCCGGACGCTGCGGGCCACCGGCAACCGAACCCCGGTCCTCTTCCTCTCCGCCCTCGGCGAGGTCGACGATCGGGTCAAGGGGCTCAAGGCCGGCGGCGACGACTATCTCGTGAAGCCCTACGCCTTCTCGGAGTTGCTCGCCCGGCTCGAGGCGCTGTTGCGACGGCGGAGCGGCGAAGCGGGCGACGGTCGTGAGACCGTGCTGCGCTACGCCGATCTCACCATGGACCTGTTGGCGCGGCGGGTCGAGCGGGCCGGCCGCGAGATCGAACTGCAGCCGCGCGAGTTCAAGATCCTCGAGGTGCTGCTGCGCCACGCCGGCCAGGTGATGACCCGCACCATGCTGCTCGAGAAGGTCTGGGACTACCGCTTCGACCCCCAGACCAACGTGATCGACGTCCACATCAGCCGTCTGCGGCAGAAGATCGACCGTGGCTTCGACTACCCCCTCATCCAGACGGTCCGCGGCGCCGGCTACAGCCTCCGCGCGCCGGACAAAGCTGCTTAGCTCCTCCGTCTTCAGGCTGACGCTGGCCTACGGCTTCGCCTTCGGCGCTTCCGCGTTGGCACTTCTGACCTTCGTCTACGTCGCCGCGGTGGAGTACATGGAGCAGCAGGCGCGCGAGACGATCGACGCCGACGCCCAGGGCCTGCTCGAAGCGCACGCGCTCGGCGGCCTGCCCGGCCTCGTCGAGCTCGTCGAACTCCGTTCGGCGCACGACCCCGACCGGGCGAGCTTCTACCTCCTGGTCGACGAGGCCGGCCGCTACCTCGCCGGCACCATCGCCGCCTGGCCGAGCGAGCCACCCCAGCTGGGCGACCTCTACCGCCTGCAGCTCGTCGACCGCCGCCGTCAGGACCGCGGCGTCCGCCCGGTGCTGGCCCGCGCGGTCGAGCTGCCGTCCGGCGCGCGCCTGCTCGTCGGCCGCGACATCCAAGACAAGCTCCGCACCCAGCAGCTCCTGCGCAGTGCGATCGCCGGCGGGACCGGCCTCATGCTGCTGTTGGGCCTTCTGGGCGGCTTCGCCCTCTCGCGTTGGACGATCGGCCGGCTCGAGCAGGTCAACCGTACCACCGCCGCCATCATGGCGGGCCATCTCGAACGGCGCATCGCGCTGCTCGGCGGCGGCGACGAGTTCGACGAGCTCGCTCAGAACCTCAACGCCATGCTCGAGCGCATCGAGCAGCTCCTGGCCTCGATGCGCGAGGTCACCGACAACGTCGCCCACGATCTGCGCACGCCCCTCAACCGGATCCGCTCGCGCATCGAGGTGGCGCTTCTCGAGGAGCTCTCCCCGGCCGAGGCCCGCGAGGTGCTCGAGGCGACGATGCGCGACGCCGACGCCTTGATCTCGACCTTCAACGCGCTGCTCTCGATCGCCCGTGCCGAGGCCGGCAGCGAGCGCCGCGAGCACGTGCCGGTCGATCTCGTCGAGCTCGCCCGCGACGTGGTCGAGCTCTACGAACCCCTCGCCGAGGAGCGCTCGATCGCGCTCGCCCTCGACGCCGCCGGCCTCGTCGAGGTCGACGGCAATCCCCAGCTCCTCGCCCAGGCCCTCGCCAACCTCGTCGACAACGCCATCAAGTATACGCCGGAAGGGGGTGCGGTGTCGGTCCGGGTGATCGACGCCCCGGAACCCGCCCTCGTGGTCGCCGACAACGGCCCCGGCATCCCGCCCGAGCTCCGCGAGAAGGCCCTCGAGCGCTTCGTCCGCCTGCAACCCGACCGCTCGACCCCGGGCAACGGTCTCGGCCTTTCTCTGGTCGCCGCGGTCGCCAAGCTGCACGGCGCCCGCCTCGAGCTGTCCGACAACCGCCCGGGTCTGGTCGTGACGCTGCGCTTCGCGCCACGCGAGACCCGCCCCCGCCCGGCGGCGCTTCAGGCCCAGCCGGCGACCGTCTAGAGATCGCCCGAGCCCACCCGCGGAGCCCGCCAGCCGTGACCACAGCCCAAGCCGATCCCTGGCTGCTGACGCCGGGGCCGCTCACCACCTCGGCCACCGTGAAAGCGGCCATGCTGCACGACCGCGGCTCGCGCGATCGCGCCTTCCTCGAGCTCGACGCCGAGATCCGCCGTCGCCTCGTGGCGCTCGTGGGCGGCGAAGGCAGCCATGTCTGCGTACCGATCCAGGGGAGCGGCACTTTCGCCGTCGAGGCCATGCTCGGCACCCTCTTGCCGCGCGACGGCCGCCTCCTGATCCTCGTCAACGGCGCCTATGGCCGGCGGATGGAGACCATCGCCCGCTATCACGGCCGCGCCGTCGAGACCCTGGAATGGCCCGAAGACCGGCCGGTCGACCCCGCCCGGGTCGAGGAGCGGCTCGCTCTGGGGCCGCCCGTGACGCACCTGGCCCTCGTCCATTGCGAGACCACTTCGGGAGTGCTGAACCCTCTGCCGGCGATCGCTGAGCTCGCCGCCCGCTTCGGCGTGGCCCTCCTCGTGGACGCGATGAGCAGCTTCGGTGCCCTGCCGATCGACGTCCGCACGACACCCTTCACCGCACTCGCCGCTTCCGCCAACAAATGTCTCGAGGGGGTGCCGGGTGTCGGCTTCGTGCTGGTGTGCGAATCGGTGCTCGAGGCCGCCCGTGGCAACGCGCCCGCGCTCTCGCTCGACCTGGTCGACCAGCACGCCGCCTGGCGACGGACCGGCCAGTGGCGCTTCACCCCGCCCACCCACGTGCTCGCCGCTCTGCACCGGGCGCTGCTCGAGCACGAGGCCGAAGGCGGGGTCGAGGGCCGCGGCCGCCGCTACGCCGCGAACGCGCGGATTCTGATCGAGGGCATGCGCGCTCTGGGCTTCGAGCCGTTGCTCGATTCCGCGCACCAGGCGCCGATCATCGTGACCTTCGCGATGCCGGCCGACCCACGCTTCCGCTTCGAGACTTTCTACGGGCTCCTACGAGCGAGGGGCTACGTCATCTACCCGGGCAAGCTCACAGTCGTTCCCTCTTTCCGCATGGGCTGCATCGGCCGGCTCGGACCGGAGGTGATGCGCGGTGCGGTCGAAGCGGTGCGCGCCGCCATGGTCGAGCTCGGGGTGGCGAGCGGTGCGCCGGCCCGGGCCGCGAGCGGGCAGGGGGCGGCGGCATGAGTTGGAGCTGGCAGCGCCGCTGGCGCGGCGGTCTCGAGGCCGTGATCTTCGACATGGCCGGCACGCTGCTCGATTTCGGCTCCTGCGCGCCGGCCGGGGTGTTCGTCGAGGTCTTCGCCTCCGATGGCGTGACGATCTCGTTGACCGAGGCCCGCGGGCCCATGGGTGCGGAAAAGCGGGCGCACCTCCGCGAGCTCCTCGCGACTCCCGCGATCGCCGCCCGCTTCGCCGAACGGCACGGCCGCCCGCCCGAGGAAGCCGATGTCGACCGGCTCTACGCCGCCTTCGTGCCGGCTCAGCTCGCCTGTCTCGCGCGCTACGGCGCGCTCGTGCCGGGTGCCCTCGAGACCTGCCGGGAACTGCGCGCGCGCGGCGTGAAGCTCGCGGCGAACACCGGCTACTCGCGCGAGATGCTCGAGATCTGCCTTTCCGAGGCGCGCCGGCAGGGGCTCGAGCTCGACGACGCGGTATCCGCCTCGGATGTGCCGCAGGCCCGTCCGCGACCCGCCATGTGTCTGTTGAACGCCGCCCGTCTGGCCGTCTCGGACGTCGCCGCCTGCCTCAAGGTCGACGATACCGTACCCGGCATCGAGGAGGGGCTCGCCGCCGGCATGTGGACCGTCGCCGTCGCCGTGAGCGGCAACGAGGTCGGTCTGCCGCTCGAGACCTGGCGGGCGCTGCCGGCGGACGAGCAGGCGCGGCTTCGAGCCCGTGCGGTCGACCGCCTGGCCCGTGCCGGCGCCCATCTCGTGATCGACAGCGTGGCCGATCTCTTGCCGGCCGTGGCCGAGATCGAGGCGCGCCTTTCCCGAGGCGAGCGCCCTTGAGCGTGCCCCCGCGACAGCGTGACCGTGCGACCCCGTCGCACCTTGTGTGCCGGGGTGGGGGTGGCCTAGCGATCATGCCATGGTCCGGGCTTCGGAACAGGAACGCATGCGCCAGCGCGTGCTGATCCTCGTGCTGCTGGTGATGGCCGCGGTCAGCGCCGCGCTCGCCGCCGCGCTCGTCGCCCGCTCCGACCGAGGCACCGGCCGGTCTGTCGGGATCGGCGAAGTGCAGCTCGGAGGCCCGCTCGATCTGGTCCACCACAGCGGCCGGCGGTTTTCCGAGGCCGAACTCGCGGGCAAATACCGGCTCGTCTATTTCGGCTACACCTATTGCCCGGACATGTGTCCTTTGGGCCTGCACACCATGGCCGAGGCGCTCGACCGGCTGCCGCCCGAGTTCGCCCAGAGGGTGCAGCCGATTTTCGTGAGTGTCGACCCCGAGCGCGACACGCCCGCGGTGTTGAAGGACTATGTGGCGGCGTTCCATCCCCGCCTGATCGGCCTCACCGGCACCGTCGCCGAGATCGAGGCGGTCAAGAAGGCCTGGCGGGTCTACGCTCGCAAATCCGAGGAGAAGCGGGGCGAGGACTATCTCGTGGACCATTCGACCTTCACCTATCTGATGGGGCCGGACGGCCGCTACCTCGCCCATTTCGGCCACGGAACGAGCCCCGAGCAGATGGCCGAGCGGATCCGGGCGATCCTGTCGACCTCTTGATCGCGCGGCCGCGCGCCCCACTTGCCACGGCAGGCGCGAGCCGCTAGAGGGCCGCGCGGGCGCCCGTAGCTCAACTGGATAGAGCATCAGACTACGGATCTGAGGGTTAGGGGTTCGAATCCTCTCGGGCGCGCCAAATTCTCTCCTTGCATCAACGGGTTACGGATCGCCATCGGACGTTCGCTGGAACGCGGCCCGGCCCTTTGAGCGAGCTGTGAGCATGCCGAGGTCGCTCGGGCGGGCTCGCGAGGGCGCGAGCGGCTCGCCGAGGGCCGCTATGAGCGGCGCAGCGATCCGCGGCGCCCGCTCGGGGACGGACCCGCGAGTACGCCCAGCTCCTCGGGCTCGAGCCGGGGCGCGACCGGTCCGCCGGCCTCTCCCCGCATCCGGCCGAGCGCCGCCAGGATCGCTTCCGGGGCGACACGTACGAAGGCGTTCTCGAGCTTTTTGTTGAATTTGAACGCCTGGGCGAGGTCTTCGGTCGAGTGCACCTCGGCGAGCTCCTCGCGATGCTCGACCACGAGCCGATCCTCCGCCGTCTCGCTCGGCAGAGAAAGCACGGTCAAGGTGACCGGGAAATAGGCGTTGCTCGCGGCGCGCACGAGAAGCCGCTTGTTGTCGGGTCCGAGCGCCTCGTAGAGGGCGCGGCTCTGACCGCAGCTGCAGCGGGTCCAGGTCGCCGCGATGTCGCCGGTCGCCTCGGTCTTCTCGAGGACCAACGACCCCGCGCAGCCCGAGCCGCCGCGGTGGACGTAGATCCGCCAGTCGATGTCCTGGACGTGGCCGTGCTCGCAGGCGGCCACGAAACGGAGCGGAGCGACCGGGATCCGGATCCGCTTCTTGCCCTTTTCTTCGATCAGGCAACGCTGCTTCGGGTCGAGGTCGGAGAAGCGGACGAACCGGCGGCGGATCCGCCCGTCGACCGTGTCGCCGCGCGCGGCGACGAACCATTGCGGGAAGAGGATGGCATCGAGCCCCGGCCGGTCGCGCCGATACGGGTCCTCCTCGTGCACGGGCGGGGTGGCGAGGCCCCGCCCTGGCCCGTCGGGCAAGCGCCGCAGGAGCCGCGGCTCGTCGATCGGGCGGCGCTTCCTGCCGTCCCAGCGCTCGAGCCCGGCGATCATCACCGACCAGCTCGGCAGATCGAGCATCGCCCCCGAGCCGAAGCTCGTGACGAGCTGGGAGAGCCGCAGCAGGTCCTTGCTCAAGGCCCGCCCACCTCGCCGGGCAGCGGCCGGAAGTCGGGCCTGACCGGTCGCAGCCAACAGGCCGGCTCGACCTCGCCCAGCGAGCGCGGCGCCCGGAAGAGCTTTCGCGAAGGATCGGCCACGGGCTCCAAGGATTCCCAAACAGCCGCTCGATCCCCTGCTTCGGCGGCTGAGCGTAGGCGAGGGCTTCGCTGGTTTCCGCGATCGCGCGCCAGGCCGCGACGAGCCGGTCGAGACGCCCCAGGAGCTCCTGTTCGAGCTCGCCCTCCTCCCCACAACGCCGCAGCCGTTCCACGAGACGCTCGCGCAGCTCGGGCAGGAAGCGCTCGAGTTCCTCGGTGTTCTGCACGGCCGGCTCGTCCCAGAGCTCTGGGTCGAGATGGCGGGCCATCGCCACCACCACGGCCGCCGGATCGCGGTCGAGCGCGCCCACCGCGAAGGGTGTCACGCTCTGGGCCTCGACCGCGCGGTAGAAGGACTCGTGGAAGTAGCGGAAATGCTCGAGATGCGAGCGGTCGCGCGGCTTCTGCAGGTTCAACGGAACCACGACGAGGCCGGGCTTTTCGGGATCCCGCCCCACCCGACTGGTCGCCTGGATGTACTCCGACGCACTCTTGGGTTGTCCGGCCACCACCATGAGTCCGAGGCGGGGGATGTCGAGCCTCACCGAGATCATGTTGGTGGCGAGCGCCACGTCCACTTGGTGGCGAGCGCCACGTCCACGAAACCCTCCGCGCCGAACGCCGTCCCGAGCCGCCGCCGGGCCTCGGCGATCTCGGCGGTGCCGACCCGCGAGGTGAGCTCGAGCGGCTCGCCGAGCTGCCGCCGGTCGGCGAGCAGGCGGCGGCCGGCGTGGTCGCGGCTGCCGTAGCGCTCGACCCCGGCCAGGATCTCGCCCTCCACGATCCGCCGGGCGCTGCCGAGCTCGCGCAGCGCGTTGTTGAAGTAGCAGAGCGCGGTGAGATAGGGGGTGGCGGCGGCGTAGCCGAGCGCCGCCGCCACCTTCTCGGGCGCGAGAGCGCCGAGTGCCGCGGCGGCGAATTCGCCCGGGAGATTCGCGCGCGGCACCACCGGCTCGACCTCGATCGCCGGCATCCTGGTGGTACGGACCCGGCGCACCCGGCCGTCCGGCTCGACGACCGGCTCGGCCGCGATGCCGTGCCCGACCGCCCATTCCACCACTTCGCGGTAGTGCAGCGCGGCGATCCGCCCGTCGAGATCGTCCCCGCGCGGCAGGCGCGGATGCGCCCGGCCGAACAGCGCGTCGCTTTCGACCTGGATCACGGGCCAAAGAGACAGGCCTCCTCGCGCGGCCGGGTCGGCGCTCGCCGGTTGGTCAGGAAGAGCGAGAGGAAGAGGACCTCCGCATCGCCGCAGCGGGTGGGCCGGCAGAGCCGGCGCAGCTCGACGCCCGCAGCGGGCCGGACCGTGTCCTCCTCGCCCTCGAGCACGAGCGCGCCCTGCCAGGAAAAAGGCTCGCGCCGCCAGCGGACCTCCGGCTCGGCGAGCGCCTCGGCAGCGGTCTCGGGCGAGACCTCGACGATCGCGGCCGGCTGCGCCTCGCCGGCGCCTTCCTGCGCCGCCGGCTCCTCGCCGAGGCGGCGGTATTCGCCCCAGGACAGGCGCAAGCGGACCCGCTCGATGCCGGGGCGGAGCAGGCAGGAGAGGCCGATCGAGGAGGGCAACAGCCGCACCCGCGCCGTTGCCCGCCCCTCGGCCTCGCTCTACTCGGCGCTCGGATCCTCGGCCGAGCCCTCCTCGAGGTCCTCTTCCTCCCTCGAGCGCCGCTTCCGCGCGGGCCTCTTCGGGTACGAGCCAGCCCGTGAGGTACCAGCGCGCGGGGTTCGTCGACAGTTCCTCGCGGGCGAGCGCCTCGTCCTCGGCTGCGGGCCCCACGAGATCGAGGGCGAGGGCGGCGCAGATCCGCTCGCGGGCTTCCGGGCTGCTCATCGCCGCTGCTCCCCGCCGAACTCGGCCCGCTTCTCGGCCTGCGCACGTTCGGCGTTGAGCGCGAGCAGCCGGGCCAGGACCTCGTAGCGGAATTCGGCCGGCCAGAAGAGCTTCTTCCGGTAGGCGAAGTCGGGCTCCTCCTCGCCCGGGAACCGGGGCGACGCCTGCTCCACCAGATCCGCCCAGCCGTAGGCGCGCAAGACGGCCCGGTCGATCGCCTCGTGCGAGCGGCGCAGCTCGAGGATCGCGGGGTCGCGCTCGTTCAGGTCGTGGAAGCGGTTGTAGGTTTTCCTGAGGCCTTCGCCGCGCTTCTTCATGAGGGTGGCGCGGTGTTCGTAGAGGGCGCGGCCGGCTTCCTCGAGGGCGGGGTCGCTGCGGAAGCCTTCCGGCAGCGGGAAGGTCTAGAAACAGTCGGAGGGGGTATACACGGGGTCGTCTTTCATAGTTGAGCCAACGCTTTGGGCCAACGTGATGTGGCATCTTGATTGCAAAGTAGCAAATGATGTGTATTCGCATAAAGCGAATATTGCAATTTTGTCCGAAAAGACATATTTGGATGCTAATAAAGCAAAACGGATGTCTTTTTCCGTCTGAGAAGCCGCGAGCACCCGGTCCAGGACAAGGATCGCGGCGTAGAGCTCTTTCGCCGACGAGCCGTATTGCAACCGGAATTGTTTAAGACGTCTTTGCGTAGCATAGTCGTCGCGGAGCTTCGAGCGCTCCGGCTTCACCCGCGTGTCGACGATCGCGAAGAGATCGGGCCAGCGCCGCGCCTCGGCTTCGCTCATGGCCTCGAAATCGATCACCCAGCGCCGCAACCGGTGCTCGGGATCGCCGTCGACCTCCTCGCCGCCGATGTGGGGGAAGATCCGCTCGGCGTTCTTCGGGTCCTTGCTCGATCAGTTCGCGCACGAGCGCCGTCGGGTTGGCCACGCCTTTCTTGTCCGTATCGTCGAAGGTGAAGCCCGTACCGAGGACGATGCTGCCCTGGAAGGAGAGCCCGGCGTTCGCCGCGAGGCGCACCGGATCCTCGTCGCCGCGGTCGAAGAGGAAGGCGGTGATCTTTTCGACCTCGCGGCCGTCGAGAACGCGCGGGCCCGCCCAGGGCACTTCGTGGAGGTCCACCACCGAGACCACCACCGCCGCCTCCCCGGGCCAGCGGTAGCGGCGGGTCGCCCGGAAGATCTCGCCCCCTCCCGGCGGATGTGGGCGAGCCCGCTCGCCCGCGTGTCGCCCTGGGCGATCGTGTCGGTGGCCGGCAAGCCGAAGCAGCCGCCTTCGCGCAGAAGCGCGAAGGCGCGGCGGAAGAAATGGGCGGAGAGATCGGCGTTGCCGTGCGCACCCGGGTGAACGGTCTGCAGCCATTCGAGATAGCACGGCGGGTTGCGGTCGGCGATGCTGTTCCTGCCGGCGAAGGGCGGGTTGCCGAGGATCGCATCGAAACCCGGATTCGACCGCGCGAAGACCTCGGGGAAGACGAGCGGCCAGTGCAGCGGCCGCAGCCCCGGGGCAGCCGCACCGCGAGCCGCTCCTGCCGGTTCGCGGCGAGCGGGCCGTCGAGGAGCCGGCGGATCGCACCGAGCGCCCGCTCGACTTTCTCGGGCTTCTCGTGGGCGAAGAAGGCGGAGACGATCGCATCGGCCAGGAGCGGGAGATCCGCGACGCGCCCTTCGCCCCGGCGCAGGGAGTCGGCGAGCTCGAGCTCGCCCGATTTCTCGGCGCGCTCTTTGACTGTCCGCCGATCCTCGACGAGCGCAGCCAGCCGCTCGCGCACGAGGCCGGCGAAGAGGTCGCTGCGGCTGCGCTCGACCCGCTCGGGCGCGAAATCGAGCGCCTCGAGCTGCTCCGGGAGGAGGCCCAAGAGGCTGTCGCCGCAGACCAGCGCGTGGTCGGGGAAGATGAGCTCGTGCTCGGCCGCGAGCGTCTCGAGCCAGAGCGAGAGCTTGGCGAGCTCGACCGTCGTCGGGTTCTTGTCCACCCCGAAAAGGCAGCGGGTGGCGACCAGCCGCTCGGCGTAGAGGCGCTCGCTCTCGTCGGGCGGGATCGCGGGCGTGCACCCGTGCCGCCGCCAGGCCTCGACGAGCCGGTCGGCGAGCTGACGGCAGGCCTCGACCAGAAAGGCGCCCGAGCCCATGGCCGGGTAGAGGACCACAAGCTCCAGGATCCGCTCGGGCCGAGCGTCGGGGCCCAGCCGTTCCAGGATCGGGCGAAGGGGTTTCGCGCACGATCGGCTCGGTGAGAGAGCGCGGCGTGTAGTGCGAACCCGTGCGCCGGCGCTCGTCGGTCGGCTGCAGGACGGGGACGGCGGGGGGCAGCGGTCTCGGGGTGAGGCCGCGCTGGACGAGCCGGCCGAGGGCCGCTTCGAGCTCGTCGAGCGTGCGCGCGCCGCGCGCCGCAGCCGGCAGTTCCTGCCCGGTCGCTTCTTTGAAGGCGGCGCCGCGACGCTCCGGTTTCTCGGCGAGCAGCCGCTCGAGATCGAGACAGAAGGCGACGTCGCGGCCTGGCGCAGGGCGGATCGCAAGCGTGGCGCCGGTCGCGCGCTCGACCCACAGCCCCGTGATCTTCTGGTAGACCGAGGCGATCTCCTCGACGTCGAGGATGCGGTAGGAGAGCCGCTCGCCGTCGAGCAGGAGGAGCTTCTCGAGGACACGGTGGACGTGGTGGTCGGAGATCGTCGGCAGCCGGTGGGCGAAGGGCGCGGTGCGGCCCTCGAGGATCGGGAAGCGGTCGGGGTCGAAAAGGGTGCCGCGGCGGGTGACGAAGCGGATCGCCTCGGGCTCGCGGCCGCCTGCGCCGCCTTCGTGCACCAGGCAGAAGAGCACGAGCAGCCGGGTCCAGGCGCCGAAGCGGTCCTCCATGCTCTCGGGAAAGCGCGCGGCGTCCTCCTCGAGCGCGTCGAACAGGCCGCACACGCCGTAGCTCGCCTCGTAGATCGGCCCTTGCGGCAACAGCCCGCGCTCTTCGGCGTAGAGCAGGAAGACGAGGCGCATCATGACCGTGACGAGCGCCTCGTAGAGCCCGGGCGCGGCGGCGAGGGTCGCGACGCCCGAGGCCGGGTCGGCGCGCCGGGCGGGCGGCCACGAAGCCGTCGAGGAGGATCGGAAGCGCTTCTTGGACCTGGCGGCCGAGGGTTTCCGAGACCGCCGCCTGACGGCTGCGGCTCTCGCGCAGAAGCGCGAGCATGCGGCGCTCGGGCGGGCCGGCGCGGACGAAGGGGTGGGCGAGCAGGGCGCGGAAGGCGGCGAGGATCGGCCGTCCCGCCACCAAGGCCATGGCGGCGAAGGGAAAGTCGGCGTGCGCCGAGGTCCTCGCCTCTGGGCACAAAGACGAGACGCAAGCGTTTCGGGGTGAGGAGCAGGCCGAGCTCGAGCCCGGTCTCGCGCAACAGCCGCTCGAGGCGGGCATGCGCGCTCGCCTGCCAACCGTCTTCGGCGTCTTTGCGCGTTCGGTCGGGCTCGTCCTCCTGCAGGACCGCGACCAGGCCCAGAAACGCCTCGGACTCGTCCGGGCTCGCGCGGATCGCGCGGTCGGCGCGGAGATGGACGTCGAGCGCGGGCAGATGGCGATCGAGCTCGGCCGGGGCGGGCGGCAGGGCCTCCTCCGGCCATTCCAGCACCTCGCGCAGCACGGCGAGCGGGTCGGCGGCGGCCCCGTCGTCGTCGAGCAGCTCTTCGAGCCGCTCCCGCCAGGGTTCGCTCTCGGCGGCGTGCAGCTCGAGCGCGACTTGGCGCTCGACGAGCACGAGCGGGGCCAGGAGCAGGCCCACCGGCTGAACGAAGCCCAGCCATTCGCGGTGGCGCTCGAGGAGCGGATCGGCGAGCTTCAGGGGAGGCGCTCCGCCCCCGGCACGAGATAGACGATGCCGACCGGTTCGAGCCTTCGCGCCCGGACCTCGTAGCGGGCGCGCAGGCGCGCGGGCTCGACCTCGCGGTCGCGGGCGAGGGCTGCGAGCCGTTCCTCCTGGGCGCGGCGCTCGGCGGCCAGCTGGCGGCGCTCGGGCTCGTTCAAGCCGAGCTCGTACTGGCGGTCGGGCGAGCTTCCGCCCGAGGCGGTCCTCGAGCTCGGCGAGCAGCCGAGCGAGGCTAGCCGACTCGCGCTCGCCGCGTGCTTCGAGCGCCCGGCGAGCGCGCGCTTCGGCCTCGCGGGTACGGGCCTCGAGGGCGGGGCGGAGTTCGGCCACGGCGCACCCGATCGCCGCCTGGAGCTCGGTTTCGAGCGCGGCGGGCGGGCCCGGTTCGCCCTCCGCGTCGAGCAGCCGGTCGAGCTCGTCGAGGAGCGCTTCGCTCGTGCGCTCGGCGAGCGGGCGCAGCGGCGCTCGGCGCCGCTCGGGCGGGATCCAGACGGCGGCGACCGCCAGCATCTCCTCGTGCAGGCGGAGCGCCCCGGCGCCGTAGAGGACGAGCCGGCCCAAGAGCAGCACGCGCGGCTCGCCGACCGCGGCACTCGACAGGCAGACCCGGGAAAGGAGGTGTTCGACCACGCCCTGGGTGCCGAAGCGGGCGAGGATCCGGCGCAGGAAGGGATGCTCCAGATGGAGCTGGACGACCTTGTCGCCCAGCCGATCGGTCTCGACGAAGGTCACCGGCCGGATCGCCTCGCCGAGCTCGGCGCGGAGCTCGAGCGGCGGCCGCAGCGTCTCGAGCAAGCGGGAAAGCCGCGGCTCGGCGCGCAGGGTGGGATCTTCGGGATCGAGGCGGAAAAGCGGGATCGGGCTGCCGTCGGTGGCCCGCTCGCAGCCCGCCGGCAAGAGGCCGCGGCTGCCGTAGAGGAGGCGGAGCCCGGTGTCGACCAGCCGGCGCAGTCGATCGGGCGCGAAGCGCAGCGGCCGCCGGCTCTCCTCGAGCCGGCGCTCGACGAGCTCGCGATAGCGGGCGAGGAGGCAGCCGAGGACGAGCTCGGGCGCGTCCTCGGGCAGGCCGTCGATCGGGATCGGCTCGACCCGGCGGTGCGGGAAACCGCGGCCCGCGGTGCTCAGGGCGCGCAGCCCCTCGCGGTCGATCGGCACGAGCTGGGGGCCGAAGCGGGTCGAAAGCTCGTCTTGCCACTCGTGCGACATGGCGGGCGGGGCGGCGACGAGCAGGAAATCGATCCGCCCGCGCAACAGGAGCTCGCGGATCACGAGCCCGGTCTCGATCGTCTTGCCGAGGCCGACGTCGTCGGCGAGGAGGAGATTGACCCGCGGCAGCTCGAGCGCCTTGGCCAGGGGTTCGAGCTGGTAGGGCGCGAGCGCGATACCGGCGCGGAAGGGGACCTGGAGCGGACGCGGATCGGCGGCGGTGACGGTGCGCCGGCGCAGGCTCGCGACATAGCCGGCGAAGAGCGGGCGCGGGTCGAAGCCGCGCTCGCCGAGCTTGTCGAAGCCGGCCGCGGCCGACAGCTCGGCGTCGAGCTCCTTCTCCCAGAGTACCGCGAGGCTCCGCTCGGCATTGTCGTCCTCGGCACCCGGAAGGCGCACGAGGGTCGCTTCGCCGAGGGCTTCCGGCGGAACGACCTCTTCGAGGAGCCAATGCCGGGAACGGACGCGCTCCAACGCACCCGGCTCGGGCGGCCGGGCGACCTCTCTGTCCGCCGGGGGCCGCCGGTCGGCAGGTACGCTCATGGCGGAGGACCGTAGAGGCGAGGCGGTAGGGCGGACAAGTGCGACGGGAACCGACCGCCGTCGGCTCTGAGGCCGGAGACGGTTGCCGTCGACGACGAGGACGGTACCGGTCGTGGAGGCCGAGGCGTCCGAGGCTGAGCCCGGCAGCCGGCCGTACGGGTCGTGCATCCGGCGGAGCCGGCGCCGGGGGATCCGGGCGACCGTCGCCCGGCCCGCCTCGCTTTCTCGAACAAGGCGCGGTCGAGCTCGGTCTCGATACGGCCCAGGGCGAGAAGGTTCGCGCTGATGGCCGAGCGTGCCCGTTCGAGAGCCGACGCACGGGCCGGACGGCCGGACCCGGCCCCGGCAGCGGCGCGGAGCTCGGCCGACCCGAGGCGGTCGTCGGCGAGGACCGCGATCCCTTGGGGCTCGCCGAGGCCGGGGCCCGAGAGCGCGAACACCTTCGCCTCGGGGCGCATCTCTTCGGTCCCCTCGGGAAGGAGCGCGGCGATCGCGGCCGTAAGTCCGACGCTCCCGGCTCCCCTCGGGTGAAGAGGCCCTGCTTCAGCCGAACAGTATCTCCGGCAGCCAGGTGGCGAGGCCGGGCAGTGCCAACAGCAGCGACAGCCGCACCGCGTCCGCCAGCACGAAAGGCAGGATGCCGCGGCTCATCGTCGCGAGATCGAGCCCCGGCACCGTGGATTGCAGCACGAACAGGTTCATGCCCACGGGCGGGGTGATCATGCCGATCTCGGCGAGTGTCACGAGGAACACCCCGAACCAGATCGGATCGATCCCGAGCGCCCGCACCACCGGGAAGACCGCCCCGATCGTGAGCAGGATCATGGAGAGGCTGTCCATCAGGCAGCCGAGCACGATGTAGAGAAGGGCTAGCGCGAGCAGCACGAGGAGCGGATCGGCACCCAGCCCGGCGATCACACCGATGAGCTGCTGCGCGATCCCGGTGGCGTCGACGAAGGCGTTGAAGATCGCCGCCCCGATCAGGATGGCGAAGATCATGGCGGTGGTGAGGACGGTCTCGATCAGCCCTTCGCGCAGCACCCGGATGCTCAACCGGCCGTTGAGCCAAGTCAGCAGAAGCGCCCCGGCGGCGCCCACCGCCGCCGCCTCGGAGGGCGTGAAGAGACCGGCATACATGCCGAGCAGCACGAGCAGCACGAGCAGGAGGGTCTGCCAAACCCCGGCGAGTGTCCGCAGCCGCTCGGTCCAGGGCAGCCGCGGGCCCGGAGCGAAGCCCGTGGCGCGTCGCGTCGCGGCACGCACCGCCACCATGTAGAGCGCCATGCCGACCAGGCCGGGCAGCAGCCCGGCGGCGAACAGCTTGCCGATCGATTGCTCGGTCATGAGCCCGTAGACCACGAAGAGGATCGAGGGCGGGATCATCACGCCGAGCGTGCCGCCGGCCGCCACCGAGGCGGCCGAGAGCCGATCGGGATAGCCCGCGCGGCGCATCTCGGGCATCGCCACCTTCGCGATCGTGGCGGCGGTGGCGAGGCTCGAGCCGCAGATCGCCCCGAACACCGCCGAAGCGCCCACGGTCGCGAGCGCGAGCCCGCCGCGGCGATGGCCGAGAAGGGCTCGGGCCGCCCCGAAGAGCGCGCGCGAGAGCCCGCCGTGCGCGGCGAACACGCCCATCATCACGAAGAGCGGGAGGACCGCGAGGCCGGGGGAAGCGATCGCATCGAACGGCGCCTTGCCGAGCACGAAGCCGAGGCTCGCGGGCCCCCACACCCAGTAGAGCCCGAGGGCACCCACGAGCGCGAGCGCGATCGCCACGGGAACGCGCAGCGCCATCAGCAAAAGGACGAGGGCGAAGCCCGAAAGCGCCTCGCTCATGCGCCGGCCCCGTCCGCGCCGGCCGCGAACACCGTCCCCTCACGGGCGGGCAAAAGGGCGAACAGCGCCGCCGGCACCGAGAGCCCGATCCCCGCGAGATAGGGTGCCCAATAGAGCAGCACCGGCAGCCCGAGCGTCGGCGAGACGTCACCGAGCAGGAGCCGCGCCTCGGCCTGTCGCCAGCCGTAGAGCAGCAGGAGGAGGAGCAGCCCCGCTTCGGCGAGGGCGACCGCCACGCGCAATAACCGCTTCGGGCCCGCCGGCAGGCGGTCGGCGAGGAACTCCACCGCCACGTGCGTGCCGCGCGCGAAGGCCAAAGGCAAAGCGAGGCAGGCCGAGGCGACCACGGCGAGCTGGACGAGATCGGTGACGCCCGTGATCGGCGAGCCGAGCGTGCGTCGGGTCGCCACGTCGGCCAGCACGACGATCATGCCGCCCACGAGCGCGAGCGCGCCAAAAAGCGCGCTCGCCTCGCACGCGCGCTCGAACGCGCGCACGAGCCGCCCGCCGCGTCCCGCGCGCCCGCCGAGCGTCTCCTCCCCCGCCACGACGCGCGGGTCAGGTGCGGGCGAGTTCGACCATCCGGGCGTAGATCGTCCGGGCGTCGGCCACACCCTCCCGCTCGAGGCGGCCGAGCTCCTCCTGGATCAGGGGCTCGAGGGCCGTGCGCCAGCGCGCCCGTTCCTCCGCACTCGCCACGACGATCGTGTTGCCGCGGGCCTGGGCGGCCGCCTTGCCGTCGGCATCGGCGCGAGCCCAGGCGGCCACGATGCGCGGCAGCAGCTTCTCGCCCGAGAGCTCGTCGATCGCGGTGCGGATCTCGGCCGGCAGGCCCTGATAGCGGCGCTCGTTCATGACGATGTAAAAGGAAACGGTGTAGGCCGCGATGTCGAGATGGAAGCGGGTGACCTCGGCGAGCCGGAAGGAGTGGACCGGGTCCCAGGGCAGCACGTAGCCGTCGAGCGTGCCGGCCATCAGGCTCTCGTAGATCTGGCCGGGCGGCAGGCCCACGGGCGTCGCACCCAGGAACGTCAGCATGTTGGAGACGACCGGGGAGGGGGCCCGGATCCTCAGCCCCTTGAGGTCTTCCATCCGCTCCACCCGCTGCGCGCGTGTGTGGATCAGCCCGGGATTGTGGGCGAAGAGCGCGAGCACCTTGACGCCGCGATACTCGTCTTTGAGGAGTTCGGGATAGAGCGTCCAGAGGATCCGGCTCGCCTGCTCCGCACTCGTCGTGAGGAACGGCATGTCGATGATGCCGGTGCGCGGGAAGCGGCCTCGGGGAATGCCGTGCAGGCCGAGCCCCACGTCCATCACGCCGGCCAGCACCTGGTCGAGCTGGTTGTTGATGTTGCCGAAGGCCGTGTTGCCCGCATGGAGCAGGATCTTCACCCGCCCGCCGGTGCGCTGTTCGAGGTCCTTGGCCCAGGACTCGAGCACGTCCGTGTGCAGCCTGTGCACCGGCGGCAGATAGTGCGAGACCTTGATCTCGAGCGGCGCCTGGGCGCGCAGGATCGCCGGTGCGGCGAGCGCGCCCGTGCCGGCGATCACGCCTCGGGCGAAACGGCGACGAGAAAACACGCTCGGGCTCATCGACGCTCTCCTCCTGCTGGGGATCGGGATCTCGGGCGATCGGCCGAGGGCTCGGGCCGGCGGCCGGAGGGCGCGGCCGCCTGCGCCGGCTCGGCCTCGCCGGCGGCTCGGCCGCTCGGCTCGGCCCCGACGGGGACCGCGGCCGCGATTGCGCGGTAGCCGAGCCGCTCGCTCACCGCGCGCGCCTCTGCACGCAGGGCGGTCACGACCGGCCCCTGCGGCGAAACGTCGAACCGGTGCGAGGGGCCGAGCACGGTGAGCACCGCCCGCACCGCGCCCGTGAAGTCGAAGAGCGGGGCCGAAGCGGCGCTCACCCCGTCGAGATAGAGGTCGCGCACGGTGGCGATCCCGCCGGCGGCACGGATCTCGCGGCAGAGCGCCGCGATCGGCTCCGCTTCGGCGAGAAGGGCCCGGCGACGGAGCGGCGCGGCCGCGAGCTCCTCGCGGGCGATCGCGTGCAGCCGCGCATCCTCGCTCGCCGCGAGCAGGCAGCGGCCGGTGGCCGACCAGAGCACCGACAGCACGAAGCCGGGGCGGATATTGACCACGACCGGCTCGACGGGCTCCTCGAGGCGCACGATCGTGGGCCCCCGATTGCCGGGAACGGCGAGGAAGACGGTAGCATCGAGGCCGTCGCGCAACCGCGCGAGCGCGCTCTCGGCGGCACGAATCGGATCGCTCTGCCGCATAGCCGCGAGGCCGAGCGCGATCGCCTCGGCACCGAGCGCATAAGCCGGTGCGAGCGGGTCGCGCACCACGAGTCCCGCCGCAGCGAGGCTCTTGAGATAGCGGTGCAGCTTCGAGGGGTGAGCGCCCAGATGCGCCGCGAGCGAGGCGAGGCTCGCCCGGCCGCCCAGATCCGCGAGCCCGCTCAGGACCGCACAGGTGGTTGCGGCGGCCTTCACCCCGCCGCGCCCCGCCCCCGTTCGCGCCGAACCCCGCACCCCGGTCGCCGCCTCCCCGCCGGGCGATGCCCGTTGCCGATCGTGTCCCGTTGCCGATCGCGTATTGCGATTGCGCATCGCGAAACTATGCTCTGCACGGGTCGGCGGCAAGCGCCCGCACCCGTGCACCGCGCGGATCCGCCCGCCGGGTGTGTTCGGGGGATCCGCCGGCCGCGACGGGGAGGCATGCGGCACATGGCCGAGATCACGCGTACCGGAGCTCGTTCCTTCGCGCAGAGCGAGGCCGAAGCCGCGCTCGCCCGGCCCTTCGATCCCTTCTGCCCGGCCTACATGGAGGATCCGGCGGGTTTCGTGCGCCGGGCGGCCGGCGAGCGGCCGATCTTCTTCGCCCCCGAACTCGGCTATTGGGTCGTCACCCGTTACGACACGATCAAGGCGATCTTCCGCGATCCCTGGACCTTCAGCCCCGCGAACGTGCTCGAACCCGTGGTCCCGCATTCGGAGGAGGCGCTCGCCGTCCTGCGGCGTTACGGTTACGCCATGGCCCGCACCCTCGTAAACGAGGACGAGCCGCAGCACATGCAGCGGCGGCGGGTGCTCATGGCCCCCTTCACCCCCGAGCATCTCGCCGCCCACGAGCCGTTCGTCCGCCGGCTCGTGTGCGAGGCGGTCGACGGCTTCGTCGACGAGGGCCGGGTCGATCTGGTCGAGCGGCTGCTCTGGCCCGTTCCCTTCACCGTGGCGCTCCACTTCCTCGGCATCGACGAGGAGGATCGAGCGCGCATGAAGCGCTTCTCGATCGCCCACACCGTGAACGCCTTCGGCCGCCCCACGCCCGAAGAGCGGCTCGCGATCGCCGAGACGGTCGGTCAGTTCTGGCAGTTCTCGGGCGCGATCCTGGAGAAGATGCGCCGTACACCGGACGGTCCGGGCTGGATGCGCTATTCGATTCGTCAACAAAAACTCTACCCGGAGATCGTCACCGATTCCTATCTCCACTCGATGATGATGGCGATCATCGTGGCGGCCCACGAGACCACGGCGTTCGCCGCCGCCAATGCCGTTCGCACCCTGCTCTCCCACCCGACCGCCTGGCGCGAGCTGCACGAGGAGCCGGCTCTGATCTCGCCCGCGGTCGAGGAATGTCTGCGGCTCGAGGGCTCGATCGCGTCCTGGCGAAGGCGGACCACCTGCGAGGTCGAGCTCGAGGGGGTGCGACTGCCGGCGGGCGCCAAGATCCTCATGGTGGTGGCCGCCGCCAACCGCGATCCCGCGCATTTTCCCGATCCCGAGAGCCTCGACATCCGCCGCGACAACGCCCAGGACCATCTGACCTTCGGCTTCGGTGCCCATCAGTGCCTCGGCAAGAACCTGGGTCGGATGGAGATCCAGATCATGCTCGAGGAGCTGACGCGGCGTCTGCCGCATCTTCGGCTCGCCTCGCAGGACTTCGACTACGTCCCGAACCTCTCCTTCCGCGGGCCGCAACATCTCCGGGTCGAATGGGACCCGGCGGCCAACCCGGAACGGCGCGATCCGAGCCTGCGCACACGCCGCCATCCGGCGCGGATCGGGGCTCCCTTGGCCCGCGATCGGGTCCGCCGCGTGCGGGTGCGTGCGCTCGAGCCGCTCGCGCGGGACGTCCTGGGCCTCGTGCTCGAATCGCTCGACGGGGCGCCCCTGCCGCCCTGGACGCCGGGGGCGCACATCGAGGTCGAATGCGGCGATCCCGAGCGCGCGCGGGCCTATTCGCTCTGCTCGGATCCCGCGGACCGGCAGATCTGGCGGATCGCCGTCCTGCGCGAGCCCGAAGGCCGCGGCGGCTCGGTCTGGATCCACGAGACGGTCCGCCCGGGCACGGTCCTCAAGGTCAGGGGACCGCGCAATCGCTTCCCCTTCGACGAGAAGGCCCGTGGGCCCGTCCTGTTCCTCGCGGGTGGCATCGGCATCACCCCGCTTCTCCCCATGGCCGCCCGCGCGCGGCGGCTCGGCCTCGACTACCGGCTCGTCTATTGCGGCCGCAGCCGGGCGCGCATGGCCTTCCTCGAGGAACTCCGGGCCCTGCACGGGCCGCGGCTCGAGCTCGCGGTGAGCGAGGAGGGCAGCCGGCTCGACCTCGGAGCACTGCTCGCCGCGCTACCGCCGACGGCGCGGATCTGGGCCTGCGGGCCCGTGCGCATGCTCGACGACCTCGAGCGGCTGCTCGGCGATCGCGCGGAAGGCATGCTCGTCACCGAACGCTTCGCCGCCACCGCCGCCCGGCCCGAAGCCGGAGGCGAGCGGGCCTTCGAGGTCGTGTGCTCGCATTCAGGCCTCACGCTCGCCGTGCCGCCGGACAAGAGCCTGCTCGAGGTCCTGCGTGCCGCCAATCTCGACGTGCCGAGCGATTGCGAGGAGGGCTTGTGCGGCACCTGCGAGGTCCCGGTGCTCGAAGGCGAGGTCGACCATCGCGACGCCGTGCTCTCGCGCGCCGAACGGGCCCGGAGCGACCGGATGATGGCCTGCTGCTCGCGGGCCCGCGGCGCCCGCCTGGTCCTCGCCCTCTGAGGGCCGCGACCCCGCTCAGCCCATGATCCGGCCCGGCAGCCAAAGGGCGAGGCCGGGCACGAGCGCCAAAAGCGCGAGCGACGCGAGCATCGCCACGAGGAAGGGGAGCACGCCCCGGATCACCTCCTCGATCCGCCCGCCCGGCCGCAGCGACTGCACCACGAAGAGGTTGAGGCCCACGGGCGGGGTGATCAGAGCGGCCTCCACCAGGACGATGATCACCACACCGAGCCAGACCGGATCGAAGCCCGCCGCGACCATGACCGGGACCACCACCGGCACGGTGGTGATCATCATCGACAGCGTCTCCATGAAGCAGCCGAGCACGAGGTAGAAGAGGACCATCGCCACGAACATCGCCCAGGGCGAAAGGCCGAGCTCGGTGATGGCCGCGGTGAGCTGGCGGGTGAGGCCGATCGCCGAGAGCACGAAGTTGAGAATGGCGGCCGCGATCACGATCAGCAGGATCATCGTCGTGGTCTTGACCGTACTCTCGAGGGCCCGGGCGAGCATGGTCGGGGTGAGCCGGCCGGCGAGCGCGGCCAGCAGGAGGGCGGCGATGACGCCGAGCGAAGCGGCCTCGGTCGGCGTCGCCCAGCCGGCATAGATCGAGCCCACCACGAGCAGGAACACGAAGACCGGCGGCAGGAGGTGGAGGAGCGAGGCGAGCCGCTCGCGCCGTCCGACAGCGGCGCCGTCGAGGGAGGGGGGGCCGTTCCGGCGAGCGGAGACCGCGACCACGAGCATGAAGCCGGCGGCGAGGAGCACGCCCGGGATCAGGGCCGCGAGGTAGAGCCTCGGGATCGAGGTATCGGTCAGCACGGCGTAGAGGATGATGTTGATCGAGGGCGGGATCAGGATGCCGAGCGTGCCGCCCGCGGCGAGCGAGCCCGCGAAGAGTTTCTCGTCGTAGCCGAAGGTCTTGGCTTGCGGCAGGGCCACCGTGCCGATGGTGGCGGCCGTGGCGACCGACGAGCCCGAGGTCGCGGCGAACAGAGCGCAGGCGGCGATGTTGGCGTGCATGAGCCCGCCCGGCAGCCGAGCGAGCCAGATCGAGAGCGCCGCGTACATTCGCTCGGCGACCCCGGCGCGCAGGAGGATCTCGCCCAACAGCACGAAGAGCGGGATCGCCACCAGAAGGAAATCCTTGCCCGTGTTCCAGGCGATCTCGCCCATGGCGAGGGTCAGCGGCACCGGCGCGAAGAGCGCGTCGAGGGCGAGCGCCAGCACGCCGAGGGCCGCGGCCACGGGCAGGCCGAGCGCGAGAAGGCCGAGCAACAGGCCGAGAGTGGTCGCGATCATCGGCCCCCGACCCCCTCGCGCGCCGCCTGCTCCTCGGGACCGGGCGTCCCGGCGAGCCGTCGCACGTTCGCAGCGTCACCCTGCAGGAAGGCGAGGGTGGCGCGCAGGCAGAGCGGAACCGCGATCAGGAGGTGGAACGCGAAGCCCGCGAGCCAGAGACCCTGCGGGATCCACAGAGGCGTCGCGAGCGGGGTCGTGGCGCGGGCGGTGAAGGCGAGGCTGTCGGCCAGCACGAGCCCCGCCCGCTGGCCCAGGAGTGCCAGGAAGCCGGTGAGCACGAAGAGTGCCACGAGATCGAGCAGGGCGACGATCCGTGCCGGCAGCCGACGGTAGAGCGTATCGACCCGGACATGGCTCCGCTCGAGCAGGACGAGCGGCAGGCCGAAGCTCGTGGCGATCGCGACGGCGTAGCCCGAGAGTTCGTCGGCGCCGCCGAGGCTCGCGCCCGCGGCCCCGCGCAGCACCACCTCCGCCGCCACGAGCAAGGCGGCCGCCAGGATCAAAAGGCCACCGCAGAACGCGAGCGACCGGGCGAAGGCACGAGCGAGCGCGAGCCAGGCATCGAGCCGGCCGAAGAGTTCCGGCGATCCTGCCGGGCGCGGCGACGGATCGGGACCGACGCTCAAGGTGTCGCGGAGATGCCGACGATGGCGCCCACCGTACGGTTCCACTCCTCGACGCAAGCGGCACCGCAGCGCTTGGCCCATTTCGGCACGACGACCTCGCGCAACACCCGATCGAGGGTCGCCCGGTCGCGATCGGAGACCGGCACGAGCGTCATTTTGCCCTTGCTGCCCATCGTGCAGCTGTCGCGGCCGACGTTGCAGTCGATGCCCTGCTGGGTTTCGACGTCCATCGCCTTCCAGATGCGGTCTTCGAGGTCGCGAATCTCCCGGCTCAACAGCTCGCGGACCGACGGCGCGAGCCTCTCCCAGGTCTTCAGGTTGACCGCGTGCATCACCTGGCTCCAACCGACGGGCAGAGCATAGAGGTGGGTGGTCACCTCGTACCATTTGGCGGCATTGCCCGAGAGCGTGCCGGTGATCGCACAATCGACCACCTTGTTCTGGAGCGCCGGCACGACTTCCGAGAAGGCCATCGTGACCCCGGTGCCGCCAAGCGCCTCGACGAACTCGGCGAGCGTCCGGTTGCCGGTGCGCACTTTCTTGCCGCGCAGGTCGTCGAGCCCGGAAAGCGCACCGTTGCAGTAGATCACCTGGGCCGGGTAGGGCCAGATCGCGAGCACTTGGATGCCGAACTGCTCGCGGTAGAAGCGGTCGTAGACCGGTCGGTAGGCGTCCGAGATTCGCCGCGCGGTCGTCACGTCGGGAGCGAGGCCGGCGAGGTCGATGGCCTCGTTGCGCGGATCGTCGCCCGCTACGTAACCGAGTACGGTCGAGCCGAAATCGATCACGCCCAAGCGCATGAGGCGGAAGATCTCGGCTCCCTTGAGCCCCATCTCGTTGAAGGGTGTGATCTCGGCCGTGATCGCACCGTTGGTCTTGGCGGGCAGCTCGCGCGTCCAGAAGGGCTGCTCGAAATTCTTGTACTGCGAGAGATTGCCCCAGGCGCCGACCACCTTGAGATGGGTCCGAGGCAGTTCCTGGGCGACCAGCGGCCCGCTCGCGAGAAGGAGGCCCAGAACGAACGCCGCGATCCGGCCGATACACATACCGCTTCTCCTGTCGAGGTCGACAATTTCCGAACGGGTCACGGTAGGGCGTACTCCGCGTTGCGCCGGTCGGTCACCAGCATCGAACCCGGTGCGTGGGTGATGGCGAACGGCACCCGGGCGGCGGCCAGCACCGCCTGCGGTGTCACCCCGCAGGCCCAGAAGACCGGCAGCTCGCCCGGCTCGAGCGGCACCGGATCGCCATAGTCCGGCCGGGCGAGATCGGCGATGCCGATCGCCCCGGGATCGCCCAGATGGACCGGGGCGCCGTGTACCGCCGGAAATCGGCCGGTGATCAGGATCGCGCGGATCGCATCCGCCGGGGAGAGTGGTCGCATCGAGACCACCAGGGGGCCGCGGAACGGTCCGGCCGGTTCGCAGGCGATCGAGGTCCGATACATCGAGACGTTGCAACCGCGCTCGAGGTGGCGCAGTGGCACCCCGCCGGCGACCAGGGCCTCTTCGAAGCTGAACGAGCAGCCGAGCACGAAGGCGACGAGATCCGGCCGCCAGAACGCCCCGATCTCGGAGGGCTCTTCGACGAGCACACCCTCCCGCCAGACCCGATAGCGCGGCAGGTCGGTCCGCAGATCGAGATCCTCGCCGAGCGTGGGGAGCCGCGGGTCGCCCGGCTCGGAGACCGCCAGAAGTGGACAGGGTTTGGGGTTGCGCTGGCAGAAGCGGAGAAAGTCGAACGCCTCGCGCTCGGGGAGCGCGACGAGATTGCCCTGCACGTAGCCGGGCGCCATGCCGGCCGTGTGACCGCGATAGCCCGCCCGGGCGAGCCGCCGGGCCTCGAGACCAGTCCGCGCGCTCGGCCGGTTCGCCAGCGTCTCTGCTTCCCGGCTCGACACTTCGGGAATGCCTCGTGCCTCCCTCCCGCGACCGCGCGTGGGCTGTACCAGGCGCCGCTCTCCGCCTGCAAGCCCCGTTCCGTCGCCGGCCCGCCTCGTCCGCCGCGGTCCGCCCCGGGCGAACACGGGTTCGGTCGGCGATCCGAGCGCCGATGCGAAACGACCACGGCTCGCGGCCGGTCGCACAGGCGACCGCCGTTGATCGACGCGCGCCCAGGCGCTCGATCGCTCGGTCGACCAGGGCCGCCAGCGCGAGTAGGGCGAGGAAGAGGGAGGCGAGGATCATGCACGGCTCCGACCGACGGGCAGAGCCTAGGACGCATAAGTTAACGAAACGTTGAGACCGACCGGCCTGGCGTCGCGCCGACTCGGCTGCCGATCAGCGCCACGAGCTCGCCGGCCGAGCCGAGCACCCGGTCGGCCTCGGCGAAATCGTCGCCCGCCGTGTAGAGGCTCGGAATCGCCACGACCGCGATCCCGGCAGCCTTGGCGGCCAGCACGCCGTTGCGCGAATCCTCGACCGCGAGCGCCCGGGCGGGATCGACGCCGAGCCGCGCGAGCGCGAGCCGGTAGACCTCTGGGTCGGGCTTCTTCCGGCTCGTGTCTTCGCCGCAGACCATGGTCGCGAACCAGGCCCGCGGCAGGACTTCGGGATGCGCGTCGAAGAGCGCTTCCACATTGGCCCGGCTGGTCGTGGTCGCGATCGCGAGCGCGAGGCCGAGCCCGCGCGCCCGGGCGAGCAGCTCGGGGATGCCGGGGCACGGAGCGACCTCGCCCGCCCGCGCGCCCGCCGCATAGAGCTCGGTCTTGCGAGCGTGGAGCGCGCGCACGAACGGATCGTCGTGGCCGGCGAGCCGGGCCGCCCGCTCCGGCTCCACCTCCTCGATCCAGCGGAAGATCCGCTCGCGCCCGCCGGTCGTGGTCAAGAGCCGTCGATAATCCTCGACCGACCAGGTCCAGGGCAGCCCGGCCTCGGCGAAGGCGCGATTGAAGCAGATCCGGTGCAGCTCCTCGGTCTCGGCGAGGGTGCCGTCGACGTCGAAAATCAAGGCGTCGATCGCGAACTCCGGCATGGCACCTCCGAGGATGCTGCTCGCGAGCGGGACGGCCGGTGCGCTCGCCCAGCGGTGGACCGGCCGACACCCATAGAGCTAGCGGGCTCGGGCCGGCCGTCCAGCCGTCTCGGCCGGGTCGCGAGCGAGCGACCGCGCCAGGGGTCGCCTCCCCCTTGTCCTCGGCGCCGCCGCGATCGCCGCCGGCCGTTGGTGGCTCGCCCGGGCGAACCAGCGCGATCGGCAGGCCCTCGGCCTCGAGCCGGTGGCGGGCGCCGCCCCGCGCCGTCGCGAGGATCGCGGCTGCGAGCTCGAGGGCCTCGTGGCACGAGGCAGCCGCGAGGGACCGGCGGTCGAACTCCGGTCGCGCACCCTCGGGCGACGCCGGCACACCGCCTCGCCGAGCGGGCAGCGCCTGGACCGTGCTCGACCTGCCGCCCGGCGGTCCGGTGCCCGTCCGCCTCCCGGTCGAGTCGTGCTCGCAGACGGCGATCCTCGATGCCGCAAACGGCGCCCTGCCCGAGGTGGCGACCGGCGATCCGCGGTCCGACGCGGTCTTCCGGGTCGCCGCGACCGATCCCGCGGCGGGCCCCGTGCTCCTCGACGCCGAGCTTCGGGCGGCGCTCCTGGGTCTGCGCCCGCGGCCGAGCGGGGCAGGGGACGCGCACGTCGCGGCCGGCCTCGCCGATCCGGCCGTTCTCGGTGCGCTCGAACTCGAGAGTGAGCGGGTCGCGTTGGCGCTGCGCGGCACGCCGATGCCGCATCTGGCCGACCCGCTCGCCGCGGCGCTGCCGATCCTCGTCGCGCTCGCCGACCGGGCCGGGCGGCCGACGGCCGGGGCGGGCCGAGGGCGATCCTCGGCCCGGCCGGGGGCGGCGCGACTCCGGCAGCCGTGGTCGGTCCGGCCGTCGATCGCGGGTTCGCGCTCGCCTCGTAGCCGACCGCCCGACGCGCCGGGCCCGCCGCGTCGGGCGACCGCTTGCCGGCGGTCGCCCGGCTACCTGCGGCCGAGACCCGCGCTAGAACGGCGCCGGGGTCGGCCGAAGGGCCGGCCGACAGGGAGGTCGAGGAACGATGGTGCGCAGGCGCGCGATGCTCGCCGCAGCGGCCGCGGGCGTGGTGCTGACGGCGACCGGGCGGCCGGCGGCCGCCGCTTCGGCGGCGGCGATCGCGGTCGAGGCGGCCAAGAAGCCCGGCCCGCAGGAGATCACCATCGTCTGGGAGGCCGGGCTGCAGTCGCTCGACCCGCTCAACTTCTCGGGCCCCTTGTGGGAGAAACAGACCGGCATCGAGGTCAAGGTGATCGAGGTGCCGACCGCCGCGATGTTCACCAAGATCCTGCAAGAACACCGGGCCGGCACCGGCGCCAACGACGCCTTGAACGTCATCCTCGCCTGGATGGCCGATCTGGTCCGCGCCGGTGCCCTCGAGCCGCTCGACGCTTACCTCGACAAATACGGCTATCGCGAGGAGCTGAAAGAAATCGCCCCGGTCTACCGTGACAACCAGATGACCGTTGGCGGCAAGATCTACGGCTTTCCAGACGACGGCGACGTCTTCGTGATGTACTACCGCAGAGACGTGCTCGGCGATCCGAAGGTCCAGGCGACATACAAGGCCAAGACCGGCAAGGACATCCCCGTGCCGCCCCAGACCTGGAAGGAGCTCGCCGACGTCGCCGCCGCGATCAACGAGGCGACCGGCAAGAAGCCCTATGGCTGCGCCTTCTTCCGCGAGCCGCCCTACATGCATTTCATGTTCCAGGAGCGGTTCCGCAACAACGGCGGCCGGTTTTTCGACCCGGCGACGATGAAGGCGCAGATCAACGGCCCGGCCGGCCTCGAGACCTTCCGAGGCTGGCTCGAGGAGAACGAGCTCCGACCGCCGGGCATGGTCTCTTGGGGCTTCGTCGAGAACCTCGCGGCCTTCCGCGAGGGCGACACCGCCATCACCGTCTCCTGGCCGCCCTACGGCCGCTGGGCCGCCGGCTACGGCACCGAGGAGAAGGCGCTCGCCTGGGTGCCGAAGTCTCAGATCGCCGGCGAGGTCGGCTACGCCATGCCGCCGGGTGGTCACCCGTAGCTCGCCGCCGGCTTCTCGCTCTGCGTCTCGGCGTCCTCCAAGAAGAAGGAGGCGGCTTATCTCTTCATCCAGTGGCTGAACTCGAAGGAGACCAGCCTGCAGCGGGTCCAGCTCCCCTACACGCTCCGCGATCCGTTTCGCGAAAGCCACTTCGCCTCCGAGGAGTACAGGAAACGCTGGCCCGAGGCGCCCGAATATCTGGCGGCACTGCAGGCCGGGGCGGTCAACGGTCTCCTCGATCTCTCCTCGATCCAGACCGACTAGTACGAGGAGGCGCTCCGCCAGGGCATCTCGCGGCTCTGGGCCGGGGAGAACCCGCAGAAGATCCTCGACGACGTGGCGGCCCAGTGGGACCGCATCGCCCAGCAGATCGGGGTCGAGCGGCAGAAGGCGGCCTACGCCGAATGAGCCGCCAAGCCGAACGCCTATCCGAAGCTCCGAGTCGCCGACGGCCCCGGCCGGGAGGATCGCTTCCGGCCGTGGCGGTTCGCGGCCGGCATCGCGTCGCGCCGGTCGGCGAAGTGCCGGCCGTGCCCGGGGTGATGCCCGCGAACGGCCCGGCGCACGCCGCTGCGACCGACGGGGCCGCGCAGTGGCACGGGCGGGCCGGTCCGAGCGCACCGGCGCTTCGGCCGAGCGGTGCAGGGCACGGGGCGCAGAGGCGCTGGCGGTTCGCATGGCACGAGCACGACACGGAGGGGTGGCCTGCCACCAGTGCACGGTACATAATCCTAAAGCGAGATCGACGTCCGTCAAGGGCGTCGATGGCTCGGCCCGGCGGCGGCGCAGGCCGGCTTCCGACCCGGCGTCGGTTGCTCTAGGGTCCGCGCCGCGCCGGACGCACGAGAGCCCGCGCGGCGACGGGCGGGGCAGGGGAGGCGCAACGGCCGCGGCGGTCGAGGCGGCTGGCGGGCGGCACGACTCGGCGGGCGTGCCCTGGACGGAGCGGTATTTCCGTTGGCTGCTCGTGGCGACGGCCACCTTCGTGATCCTGCTCGTCCGGCTCTTCCCCTTTCTCCACACCCTGATCGTGTCCTTGCAGAACATCACGATGCTGGAGGAGGACACGAGCTTTCAGGGCCTCGCCAACTACGCCCGGCTCTTCTCCGACCAGCGCTTCTGGGAGGCGATCGGCCACACGCTTGTCTTCCTCGCGCTCGCGCTGCCGGCGGAGCTGGTCCTGGGCTTTCTCATGGCACCCCTGTTCTTCGAGAAGATGCCGGGCCGGCAGGTGCTGATCGCTCTCCTGGTCCTGCCGGTGGTGGTCTCGCCGATCGTCGCCGGGGCCACCCGGCGGCTCCTGTTCGACAACCGCTTCGGGCCGATCAACCAGATCCTCTCCTGGATCGCGGGCGAGCCCGTGGTGATCCTCTGGATCAACAATCCGAGCTTCGTCTATCCGGCGATCCGCTTGGCCGAGATCTGGCAGTGGACGCCCTTCATGTTCCTCCTCCTCTGGGCGGCCCTCGCCGAGGTCGACAGATCCCTGCTCGAATCGGCCGAGATCGACGGCGCCTCCTGGCTGCAGCGGCTCTGGTGGATCGTCCTGCCGGCGATCCGGCCGGTCGTGGTGATCGCGCTCCTCATCCGCGGCCTCGACCTCTTCCGCCTGTTCGACGTGGTCTGGGGGCTCACCCGCGGCGGACCCGGCACGATGACCGAGACCGTCTCGATCTACACCTACGTCCTGGGCTTCCAGCAGTTCGAGACCTCGTATACGGCGGCCATGGCGCTGGTCGTCATCGTGCTGCTCTCGGTCGTGGTGACGAGCGCCCTCGATCGCTTGGCGATCGGCCGATGAGGGCCGATCGCGGCCTCGGGCTCGCCCTGCGCCTGGTCGCGGCGATCGCGGTCACGCTCTTCTTCCTGTTCCCGATCTACTGGCTCTTCATGATCTCGTCCAAGACGCCGGAAGAGATCTTCGCCTATCCGCCGGTCTGGTGGCCTTCGTCCCTGCAGACCGGCAACTGCGCCGTGCTCTTCGAGGACGGCGATGTCTGGACGGTCTGGAACAGCCTGGTCCTCGCCTCGACCAGCACGGTCCTGGCGACGGTGCTCGGCAGCATGGCGGCCTATTCGATCGCCCGGTTCGGTACCGGCCGCAAGCACTACGCCAACTGGGTCATCTCGAATCGGATGATCCCGCCGATCGCGATCGTCTTTCCCGTCTTTCGGCTCTTCGTGAAGCTGCGGTGGGTCGATACCTGTCACGGCCTGATCGTGCTCTATACGGCCTTCAATCTGCCCTACGTGATCTGGATGATGCGGGGCTATGTCCAGGACGTGCCGCTCGAGCTCGAGGAGGCGGCACTCGTCGACGGCTGCACCCGCTGGCAGGTGTTGTGGCGCGTGGTCTTTCCGGTGGTGCGCGGCGACCTGTTCGCCACCGCGGTCTTCACCTTCGTCTTCGCCTGGAACGATTTCCTCTTCGCCCTCGTCCTCTCGCGCAGCCAGGTGGTGACCTTCCCGGTGCAGGTGGCGCATTATTTTGGCAGCCAATCGAACTTCTGGGCCAAGATCGCGGCCATGAGCGTGCTCGGCACGCTGCCGATCTTCGTCGTGGTGGCGACATTGCAGCGCTTCCTGGTCCGCGGCATCTCGCTCGGCGCGGTCGAGGGGTGA
>CALBAK010000053.1 GCA_937926445.1 uncultured Alphaproteobacteria bacterium
CGTGGGCAGCTATCTCTGCGTCCACGAGGGGCCGCAGCGGATCTCCAAGGCCGGCGGCGGCGCCAAGCTCGCAGCCGGCATGATCGTCTCGAACGAACCGGGCTATTACGCCCCCGGCGCCTACGGCATCCGCACCGAGAATCTGGTGCTCGTCGAGAGCCGCGGCCGGCCGGCGGACGGCGAGCGCGAGCTCCTCGGCTTCCGCACGCTCACGCTCTGCCCGATCGACCGACGGCTCGTCGTCCCGGCGCTGCTCTCGCCCGAAGAGCGCTGGTGGCTCGATTCCTACCATGCGCGCGTGCTGGCCGAGCTCGCCCCGCTCCTCGACGACCCGGCCGATCGGGCCTGGCTCGAGGTCGCCTGCGCGCCCCTCTGAGCGGCCCGGACCGACCCGCGCGGCGCTAGCGGGCGTCGCGGCCCCACCCGGCGAGCCGCTCGAGCAGCGGGAAGACGGTCGGGGCGGCGGCCAACACTCGGTTGCCGGCAAGGAGCCCATCGCCCGCCAGGAAGTCGACGACTCGGCCGCCCGCCTCCTCGACCAGGAGCAGGCCCGCGAGCGCGTCCCAGCTGTTCATGTGCGGCTCGAGGTAGCCGATCAGCCGGCCGCAGGCGACCCAGGCGAGGCCGAGCGCACCCGAGCCGTGCCGGTGGTACATGCCGCCGGCGGCGAGCAGCAGGCCGAAGAGCGGGGCGATCTCCTCCGGCCGCGAGCGGTGCGAGAAGCCGACCGAGACCGTACCGTCGGAAAGCCCGGTGGCCTCGGCGACCCGGATCGGTGCGCCGTCGAGCGTGGCGCCGCCGCCGGCCCGGGCCGCGAACAGCTCGCCGGCGCAGGGGTCGAAGACGACGCCGAGCTCGATGCGGGTCCCGCGCACGCAGGCGAGGCTCACGCACCAGGAGCCGATGCCGTTGAGGAAGCACCAGGTCCCGTCGATCGGGTCGATCACCCATGTCGCGGCACCGCCCGGGGCATGGCCCCCCTCCTCGCCGAGGATCCCGTCCTCCGGGAAGAGCGCGCCGAGCCGGGTCCGGATCAACGCCTCGACCTCGCGGTCGGCCTCGCTCACGAGGTCCTGCAGGCCCTTGCGCTCGACGGCGAGACGGTCGCGAGCGCGGAAGCGCCGGAGGGCGAGCGCCCCGGCCTCGCGGGCGACGGCGCACGCGGCGGCGAGGCGGAGGTCGGGATCGATGGTGGGCAAGGCGGGTGGCTCCCGGCGGCCGGCGCGCCCTCCCGGGCGGCCGGGCCGCCGCAGCCAGCGCCGCCGTTCACGATCCGTCAACCCTTCCCGGTTAGGCTCTCCGCCGTGCCCTTCCGGAGCCCGCCCGCATGGCCGACCGCGCGCCCGAACCGACACCACTCCTGCAACGCCCGCTGGTTCAGTCGCTGCTCCTCCAGGCCGCGACCCGGGACCGGGAGACCGGCTGCCTCACCGCCGCCTATCTCGCGCAGCGGGCCGGCGAGGAGATCGCCCGCCGACAGCGCTACGGCGGCCGGCTGTCGCTCCTGCTCGCCGCGGTCGACGAGGCGGGCGAGGCCTCGGGCGAAGCGCCCTCGGCCGTCGTGCGCCTGGCCGCTCGGATCCGCGCCCGAGTTCGCGCGACCGATCTGGTGGGCCGCTGGGAGAGCCAGGAGATTCTCGTGGTCCTGCCGGGCACGGGCCTCGCCGGTGCGACCCGGCTCGCCCGGCGGATCCTCGTCCCCGGCCCGGGCGAGCCGCCAGTTCCGCCGCTCGTGCCGAGCATCGGGGTCGCCACCTGGCTCGGTGCGGCCGAGGATCTGACCCTCGTGGTCGAGCGCGCCCGCAGCGGGCTGGTCGAGGCCCGCGCCCGTGGAGGCGGCTGCGTCGGAGTGAGCTGAACTCGGCCGATGGCCGGCGGGGCAACGATCGGCTCGGCCCGTCGCAGCGGCGAACCTCGACCCGCTCGCGAGCCCGCCTGCCCAGCGGCACGATAGGCCGCCGATCGCAGGGCCGGCGCCGCGACCCGTGGCGCCGGCGCGCCCCGGGTCCCGGTCCCGGCGGTCGTGGGCGGTCGCGGCGCGGCGCCCGGCTCCACGGGACCAGGGCCGGCCGTCGACCGACGACCGCGAGGTGACCGGGTCCGATCGCCGGGCTCGGCCCTCGGGTCCCGACAGAGCCGGTTGGGATCGCGTCCGCGACCGCGTCGCGTGAGCTCGCGCCGCCGACCGCCGCCGATCGGTGACGCCGCACGCGGCGTGCCCGTCGTCGATCGCGCGCGGTGAGTCGATGGTCGACGGCTCGCGGGGTCGACGGCACGCGGTTTCGAGGACGCGCGGGCGTCGTGCGGGGCGGGGCGGGGCGCCGTCCCGCGTCTGCGCCCCGGCGGTACGGCTGGACCGGCTCCGTCCGGCGATCCGTGCGGTGGCGGCGAACACCCGGCGACCGTCCGGAGCGGGCTTCGGCCCTGGTCCGGCATGGGGCCCGCGCGCCGGACCGTCCGGGTCACCGCTTCCTGGCCGGATCCGACGGCTGCCCGACGCCTCGGACCGCGACGGTCGACCGGGCCGGCCGGCTCGGCCGGCGGGGCGGGCCCGAGCGGCGGTCGACCACCGGTCGCTTGACCTCGGCGCCGACCCTCTGTTGGTTCGGGGCGCGCGCGGAGGGGTGCCGGAGCGGTTTAACGGACTGGTCTTGAAAACCAGCGAGGGGGCCTCCCCTCCGTGGGTTCGAATCCCACCCCCTCCGCCAACACAAGGGTGTCGAGGTTCCCGCCTCCGCATTCTGCTCGGCGCCGGGACCCGGCATGCGCCGGGTCGTTCCCCGACTCGGCCGGTGCGCGGATCGGCCGTGCTCCTCGCCGGCGTGGGCCGGG
>CALBAK010000054.1 GCA_937926445.1 uncultured Alphaproteobacteria bacterium
TCGAGGATGGCCGCACGCGCTTCGTGCCCAAGCAGTATGAGAACATCTATTTCGAATGGATGCGCAACATTCAGCCCTGGTGCATTTCGCGTCAGCTCTGGTGGGGCCATCAAATCCCCGCCTGGTACGGTCCGGATGGCGAGGCGTTCGTCGCGATGGATCACGAAGCTGCGGCGAAACTCGCCCTGGCGCATTACGGCCATCCGGTCGAGCTTGTGCAGGACGAAGACGTCCTCGACACCTGGTTCTCCTCAGGACTTTGGCCCTTCTCGACGCTGGGCTGGCCGGAGAAAACGCCCGAACTCGATCGGTACTATCCGACCGACGTCCTGGTCACCGGCTTCGACATCATCTTCTTCTGGGTCGCGCGCATGATGATGCTCGGCCTGAAATTCATGGGCGACGTGCCGTTCAAGGACATCTACATCCACGGCCTGGTGCGCGACGAGCGCGGCAAGAAGATGTCGAAGACCCAGGGCAACGTCGTCGACCCGCTCGAGCTGGTCGAGGCATACGGAGCCGACGCGCTGCGGCTCGCGCTCCTCGCTTCGACCGAGCAGGGCCGCGACGTCCGCTTCGGCCCGGCGCGCGTCGAGGGCTGGCGCAATTTCGTGACCAAGCTCTGGAACGCCGCCCGCTTCCTCGAGCTCAACGGCGGCCGGCTCGATCCCGCCTTCGACCCGGCGAGCTGCCGGCTGCCGCTCGACCGCTGGATAGTGGCCGAGACCGCGGCCTTGACCGCGAAGGTGACCGACGCGCTTTCAGATTACCGTTTGAGCGAGGCCACGCTCGGCCTCTACCACTTCCTCTGGGACACCTTCTGCGACTGGTGGATCGAGCTCGCCAAGCCCGTCCTCGCGGGCGAGGACGTGGCGGCGCGCGAGGAGGCGCGAACGGTCGCGGGCTGGGTGCTCGCCCGGGTGCTGCATCTCCTCCACCCGATGGCTCCCTTCGTGAGCGAGGAGCTCTGGCGGGTGCTGTTCGGCGCCCCGGGCGGGATGCTGATCACGGCGCCCTGGCCCGCCCCCGAGCCCGACCTCGCCGACCCCGAGGCGGCCGCCGAGCTCGGGTGGCTCACCCGCACGATCGGGGCGATCCGCGCCGCCCGGGCCGAGCTCAACGTGCCGCCGGCGGCGCGCCTCGAGCTCATCCAGCACGGCGCCTCGCCCACCACGCTCGCTCGCCTCGAGCGGCACCGCGAGCCGCTCCTGCGCCTCGCCCGGCTCGCAGGGATCGACCCGACCGACCAGCCGCCGCCCGCCCGCTCGATCGTCGTCGTAGTCGACGAGACGACCTTCGCCCTACCTGTGGGCGAGGTCGTCGACCTCGAGCGCGAGCGCGAGCGCCTCGGCCGCGAGCTCGCCAAGGCCGAGGGCGAGGCCGCTCGGCTCGAGCAGCGCCTGGCCGATGCCGGCTTCCTCGCCCGCGCCCCGGCCGAGGTGGTCGAGGAGCAGCGCGAGCGGCTGGCCGAGCTCGCCCGGACCCGCGAGCGGCTCTCTGCCGCCCTCGCCCGCATCGCCTGAGCCCGCGGAGACCCCCGAGCATGAGCCCGCTCACCCGGTCGAGCCCGCTCCTCGCCGACCCGCACGGCAGCCGCCCGGTCCATCTCGTCCCGCTGGGCGCCTATCACGGCTGGCTCGAGTCGCAGCCGGGCAGCCGCCGCGCCTGGCTCGAATCGACCGGCTTCAAGGCCGAGGCCGGCAGGCTCGCGCTCCTGCCGGGCCCGGACGGAGCGGTCGCCGCGGCCCTCCTGCTCACTGCCGAGCCGGCGACGCTCTGGGACGTGGCGGCCGCCCCCGCCGCACTACCGGGCGGGCTCTGGCGGCTCGACGACCCTGCGGGGGCGCTCGACCCGGCCGAGGCGGCGCTGGGCTGGGCACTCGCCTGCTACCGCTTCGAGCGCTACCGCAAGGCGGGCGAGCCGCCGCCGCGCCTCGCCGTGCCGGATGCCGCTGCCCGCGCCCGGGCCGAGGTGGTGGCGGGCGCGATCGCCCTCGCTCGCGATCTCGTCAACACCCCGGCCAACGAGCTCGGGCCGGCCGAGCTCGAATCCGTGGCCGCCGCCCTCGCCCTGGAGGTCGGGGCCGGCTTCTCGAGCGTCGTCGGCGAGGCGCTGCTCGAGCAGAACTGGCCGCTCGTGCACGCGGTGGGGGCCGCGAGCCCGCGGCCGCCGCGCCTGATCGAGCTCCTCTGGGGCGAGCCGGACGCGCCCAAGCTCACCCTGGTCGGCAAGGGCGTGTGCTTCGACACGGGCGGGCTCGACATCAAGCCCTCCTCGGCCATGCTCCTCATGAAGAAGGACATGGCCGGGGCCGCGCTGATGCTGGGCCTCACCCGGGCGATCACCGGCCTCGGCCTGTCGGTGCGGCTGCGGGTGCTGATCCCGGCGGTCGAGAACGCGATCGGCGGGCGGGCCTTCCGGCCGGGCGACGTGCTCCGCTCGCGCAAAGGTGTCACGGTCGAGATCGGCAACACCGACGCCGAGGGCCGGCTCGTTCTGGCCGACGCGCTCGCCGAGGCCGATCGGGAGGCGCCCGATCTCCTGCTCGACGCCGCCACGCTCACCGGTGCCGCACGGGTGGCGCTCGGCCCGGAACTCCCGGCGCTCTTCACCCCCGACGACGAGCTCGCCCGCGACCTGCTCGCCGCCGGCGAATGGACCGGCGAGCCGCTCTGGCGGCTGCCGCTGCACGCCCCTTACCGCAAGTACCTCGAAAGCAGGGTGGCCGACATCAACAATGTTGGCCAGAAGAACTTCGCCGGAGCGATCACCGCCGCCCTCTTCCTGCGCGAATTCGTCGCGACCACCCGCGCCTGGGCGCATCTCGACCTCTTCGGCTGGAACGACGAGAGCCGGCCCGGCCGGCCCAAGGGTGGCGAAGCGACCGCGCTTCGCCCGCTCCTCGCCCTGATCGAGCGGCGCTTCGCTCGCTGAGCCACGGCCGATCCCCGAGGAGACCCGAACCTTGAGTCGCCGTCCCCCGCCGCAGCGCAGCGCCTACCCCTGGCACGTGCCGCTCGAAACGCGCTGGATGGACATGGACATCTACGGCCACGTCAACAACGTGGTCTATTACAGCTACTTCGACACCGCGATCGCACACTATCTCGTGCGCGAGGGCGGCCTCGACCCCTGGCGGTCGCCGGTCGTGGGCTTCGCTGTCGACACGGGCTGCCGCTTCCACCGCGCCCTCGCCTTCCCCGACCGGCTCGAGGCCGGGTTGCGCGTCGCCCATCTAGGAACGAGCTCCTGCCGCTACGAGGTCGGCATTTTCAAGGCGGGCGAGGCGACGGCCTCGGCCGACGGCCATTTCGTCCACGTCTTCGTCGAGCGGGCGAGCCAGCGGCCGGTGCCGATCCCCGAGCCCTTGCGCGCGGCGCTTTCCCGCCTGCTTCCGGCCCCGACCACTGGCTGATGCTTGCTGATCGGCCGACGACTCTCTAGCTTCCGTCGAAAGCTTTGCAGACCCGGGCCATGGAAGGGCGTGCTCGGATTCGGATCAATCTCGCTCAACGGGAGCTCGAGATCGAGGGCCCGCGCGACTTCGTGGCGGCCTATGGCGAGCGGCTCGAGCGGCTCTTGGCCGCGCTCGAGGCGCCGGCCCCGGCGGGCCGTACCACCGCCGCGGTCGACCCGGAATCGCCCGAGGACAATTTCGGCGCCTTCATCAGCCACCTGCCGAGCACCGCGACCGACGTCGACCGGATGCTCGCCGCCGGCTATTGGGTGCAGCGGCGCAGCGGCGACGACACCTTCGCCACCGCGGAAGCGAGCCGCCGGCTGATCGAGCACGGGTTCAAGATCGGTAACCCCTCGCAATGCGTGAAGCAGGCCCAGCTCGCCAAGCGGGTGTTCGTCCACCAGCGCGGCCGCTACCGCGTCTCGCAGCTCGGCCGCCAGCATCTGCGTCAGGTCATGGGCCCGGTGATCGAGACCTGAGACGGGCGATCGCGGCCCGAGCGAGGAAAGGATGGTGAGGGGAGGATCGCGCGCACGACGCCCGGCGCGCCGCGCCGTGGCCGGGGTTGTGCTGGCCTGCGGGCTCGCCGTCGTCGCGGCGGGGCTCGCGCCCCCGGTCGCCGCGCAGAACGCGGGCCGGGTCGAGGCTCTCTGCGCCGCCTTTTCGATTCCCCCGGAGCTCGGCCTTCTCTGCGAGAGCGCGGGCGGCGATCAGCCGGGGGTGGTGATCCGCCCCGCCGAGGGTGGCTTCGCCGCGTTGAGCCGGCTCGCCGTCCGTCGCCTCGACCGCCACCTCGCCGCCGACGCGCTCGCCTGGAGCGATCCCCCCGCGTGGCTCGAGCGGCAGATGACGCTCGATACGGCGGGATTCGCCGCGGCCCTGCGCCGCCTCGTCGACGATCCCGACAGCCCGCTCGCGGGCGATGGCCTGCGGGCGGCGGTCGACACGCTCCTGGGTGCGGTCGACCGGCTCGGCCGGCTCGCGCTCCAGGCCTGCGAGAGCCCGCAGCTCCGTCGCGACGGCCGCCACGTCATGAGCTGCCGCTTCACCGCCGGCGGCTTCGGCCTGCTGCTCGACCTGCAGCTCCTGCGCGCCGGGGAGGAGCGCTGGGCGCTCGCGATGCGGACCATGAACGAGCAGCGGCTGCGCCACTTCCAGGCGCTCGCCTCCGCTTTTTCCCCCTGAGCCGCCGAAGCCGCGCCTGAAGAGCACCGGCCGGCTCGGTCCTTCACGACCGCCGTGGCGGCGCGGGCCCCATGCCCGACCCCCGCTCCGGCTCCGCGTCCCCGTCGTCCTCGTCCTCCGCCTCGACCGCCGGCAAAGCGTAGCGGCCTTCGAGCCAGTCGAGCAGGTCGCGGTCGCGGCAGCCCGAGGAGCAGAAGGGTCGATAGCGGGGAACGCCGGGCCGGCCGCAGCGCGGGCAACGGCGCGGCGGTGACGGCCGCGGCTCAAGGGGCTCGCCCATCGGCCGTCTCGAAGGCGAAGCCGCCCGGCCCGAGCGCGGGATCGACGGTGATCGCGAGGGTCGCGCGCAGCGGCGCGAAGACGGGGCCCGCCTCGCCCTCGAGGTAGCGGGCGAGGTCGGGGGCGAGCCGCACGCGCCGGACCGGGTTCGCCCGCAGCGCCCGCCAGAGCGCCTCGCCGACCGCGCGCAGCGAGGGGATCCGGCCGCTGCCGGCGCAGGCCGGGCAAGGCCGGGCCAACAGCTGATCGAGGGAGCGGCCGCGCCGGGCCCGGCCGATCTCGACGAGGCCCGTGGGCGTCATCGGGTGGATCTGAACCGGCGCCGGATCGTCGCGGAAGGCCTTGGCGAGGGTCTGCTCGAGCCGCTGCCGGTCGCGCCGGTTCGGCAGATCGACGAAGTCGACGACGATCACCCCACCCAGATTGCGCAAGCGCAGGATGCGGGCGATCTCGGCCGCCGCCGTGAGGTCGGTCTCGAGCGCCGGCCGGCCGCCGCCGTCGACATCGATCGCCACGAGCGCCGCGGTCGGCTCGACGATCAGCCGCCCGCCGCCCGGCAGCGCGAACTCGCGGCCCATCGCCCGCTCGAGTTCGGCCTCGACCCCGGTCTGGGCGAAGGCACCCTTCGTCGGATCGAGCCGCACGAGCGCGATCCCGTGCGGTGCGAGCGGGCCTTCGAGCAGCGCCCGAGCGCGGACCGCGAGTTCGGGATCGGCGATCTCGATCCGCCGCAGCGCGGGGTCCAGCACCTGGCGCAGCAGGCGCTCGAGCGGGTGTTCGTCGGCCGCCAGCCGGCCGGGCCGGCGGCGCGCCTCGGCCTCCGCCCGCAAGGCCCGCCAGCGTTGCTCGAGCCGCTCGAGCTCGGCGCGCAGCACGGCGTCCTCGACCCGGGCGGCGTGGCGGCGGAGCGTGACGGCCCGCCCGGGGAACAGCGTCTCGCCGCGCAGCCGCAGGGTCTCGCGCTCGGCGCCGCGGGCCGGGCCGGCCTCGGGGCCGATGCCGTGCGGCCGCCAGAGCAGGTGGAAGCCCATGAGCTTGAGGTCGGTGGTGACCCGCGCCCCCTTGTCCTCGGCCGCCTCGCGCACGCCCTGGACGAGGAGCCGCTCGCCCTCGCGCACGAGCCGGCCGATCGGCAGCCGCTCCGCGCTGCCGGCGGCGAAGCGGGCGTCCTTGGCGGCGAGCATCGCCGGCCGCTCGAGGCCGATCTCCAGGAAGGCGGCGTTGAGCTGACGGTCGACCGCCGCGACGCGGCCGAGGAACAGCGCCTCGGCGACCTGCTCGCCGACCGCGTCGACGTCGACGATCTCGATCAACCGGTCGCCGTCGAGCAGCGCGCCGCGGACGCCGAAGCCCGTGGCCTCGACGACGAGGCGGTTCAGCTCGGCCATCGCCAGCCGAGCCCCCGCAGAAGGGCCACCGCCTCGACGAGCGGCAAGCCCACGACATTGGCATAAGAACCGTTGATCGCCGGAACGAACAGGGCGGCCCGGCCCTGGATGGCGTAGCCGCCGGCCTTGCCCTCCCACTCGCCGCTGTCGAGGTAGCGCTCGCGCTCCTCCGCGGACAGCCGCTTCATCTTGACGATCGTGGCGACGAGCCGCTCGCCCGAGCGGCCGTCGGGGGCGAGCACACAGACGCCCCCCAGCACCCGGTGCCGACGGCCGTGGAGCAGGTCGAGACAGCGGGCGGCGGTCGCTCGGTCCTGGGCTTTCGGCAGGATCCGCCGGCCGCAGGCGACCACCGTGTCGGCGGCCAGGATCCAGGCCGGCAGACCGGCGAGTCGATCTCGCACCGCCTCCGCTTTGGCACGGGCCAAGCGGACGGCGTAACCGCGCGGCAACTCGCGCGGCCGCGGCGTCTCGTCGACCTCCGGCGCCTCGATACGGTCCGGCACGATACCCACCTGCCGCAAGAGAGCCAGTCGGCGCGGCGAGGAGGAGGCCAACACGAGGGGCGCGCGGCCGGCGGTCGCGCGAGGGTCACTTGAAACGATAGGTGATCCGTCCGCGAGTGAGATCGTAGGGCGTCATCTCGACGGTGACTTTGTCACCGGCGAGTACGCGGATCCGATTCTTTCGCATCCGCCCCGAGGTGTGCGCCAGGATCTCGTGGTCGTTGTCGAGCTTGACGCGGAACATCGCGTTGGGCAGGACCTCGGTCACGGTGCCACTGAACTCGATCAAGTCCTCTTTCGCCATTCGGACTCCCGAAGGGATCACGCCACCCGGCACGGCGGCCCACAGTTCATGGGGATGTCGAGGCCACAGGTCAAGGCGGGAAGCCGCTTCGGCCGCCGCCCGGGGCGCGGCCATCGGCCGCCGCCTGTTGTTGGGCGCGCTCCTCGCCCAGCCGCTCGCCTGCACGAAGGCGCCCCCGCCGGCCGCGCCCCGACCGGGCGACCGGTTCCGGCGCGTCCATATCGGCAGCGTGGTGACCCGAGCGCGACATCTCGACCCGCTCCTGCCGATCTTCCGCACCGCTCTGCTCGACACGCTGCGCCGCCAGCCGGGCGTGCTCGAGGCGCTCGACGGCGCACCCGAGCCCCGGCCGGCCGATGCGGTCCTGCTGCGGGGCGAGCTCGCCGACGATGCCGACCCCTTCGTTCCGGTCGCCGCCGAGCCGAGCCGCACGCTCGCCGGCCGCTTCGAGATCCTGGGCCCCGACGGCACCGTCCTGCAGCGCTTCCTCGGCCATCAACGCTACGCCGGCGGACCCGGGGTGGCGGCCTTCAGCGCCCAGGGCCTGATCGATCTCGCCCGCCTGTTCGGGGTCACGGTCGGCGAGACGGTCGGTCGCTGGCTCGCGGGGCGGCCGATCGACCTGCCGCCAGGCGGCCTCCCGGCCCGTGACGGCCTGCCGACGGTACGTGCCACTTGAAAGCGCCCACGGCCGGGCGTGCCGCTCCCCGGCGCGAGCTCAAAAGGAGGGCGCCTCGGGCGGCGGGAAGCGGGCGCGGATCCGCGCGAGCAAGAAATCGCGCAGCGCCCGATAAGCCTCGAGGCGCTGCTCGCGGGTGCCCTCGACCAGGCTCGGGTCGGGCACCCGCCAGAACTCGACATCGCAGGCCGCTTCGCGGGTGAGCTCGAGGGCCCGGTGATGGGCCTCCGGCGAGAGGGTCACGACCAGATCGAAGAAGCCGTCCTCGAGCTCGTCGAAGGTCTTGGGCCGGTGGCGCGAGAGGTCGATGCCGATCTCGTCGAGTACCTCGACCGCGAGCGGGTCGCGCTCGCCCCTGCGCACGCCCACGCTGTCCACGAACATCCGCCGGCCGTGCAGCGCCTTGAGGATCGCTTCCGCCATCGGCGAGCGGATCGCGTTCATCGAGCAGACGAACAGGACGCTACCCGGGAGCTCGGCCATCGCACGGGCCGGCCTCAACCGCGAACATGGAGGACGCAGACGAGAGTGAAGAGCCGCCGGGCGGTGTCGTGGTCGAGCTCGACCCGATCCTCGAGCGCCTCGCGCAACAACCCGGCGCCCTCGTCGTGCACGCCGCGGCGGGCCATGTCGATCGTTTCGATCTTCGACGGCGTGGCCCCCTTGATCGCTTGGAAATAGCTGTCGCAGATCAGGAAATAATCCTTGATGACGCGCCGCAGCGGGCGCACCGGCAGCTCGATCTCGACCCGCGTCGTCTCCTCCGTCCCGCTCAGCGTGAAGATCAGCGTGCCGTCCCTGAGCCCGAGCACGAGCCGATAGGGCCCGGGCGGGCCGGCGCGCAGCCGGAAGCGGTTGGCCTCGAGCAGGTCGAAGACGGCGACCGCTCGCTCGTGCTCGACCTCGGGCGACCAGCGGACGATGCTCTTGGCGTCGAGCTCGATGGCGACGATGTCGCGCTCGGCGCCCTTCACCCGGCGGCCCCGAGCCTGAGCTCGACCGCGAGCGCGTGCGCCGCGAGGCCTTCGGCACGGGCGAGGGTGACGGCGGCCGGGCCGAGGTCCGCGAGCGAAGCCGAGTCGCAGCCCAGGATGGTCGTGCGGGTGAGGAAGTCGAAGACCGAGAGACCGGAAGCGAACCGCGCCGTGCGACCGGTCGGCAGCACGTGGTTCGGGCCGCCCACATAGTCGCCGATCACCTCGGGGGTGTACGCGCCCAAGAAGATCGCCCCCGCCCGTCGGATCCGGGCCGCGAGCGGCTCGGGGTCGGCGACCACGAGCTGGAGATGCTCGGGAGCGAGCCGGTCGACGAGCTCCGGTGCGCGGTCGAGCGCATCGAGGACGATCACCGCCCCCTGCTCGGCCCAGGACGTGCGGGCGACGGCATCGCGCGGCGCCTCGCCCAAAAAGCCCTCGACTGCCCGCTCCACCTCCCGCGCGAGCGCCCCCGAATCGGTGATCAGGATCGCCTGCGCCCGCTCGTCGTGCTCGGCCTGGGCCAAAAGGTCGGCTGCGATCCAGCTCGGATCGGCCGTACCGTCGGCCACCACCACGACCTCCGAAGGGCCGGCGATCGTGTCGATCCCGACCCGTCCGAACACCTGCCGCTTGGCCTCGGCGACATAGGCGTTGCCGGGCCCGACGATCTTGTCGACCGGGACGATCGAGGCCGTGCCCCAGGCGAGGGCCGCGATCGCCTGAGCGCCACCGATCCGCCAGACCTCGTCGACCCCGGCGATCGCGGCGGCCGCCAGCACCGCTTCGTTCACGATGCCATCGGGGGTCGGCACCGCCATCACGAGCCGCCGGCAGCCCGCCACCCTGGCCGGGATCGCGTTCATCAGCACCGAGGAGGGATAGGCCGCCTTGCCGCCCGGCACGTAGAGGCCGACATGGTCGATCGGCCGCCAGCGCAGCCCGAGCCGCACCCCTCGCTCGTCGGTCCAGGCGAGATCGGCCGGCATCTGCCGTTCGTGGTAGGCACGGATCCGTGCGGCGGCGAGTTCGAGCGCGGCGCGCAGCTCGGGAGCGACCGCTTTCCGCGCCCGTTCGAGCGCCGCCCGGTCGAGCGCGAGACCGGCCGACCCTCCGGGATCGAAGCGGTCGAAGCGGCGGGTCAGCTCGAGGAGCGCCGCATCGCCTTCGGCCCGCACCCGCTCGACGATGGCCGCCACCTGCGCGCGCACATCGAGGGTCTCCTCCCGGCGCGCTTCGACCAGCGCGGAAAAGGCCGCCTCGAAGCCGGGGTCGCGCGCCTCAAGTCGAAGGGGCATCGCCAGCGAGTTCGGCATAGGTCGCCTGGGCGAAATGGTCGCAGGGCGTGCGCCGGCAGGGCACCGGGTCGCCGAAATCCTCGAGCCGGCAGCGGATCGCGTCGGTGCGGAGCTGGATCCACACGTCGCCCTCGAACACGAGGTCGATATGGACGAGATGGCGACGGCCGGGCTCGGTCGCGATCGTGAGGAGCGAGAGCTCGCGGTCGAGATCGTTCGGATCGAGGCCGCGATGTTTGACCTCGGCGATGTCCTCGAAGGTGAGTGCGGAGGGGCATTCGGTGAGGCCCGCGCAGCTCGTCGGATCGGCCAGAAGCTCGCGTCGGTAGCGAACGAAGGCAGCGGCGAAGCGTCGCTCGCCGGGCATGAAGACCATCTCCCGGATCGTGATCCGCGCGTCCTGCAGGCACGCGGCGATCACCGCGAGATCCTGCGGATCGGCGGCCCGCAGACGCAGGCGCTCTCCGCTCATCGGCTCCTCCCGGGGCTCACGGCACCCGCTCGATGCGGGCACCGACCGCGGCGAGTTTCTTGTCGAGATGCTCGTAGCCGCGGTCGAGATGGTAGATGCGGTTGATCTCGGTCCGCCCCTCGGCGGCGAGGGCCGCGAGCACGAGCGAGACCGAGGCCCGCAGATCGGTCGCCATGACGGGTGCCCCCTTGAGCCGCTCGACGCCGCGCACGAGGGCGGAGCCGCCGTGCACCGTGATCCGGGCGCCGAGCCGCATGAGCTCGGGGACGTGCATGAAGCGGTTCTCGAAGATCGTCTCGGTGACCATGGCGGCACCGCGGGCGACGCACATGAGAGCCATGAACTGGGCCTGCAGGTCGGTGGCGAAGCCCGGATAGGGCCGGGTCATGACGTCGACCCCCTCGAGGACGCCGTCGGCGCGGCGGGCGACGAAGCCGTCCTGCGTCTCGACGAGCTCGAGCCCGGCCTCGACGAGCTTCTCGCGGGCCGCCCCCAGAAGCTCGAGCGGGGCGTTGCGGATCAGCAGGGTGCCGCCCGTGATGCCGGCCGCCATGGCGTAGGTGCCGGCCTCGATCCGGTCGGGCATGATCGTGTGGCTGGCCCCCTCGAGCCGCGCCACCCCCTCGATCTCGATCACACTCGTGCCCGCCCCCACGATCCGCGCTCCCATCGAGCGAAGCAGAAGGGCGAGGTCGACGATCTCGGGCTCGCGCGCGGCCCCCACGATGCGGGTCGCACCGCGGGCCAGCACGGCCGCCATGAGCGCGTTCTCGGTGGCGCCGACCGAGGGCTGCGGGAACTCGATCTCGGCGCCCGCGAGCCCTTTGGGTGCCCGCGCCTCGACATAGCCGTCGACCAGGTCGATGACCGCGCCGAGCCGCTCGAGCGCCTTGAGGTGGAGATCGATCGGCCGCGGCCCGATGGCACAGCCGCCCGGGAGCGAAACCCGGGCCTCGCCGCCGCGGGCGAGCAGCGGCCCCAGCACCAGCACCGAGGCCCGCATCTTGCGCACGAGGTCGTAGGGCGCCTCGCGCGCGAGCAGCTCGGGCGTGTGCAGGCGCACCCGACCGGGCGCACCGCCGACATAGGTCGCCGAGGTACCGATGCGCTGCACGAGACGCAGCATGGAGGTGACGTCGGCGAGCTCGGGCACGTTGTCGAGCTCGACCGGCCGGTCGGTCAGCAGGGTCGCGGCGATCAGCGGCAGGGCGGCGTTCTTGGCCCCGCTCACCGTGACCGTGCCTTCGAGCGGCACCCCTCCCGTGATCAAGAGGCGATCCATCGGCCGGTCCCGCTAGAGCCGCGGCAGGGTCACGCCGCGCTGGCGCATGTATTTGCCGCCGCGATCGGCATAGGAGACCTCGGGCGGGCTCTCGCCCTTGAGGAACAGGAACTGGCAGATGCCTTCCTGCGCGTAGACCCGCGCCGGCAGAGGCGTGGTGTTGGAGATCTCGAGCGTCACGTGGCCTTCCCATTCGGGCTCGAGCGGCGTCACGTTCACGATGATACCGCAGCGCGCGTAGGTGCTCTTGCCGAGGCAGATGACGAGAATGTCGCGCGGGATGCGGAAATACTCGATCGTGCGGGCGAGCGCGAAGCTGTTGGGCGGAACCACGCAGGAGGGCCCCTCGCGCTCGACGAAGCTCTGCGCGGAGAAGGCCTTGGGGTCAACGAGCGCGTTGTCGACGTTGGTGAAGATCTTGAACTCGGGGGCGAGGCGAGCGTCGTAGCCGTAGGAAGACAGGCCGAAGCTGATGCGGCCCTCGCGCTGCTGGCGGTCGACGAACGGCTCGATCATGCCGCGTTCGAGCGCCATGCGGCGGATCCAGTGGTCGGGCATGATGGCCATGGCCGGCGGCGCCTCGTTCTTGTCCGCACCCATGTAAGGACGGCGGCGGCCGCCCTCAACCGTCCGCGCCGTCGCGACCTTCGCCGCCGGGCCCGGCCGGGCCGGGCTCGCCGCCGCTCCGCGCCCGGGCCTGCTCCTTGCGGCGGCGCAGATTGGCGCGCAGCGCCCGGGCGAGCCGTTCGGCGCGCGTCTGCGCATCCGAAGAGGGCACGCCGGCCGCGGCCCTGCGCCCCTTTCCTGCCGTCCCGCTGTCGTCCTCGCCGGACACCCCGACACCCGCGCGGCTTGCGACCGACCTCGGCTTATGGCATGGCTACGCCGCCGACAAGCGGCTCGCCCGCCGCTCCGCTGCCGTAGCTCAGTCGGTAGAGCACGTCCTTGGTAAGGACGGGGTCGCTGGTTCGATTCCAGTCGGCAGCACCAGCCCACCCGAGCCGCGGTCGCCCGGCGCCCTCCCCGGCGGAGCGCGCGACCGTGTCGAAGAGCCGGGCCGGCTTCGTCCCTCGGCGACTCGCCCGAGGCCGTCCGGACGAGGGCCGCGGTCGAAAGGGCTCCGGCCTGTGCCGGGGAGCGCGTGCGAGGCGAGGACGCAGGCGATGGGCTCGCAGACAGG
>CALBAK010000055.1 GCA_937926445.1 uncultured Alphaproteobacteria bacterium
GTCTTCGGTGCGGCGGTCATCGCGATCTCGATCCTCGAGATCCTGCTGCCGGCGGTGAGCCTCGATCCGCTCGTCGCCAAGAACATGATCTATTTCTTCGGCCACGTGTTCATCAACTCTACTATCTACATGGCGGTGATCGCGGTCTACGAGATCATCCCCGAATACACCGGTCGACCGTGGAAGACGACACGGATCTTCGCCGGCGCCTGGAGCGTGGTGCTGCTGTTCGTGATGGCCGTCTACCCGCACCATCTCCTCCAGGACACCGTCATGCCCGGTTGGGCGCTCGTCCTGGGTCAAGTGATCTCCTACGCCAGCGCGGTGCCGCTCGTCGCCGTCACGGCACTCGGCCTGCTCGCCTACCTGCACCGCTCCGGTGCCCGGCTCGATCTGCCCGCGGCCCTCCTCGTCCTCGGCGTGGCGGGTTGGACCGCGGGCGTGATGCCGGCCTGGATCGACGGGATCCTGAGGGTCAACAAGGTCATGCACAACACGCTCTGGGTCCCGGGTCACTTCCACATGTACTTGATCCTGGGCCAGGTCGCGATGGTCTGGGGCACCCTCCTCTGGCTCGCCCGCGGTCGGACGGCAGCCGGCCTCGGCAACGGCGAACGGGTGCTACTCGCCCTTTACCTCCTGGGCGGGGCCGGGCTCGCGCTCGGTTTCCTGATCGCCGGGGCGGCGAGCGTACCGCGCCGCTGGGCGGTGCACGACGCCGCTTGGCAGATCCACGATCTGCCCGGCGTGCTCTTCGCCCTCTGCGTCCTGCTCGGCGCTCTCGGATTCTTCCTCGAGGCCGTGCGCGGCTTGCTCGCGGCAGCGCCCGAGCCGCGAGCGGAAAGCTGACGGGTCGTGCGCACGGCGCTCGCCGCGACGGCGATCCTGCTCGCGGGTGCGGCCGCCTTCCTCGCCGAGACCGAGGGGCTCGCCGCCTTCACGAGCGAGACCGCCCGCCGGCTCGAGGTCGAGCGGTCGCCGCGAGCGCTGCCGCCGATCGTCCTGCGCGATCCGGACGGCGCACCGATCGACCTGCCGACCAGCGGCCGGGCGATGCTCCTGGAGTTCGTCTACACGCGCTGCCCGACCCTCTGCGTCACGCTCGGCGGGAGCTTCGCCCGCATCCAAGGGGAGCTCGCCCGGGCCGGAGCGCCGCCCGTCCCGCAACTCCTCTCGGTGAGCTTCGATCCCGAGCACGACGGGCCGGACGAACTGCGGGCCTATGGCGAGGGACACGGCGCCGACCCCGCCCACTGGCGGGTCGTCGTGCCGGAAGATGCCACCGAGTTGCGCGCCCTGCTCGATGCCCTCGGGGTCGTGGTCATCCCGGACGGTGAGGGGGGCTTCGTCCACAACGCCGCGCTCCACCTGATCGACCGGCGGGGCCGGCTCGCCGCGATCCTCGACCCGGAGGAGGTCGAACGGGCGGTGGCGGGGTTGCTGCGGTGAGGGACGAGGCGGCCGGCGGTCGGGCGCTGGGACTCCTCCTGCTCGGGCTCGCGATCCTCGCGCGCGGGCCGCTCGAATCGCGGCTCGCTACGCACCTCCTCGTCCAGTTCCCGCTCCTGTCAGCGGCCGGCGCGCTCCTCGCCGGGCCGAAGCCGCCGGCGGCACTCGCGCCCTGGAACCGGGGCGGCGCCACGGGGCTCGCGCTCGCCGCCGCGATCCTCGCCTTCTGGATGCTGCCGCGGGCGATCGATGCGACGCTCGTCTCGCCGGTCTACGAGGTCGCCAAGCTCGCGAGCCTGCCCCTCGCCGGCGCGGCGCTGGCCTGGAGCCTGCCGGCGCTGCCCTGGCTCGCCCGCCAGCTGCTCGCCGCCCAGGCGATCGCCATGGCCGCGGCTCTGGGCTGGCTCTACACGGCGCTGCCCGAGCGGCTCTGCCTGCGTTACCTGCGTCGCGAGCAGGACGTTCTGGGGGCGGGCTTCTTGCTGCTCGCGCTTTCGGCCTTTCTCCTCTGGATCGGCCGTCTGCTCCGTGGCCCGTCGGCGAGCCCCGCCGGCCCGCGGCCGGGGACCCGGATGCGGCACCCCGGGCCTGCCCAGGCCGCCCCGGGCCTGCTAGGCTCGAATGCGCTCGCGCGGGGTGAGAAAATCCGGACCGGCGGGACGTGCAGCTCTCCAAGCTCTCCGACTATGCGCTCAGGACCCTGGTCCTCGCGGCGGTGCGCGATCCCGAACTCGTGACGGTCGCCGAGATCGCCCGGACCTACGACATCCCCGAGGGGCACGTTCGCAAGATCACTCATCTTTTGGCACGCGAGGGCTTTCTCGTCTCGGTGCGCGGCCGCGCGGGCGGCTACCGGCTCGGGGCACCGGCCGAGGCCATCGCCCTCGGCCGGGTCCTGCGGGCGACCGAGACCGACCTCAGGCTGGTCGAGTGCTTCGACCCCTCGAGCGGGCTCTGCCGGCTCGAACCCGGCTGTGTCCTGCGTTCGGTCCTGAGCGAGGCGCTCGAAGCCTTCCTTTCGGTACTCGACCGCACGACGCTCGCCGACATCGTCGCCGAGCGCCGTGCGCTCGCGGCGCTCCTGGTGCGCTGAACACCACCGTCGACCGCCGAGCCGCGGCATGCAAGAAGCCCTGCGGTCGGGTCCCCCGCGGAAAGGAACGAACGATCATGGCGAGCCGAACGGTTTTCGTATGCGCGCCGGTGCGCACGGCGATCGGCACCTACAACGGGACGCTCAAGGACACGCCGGCATCCGAACTCGGGGCGGTCGCGATCCGCGCCGTGCTCGAGCGCAGCGGGGTCGATCCGGCGGCGGTCGGGACGGTCGTCATGGGCAACGTCATCCAGGCCGGCACCAAGATGAACCCGGCGCGCCAAGCGGCGATCGGTGGTGGCCTGCCGGTCGAGGTGCCGGCGATGACGGTGAACCGGGTCTGCGGCTCAGGTGCCCAGGCGATCGCCACTGCGGCAGCGGAGATCATGCTCGGGCTCGTCGAATCGGCGATCGCGGGTGGCATGGAGAACATGGATGCCGCCCCCTACCTGCTCTACGGCGGCCGTTGGGGCTATCGCATGGGGCACGCGCAGATCTACGATTCGATGCTGCACGACGGTCTCAACGACGCGTTCTCGGGCCAGCATTCCGGCTGGCACACCGAGGATCTCGTCCAGAAGTACGGCATTACGCGCGAGGAGCAGGACCGCTGGGCGCTGCGCTCGCAACAGCGCTTCGCCGCGGCGCAAGCGGCCGGCAAGTTCGAGGCCGAGATCGTGCCGGTCAAAGTGAAGACCCGCAAGGGCGAGGAGCTGTTCGCGAAAGACGAGCACAATCGGCCCGACACCACGCTCGAGAGCCTCGCCAAACTCAAGCCGGCCTTCCGCAAGGACGGCACGATCACCGCCGGCAACGCGCCTGGGCTCAACAGCGGCGGGGCGGCGATGCTGCTCGCGACTCCGCGCTTCGCCGAGGCGCACCGGCTCGAGCCGATGGGCAGGCTCGTCTCCTGGGGTGTGGGCGCGGTCGAGCCCGGCATGTTCGGGATCGGCCCGGTGCCCGCGGTCCGCCAGGCACTCGCCCGCGCCGGCTGGTCGCTCGGCGAGGTCGAGCGGTTCGAGATCAACGAGGCCTTCGCGGCGATCGCGATCGCGGTGATGCGCGAGCTCGGGATCCCCGAGGACCTCGTCAACGTCGAGGGCAACTCGATCGCCCACGGCCATCCGATCGGCGCGACCGGGGCGCTGCAGACGGTGCGGCTCCTACATTCCATGCGGCGCGACGGGATCCGCAAAGGGGTCGTGACCATGTGCATCGGCGGCGGCCAGGGCATCGCGCTCTGCCTCGAGGCGGTCTGAGGCCGAGCCCGGAGCGGGCGCCCGGCGCTCGTCTCGGTCGGGGCGCGGCTTCGATCGGCGCGCTCGGACGGATCCGGCCCAGGGGTCAGTTCATCCGGTCGAGAAAAGCACGGATCCGCTCGAGGGCGAGCTCGAGCCGCTCGGGGGCGATCGCGAAGCAGAGCCGGATGTGGCTCTCGTTGCCCGCACCGAAGGTGTAGCCGGCAGCCGTGCCGACTTTTTCCTCGCGGACGAGCCTTCGGCAGAAGGCGAGGCTGTCGGCGAGCCCCTCGATCTTCGGGAAGGCGTAGAAGGCACCCTCGGGGCGCAAGAGCCGGACCTTCGGATGGGTTCCGAGGATGCGCATCACGAGATCGCGGTTGTGCCGGGTGCGCTCGCGGAACTCGGCCACGAACGCCTCGCCCTGCTCGAGGGCGGCGATCCCGCCGTACTGGACGAAGGCGGTGGCACCCGTGTTGTTGATCTCGGAGAGCACGCGAAGGGGCGTCTCGAGCCGCTTGGGGTGCACCATCCACCCGAGCCGCCAGCCGGTCATCGCCCAGGCCTTGGAGAAGCCGTTCAAGACGAAGACCGGCTCGTCGTCCTCGGCGAGCGCGAGGAAGGAGGGGGCCGGATCGGGCCCCTCGAAGACGTTGCGGTGGTAGACCTCGTCCGCGATCAGCGCGAGCCCGTGCGCGCGGCAGAGGTCGAGAAGCGCCCGCTGCTCGTGCGGCTGCATGATCCAGCCCGTGGGGTTGGACGGGCTGTTGACGTAGATCGCCCGGGTGCGGGGTCCGATCGCCGCCCGGACGCGGTCGAGATCGAGGTGCCAGCGCTCCGGGCCCTCCTCGAGCCGGACGTCGACCGGCATCCCGCCCAGGACCTCCACCACGGTACGGATATTCGGCCAGTAGGGCGAGACCAGGATCACCTCGGCACCTGGGGTCACGATGCACTGGCAGCTCAGCACGACGGTGAGCATGGTCGAGCCGGGCAGCGTGATCCGGTCGGGGTGGATCGCGAGCCCGTAGATCCGGTGCAGATAGCGCTCGAGCGCCTCGCGAACCGGGACGTGGCCACGGGTCGGCCCGTAGAAGGTCTTGCCGGCATCGAGTGCGGCCTTGGCGGCGTCGCGGACGAAGGCCGGGGTGACGAGATCGCTCTCGCCGAACCACAAGGGGACGATCTCGGGATCGTCGAGATGATCGGCCGCCACCTTGCCGATGCCGGAGGGCTCGAGGGCGAGGATCTCGGGGCGGATCGCGCGCATGACGAGGCCTTTCGTTCGTGTCCTCGCCCTTTAGGCGAGGCGCCTCGATCGGCAAAGAGCCGATCGGGCGAGCCGGCCGGGACCGCTCGCGTCGCCTCGGCTCAACCGACGGCCGGGGCTCCCTCGCATTGGCGGTGCGGCTCGAGCAAACGCCCGCGCCGCGCCCGTTTGATCCGGTACATCTGCTGATCGGCGCGGGCCAGGAGCTCGTCGAGCCCCCGGCCGTGGTCGGGCCAAAGGGCGAAGCCGCAGCTCGCCCCGAGGACGACCGTGGCGGCTGCCACCGGGATCGGCTCGGCGAGCCGCTGCGCCAGCGCCTCGAGCCGGGCCGTCGGATCCTCGCTCCGACCGATCTCGGCCAAGAGAAGGGCGAACTCGTCGCCGCCCAGCCGGGCGACGAGATCGCCCGCGGCGAGGCCGTCACGCAGCCGGCGGACGACGGTGCGCAGCACGCCGTCGCCGGCGCCGTGACCGAGTGCGTCGTTGACCTGCTTGAAGCCGTCGAGATCGACCATCACGAGGCCGACCCGATGGCCGCCGCGGGCCGCCCGTTCGATCGCGGCCGCGAGTGCGCTCGCGAGCGAGAGGCGGTTGGCGGCCCCGGTCAGCGGGTCGTGCGCCGCGAGGAAACGCAGCCGCTGCTCGGCCCGCACCCGCTCGCCGACCTCGCGCGCGATGCCGCGATAGCCCCGCAGACGGCCGTTGCGGTCGACGAGCGGCACGGCGCTGGTCTCGAGGATGCGCAACCGACCGTCGCCGCCGAGCAGGCTCACCCGGCGGTCGCGGAACGGACGGCCGGGGACGAAACCCTCGCCGCCCGCCACCGGATCGGCCGACTCGAGGGCGCCGTTGGCGGGCTCGACGGCGAGCTCCGCCCAGCGCCGGCCGACGAGCTCCCCGGCCGGGCGGCCGAGGACCGAGGTTGCGGTCGCGGACAGCCAAACGAGCCGCAGCTCGCCGTCGCTCTCCCAGAGGAAATCGGCCGCGGCGCGCAGGAAGTCGGCGAGGCGGTCCGAGCCGTCCGAGGGCTGGCCCGCCTCGCGAACGCCCAGCGCGAGACTCCTGGCCCGCTCCAGAAGGCGGAAGAAGCGCGGCATCCCGGCCCGTGGCGACCGGACCGCCTGCTCGGCCGTCATCCGTTTCGTCCCTGTGGTCCCGACCGATCCCACCGCTCGTGACGTCCCCGGCAGGCGAATCGCCACCCCCGGGGCGGTCGCCGCTCGCTTCCCGGGTGCTGCGCCCCGGTTCCGAGCGTCGCGTCGAACGGCTATCAACTTACGGTATTGGTTTGTATGTACAAGTCCGCTTCGAGCGGCAATCCCCGCTTTGCACAGGGGCGGCTCAGCCGGCCCGCTCGATCAGGAAGCGATAACCGCCCTCGGCGTTCTCCGATACGAGCAAGCGGTGGCCCGTGGCGGCGCAGAGCTCGGCCATGTCGGCCGGTGCCTTGGGGTCGGTCGCGAGCACCTCGAGCCGCTCGCCCGGGGCCATGGCGGCGAGGCGCTTGCGCGCTTTCAGCACGGGCAGGGGGCAATTGAGCCCGCGCACGTCGAGCCGCTGATGCGGCTGCGGCGCGATGTCGCCTGTCGCTTCCTCTCCGCCCGAGGGACCCGCGCCCATCTCCGCTCCCCGCTGCCAAACGAGCCGCATCATGCTATCCGCGGGCCGGCGAGGCGAGAAGGCGGGCGGCATGGACGGCGCACGGCCGGGTCGGCGGGTGATCGGCATCGTCGGTTGGAAGAACAACGGCAAGACCACGCTCGTCTGCCGGCTGGTCGCCCATTTCGTGGCAAAGGGGCTAAAGGTCTCGACGGTCAAGCACGCCCATCACACGGTCGACATCGACCAGCCGGGCAAGGACAGTTGGCGGCACCGCGAGGCGGGAGCGAGCGAGGTGGTGCTCGCGACCGCCCGACGCTGGGCGCTGATCCACGAGCTCAAAGACGAGCCCGAGCCGCCGCTCGAGGCGATCCTCAAAAAGCTCGCCCCGGTCGATCTCGTGATCGTCGAGGGTTTCAAGCGCTTCGCCCAGCCCAAGATCGAAGTCCACCGGCGCGAGCGCGGCACGCCGCTCCTCGCCCGCGAGGACCGGACGATCGTGGCGGTCGCCTCCGACGAGCCCTTGCCGGACGCGCCCGTGCCGGTGCTCGACCTCGACGACGTCGAAGCGATCGCCGCCCTCGCCCTCGAACGGGCGGCACCGGGCTGAGGCATGCGCAGCACGGGCGATTGCTGCTTCGACCCCGAGGCCGGGCTCCTCTCCCTGGCCGAGGTCCGGCAGCGGCTCGAGGCGGCCGCCGCCCGGCTGGCGAGGCCGGCGGTCGAGATCGTGCCGCTCGCCTCGGCTCGCGGCCGGATCCTGGCCGAGCCGGTGGTGAGCCCGCGGGACGTGCCGGCCTTCGACAACGTGGCGGTCGACGGTTGGGCGTTCGCCGGCGCCTCGCTCGCCCGGGAGGGGCCGAGCCGCCTTTCGATTCTGCCGGGGCGCGCGGCGGCGGGCCACCCGTTCCCCGGCAGCGTGCCGGCCGGCCACGCGGTCGAGGCGCTGACGGGTGCGCCGATGCCGGCGGGCTGCGACACGGTCGCGATGTGGGAGGAGTGCCGGGTCGAGGACGGGACCGTCGTCGTGCCCGCGCGGTTCCGCGCCGGTGCCAATCGGCGGCGGGCGGGGGAGGACGTGCGCGCGGGGGCGACGGTGCTCGTGCCCGGGACCCGGCTCGCCCCGCAGCATCTCGGGCTCGCGGCCGAACTCGGTCTCGACCGGCTGCCGGTCCACCGGCCACTCTCGGTGGCCCTCGTCTCCTCGGGGGACGAGCTCCTCGAGCCCGGCACCCCCTTCGCACCGGGCCGGGTCTACGACGCCAACCGGACGATCCTCTCGGCGCTGCTCGCGGGCCTGCCCTGCCGGGTCGCCGATCACGGCATCCTGCCCGACGAGGCGGGCCGGGTGCGCAACTGGCTCCTGGCGGCGGCCGGCGAGCACGAGGTCGTCTTGAGCTCGGCCGGGGCGTCGAAGGGGGCGGCCGACCATCTGACCACCACGGTGGCGCGGGAAGGGGCGCTCGATTTCTGGCAGATCGCCTTGAAGCCCGGCCGGCCCTTCGCCGTGGGCCGGCTCGGCCGGGCGGTCTATGTCGGCCTGCCCGGCAATCCGGTGGCCGCCACGGTCTGTTTCCTGCTGCTCGCCCGGCCGTTCCTGCTCGCGCTCGCGGGCGCGGCGCTCCACTGGCCGCGGCCGCTGCCGCTGCCGGCCGCGTTCGCTTTCGCGAAAAGACCGGGCCGCACCGAGCTCTTGCGCGCACGCCTCGTAGCGGATGCGAGTGGCCGGCTCCTCGTCGAGCGGATTGCGCGCGAGGGCTCGGGTATCCTGACCTCCCTCGTCGAGGGCGAGGGGCTCGCGCTGATCGAGGCCGAGAAGACGAGGGTCGAGCCCGGGGAGCCCGTGGGCTGGCTCTCCTTCGCCGAGCTCGGCTGCCTGTGATGGCCAGGGCGATCGACCGGACGGGCGCGGCGCGCAGCTGGACCCTTCTGATCTACGGGCTCTATCTGACCGCGCTCTTCACGGCCCTGCCGCTGGTCGTCGGCGGGATCGTGGCGCTTCTCAAGCGGGACGTGACCGAGGGCACGGTCTACGAGAGCCACCTCGACAATCAGGTGAGCGTGTTCTGGGCCTCTCTCGTCTTCGGGATCCTGGGCTGGATCCTCTCGATCCTCGGGATCGGCTGGCTGATCTGGGGTCTCTTGTGGCTCTGGGTGCTCTGGCGCTCCGGCCGCGGCCTCTGGCTCGCGCTGGACGGCCGACCCTGGCGCTGAGCCGGCCGTCCGCGCCGCTCGCCTCAGCCCGCGACCGCCGCCTTCGCCGCCTCGAGCACGGCTTCGGCGTGGCCCGGAACTTTGACGTTGCGCCAGGCCTTGAGGATCCGGCCGTCCTTGCCGACCAGGAAGGTCGAGCGGTCGATGCCCATGTACTTCTTGCCGTACATCGACTTCTCGACCCAGGCCCCGAACGCCTCGACGACCTTGCCCTCGGGGTCGGAGGCGAGCGCGATCTCGAGATTGTGCTTCTTGCGGAACTTCTGGTGGCTCGCGATGTCGTCTTTGGAGACCCCGATGACCGGCACACCCAGCTTTTCGAACTCGGCCTCGAGGCAGGAGAAGGCGATCGCCTCCTTGGTGCAGCCGGGCGTGTCGTCCTTGGGATAGAAGTAGATGACGTAGGGCTTGCCCAGAAGGCTCCTCGAATCGATCCGACCGCCGTCGTCGGTCGGCAGCTCGAAAGCCGGGGCGGGGTCTCCTTCCTTCACGCTCATGAGGCACTCCTCGAGGGTTCGCGCGCCGCTCGGAGCGGGCAGAGTTCGTCGAACAGCTGGCGCGCCTGTTCCTCGCTTTCAACGAGCCGCCGCTCGAGGGCGGCGAAGTCGGGCAGCGGCTCGTCGGGCAGGGCGCGGCGGGCCGCGGCGAGCAGCGCCTGGCGCAACCCCGCGGGAGCCGCCGCCGGGTCGAAGCGGTCGCTCGTCGAGAGGCGCAGCACCGCCTGGAGCGCGTGCAACAGGCGCAGCGCGGCGGTCGCCTCGCGCGCCTGGGCGGGCTCCAGGATCCCCGCCTCGCCTGCCGCCTCGAGCACGGCCGAGGTCGCGGTCCGGTGCAGCGCCGGCACCGCGTGAGAATGCGCGAGCACGAGATATTGCGCGGTGAACTCGAGGTCGACGAGGCCGCCCCGGGTGTGCTTGAGCGCCCAGGGATCGGCCTTGCCGTGCTCGCGCCAGATCCGCTCGCGCATCGCCCGCACCGCGGCTGCGAGGGCCCGCGGCTCGCGCGGGCGGCGGACCGCCGCCTCGATCGCCGCCTCGACCCGCCGGGCGAGCTCCGGGTCGCCCGCCACCACCCGCGCGCGGGTCAGGGCCTGCTGCTCCCAGACCTCGGCGGTCTCGAGCTGGTAGCGGGCGAAGCTGGCGAGCGCGCAGGCCGGCGGACCGACATTGCCCGAGGGGCGCAGCCGGGTGTCGATTTCGTAGAGCTGGCCGCCGGCGGTTCGCGCGGTGATCGCGGCGACGATCCGGTTGCCGAGCCGGCCGTACCAGGAGGCCGCATCGAGCGGCTTCGGTCCGTCCGAACGGGCGCCTTCCGGGGCGTCGTAGACGAAGACGAGATCGAGGTCGGAGCCGACGGTGAGCTCGCGCGAGCCGAGCTTGCCGAAGCCGAGCACGACGAAGGCACCGCCCGGGACCCGGCCGTGCTGCGGCTCGAGCCAGGCTTCGGCTCTGGGCAGGAGCGCGCGCAGCACGGTCTCGGCGATCGCCGTGAGCGCGCCGGCCGCTTCCTCCGCCCCAGCGAGCGCCAAGAGCACCTGCACGCCGGCCTGGAACTGGCGGCCGCGGGCCCAGCGGGCGGCGAGGTCGAGCGTGTCCTGCAGGTCGCGGGCGTCGCCGAGCCGTCCCGCGAGTTCGGCCGCGAGCCGCTCGGGCTCGGGCAGGGGCTCGAAGAAATCGGGCTGGATGAGCTGCTCGAAGAGATCGCTCTGGCTCGCCAGATGGCGGGCGAGGCGGGGAGCCGCGCCCATCAGATCGGCCAGAAGGTCGAGGAGCTTGGGGTTGGCGCGCAGGAGCGAGAAGAGCTGGACGCCCGCCGGCAGCGCGCTCACGAACTCGTCGAACAGGCGAAAGGCGTGGTCGGGGTCGGCCTGCGCGGTGAGCAGGCCGAGGAGCTTCGGGGTGAGCTCGGTCAACAGCTCGCGCGCGCGGGTGCTGCGGGTGGCGCGGATGTGGCCGTGATGCCAGGCGCGGATCCGCGCCGCCACGGCCTGTGGCTCCTTGAAGCCCATGCCCCGCAGCGTCTCGAGCGTCTCGGGATCGTCGCCCGTCCCGGTGAAGACCAGATTGCCGCCGGCGCCGAGGTCGGGCTCGCGCTCGAAGAGGGCCGCATAGTGCCGCTCGACCGTCTGGAGCGCGGCCAGCACCCGTTCGACCAGCGCCTCGCTCGAGGCGAAGCCCGCGAAGGCGGCGAAGCGGGCGAGCTCCTGCTCGCGCGCCGGCAGGGTCTGGGTCTGCTTGTCGGCGACCATCTGCAGCCGGTGCTCGAGCGAGCGCAGAAAGCGGTAGGCGGCGGTGAGCTCCTCGGCCGTGCGCGCCTCGATCCAGCGACCGCGGGCGAGCGCCTCGAGCGTCTCGCAGGTCCGCGGGCTTCTGAGACTGCGCTCGCGGCCGCCCAGGATGAGCTGCTGGGTCTGGGCGAAGAACTCGATCTCGCGGATGCCGCCCCGGCCGACCTTGATGTCGTGGCCGTGGACGCGGATGCTGCCGAAGCCCCGATGGGCGTTGATCTGGCGCTTGATCGAGTGGATGTCGCGGATCGCCGCGTAGTCGAGGCTGCGTCGCCAGACATAGGGCTGGAGGGCGGCGAGAAATCGTTCGCCGGCCGCCCGATCCCCGGCCGCGGCGCGGGCCTTGATGAAGGCCGCCCGCTCCCAGTTCTGGCCGTGCCGCTCGTAATAGAGCTCGGCCGCCCCGGCCGAAATGACCAGCGGATGGCCCGGAAGGTGCGGACGCAGCCGGAGGTCGATGCGGAACACGTAACCGTCGCGCGAGGGATGCTCGAGGAGGTGGACGAGCGAGCGGGTGAGGCGGGCGGCGAGCGCCATGGGCCCGTCGGCGGCGCGGCAGGGCAGGACCGCTTCGTCGAACAGCACGACGAGATCGACGTCCGAGGAGTAGTTGAGCTCGCGGGCGCCGTACTTGCCCATGCCGAGCACGATCAGGCCGCTCCCGGCGGCCGGATCGGTGGCATGGCGCGGGGCGATCTCGCCGCGCCGGGCGGCATCGAGCAGGAGGTGGGCGAGCGCTCGCTCGATCGCCCGGTCGGCGAAGGCGGTGAGCGCCTCGCTCACCCGCTCGAGCGGCCAGAAGCCGGCCAGATCCGCCAGAGCGACGAGGAGTGCGGCGCGCCGGCGGAACCGGCGGAGCTGGGCCACGACCCGGGTCCGCTCGGCCGGATCGAGCGCCTCGACCGCGGCGAGGAGCTCGCCGAGTGCGACATCGGGCCCGGCCTCGTGCAAACGCCACAGCAGGTCGGGCTCGGCCAGCAGGCACGCGGTCAGGAAGGGGCTGCCCGCGAGGATCCCGCGCAGCACCGGCCCGAGCCCGGGAAGGGCGGGGGCCGCGTCCAGGAAGCTCTGCAGGGCCGGATCGCCGCTCGCCCGGGCCACCTGGGCGAGCCGACGCAGGCCGGTTTCGACGGCCGCGGCGTCGGTCGGCAGGGGAGGGTCGAGCAGAGCGAGGCTCAAGCCGGGAGCCCGATGGTGCAGCGATCGCCGGGGCCGCGACACTGTCCGCCGCGCTCGCGCCGGTCAAGCACCGGGCGCGCACAGACGCGGGCCGGACGCGCGCTCGCCGGGCCGAGCGGGCGATGCGGATCCCGGGCCTGAGGCTCCTCTTCGGCCTCGCGGGCGAGCTCGCGAGCGCTCTCGCGGCCGCGCTCGCGCTGTCGATTCCGGCGCTCGGCGGCGGCCCGCTGGGCCTCGGTCCCTTCGAAGCCCCGCTGCGAAGCGCGCTGGTCGAGGCCGCGACACCGCTGCGGCTCGAGCTCGACGGGGCGGCGCTGCGGCTGCGCGCGACCGGTGGGCCGCTCGAGCTCGAACTCCGCTCGCTCTCGCTGCGGGATCCGGCCGGTGCGCCGCTCCTCGAGGCACCGCACGCGCGGCTTTCGCCGGATCTGCCCGCCTCGCTCGCCCTGGGCCGCCCGGTGGTCGCTCGGCTCACCCTCGTGGGTCCCGAGCTCCGCCTCGACGCGACGGGGCGAGAGGGGGCGGCGCTCGGTGTCGAGACCTCCGGCCTCGCGGCGCTCCCGGGCGGACCCGAAGCTGCGGCGGCGGCGCTCGGGCCGCCGGGTGCACCCGCGGTCCTGGCGGCCGAGGCGGCGACCTTCCTCGTGAGGCTCGGGCCCGGCCGACCACCGCTCGTCGGGCGCGGCGGCACGGTCGAGATCGAGCCCGCGACCGGGCTCGCCTTTCTCGCCGTCGACCTCGTCCAAAAGGGCGAGCCGGCGCGCTCGGCCGTTCTCCTCTCGCGCTCGGCCGAAGGCTTCGCGGTCGCAGCCGAGCTCGCGGGCCTGCTGCCGGCGACGCTCGACCCGGCCCTGCCGACGCTGCGGCTCGATCGGATCGCGCTTTCGGGCAGATTCGAGCGCGCGTTCGCGCGACTCGAGGTCGAGAACCTCGTCGTCGAAGCCGCAGGGGCGCGGCTCGACGCGCGGGGCCGGCTCGACCTCCGGACCGGCGCCGGC
>CALBAK010000056.1 GCA_937926445.1 uncultured Alphaproteobacteria bacterium
CCGTTTCCGCGGCGACGAGCCGATTGACGAGATCGACGCCGGGCAGCAGCGGGGCGGGTGCCTCGAGCGCCCAGCGCTCGACCGGGATCGCCCGGCCGGAGACGGTGAGCCGAAGCGCGGTCGCCGCGGCCTCGGGCTCGAACGCGAAGCTGGCCCTCACAGCTTGTAGTCCCTCTCCTCGAGGACGACCCTGGCCCGCTCGCGCAGCAAGGCCACGGCGCGCTTCTGCCATCGGTAGCCCTCGGAGCCGGCGTGCCGCAGCCCGTCTTTCGTGTCACCACCGGGAAAGACGAGGCTGTCGGTCGTGAGCTCGGCGCGCGTGTAGCCGCTGCCGCCGAGCCGGGGCGCGTTCCCCCACTCCGCCGGCCAGGCGCGGAGCTTGCCGTTGTGGCTCCACTCGCAGAGCACGAGCGGCCCGATGCGCATCAAGATCACCGAGTGCCTGGCGTCGACCCCGCCCGTTAGCGTTGCGAAGGCACCACGGAGATCCTGTACACCCCGAGCGGCTCGCGCGACCTCGGGAGCCAGGGCGAGCCAGGCATCCGAACTCGCACCTTTCCAGGCATCCGAAATCGCACCTTTGTGGAGGCAGGCCTTCCAGAAGCGCTCGCGGTAGCGCCACTGATGGTCGAGCGCATACTCTCGGATGATCGCGAAGAAAGCCTCGAGCGAGGCCTTGGCGAGCCAGGATTTGAAGAGCTCGACCGCCTTGCGATCGACCTGCGCCCAGCGCCCCATGCCTCCGGGCACGCGCGGGTCGCCCAACCGATCGAGCAGCGCCCGCTGGACGCGGGAGCGAACCTCCTCGGACGGCAGGACGCCTTCGAGCCAAGGCCGCAGCAGTCCTTCGGCGAAGGCCGCGCGCGCTTCCTCGAAGCGGAGCTTCCCGTCTTTCGTCCAGACCTCGAGCAGGCGCTCCAAGAGCTGCGGGGCGTCCTTGCGCGTCGCGAGCTGCCCCCATTCACGAAGGCCCGCGAGCAGCGCCTGCCGCAGATAGGCGCTCGCGGCACGCATGGGCTCCGCGAACCCGTATCGCGCCAGGAGCTCCTCGATCGGCGCCGAGCCGGTCAAGAGCGCGTGGCCGAGCCGGTTCGCTCCGCTCTTCGGATCGAACAGGCTCACCTCGACGGCCGCCGTCCGCGCCCAGGCGAGGCGCGGGTCGTCGCTGCTGCGCACGAGCCCGTCGAGCACAGGACCGAGCCGGGCGTGGCTCGCATTCGCTGGGTCGAAGGCGAGGATCCAGCAATGGACGAGGTTCCGCAACGTCGGGCGGTTGCCCGCTGTTTGGCGCAGGATCGCGTCGAGCAGCCCCGGGATCGCCTCGCCGCGCGGCTCGCCCTTCCAGAGGATCCAGGGTGCGTTGCGTAGATCGCGCAGCGTCGCTTCGTGCCCGCGGCCGCTTCGGAAAAGCGCCTCCAGCCGTCGCCGCAACGCCTCGAGATGGTCCGCGGGCGGTGGCCTCGGCTTGTCGTCTCGAGGTGCCCCGAGGCGTTCGAGGGCTTCACGGGTGTGCGTCGCCTCCTCCGGAGCCATGTGGGGCAAGCGTCGGGCTAGCGTCTCGACGATCGCGGCGGCTTCGCGGATCGAGGTCATGGGGTCGGTCCCAGCACCCTGCGGATCTCTTCGCGCAGGCGCTCGATCTCTTCGGCGGTGCGCGCACTCAGGATGAACCGGATGTCGATGCGGCGATTGACGGCATGGTCTCGCTCGGCGTCGCCGAGCGCTCCCGGCAGCGGCCGTCTCTCGCCATAGCCCGAGACGCCCAGGAGCGGCTGCTCGTCGGGATTGCGCAGGGCGAGCAGCGCCGGCCGATCGGTCACGAGGCCCCGATAGACGGTGAGCGCCCGCGCGGCAGAGAGCTGGTAGTTGTCGCGGAAGTCGCCACCGGGGGCGAGCGGTCGCTTGTCGGTGTGGCCTTCCACGAGCACGGTTTCGAGAAGGGGCTGATCCTCGGGGGCGCAGCCCTTGCCCTCGCCCCCCAGCGCGAAGCAGGGCAGCACCTCGGCCATCACCTCGGCCAGGATTGCCACGGCGCGCCGCTGCTCCGGTCCGAGCTCGGCGCTTCGGGTCGGGAAGCGGAGTTCGTGCTCGGGCAGGCGCAGCACGCCCGAACGCGGATCGATATGGACGATCACGCCGCGCTCGGCGAGCCGGTCGCGCATGCGCACGAGCAGAGCCTCCCGCGCGAGCCGGCGCGATTCGACCTCGCGATCGAGCAGATCGAGCGCCCGCAGAAGCGCTTCGCGCTGGCGTGCGAGCAGCCGCTCGAGCTCGGCGTTGCGCTCGCGCTCGGCTTGCGCGAGCCGACGCTGCCGCTCCGCCTCGGCCCGCTCGAGCTCGGCGAGCCGCCGCTGGGCTCGCGCCTCGATCTGCGCGGTCTCGGCCTCGATGCGCGCCCGCTCCGCCTCGCGCCGGGCCCGCTCGGCCGCCTCGGCGCGCTCGCGGGCGAGAGCTTCGAGCCGAAGCAGCTCGGCTTTGAGTGCTTCGACGTCTTCGCTCGAGCGCTGATAGTTCAGTGCGAAGACCGTCAGCATCAGGAGGAAGACGAAGAGGATGCCGACTATGAGATCGGAAACCGAGGCGAAGTAGCCTTCGCCTTCGGGCTCGTCGACCATCCGGCGTGGCACCCCGCTGCCCATGGCTGGCTATTGGCGAACGGGGCCGGGACGAGCCGGCTGCAGGTCCTCGACAGCTTCGGCGAGGTCTCGGATCGCAGCCTGAAGCGACGTGACCGCCGTGCCGAGGTTGTTGTCTACCTGACTTACCACTCCAACGATTCGATGCGCGAAGGCTTCGTATTGCTCGGCGAGCTTCAGGAGGGCCTCGCCGAGCGACTGGTCGAGGCCGGTGAGGTGGCCGCCGACGGTCCGCAACTGCTCGGAAGCCTGCTTCATCTGATCGACGCCGGTCAAGAGCTCTTGAACGAGACTCGCGGATCGACTCAAGGTTTCCTGCAAGGCTTTCGTAACCGCCTCGATGCGCTCGTTCGTCTTCTGCAGCGCTGCAGAGCTCGCGGCCAAACTCTGGGCTGCGGCGCCGAACGGCTGCGCCACCGCTTGCAGCTGCTCGCCGGCGCGAGCCGCGGATTGTTCGAGCCGCTCGCCCGCTTCCTGGGCGGAGGCCCGAAGGCCGTCCGCGCTCTCCCGCATCGTCTGCCCCAGGGTGCCGAGCCGGCCAGCGAGCTCGCCGCTCGCCTGCGCCAATTGCTCCGCACCCGCGCGCGTTACCTCGGCAGCACCCGCGAGCCGACCGGCGGCGGCATCCAGCCGATCACCGAGACGATCCACGGCGGCGGCGAGGGCACTTGCCGCCTTTTGTGCAGCAGCCTCGAATTGCGCCGCGCCTTTTGCAGCGCCCTCCGCGACGGAGGCGGCCCCGGCCTCGGTTGCACGTTTCACCAGAGCGAGGACTTCGGGAACAGCGGCGAGTAGCTTCTGCAGCCCCGCGTTGGATTCTTGGTTCGTCCTGTGGACGGTAGCGGCGAGCTGTTGCGCCAGATACTGATTGCTTCGGGCGAGCTTCTCGGCAGCGGCGCGGGATCCTTCCTGGAGATTGCGGGAGAGCGAATCCGCCGCCTCGGCGAGCTTTGTGCCCGCGGCGTCCAGGCTCCCGCGCAGGCTTTCGAGCCCTTTCGACGCCTCCTCCAGCCTGGCGGCGACCGCCGCGAGCTGCTCGCCGCTGGTTGCCTGGAGCTTTTCGAGGAACCGCTCGAGCATCGCCTCCAGCGTGCGCCCGACGTCTTCCGCCTCGCGGGCCGCGAGCTTCTCGATCGCTTCGCGCAGCGGCCCGAGGTGCTCGCCGAGGCGCGCATCGAGCGTCCGATCGAGCGCCGGGCCGATGCTCTGAGCCAGATCGTTGGCGAGCGTGTCGAGGCTCTTGCGTTGGGCTTCCAATGTCCGGTTGGCTTCGCCCTGAAAGAAGGCGGGTGTCGCGAGGGGGAAGTGTTCGTCGAGCAGCCCGCAGAACCGGTCGAGGGCTCGTTCGGTCGCCTTCGTCTCCGCCTTTCGAAACAGGGCGTAGCCGATCGAGCAGAAGAGCCCGACCAGCGAGGTCACGAACTTGATCGAGGCCGCGTCCAACAGGCCCTTGAGACCGACGCTGCGCGCCTCCGGGTCGGCGGCGGTGACGATCGCACCGGCGTTGGCGAGCGCGACCGCGAGCCCGAAGAAGGTGAACAGAAGGCCCGCACCCACGAGCAGACCCGGCAGGGCGGTGTGGTAGCGCAGGTCGGTGCCGACGCGGCGGTAAAGGCCGAGGTCGAACAGCCGATCTGGGGCGATCGTCGCCCGCACGGGCCGCTGGTGCGACTCGCTCGGAACGACCACCGCCTCCGCGAAGACCCGCCAGGACGGGCCGACCACGCGGTCCTCGGCGAGATTGCGGCGAAGCGCTTCGAAATGGTTCGGCGCCAGGGCCTCTCCGGGTCTGCCTCGCAAGCGTGTCGCTGCGCTCTCGAGCGCACGCCGGACCGCTCGACCACTTCGATACAGCATGATTCCCGAGCCGACCGCCCACAGCGTCAGCACGACGCAGACGCCACCGATCGTCTCCCAACGTGCCACGAGCAGGTTGAGTGTCGGGAGCAGGTCCATCACATTCGTGCCGCTGAACGATCGGGTCGGCATCACGACACGGACCAGAACGGCATGCAACCGGGGAACGAACGGACCGGTTCCGCGACGACGCTGGTCCGCGTCCTCGATGTCGGCGAGCCGCTCGACCGGGCCGAGCTGCAGGCGATGCGCCTCCCCGACGGCCGCGCCGGAGCGCTCTGGCACGGCCAAGTGTTCCCGCTCGCCGAAGACGGCTCGATCGACATCGCCGGCCCCTTCGCGCCGGCCGAGGCCTGCAGAACTTGGTCGCGGCCTTCGGGCAAGCAGCGCTGATCTCTGCTCGAAGGAATCGAGGAGGCGGTGCTGCTTATCGAAGGCGACGCCCTCGCTCGCGATGCTGTGCTCGCGGCGTTGCGCTCCGCGGGGCTCTCGGTGTCGCGGGTGCATTCCAATCTCGACCCCGAACTCGAGGCGGATTGGTCCTTGCGGCTTTTCTTCCCCCGCGAGGGGCCGCCTTTGCGGGCGCGAATTGCGACCCTCCTCGGCGGGAGCGGCGCCGAGCCGGTGCGGCCTTCGACCGAAGAGCGGCTGCGGCTGCGCTTGCTCGAGCAGCAGGTGCACCGGCTCCTGGTCGAACGCGATCGGCTCCGTGCCCGCCTCGGGGCGGTTCGGCGCGCGCAGAGGGAGGAATGTCTGGGGGCTGCGCAGACGATGCGCTCGCGAGAGTCGAGGAACTCGAACGGGAGCTCGAGGGCGCGCGCGAGGAGATCGAGGCGCTGCGGCGAGCGCTCGACGAGGCTGGAGCGCGGACGACTTCGGGCCCATCGGGCGGCGGGGAGCGCCTGCAACGCCGCTTGCGTCCCGAGGTCGAGGCGTTTCTCGAGTCCCTTCCGCGGATCGAGCTCGTGGGCGACAGTTTCCTCACCCCGTTCGGCGACTATCGCGAGCGTGGTGCGGTCTACCGGCTGCGGGGCGAACTCCAGGCGGGCGTCGAGCTGCACCGCCGGTTCAAGCCGGTGCGCGGTCGGGACGGCTGGTGGGAATGCCACGTCGCCACGGGCCAGGACGACAGTGGCCGGATCTACGCCTACCGCGCGGGTGACCGCTGGCGGGTCCTCGTCTCGATCGAGGAGGCGCTGAAGCGCGATCTCGAACGGCTCGCGGGCCTTGGCCGACCGTCGGGGGGCGGTGGCTGAGGTCGCTCTCCGCTTCACGAGTTGTCCTCCCGAGAGCAGAGACCGACGGCCGGCCCGTCGCGCTCGCGGCTCGGCCGAGCGTTCGGTTCGAGGGAGCACCGTCCCATGCCCCACCACCTCCTCCGAGTCCCTACCCCCGGCCGGGGTTTCGTCGAGCTGACCGCGAAGGTCGCCGCCCTGGTCGCTGAGCGGGCGCCGGACAGCGAGGGGCTCGTCCATCTGTTCCTGCGCCACACCAGCGCCG
>CALBAK010000057.1 GCA_937926445.1 uncultured Alphaproteobacteria bacterium
CGCCGGCCCGGCAGAGGCGGCCGGGCCCGATCCGCTGGCGCTGGTCGAGGCCTACCTCTTCGCCGCTCCGGAGCCGGTCGAGGAACGGGAGATCCAGCTCCTGTTGGGCGCTCGGGCCGAGGCCGGGGCCGTGCTCGCCGCGCTCGAGGCGCACTATCGCGGGCGCGGCGTGCGGCTCGAGCGGATCGGCCGGAGCTGGGCCTTCCGCACCGCCCCCGAGCTCGCGCCGCATCTGACCCGGATCGTCCGGCCGTTGCGCCGGCTCTCGAAAGCGGCCCTAGAGACCCTCGCGGTGATCGCCTGGCAGCAGCCGGTCACGCGCGCCGAGATCGAGGCGGTCCGCGGCGTGAGCCTCTCGGCCGGCACCCTCGAGCTCCTGATCGAGGCGGGCTGGGTGGCGCCCAAAGGCCGCCGCGAAGTTCCCGGCCGGCCGCTCACCTGGGGCACCACCCAGGCCTTCCTCGACGCCTTCGGCCTGGCTTCGCTCGCCGATCTGCCGAAGCTCGAGGAGCTCGCCGCCGACGGGCTTTTCAAGCCGCCGGCCGGTGATTAGATCCGGGGCGTCGCAGGAGGGCCGGCATCGGGTCGGCCCGCGACGTCAAGGTGACATGGCGGCGGCCGCGATCCTCGCCCGCGCGCCCGGGCGGCAGGGTCTGCGCGTCTCGGGTTTGTCGCACCGCTTCGGCTGGCGTCGGGTGGTCGAGAACGTCGACCTCGTGGTGCCGCCGGGCGAGATCCATTGTCTCGTGGGCCCCTCGGGCTGCGGCAAGACGACGACGCTCCGGCTGATCGCCGGCCTCGAGACGATCCAGGAGGGCGAGATCGCGATCGATGGCCGGGTGGTCGCCCGGCCGGGCGCCATGCTGCCGCCCGAGGCCCGCAGGGTCGGCCTCATGTTCCAGGACTTCGCCCTCTTCCCGCATCTGCGGGTCGAGGAGAACGTGGCCTTCGGCTTGGCCGGCCGGCCCAAGGAGGAGCGCCGCGCCCGGGTCGCCGAACTCCTCCGCCGGGTCGACATGGAACGCCACGCCAAGTCCTGGCCGCACACGCTCTCGGGTGGCGAGCAGCAGCGCGTGGCCCTCGCCCGTGCGCTCGCCCCCCAGCCCGACCTCATGCTCCTGGACGAGGCCTTCTCGGCCCTCGACACCACGCTCAGAGCCCAGGTCCGCGAGGAGACCGTCGCCATCCTCAAGGAGACCGGGACTCCGACCCTCCTCGTCACCCACGACGCCGAGGAGGCGGTCCGCGTCGGCGATCGCATCCACGCCATGGAGGGCGGCCGGATCGTCCAGAGCGGCACCCCGGCCGAGCTCTACCAGAACCCGCGCGACCTCTTCGTGGCGGGCTTCTTCGGCCCCGTGAACCGCTTCACGCTCACCGCCGGCGAGGGTCATGTCGACACGCCGGTGGGCCGGGTCGCCGCCCCCGGGATCGCCGCCGGCACCCGCGTCGAGGTGGTGGTGCGCCCCGAGGGCATCGAGCTCGCCCCATCGGGTGCCGGCCGCGGCCTGCCCGCCACCGTGGTCGAGCGGCGCGATCTCGGACCCGTCCACCTCGTCTGGTTGCGGCTGGTCGACGGCGGGGTGGTCAAGGTCCGTCGCATCCTGCCGCCCGCGGCCGTGCCGGGCGAGGCGGTCGAGGTGGTCCTCGACCCGGCGCACGCCTTCGTCTATCCCTCGGCGGGCGCGGGCTGAGGCGGTCCGGTTGCGCGGGCGGTCGGCCTTTGCCAGAGTCGGACCCCGGAGCGCGGGAGGACGCGGGGCGGCGCGCACGGAGCCCGGATGATGCTCGACATCGGCTGGTCGGAGATGCTGGTCATCCTGGTCGTGGCCCTCGTGGTCATCGGCCCCAAGGACCTGCCCAAGGTAGCCCGCCAGGTCGGCCGCTGGACCGGCAAGGCGCGCGCCATGGCGCGCGAGTTCCAGCGCTCCTTCGACGAGATGGCGCGCGAGGCCGAGCTCGAGGAGATCAAGGCGGGGTTGCAGAAGATGAACCCCGTCGCTCTCGAGCACACGATCCGCGAGACGATCGACCCCGACCGCAAGCTCGAAAAGGCGCTCGACGTGCGCGACACGTTCGAGAGCGAGGCCCGCTCGATCAAAGACGCGCTCGAGCAGCCGCCGGCCGCGACCGAGCCGGCGCCCGCCGTCACCGCCCCGCCCGCTCCCGAGCCGGCGCTCGCCGGCCCGGCCGAGCGACCCGCCGACCGCGCCCCGGAGCGCTCCTGAGCCATGGCGCTGCTCAAGGACATCGACGATCGCGAGATGCCGCTTCTCGATCACCTGATCGAGCTGCGCAACCGCATCATGTACGCCGTCGTCGCGCTCGTCGCCGGCATGGTGGTCTGCTGGTTCTTCGCCGAGCCGATCTATCGTTTCCTGGTCCGCCCGCTGGCCGATATCTACGAGCAGATGGGCTATCACGACCGACGGATGATCTACACCGGGCTCACCGAGGCCTTCTTCACCTATCTCAAAGTCGCCTTCTTCGCCGGCGCCTTCCTCACCTTCCCCTTCGTCGCGGCCCAGCTCTGGTTGTTCATCGCCCCGGGCCTGTACCGGCACGAGAAAGAGGCCTTCCTGCCCTTCCTGGTGGCCACACCGATCCTCTTCTTCCTGGGAGGGGCCTTCGTCTACTACTTCGTCTTCCCGATGGCCTGGCGTTTCTTCTTGAGCTTCGAGACCGCCGGGGTCGAGCCGGGACAGCTGCCGATCCAGCTCGAGGCGCGGGTGGGCGAGTATCTCGACCTCGTCATGAAGCTCATCTTCGCCTTCGGCATCGCCTTTCAATTGCCGGTGGCGCTCACCCTCATGGGCCGGGTCGGCCTCGTTACCGCCGACGGGCTCGCCAAAGCCCGCCGCTACGCGATCGTCGGCGTCTTCGTCTTCGCCGCGATCATCACCCCACCCGACGTGATCAGCCAGATCGGTCTCGCCGTCCCGCTCATCGCGCTCTACGAAGTGTCGATCTGGATGGTCCGCTGGGGCGAGAAGCGGCGGGCCGCCCGCGAGGCGGCGGAGACGGCCGCGAATACGGGCGGGGCGGTGCAGCGCAGCGATTGACAAGCGCTCCCGCTTCCCTTTGCCTGCCGGCCGCCCAGCGCCTGCCCGAGAAGGCCACTCCCGTGCACGATCTGCGTTGGCTCCGCGACGATCCCGGAGCGTTCGACCGCGCCCTCGCGCGCCGCGGCCTGCCACCCGCCGCGGCCGACATCCTGGCCGTCGACGCCGAGCGGCGTGCCCTCGAGACCACCCTCCAGGAACGCCAGGCCGAACGCAACCGGCTCTCGCGGGAGATCGGCGAGGCCAAGCGCACGGGCGGCGATGCCGGCTCGCTCCTGGCGCGAGTCGCGGCCCTCAAGGACGAGGTCAAAGCCGGCGAGGAGCGGCTGCGGGAGCTCCAAGCCCGCCTCGAGAGCCTGCTCGCGAGCCATCCGAACCGGCTCGCCGAGGAAGTGCCGGACGGGCCCGACGAGACCGCCAATCGGGTGGTGCGCACGGTCGGCCGACCGCCGCGCTTCGCCTTCGAACCCAAGCCCCACGACGAACTCGGCGCCCGCCTCGGCATGCGCTTCGAGCGCGCCGCCAAGCTGAGCGGCGCCCGCTTCGTCGTCCTCGAAGGCCAGCTCGCCCGCCTCGAGCGGGCGCTGGCCGCCTTCATGCTCGATCTGCAGACCAAGGAGCACGGCTATCGCGAGGTCTCGGTGCCGCTCCTGGTCCGCGACGAGGCGCTGTTCGGCACCGGGCAACTGCCCAAATTCGCCCGGGACCTGTTCCGGACCGACTCCGGCCACTGGTTGATCCCGACCGCCGAGGTGCCGGTCACCAACCTCGTGGCGGGCGAGATCCTGCCCGAATCCGCCCTGCCGCTGCGCTTCACCGCCTGCACCCCCTGCTTCCGCTCCGAGGCCGGAGCGGCCGGCAAGGACACCAAGGGCATGCTCCGCCAGCACCAGTTCCTCAAGGTGGAGCTCGTGAGCATCACCACCCCCGAGACCAGCGCCGCCGAGCACGAGCGGATGACAGCCTGCGCCGAGGAGGTGTTGAAGCGCCTCGAGCTTCCCTACCGCGTGGTGCTGCTGTGCAGCGGTGACACCGGCTTCGCCTCGAGCAAGACCTACGATCTCGAGGTCTGGTTGCCCGGTCAGGGCGTCTATCGCGAGATCTCCTCCTGCTCGAACTGCAGCGACTTCCAGGCCCGGCGGATGCAGGCCCGCTTCCGGCCCGCGGCCGGCGGTGCGCCGCGCTTCGTCCACACCCTGAACGGCTCGGGCCTCGCCGTCGGCCGAACGCTGATCGCCGTCCTCGAGAACTTCCAGGAAGCCGACGGCTCGATCCGCCTGCCGGGGGCGCTCGTCCCCTACATGGACGGGATCGACCGCCTCGAGCCGGAGGATTGAGCGTGCGCATCCTGGTTACCAACGACGACGGCATCCAGGCGCACGGCATCAAGCTCCTCGAACAGGTCGCCCGGTCGATCAGCGAGGACGTCTGGGTGGTCGCTCCCGAGACCAACCACAGCGGCGCCGGCCACTCCCTCACCTTGCGCCGGCCGCTGCGCTGGCGGCAGATCTCCGAGCGGCACATCGCGGTCGACGGCACGCCGACCGATGCCGTCCTGCTCGCGATCCAGAAGCTGATCCCACCGCCCCGGCCCCACCTCGTGCTCTCGGGCGTCAACCACGGCGCGAATCTGGCCGACGACGTCACCTATTCCGGCACCATCGCCGCCGCCATGGAGGCGGTGCTCCTGGGCGTGCCCGCCATCGCCCTCTCCCAGGTCAGCCGCGACCGCCACAAGATCAAATGGGCCACGACCGAGCGGCACGCCCCGGAGGTGGTCCGCCGGCTCGCCACCATGGAATGGCCCGAGGACGTGCTGATCAACGTCAATCTGCCCGACGTCCCGGCCCGTAGCGTCAAGGGCGTGAAGATCACCCGCCAGGGCAAGAAGAAGATCGGCGATCAGCTGGTCGAGCGGGTCGATCCACGCGGCGAGCCCTATGTCTGGATCGGTGCCCTCAAGCAGGAGCGGCCGCCCGAGCCCGGCACCGACCTCGCCGCGGTGGCCGACGGCTGGGTTTCGGTGACACCGATTCACCTCGACATGACACACCGACCTGCTTTTCGACATCTCGCCAACGCTCTGGGCCTGGTCGAGCGGCCCGAGACCTCTTGATCGCGAGCCGCCGGCCTCGGTAACGTCGAGCCATGTGGGTCCGATCGTGCCGTACCCCGCTCTGTGCGACGACCGCCCTTCTGGGCGCGCTCGCCCTCGCCTCCTGCACGCCCTACCAGCCGGTCGATCAGAAGCCGGGCCAGAGCTGGGCCGAGGCGCGCGCCGTCGCCCAGCGCGCGGCCGAGCGCGCCGCCGCCGAGCGTGCCGCCGCCCGCCGCTTGCATCGGGTGCAGGAGGGCGAATCGGTCGACCGGCTCGCCCGGCGCTACGAGGTCCCGGCGCGCGAGATCATCGCCGCCAACCGGCTGGCGCGGCCCTACACCCTGAAGACCGGCCAGACGCTCGTCATCCCGCCCCGACCCGGCGGTCCGCCGCCCCTGCCCGCCCCCGAGGCGCCGGCGACCGTCGCCCAGGACCGTGCCCTGCGCGAGGCCGCAGCCGCCATCGCCGCGGCGGGGGCGCCGCGCGAGGCCGGCACGATCCGCGTGGCTGCCCTCGAGCCGTCGATGCCGGCCCCGCCGCCTGCCACCGCGCGGCCCCAGGCCGAGCCGGTCGCCGTACGGCCGGCACCCGCCCCGACCGCCGCGCGGACCCCGCTGCCGGAGCCCGACGCCGAGACCCTGCGGCGGGCCCAGGAGGCGAAGCCACCGCCCCTTTCCGGCGAGGGCTTCCTCCAGCCGGTCGCCGGGCGCCTCCTGAGCGGCTTCGGCGAGAAAGGCGACGGCCGCCGCAACGACGGGATCAACCTCGCCGCCCCGCGGGGCACGCCCGTCCGGGCGGCCGAGAACGGCATCGTCGTCTATGCCGGCGAATCGATCCCGGGCTTCGGCCGCCTCCTCTTGATCCGCCACGCCGACGGCTTCACCACCGCCTACGGCCATCTCGACGAGGTGTCGGTCCGGGTCGGCGATCGGGTCGAGCGCGGCCAGACGGTGGCGCGCGTGGGCGACACGGGCGACGTCAAGACCGCCCAGCTCCACTTCCAGCTGCGAAGCGGCGCCACTCCGATCGACCCGCGCCCGCACCTCGCCGGCAGCAGGCTCCAGCTCGCCGCCCGCTCGGCCGGCCGCGGCCCCGGGGGCTGATCCCGCCGCTCGGCGTCGAGCGCGTCCGACGGCCGGGCCGGTCGCTCAGCGCCAAGCGAGGAGGCGCCGTTCGAGCGCGCCGATCGTTGCCCCGATCGCGAGCCCCAGCACCGACAGAAGCACCACCCCGGCGAGCAGTCGGTCGCTGCGCATGAGATGGCCGGCCTGGAGGACCAGCGCGCCGATGCCGTGCTCGGCCCCGATCATCTCGGCGGCGGTGAGCAGAACGAGGGCGATCGAGCTCGAGATCCGACAGCCGGCGAGCACCCCCGGCAGCGCGCCGGGCAGGATCACCTTGGCGAGGATCGCCCGCGGCGCGAGATCGAAGGATTGTGCCATCCGCACGAGGCTTTTGGGGATCTGGTCGACCCCCGAAGCGGTCGCGATCGCGATCGGAAAGAAGGTGCCGAGGGCGATCGTCGCAACCTTCGAGGCCTCGCCGATCCCGAGCCAGAGGATGAGGAGCGGCAGAAGCGCGATCTTGGGCACCGGAAACAGCGCCGAGACGAGCGGCAGGCCGATCGAGCGGGCGAGGCTCGAGACACCGATCGCGAGCCCCGCCGCCACCCCCGAGAGCGCGCCGAGCGACCAGCCGAGGACGAGCCGGCCGAGGCTCGCCCGAAGGTGAAAGAACAGCTCGCCGGACGTCGCCATCTCGAGCAGCGTCAGCAGCACCCGGCTCGGTGCCGGCAGCGTGAAGAGCGAGACGAGCCCGGCGCGGCAGACCCCCTCCCAGGCGGCGAGCAGCAGAAGGAAAGCGAGCGCCCCCACCCGCGGGATGCGCTCGGGGGCGAAGCCGCCGCCGCGGAAGGGGATCTCACGCGAGCGCATCGCCGGATACCACGAGCGCCGTCTCGGCCCGCTGGGCGTCCTCGCGAAGAAGCTCCCAGAGCTCGAGCCTGAGCCGGGCGAGCTCGGCGAGGGCCGCCGGGCGTCCCCGCTCGGCCTCTGGGATCGGCACCGGGAGAATGGTGCGGATCCGGCCGGGTCGGGCCGAGAGCAGCACCACCCGGTCGGCCACCCGCACCGCCTCCTCGAGATGATGGGTGACCCAGACGAGGGTCGCCCCCCGGGTGAGGGTCAGGACCTCGTCGAGGAGGAGCTCGCGGGTCTGGGCATCGAGGGCGGAGAGCGGCTCGTCGAGCAGCAGCACGCCGGGCTCCACCACGAGAGCCCGGGCGATCCCGACCCGCTGTCGCATCCCACCGGAGAGCTGGCGCGGATGGGCCCGGGCGAAGTCCGAGAGCCGGGTGCGCGCGAGCGCCGCGCGCACCCGCTCGCGCCGCTCGGCCGCGCCGAGCCGATCCTCGAGCGGCAGGGCCACGTTGGCCTCGACGGTCCGCCAGGGCAGGAGCGCGAAATCCTGGAAGACATAAGCGACCGGCACGAGCGAGCCCGGCGGCGGCTCGCCCTCGAGCAACACCCGTCCGCGGCTCGGCCGCAAGAGCCCGCCCACGAGCCCCAGCAGAGTCGACTTGCCGCAGCCCGAAGGTCCGATCACGGCGAGCCGCTCGCCAGGCTCGACCACGAGGTCGAGCGGCCCGAGCGCCGCGAGCCCGTCGTAGGCGTGCGCGAGAGCTTCGATCCGAAGCCGCACGGCCTCAACGCGGGAGGTTGAAGTGCCCGGCCACGAAGCTCGTGTCGACGAAGCGGGCGGGGTCGACCGCGGCGTCGACGAGCTTCGCCTCCTTGAGGAGGGCGACCTGCTCGAAAAGGTTGCCGACATCGAGCCGCCCCTCGGGATCGATGTAGGGCGCCCCCGCCACGATCGCGTCCGGCGTCGCCTGGGTGTATTTGGCGATGATCGCGATCACCGGCTCCGCATCCGCCTCGAAGATGCGCCGGCCCTGGGCGTCGCGCCGGTTCATGACCGCATGATAGTCGCGCGCGCCCTTCTGGTAGGCGCGCACGAAGGCCTCGACCACCGGCCGCCGCCGCTCGACGTTGCGGGTCGAGGTGAAGAGCCCACCCAGCGCATAGGGCGTCCATCGATGCACCCAGCCGATCAGCTTCGCCTCGCCCGCCTGGTCGAGCCGGCTGGCGATGTGGCCCGGCAGGATCGCCGCGTCCACCTGGCCCGACTTGATCGCCGCCTGCATGTTGGGGAGCGTCTCGAGCGGTACGAGGCGGATCGAGTCGAGCGGGAAGCCGAGCTTGCGGGCCAGGAGCCCCGCCATGATGTGGAAGCTCGAGCCGTGCTGGGTGATGGCGAGGCTGCGGCCGGCGAGCTTCTCGGGGCCCGTGAGGCCGGCCGCGAAGGCGGCGTTGCTCGCGAGATAGGCCGAGAAGTCGAAGCCAGGCTCCTCCCGGCTCTGGGCGCCGATCACCTTGAGAGCGCCCTGGCCCGCCAGATTGAAGAAGCCGGCGGTGAAGGCCGTGACGCCGAAATCGGCATCGCCCGAGGCCACCGCCACCGCCACCGGCTGCGCCGCGCGGAAGAAGACGAGCTCGGCATCGAGCCCCTCCTCGCCGTAATAGCCGCGCTCCTGGGCGATGAAGAGCGGCGCGGAGGAAACGAGCGTGAGTGCTGCGATCTTGAC
>CALBAK010000058.1 GCA_937926445.1 uncultured Alphaproteobacteria bacterium
ACGAGCTCCGGCTGCGGCCGGGCCTCTTGAGCGCCACCCGGCGCTGGCCGCTTTCGGCGATCGGGCTCGTCGAGGCGCGCGACGAGGAAATGCGGCGCGTCCGCTGGGGTGCGCCCCGGCCCCCCGTCGGGCACGTTCTGATCGAGGTGCCGGACGGTCTGCTCGGTATCCCGGGCCTCAAGGAGCCGCAGGAGCTCGTCGAGGCGATCGAGACGCTGCGCGCCGGTGGCACGGGCCCGCCCTCGGGGCCTCGGCGGCGGTGACGATTCTCGACCCGGCGTTGCTCGCTCTGTTCGCCAACGCCTTCCTGGCCGCGACGATCCTGCCGGTCGCCTCGGAGCCGCTCGCACTCGGCCTTCTGGCGGCAGGTCGCGATCCGTGGCTCGTGTGGGCGGTGGCGAGCTTCGCGAACACCGCCGGCGCCGTAGTCGGTTGGTGGCTCGGCTGCACGGCGATGCGCTGGCGGGAACGGACCTGGTTCCCGGTCAAACCCGAAGCACTCGCTCGGGCAGAAGGGTGGTTCGCTCGGTTCGGCAGGCCGGCGCTCCTGTTGAGTTGGCTTCCACTCGTCGGCGACGCGCTCACGGTGGCGGCGGGAGCGCTCGGCACGCCGCTCGCCCCGTTCCTCCTCCTGGTCGGCATCGGCAAGGCCGCCCGCTACGCGGCTCTTCTCTTGCCGGCCGGAGCTTGGCTCGGCCCTTGAGACCGGCCACCACACCGGCCTCGCGACGGACTGCCGGGTGACCGGATCCCGGGAGAACAGGTGGCAGGCGAACGGGTGCGGGACCCGGGATCGTCCGGCTCCTGCGTGCACGCCTTCGAGGATCCGCATCCGCCGGGACGGCGGGAAAGCCGACCGGGGACCGCCGTCCCGAGGCTCCGGCACGATGGCGGATCTGCGATCGCGGGTCCGGTCCCGCTTCGAGGAGTTCGGGGGCGGGAACCGTTCCGCTCGGCTTTCCCACCGGCTCGTCGCTCGCACGGGTTGCTCGGGGCCCGGGGATCGCCCTCGCCCTCCGCGGCCGGCCGAGCCGAACCCGGGGGCGTCGCTCCGGGTCTCGGTACGGGAAACCCGAGCCAGTTTACCAGAAACAGACGACAGCGCGTAATCCACAATATTGCAATCCTCTGCTCGGCCCGCGCTCGCGGAGGAGCGACCGTGCGGAGGGTGCTTCGAGGACCGGCGCCGAGACCGGAAGCGTTGCGCGGACGACGGCCGGGGTCGCGCGAGACCCGGGTACCGTCCCGTAGCGCGGGGCGGTCCTCACGGCCGAGGCAACGGACAGCACGGACACCCGGAACCCTCGCGAAGCTCGGATCCGCTCGGGCATCGAGGGTCGTCGGGCGAGCGGCGGCTGCGTTCACCCGGCGCGGCCGGTCCGGTTGCCAGCGCCCGAACCTCGCGGCCGAGCGGCGTTGTTCGCATCGAAACGGGAACGGCACGTGCGCCGTTCCGGGGGCCGGCCGTTACCCGTGGATCGGCCGGCCCGGGCCACCTCGATCGCGACGCGGCCGGACGGCCTCGGCCGTCATGGGCGCCGTCTCTGGCCCGTGTCCGGCGGCGCGATCCCGGCGCTAGCCACGGTGGCTGCCGGAGACCCGATCGCAACGACCGCCAGGCCCCGTCATCCTGGGGAGTTCGAGCCGCCGTTGCCACACCGGTCCGGTCGAAGGTCGAGTTTTCCGCTCCTTGTCCACGCGACGAGAAACCGGTTTCGAGCGCCTCCTTTGGCCATCCGAGCGTCTTCCCGAACGCGAAGCAGGCGCGGTCACGAGCGATCGCGTACGACTCGCCCCGGACGTCGCCTCCCCGCGCGACGCTGAAACCCTAGTCACGTGGAGGGCTGCCCCGAGCGTCCCGCCGACCCGCTCGGGGGCCGAGCTCACCCCACGGCGCCCCGCCTCGCAGACCGCGATCGAGAGGAGGCGCGACGCAGACCGGGGCGGGGCACGAGTTGTGGGCTCGCCGCGTTCGCGAGCGATCCGACGGGGCCGGCCCCGACCGGCCCGGGTGCCGGCGCGCACAGCCGCACACCACGGCCCGGCTACATCATCGACCGGATCGCCCCGATGCGGCGGGCCCGGCCGAACCTGCCGAAGGCGGAGGCCGTCTCGTCCCACCCGTTTTCCGCGACAGCGAGTTCGCGAACCCGCCGCTCGACCGAAGTCCCGGCCAGGCACTGTTCCCGGGCAGCATCTGCGCGAGCAATAGATCGGCGATCGACAGGGCCGCCGCAATCGGGATGTCGGCTGGTTTCAAGAACGGCCGGCAACCACCTTCCACGACCACCGCGGCCTTCGGGCCGGGCCCGCCGGCGTCACCAGAGCATGCCGAGCTCGAGCCGGGCCTCTTCGGACATCATCGTGGGGTTCCAGGGCGGGTCCCAGACGATCTCGACCTCGCAGGCCTTGACCCCTTCGACCGCCTCCACCTTCTCTTTCACCTCCGCCGGCAGACTCTCGGCCACCGGGCAGTGGGGCGAGGTCAGGGTCATCTCGACCTTGACCGTGTTGTCGTCCTCGACGTCGACCTTGTAGATCAGGCCCAGTTCGTAGATGTCGACCGGAATTTCCGGATCGTAGCAGGTTTTGAGTGCCGCCACGATCTTCGCGCCGAGGGCTTGGACCTCCGCCATGCGCTCCGGCGAGGGCGCCTCGCCGACCGGCTCGGCCAGAAAGGCGGCACCGCGCGCCGCCGCACTCTCCCGCTCCAAGCCCCCGCCCGAGCTTCCCTCCATCGCCGACCTCACCGCCAGCTCTCCGCGATCCGCCGCAACGCCCGGGCGAGCGCGTCGATTTCCTCCGCGCTCGTATAGACGGCGAAGGAGGCGCGCGCCGAGGCGCTCACGCCCAAGCGGGCGTGCAGCGGCATCGCGCAATGATGTCCCGTTCGAACCGCGATCCCCTCGAGGTCGAGCAGCGTGCCCAGATCGTGGGCGTGCACGCGGTCGAGGGTGAAGGAGAGGAGGCTCGCCCGTCGCTTCGGCGCGCCGAGCACGCGCAGGCCCGGGATCCGGGCGAGCGCGTCTTCCGCCGCGGCCAGAAGTGCCGCCTCGTGCGCCGCCACGGCCTCGAGGCCGAGCCCCTCGAGCCAGTCGAGCGCCACGCCGAGCGCATGGATGCCGGCGATGTCGGGCGTCCCCGCTTCGAACCGGAAGGGCGGCTCGGCGAAGCTCGTGCCCTCGAAGGCGACCCGCTCGATCATGTCGCCGCCGCCCTGCCAGGGCGGCATGGCCGCGAGATGCTCGAGCCGGCCCCATAGCACCCCGACCCCCGAAGGCCCGTAGACTTTGTGACCCGAGAAGACCAGGAAATCGGCATCGAGTGCACGGACGTCGACCGGCTGATGCTGGACCGCCTGGGCGGCGTCGATCAGGACGGGCACGCCGCGCCGCCGGGCGAGCGCCACGATCTCCTCGACCGGGTTGACGGTGCCGAGCACGTTCGACACCCAGACCACACCGAGCATGCGGGTGCGCGGCCCGATCCGCTCGGCGAGGGCCTCGAGATCGAGCTCGCCCGTATCGCCGATCGGTGCCGCCACGACCTTCGCACCGGTGCGGGCGGCGACGAGCTGCCAAGGCACGATGTTCGCGTGATGCTCCATTTCGGTGACGAGGATCTCGTCGCCGGGGCCGAGGCGCGGGGCGAGGAAGCTCTGCGCCACGAGGTTGACCCCCTCGGTGGCGTTGCGCACGAAGACGATCTCGCGCCAGTCGTTGGCACCCAGGAAGCGCTGGACCTTGCGTCGGGCGGCGTCGTGCAGGGCCGAAGCCCGTTGGCTGAGCTCGTAGACGCCGCGATGGATGTTGGCATAGTCGCGCTCGTACAAGCGGGCGAGCGCGTCGATCACCGCTCGAGGCTTCTGCGCGCTGGCCGCACTGTCGAGATAGACGAGCGGCCGGCCGTGTACCGTGGTCGAAAGGATCGGGAACTGCGCCCGCACCGCGGCGACGTCGAACTCGGCGCGGGCCGTGGCGGCGGCTTCCCGGCGGGCGGGCAGGGCGGTCAAGCCGCCGCCTCCTCGTCCGCGGGAGCACCGGCCGGAAGACGCGCGGCGAGGGCGCGGCGGGCGGCGGCACGTGCCGAGGGATCCGCGAGCCGTCCCAACAGCTCGGCCGCGAAGGCCCAGGTCAGGAGACCGCGGGCAGTCGCCGCATCCAGCCCTCGCGCCCGCAGATAGAAGAGCGCACTCGGATCGAGCTCGCTGCAGGTCGCACCGTGGCTGCACTTGACGTCGTCGGCGTAGATCTCGAGCTCGGGCTTGACGTCGACCTCGCCGTCCTCGGCCAAGAGGAGATTTTCGTTCTTCTGGTAGGCGTTGGTCCGCTGGGCGCCCGGATGGACGAAGATCTTGCCGGCGAAGGCATGGTGCCCGCGTTCCTCGACGACGCTCTTGAAGAGCTGGTCCGAATGGCTCGCGGGCGCGCGATGGTGGACGCGGACGAAGGTGTCGACATGCTCCCCCTCGCGCGGAACCGCGAGCCCGCAGAGCCGACACTCGACCTCCCCGCCTTCGATCGACACCTCGCTCTCGCTGCGCAGGAGCGCCCCGCCGAGCGCGAGCGTCGTCTGCTCGTAACGGCTCGCACCGCCGAGGTGGACCTCGGCCCTGCCGACGAACGCCGCCTCGGCCGCCTGGAAGAGCAGGCGATCGTGGGCGAGCGTGGCCCCTTCCTGGAGCCGCGCCCCGAAGACGAGATTGGTGAGTGCCGGGCCGGGCTCGAGACCGACATGGCTCTCGATCAGGGCGAGCCGAGCGCCGGCCCCGAGCCGCAGCACGATGCGCGGATGGCTCATGGGCGCGCTCGCCCCCGCCACCGTCAAGAAAAGAAGCTGGACCGGATCGGCGAGCTCGGTCCCCGGCGACAGCTCGATCCAGGCGCCGCAGTCCGTGAGCGCGGCGTTGAGGGCGGTGAACGAACGGCCCTGGTCGGGCTCCGCGAGCTCCTCGAGGACGGCCGTGGGACGGGTCTCGAGGACGCGGGCGAGGCTCTCGATCGAAGCCCTCTCGGGCAGCCCGCCGACATGCGACCATTGCGGTTGCAGCACACCGTTCACGAAGACCAGCCGGCGCGCCTTGGGGCCGCCCAGAAGATGGGGCAGGACCCGCTCGAGTGGCGGCTCGCTCGGCGGCCGAACGGCGTGCGGTCGGTTCACGAGCCGTGCCACCGGCGTGAACTTCCAAGCCTCGTCGCGCTGGGTCGGGATGCCGAGTTCGACGAAGCGGGCGATCGCCCGCTCGCGCGCGGTGGCCAGCTCGGGGAACCGGGCACCGGGCAGACGGGATGCTGCCTCCTCGAAGGCGCGGGCGAAGGCGGGGTCGGGATCGACCCGACGGCGGTTGGCTGCGACCGACATGGCGCGCCCCCCGCTCAGGCGGCGAGCCGGCCGCCGAGCACGGCTTCGTAGCCGCGCTCCTCGAGCTCGCGCGCGAGCTCGGGTCCGCCGGTCCGCTGGATGCGCCCATCGGCCAGCACGTGGACCACGTCCGGGACGATGTAGTCGAGCAAGCGCTGATAGTGAGTGATGACAAGGAAGGCCCGATCCGGTGCGCGCAGCCGATTGACCCCGTCGGCTACGGTCTTGAGCGCGTCGATGTCGAGGCCGCTATCGGTCTCGTCGAGGATGGCGAGGCGCGGCTCGAGGATCGCCATTTGGAGGATCTCGTTGCGCTTCTTCTCGCCGCCCGAGAAGCCCGCGTTGAGGTCGCGCTTGAGAAGTTCCTCGCCGATCCCGAGTAGTCGCGCCTGCTCACGAACCTTGCGCATGAACTCGGCGGCAGGGATCTCGTCGAGCCCGCGGGACTTTCGGACCGCGTTCAGCGACTGGCGGAGGAAATACATGTTGGCCACGCCCGGAATCTCGACGGGGTATTGCATGGCTAGGAAAAGGCCGGCGCGGGCCCGCTCCTCGGGCTCGAGGGCCAGCAAGTCCTCGTCGCCGAAGCGGGCGCTGCCGGCCGTCACCTCGTAGCCCTCGCGGCCGGCGAGCACGAAGGCGAGCGTGCTCTTGCCGGAGCCGTTCGGCCCCATCACGGCGTGGACCTCGCCGGGGCGAACCCGTAGCGACAAGCCCTTGAGGATCGGCCGGCCGTCGACCGCGACGTGCAGGTCCTGGATCTCGAGCATGGGATCTTCCTCGTTCGCGCGAACAACTCAGCCGACGCTGCCCTCGAGCGAGATGCCGAGCAGTTTCTTGGCCTCGACAGCGAACTCCATCGGCAATTCGTTCATGACCTCCCGGCAGAAGCCGTTGACGATCAGCGCGACCGCATCCTCTTCGGAAATTCCGCGCTGACGGCAATAGAACAGTTGGTCTTCGCTGATCTTGGAGGTCGTGGCCTCGTGCTCGCACTGGGCCGTGCGGTTCTTGACTTCGATATAGGGAACCGTATGCGCGCCGCAGCGATCACCGATCAGCATCGAATCGCACTGGGTGTGGTTTCGGGCGCCTTCGGCGGAGCGGAGGATCCGCACAAGACCCCGATAGGTGTTGTCCGAGTGCCCAGCCGAAATACCCTTCGAGACGATCCGGGATCGCGTCCGCTTGCCGATGTGGATCATCTTGGTCCCGGTGTCGGCCTGCTGCCGGTTGTTGGTGACCGCAACCGAGTAGAACTCGCCGACCGAATCGTCGCCTTGGAGAATGCAGGACGGGTATTTCCAGGTGATCGCCGAGCCGGTCTCCACCTGGGTCCAGGAGATCTTCGAGCGCTTGCCGCGGCAGGCGCCGCGCTTGGTGACGAAGTTGTAGATGCCGCCGCGGCCTTCCTTGTCGCCCGGATACCAGTTCTGGACGGTCGAATATTTGATTTCGGCGTCGTCGAGGGCGACAAGCTCGACCACCGCGGCGTGCAGCTGGTTCTCGTCACGCATCGGCGCGGTGCAGCCCTCAAGGTAGCTCACGTACGAGCCTTCGTCGGCGACGATCAGGGTCCGCTCGAACTGACCGGTACCGGCGGCGTTGATCCGGAAATAGGTCGACAGCTCCATCGGGCAGCGCACGCCCTTGGGCACGTAGACGAAGCTGCCGTCGGAGAAGACGGCCGAATTCAGGGCGGCGAAGATGTTGTCGCCCGGCGGGACGACCGACCCGAGATAACGACGCACGAGCTCACCGTGCTCGCGCACGGCTTCGGACATCGAGCAGAAGACGACGCCCAGCTCCTCGAGCTTGCGCTTGAAGGTGGTGGCGACCGACACGCTGTCGAACACGTAGTCGACCGCGACGCCGGCCAGAACCTCCTGCTCGCGGATCGGAATCCCGAGCTTGTCGTAAGTTCGCCGGATCTCGGGGTCGATCTCGTCGAGGGAGCGCGGCCGCTCCTTCTGCCGCGGCGCCGCGTAATAAGAGATCGCCTGGAAATCGATCGGGTGGAAGCGGACCTTCTGCCAGTCCGGTATCTCCATGGCGAAGAAGCGACGCAGGGCGGCCACCCGCCATTCGGTGAGCCAGTCGGGCTCGCCCTTCTTGGCGGAGAGCCGGCGGACCACGTCCTCGTCGAGCCCGGGCGGGAAACGGTCCTCCTCCACGGGCGTGACGAAGCCGTATTTGTACTCGGCCTCGGTGTAGTCCTTGACCGTGTCGAGCGCGGTCGCCATCAGCCTGCTCCGATCGTGGCGGCCGGCGCGGGCTCGCGACCCGCGGGGCGCGACGTTGTCGAGGGGGGCGGGGTGGCACCTTCCGGCACCGAGCGGACCATGTCGGCGAGCGTGATCCCGGCGAGCGCGTCGCGGATCGCCCGATTGATCCGCCGCCAGCCGTCGCGCGCCGGGCAGAGCGATTCGATCCCACAGTCGTGCGGCCCGGTATCGGCGCATGTCGTGAGCGCGATCGGCCCGTCGAGCGCCTCGATGATCTCGGCCACGGTGATCGCCTCGGGCGAGCGCGCCAGCGCGTAGCCGCCGTGCACCCCCCGCTGCGACACGAGCAGTTCGGCACGCGTGAGCAACTTGAGGATCTTGCCGGTCATGGCCGCCGACACCGCGGTCGAGCGGGCGAGCGTCGAGGCCGGCAGGGCCCGCCCCGGCTCGCGGGCGAGCCGAGATAGCACCACGATCCCGTAGTCGGACAGCCTGCTGAGTCGGATCAATGCACGGTCCCATCCTTCCCGGTGAGCGAAATAGAACCAGAACGGTTCTGTTTCAAGCACGCGATCCGCGCCGACCCTCTTGCGAGGTCGACCGGCCGTTAACCGCCCGTTAACCCCGGTGAGCGAGAGTGGCCCCGGGGGGCGGTTCCCCGGGAGGGCAGCGAGGATGGGCGTATCGGTCGTCGATCTGCGGGTTCGAAGCGTCCGTTGTGGGGGAGCGAAAGGCCCCGACGCGCCGCCTCCGGACGTCGCCGCCGGGACGGCGGAGCCGGCCCGGTTCCGGCCGGCGGAATGGATGGCGGGCCTGCTGCGGCTGCGGCCTCCGGCCGCCTCGGTCGCCTTCGCCGCCCTTCTGCTCGCATCCCCGGTCGGGGCGCAGGCGCTGCACGATGTGGTCTTCGGGGTCCTCCTCCTCTTCGTATTCGAGCGCGCGGTGGCGAGGATCGTCGCGGCCGAGCCCGGCCCGCTTCGGCTCGAGCCTTTCGCGACGGCCGTCGCGCTGGCTTTCGCGGTGGCGGCAGCCGCCCTGCATTCGCCCGGTCTCCTCCTCCTCGTGCTCCTCTTGGCACTCTGCGAGATCGGTGCACACGGCCGGTGGCCGGCACTGGCGACTCCGGTCTGCCTCGCCCTCGGAACGGCCCTTCGGGTCGATGCCGGTGCCCTGCTGCTCGGGGCCGACCGTTCGCTCTTGCTGCCGCTCGTCGTCGGGAGCGCGGTGTCGTTCGTAGTGCTCGTCCGGCGTCGCCTCCTCCCGGCGCCGAGCCTCGGTCCGGCGCGACTGACCGGCCGGGGGACGCTCGATCTCCTGCTGCTTGGCTCTTTCGCGCTCTTCGTGAGCCTCGTGCTGGCGCTTTCTACCGAGGTCGGGCTTCTGGCCGAGCGGCCTTCGGCTTGGGCGCTCGCCGGTTGGGCCCTGCTCGTGGCGGCCAGCCTCGCGACCCTCGCCGCAGTCGACCGGCCCGCTGCGGTGGAGGGGCGCCTTTTCGGCCTGTCCGCCGGCGCGGCCGGGGTAGGGCTGGTCGCGCTGGTCCTGGCCGTCCGACTGGGCGGCGCGGGGTGAGCCGGCGCGGCTCAGCCGTGCCGATGCAGTCCGGGCTGCCGAGCGGTAAGCCCGTGCCAGGCCACGAGGCCGGTCGCGATATCGACCGGGAGGAGATCCTCGCCGACGATCACCGGCCCCGCGAACGCGCGGCCGACCTCGGCGACGAGCATGGCCGGATCGGCGGCCGGTGGGACGATGTGGGTGAGCAGAAGTGCACCCGCGCGGGCCGCGGCGGCGATCGGCCCGACCTCCTCGATCGCCGTGTGGCAGGAGGCGGCCGCCTCGATCGTGGCGGCCTCGCGCACACCCGGCACGACCGACATCGCCCGGTGCACGAAGACCTCGTGGACCAGGAAGTCGCAGCCGTGCGCCGCATCGATCAGCGCTTCCGGCCGCCGCGTGTCGCCACTCACCGCGAGAATCCGCCCGCCCTGAAGACGAAGCCGAAGGCGGGCTCGACCGGGCGGTGGTCGACCGCCACGACCTCGATCTCGACACTCGGGAAGGCTAGCCGACGGCGCGCCTCGAGGGGTTTCACGGCCAGCGCGAAGCCGTCCCGGTCCGGCCGTTCCTCGAAGGCGAGGCGCTGCGCCCGCTCCTCCGCCCACGCGGCTTGCAGAGCGCGGGCGAGCCGCGCGACGGCCGGGTCGGCGAGGAGTCGAAGCGGCCGCGGCCGGCCCTGATGGCAGCCGGCCACCACGAGGGTCGAGAGATCGGCCAGATGATCGGTGTGCAAATGGCTCGCGAGCACCGCCGTGAGCCCGGCGATCGAGACACCGGCTTCTACCGGCCGTTGTGCGATGCCGTGGCCACAATCGACGAGGAGCCTCGTCTCGCCGACCTCGACGAGAAGGCCCGAACCGGCACGGCGCGGATGCAGAGCCGGGCAACCGGTCCCGAGCAGCGTCACCCGCACGGCCACTTCCCTCCGAAACGATGGTCGGAACTTCGGCGACCGACGCTCGCCGGACGGCCGCAGCGGGTCGCTTCGAGGGGTCGATCGGCGTCCTACCGTTCGACCGTCGCGCCGCGGCTCGCGCGGCGGCGGCCGGGTCCGGGCGAGCCCCATTGGCGCGTCGGCGCCCGGTGATCGGACCGGCTGGCCCGGTTCCGCGGGTCACCTCAGCGACCGGTCAGCCGACGCAGCCCGACGGCGATCCGATCGGTCCACCGCCGGGCGAGGTCCTCCGCCGCCACGACCGTCCGGGCGAAGACGGGATAGCGAGCCTTGAGCCGGGTCAAGAGGCGCTCCGCCCAAGGGGCGTGGCGCGAGAGGATCAACAGGCCCACCGTCAGGAACAGAACGCCCTGGAGGACCGGGAGGAACAGGCCGAGCACCCCGAGCACGAGAAACGCGTAGCCGAGTCCCAACATCGCGAGCTTCGTCATGCGGCACCCAGGAGCTCCAGCCACTGCGCCTCGTCGATGACCTCGATGCCGAGCTCGCGCGCCCGGGCGAGCTTGGATCCGGCCTCCGCACCGGCAACGACCAGATCGGTCGCGCGCGAGATCGAGCCCGCGACCTTGGCACCCAGCGCCTCGGCGCGAGCCTTGGCCTCCGCGCGGGTCATGTGGGTGAGCGAGCCCGTGAAGACCACTGTCTTGCCGGCGAGTGCCGAAGCCGCGGCGCGCGGCGGCTCGACCGGTTGCACCTCGAGCTCGGCGGCGAGCCGGTCAGTGGCCTCGCGGTTGTGCGGCTCGGCGAAGAATTCGGCGAGCGAATCCACGACGACCGGACCGATGCCGTCGATCGCGAGGAGGTCCTCGCGCGCCGCCTTGTCACCGGCGACCAGGCGATCCATGGCGGCACGGAAATGCGGCCAGTCGCGATAATGTCGCGCGAGCAGGCGGGCGGTGACCTCGCCCACGAAGCGGATGCCGAGGCCGTTGAGCACGCGGTCGAGCGGCAGTCTCCGCCGGCCCTCGATCGCCCGGACGAGGTTCTCGATCTTCTTGCGTCCCCACCCTTCGAGCGCCTCGAGCCGGGCGAGCCGCTCGGAGTCCTTCGGCAGCGTGAAAACGTCCGCCGGCTCGCGGATCAGGCCGGCCTGCAGGAGCTGCGGGATCTGCTTGCGGCCCAGGCCCTCGATGTCGAAGGCGGCACGGCTCACCAGATGCTCTAGCCGGGCCTCCACCTGGGCCGGACAGACGAGCCCGCCGGTGCAGCGCCAGACGGCACCGCCCGGCTCGCGCACCGCTACGGCACCGCACACCGGGCAGCGGTCGGGGAAGCGGAACGGAACGCTGTCCGGCGGACGCCGCTCGCGCGCGACCGCGACCACTTGCGGGATGACGTCGCCCGCGCGCTCGACGATCACCGTGTCGCCGACCCGGATGTCGCGCTCGCGGATGTAGTCCTCGTTGTGCAGCGTGGCCCGGCTCACCACGACCCCGCCCACGGTCACGGGCTCGAGCTCGGCCACGGGCGTCATCGCACCCGTCCGCCCGACCTGAACGGTGATCGCGCGGATCCGGGTGGTCGCCCGTTGGGCCGGGAACTTGTGGGCGATCGCCCAGCGCGGCGCCCGACCGACGAAGCCGAGCCTTTCTTGGAGCTCGATCCGGTCGACCTTGTCGACCACACCGTCGATGTCGAAGGCGAGCTCGAACCGGCGCGCCTCGAGGCCGCGCTGGTAGGCGACCAACTCCTCGACGTCGCGGCAGCGCGCGATAAACGGATTGGCTCGGAAGCCGAGCCGCTCGAGACCGCGCAGAAAGTCGAAATAGGAGCCGCGAACCGACGGCTCGGCCTCGCCCCAACCGTGCGGCAGGAAGCGCAGCCGGCGGCTCGCGGTTATCCGGCTGTCGAGCTGACGCAAGGAGCCCGCGGCGGCGTTTCGCGGATTCGCGAACAGCGGCTCGCCGGCCTCGGCACGGCGGGCGTTCAGCGCCTCGAAATCGGCCCGCTCCATGTAGACCTCGCCGCGAACCTCGAGGACGGCCGGTGGATCGTCGACCAGGAGGCGCTGCGGGACGTCGCGGATCGTGCGGACGTTGGCGGTCACGTCCTCGCCCTCGAAGCCGTCGCCCCGGGTCGCACCGCGCACCAGGATCCCGTGCTCGTAGCGCAGTGCGCAGGAGAGCCCGTCGATCTTGGGCTCGGCCACGAAGTCGAGGGGTTCGTCCGGCCCCATGCCAAGAAACCGGCGAATGCGCGCGACGAATTCGGCGACCTCGCCGTCGCTGTAGGCGTTGTCGAGAGTGAGCATCGGCACGCCGTGGCGAACCTTGCCGAAGGCTTCGACCGGCGGCGCGCCGATCCGGAACGACGGGCTGTCCGGTCGCACGAGGTCCGGGAAGCGGGCCTCGATCGCGCTGTTGCGGGCGCGCAGCGCATCGTATTCGGCATCCGAGATCTCGGGTGCGGCCTCGCGATAGTAGAGCCGGTCGTGCCGCTCGATCTCGGCCGCGAGCCAAGCGAGTTCGGCCTCCGCCTGCTGCGGTGTCAGTCGCTCGACCGGCAGGGCGAAGGTGGCCGGTCGACGCATCAGGCCCGACCCGCGAGCTCGAGCAGGCTCTGGGCCGCGGCCCGGGCCGCTTCCGTCACCTCGGACCCGGCCAGCATCCGTGCAATCTCTTGGCGGCGGCCGGCGGGCCCGAGCGGCTCCACCTCGACACGTGCCACACCGGCCTCGACGCACTTGCGGACCAGCAGATGATGGTCGGCCCGGGCCGCGACCTGGGGCGCGTGCGTCACGACCAGCACCTGGCGGTCGCGGCCGAGCCGGGCGAGCCGCTCGCCCACCGCGTCCGCTGTGGCCCCGCCGATGCCGGCGTCGATCTCGTCGAAGACGAGCGTGGGAGTGGGGTCGAGGCGGGCGAGCACGACTTCGAGGGCCAGCATGATCCGGGAAAGCTCGCCGCCCGAGGCAACCCGAGCGAGAGGCCCCGGCGGCTGGCCCGGATTGGTGGCCACGAGGAAGCACACCCGCTCGGCGCCCTCGGGTCCCCAATCGGCCTCGGGCAGTGCCTCGAGGGCGACCTCGAGGCGGGCCCGCTCGAAGCGCAAAGGCACGAGCTCGGCTGCCACCGCGGCGGCGAGCCGGTCGGCGGCGGCGGCGCGCAGTGCCGAGAGCCGACCGGCGGCCGCGCGGAACGTCGCCTCGGCCTCGGCGGCCGCCCGCTCGGCCGCCGCGAGGCCGGCCGAGCCGTCCTCGAGCCGGGCGAGCTCAGCTCGAGTGGCTTGCAGGAGCTCGGGCAGGTCCTCGACCGAGACCCGGTATTTGCGGGCAGCGGCACGGAGGGCGAACAGGCGGCTCTCGATCGATTCGAGCGAGTCTTCGGCCGCGGCGATTCTGCGCCGGAGCGTCTCGAGGCCCGCCGCGGCCTCGTCGAGTTCGACTTGGGCCCGCTCCAGCGCCTCGAGGGACGGGGCGAGCTCGTTCTCCGCGAGGGTTCGCACCCGCTCGAGCCGGCGGGCGGCTTGGGCGAGCCGCTCGCGCGCGGCCTCGGCACCCGCGAACCCTTCCTCGAGGGCGGCCACGAGGCGCTCGCGGCTCTGCAGCCGGGCACGCGCCTCGGCGAGCCGGACCTCCTCCCCCTGCTCGGGTGCGAGGGCCTCGAGCTCCTCGACCCGGCAGCGGAGCTCCTCGGCCTCGCGCTCGGCCCGCTCGACCGCGGCCGCGAGCTCGCGCCGACGCTGCTCGGCCGATCGCCAAGCCTGCCAGGCGGCGCGCAGCGCGGCCGCCGCCCCTTCGGCACCGGCGAAGGCGTCGAGCACGGCGCGTTGAACCGCAGGATCGAGCAGACCACGGGTGTCGTGCTGGCCGTGCACGGCGACCAGCGTCTCGCCGAGCCGGCGCAGGAGCTGGCCGGCGACCGGTGTATCGTCGAGGAAGGCGCGGCTTCTGCCGTCGGCGCCGAGGCTTCGCCGCAGCAGGATCTCGCCCGCGGCCGCGTCGCCGGCGAGGCCCTGCTCGGCCAGGATCGCCCGGGCCGGGTGGTCGGGAGGTGGGGCGAAGCTCGCCGTCACGAGCGCCCGCTCGGCCCCCCGGCGGACGAGGTCCCGCTCTGCGCGGCCGCCGAGGGCGAGCCCGAGGGCATCGAGGAGAATCGACTTGCCCGCCCCGGTCTCGCCCGTGAGCACGGTGAGCCCCGGCCCGAACTCGAGGTCGAGGCGGTGGATCAGGACGACGTCGCGGATCGAGAGGCCGACGAGCATCGCTCAGAACAGGCTGCCGAGCCAGGAGCGGGTGGAGCGCGCCGGCTCGAGCTTCTGGCCCTGGAGCAACGCGTAAGCGCGCTCGTACCAGGGGCTGCCCGGGAAATTGTAGCCGAGCACGGCGGCGGCATTCTGCGCCTCCTCGCGAACGCCGAGCGCCAGGTAGCATTCCGTCAGACGGTGCAGCGCCTCCGGCACGTGGGTGGTGGTCTGGTATGACTCGACCACGGTGCGGAAGCGGTTGATCGCACCGACGTACTGGCCCCGCTTCTGATAATAGCGGCCGATCTCCATGTGCTTGCCGGCGACGTGGTCGCGGGTCAGGTCGAGCTTGAGGCGAGCGTCGCGCGCATAGTCCGTATCGGGATAGCGACGGATCAGCTCCTCGAAGGCCTTCATTGCCTCCTCGGTCATCTCCTGGTCGCGCTGAACGTCGGAGATGCGCTCGTAATAGCTCATGCCGATGAGGTATTGGGCGTAAGGTGTGTCGGGATTGCCCGGGTGCAGCTCGATGAAGCGGCGGGCGGCGGCGATCGCCTCCTCGTAATCGTTGGCCTCGTAATAGGCATAGGCCGCCATCAGCTGACTCCTGACGGCCCATTGCGAGTAAGGATGCTGGCGCTCGACCTCCTCGAAGGCGCGCCCTGCCTCGCGGTACTCTCCTCTGTCGAGCAGGTCCTGGGCGGTGGAGTAGAGCTCGTCCACCGGCCGGTCGACATAGGGGTTCGGCCGCTCGCCGCTACATGCCGTGAGCCAGAGGAGCGTCAAGAAGGCGAGGCCGCGACGCAGCGGCCGCGAGCGATCGGACGACGGTGCCGGAACCCGCATGACGTTTTGCTCGACCTCTGAGCGGCGGACGGGGCGGTCATCAACCCGTCGGCGTGCCCTTGCCGGACGATTAACCGATCGGTAGATTGGCCTCGTCGACGACGGCGGGACCATAGTCAAGAGGCGGCCGCCCCGGAAGCCGGCGCGCGCGACCACGGAGGCACGAACAGCGGTCCATGAGCCCCGAGCCGGCGAGCCCCGAGGCGATCGGCCTCGACCAGCGGATCGGCGAGCGGATCCGGCTGCGTCGTACCGAGCTCGGCCTCACCCAGGACCAGCTCGCGGCCGCGCTCGGCGTCTCCTACCAGCAAGTCCAAAAATACGAGAACGGTGCCAACCGCATCAGCGCGGTGCGACTCTGGCAGATCGGGCGGCGTCTCGAGGTTCCTGTCGGCTGGTTCTTCGACGAATCGGCGGAGGACTCTTCCACGGGAGGCGGTCGGATCGCGCACGGCCGCGGCGTACTCGAGGTCGCGCGCGGTTTCGGCCAGCTGCGCGCGCCCTCGGTCAAGGCGGCGGTGGTCGGCCTTCTGCGCGCCCTCGCCGACCGGGGAATCTGACCCCTCGCTTCAGACGGCTTCCTCGACGGCTCGCAAGAGTGGCCGCCATTCCTCGATTGCCGCGCGGGCGAGCCGGGCGGGAGCGTCGAACAGGCTGCGCCCTTCGAGCGCGAGCTCACCGTAGAGGGACCGCTCGGCCAGCCGGGCCGCCGGCGGATGACCGATCCGGGCGAGGAACGCTTCGAGGCGGCCCGCCGCGCGGGAGCGCGGACGCAGCCGATTGGCGACGACCAGAACCGGCTTGCGACCCTTGCGGATCGGCTTGAGCTCGTCGAGTCGGGCGAGGAAACGTTCGCTCGAGGCCTCGTCGAAGGTCGAGGCGAGAACCGGCACGACCACGAGATCGGCGAGCTCGAGCAGGGCCTCCACCTCCTTGCCGCGCAGGGCCGCCGGGGCGTCGATCACGAGCCGGGCCGTCCCCCCGGGCACCGGGCCGGGCTCCTTGTGCCAAGCTAGCCCGGTAAGGGGCGGCAGCTCGGCCGGGCGCAGCGCGAGCCAGGCGAGTGCCGACCGCTGTCGGTCGGCATCGGCGAGCGTTGTCGCGAGCCCGCCGCGCGCGAAGGCCCCCGCCAGGTTGACGGCGATCGTGGTCTTGCCGCAGCCGCCCTTGAGGTTGCTCACGAGAATGCGGATCATCGAGCCTCGCGCCAGAACGGCTCGACCTCGAAGAGCTCGTCGAGCAGTTCGCGCGCCTCGCGCAGGAGGCGGCGACCGGCGCGGGCGTGCCAGCCGATCACCGCACCCAGTGCGAGGGCGGCGGGGGCGAGCCGGGCATCGCCCGCGGCCGCGGCCAGGAGCTCGCGGGCGAGACCTTGCGCCACCGCTACGTCGTTGAGGTGGCCGAGCCGGTCCTGCAGTTCGGCGGCACCGCCCGCGAGCCTTCGCACCTCGGCTTCCGGCCAGAGCGAGCCCAGGAACTCGATCCCGTACCGCAGCTTCTTCAGGGCGATGCGGAGCTCGTGGCGGCCCGCGGCTTCGAGCCGATCGAACCGTCGGCCGAGCTTCTTGACCCGTCGCCAGCGGCGCTCGAGCCGCTCGGCGGCGAACGGTGGCAGCGGCCCGTCGAGAAGCGCGCGGGCCTCCTCCGAGCCGGACTCCCGGAACCGGCCGAGCTCGAGCCAAGCGGAAAGATCGAGCCAGAGATCGGCCGCGCGTCGACTCGCGAGCGCCTCGCGCACCCTCGCGTAGAGGGCCGGCCGGCCCTCGGCCAGAAGAGCGCGCAATGCGGCGCGTTCGGCCTCGAGCCCCTCGATCCCGTCGATCGCCGCCACGAGCTCGCCCGCCAACACGTCGCGGTCGCGGGCAGGCCCGAGCGCGCCCAGGAGCCAGCGGAGCTCGCCGTTGAGCCGCTCGCGCTCGGCCTCGGGCAAGGCCGGCCGGAAGAGCGAGAGCGCCGAGCGCATTCGCCTCAGAGCTACCCGCAGCTGATGGACTCCTTCGGGGTCCCGGCCGTCGGCCGCGGCCGCCTGGTTGGCGAGGGCGTGACCGAGGCAGGAAAGGCCGATCCGACGGAAGGCGTCGCCCACCGACGCCTCGGCCTCGAGCAGGAGGCGGCCCGCTTTGCGCGCCGGCGGCGGCTCGCCGAGGGCGAGCTCGAAGCCGCGGCTCGCTTTGTCGCGCGGCTCGATGGATAGCGGGGCGAGTGGCCGCAGCTCCTCGACCAGGGCCGCGAGCGCCCGCGGCGGGCCGCGCTCCAGCTCGAGCTCCAGCTCGGCGATCGGCTCGTGTCGACCGTCGGCCTCGATCCGGCCGCGATCGAGTGCCACCAGGACGACCGCCTCGCACTGCTCGGGCGAGGGCCAGCCTACCGCGAGTTCGGTCCGAACGATGCGGGTCGCGAAGACCGGCACGAGCTCGCCCGGCAGCACGACACCGACGAGCTCGCGCGCAGCCGGCCCCTTGAAGGCGGCCAGATCGGGAATGTCGCCCGCGATCGGGACCTCGAGCTCGACACGATCGGCGGCGGCACTCGTCGTGCGCGAGGGCCCCTTGAGGGTCTGGACCCGACGCCCGCCGATCCGCCGGATCCTCAGCGCCACCCCGCGGCGGCGCAGCCTTCCGTCGCCGGTGTCGAAATAAACGCTCACGAGACGTCGACGCCGGGCCGGGCGAAGAGCCCGAGCGACGAGCGCGGGAGCTTCGGCGAGCCGGTCTAGCGCGTCCGGGGGTACGGCGAGCTTTACCTCGATCTCCCGAGCCGGAGCGGCACCGGGCTCGGCCTTCGTCATCGTTTTGTCACCATAACTGTCACAAATGATGGATCGTCACGCCCCCGACGCCTGCGTCATAGGGGATCAGCCGGTGGGGAGCAACGCGACGGCCGGCCCACCCCGTGCTAAAGAGCGCGGCAAGACGACTTCCGGGGAGAGCAACGGTGAGCCTCAAGGACCTGATCGTCCAGCTCGATGCGAGCGAGGCCTTTAACGCGAGGCTGGACGCGGCGTTGGCCCTCGCCCGCGCCTTCGGGGCGCACCTGACCGGGCTCTGCCTCGTGGTCGAGCCCTATGTGCCGGCGGTCGTGGGCGTCAATCTGCCGCCCGACATCCTTCTCCAACAGCGCGAGCGGGCCGAAGCCGAGGCGACCCAGCTCTTGGCCCGCGCCGTGGCCCGCGCCGAGGCGCAGGGTGTGGCGCTCGAGCGGCGCCAGGAGACGGTGATGATCGACCGGCTCGCGGACGCCCTCGCCCGCCACGCCCGCCACGCCGATCTCTCGATCGTCGGTCAGCCCGACCCGGAGCGCGCCGGTGTCGACGACACCTTGATGGTCGAGGCGTCCTTCATGGCCTCGGGGCGGCCCGCGCTCGTCGTACCTTATATCGGCGCCCGGACGATGCCGCCCGAGCGGGTGCTCGTCGCCTGGGACGGCTCGCGCGAGGCGGCGCGCGCGGTCAACGACGCGCTGCCACTCCTCGCGTGCGCTCGCGACGTCGCCCTGGTCGTGGTCGACCCCGAATCGCTCGCCGGTCGGGTGGGCGAGGTGCCGGGGGCCGACATCGCCACCCATCTCGCCCGGCACGGTGTCCAGGTGACGGTGAAGACGGTGCCCTCGGGCGGGCTCGACCCGGGCGACGTGCTGCTCTCGACCGCCGCCGACGAGGGGGCCGACCTTCTGGTGATGGGAGCCTACGGCCATTCGCGCCTGCGGGAGCTCATCTTGGGTGGCACCACGGCCCACATCCTGAAGCACATGACGGTGCCGGTCCTGTTCTCCCACTGAGCCCCACGTCCCACCGAGTCTCGCGGCGCGCCGCGCGGCGCGGCTGGCCGCGGTCGTGGTGCTCGACCTTCTCGCCACGGGTCCGGCCTCGGCCGGCCGTCTCCTCGTCGTAACGGCGACGGCCGGCCACCGGCCCGACACGATCCCCGCCACGGCGGCGGCGATGGAGGCGCTCGCGGCTCCGTTCCGGCTCACCCTGCGCCGGGTCGACGGACCGGCAGCGCTTTCGACGCTCGATCTTTCGGACCTGCGGCTCGTCGTCCCCGCCCGGACCACGGTCGATTTCCACGTCTCCGAGGCCCGCGCCGCCCCGCTCGCTCTCATCGAGGAGGGCGGCGGGGTGGTGGGCATCCACGCCGCTGCCGACGCGCATCGCGGCCGGCCGGGCCGGCTTCTGGGCAGTGGGTTCCGCTCGCACCCGCCGGGGCCGCGAACGACGATCGTGCGCTTCGCCTCGGAACTGCCGGGGCTTGCGAGCCTCGGTGGCGGGCGGAGTTGGTACGCCGGGCTCGGCCGTCGTCCCGCGCTCTTTGGAGACCCGGCGATGCGCGAGCATCTGGGCCGCTGCCTCGCCTGGCCGGCGGGTCGCGGCGAGGTCCGCCCACGCCGCCGCGGGGCGCGAGCGAAAGTTCGACGCCCGCCTCGGTCCACCCGGCCGCGGACGGCGACCACGAGGCAGCCCTCGACCAGCTCGCCGCGCACCGTGACGGCCCGGTCGAACAGGTTCGAGACCGGGCAGGCGTCGTCGGGGATCACCCGGAGCTTCTCGCCGATCCGCGGCCGTTCGGTGCAGACCGAAAGGTCGACATGGCCGTGCTCCTCGCTCGAGGCGTAGATCACGGCCTCGGGATATTCGACGATCCGACCGTGGCCGCTCTGCCCGACGAGGTCGGAGGTCAGCGATTTCGAGCCCGCGTCCAGGATCGCCCGATCGGGCGTCGGCCGGCTCGCCACCGTCGTCAAAACGGTGAGCGCACAGTCCTCCCAATCGGCCGCACCGGCCGCGACCTGCATCCGGTCGTTGGAGACGTAGGTGCCGACCCGGTACTCGCCGATCACCGGAAACTCGTGGACCCGCCACATGTCGGGGGTACCGCCCGAAGAGACAACGGGCACCTCGAGGCCCGCCGCCTCGATCGGCCCTTTGGCCTCGGCGAGGAAGGAAGCGGCCTTTTCGGGCACGCCCTTGGCCGGGTAGGTCGAGAGCCCGGCGAAAGCGAGCCCCGGGGCGCGGTCGATGCGCAGCGCGAGCTCGCGCGCGGCCGTCGGTCTCTGGACGCCGCAGCGTCGGGCCCCGGTGTCGCATTCGACCAGAACCGGCAGGGGCCGGGCGGCGGAAGCGAAGGCCTCGGCGAGCCCGTCGAGCACGACCGGATCGTCGGCCGAGACGCGGAGTGTCACCCGCTCGGCGAGTGCGCGGGCCCGGCCGAGCTCGACCGGGCCCAGGAGGTCGAACGGGACGAGGATATCGAAGAGACCGCCTTGCGCCATCACTTCGGCCTCGCCGAGCTTCTGGTAGCAGATGCCGACCGCTCCGAACTTGACCTGGCGGCGGGCGAGCTCGAGCAGCTTGTGGGTCTCGATGTGCGGCCGGTTGCGGATGCGGTGGCGGTCGCAATAGTCCTGGAAGCACGTCAGGTTGCGCTCGACCCGGTCGAGGTCCAGCAGGACCGCGGGGGTGTCGAGCTCGACGATCCGCATGGCCGCCTTCCGTGCGGAGGCGGGCGCCGCGTGCGAGCCTGGCGCGGCGCCCGCCCGGCGTCAGCGGTCGGAGGGCTCGCGGCGGAGGAAGGCCGGTATGTCGGCCGCGTCGGCGAGTTCGGGCTTCTGCACCTTGGGCTCCTCGACCGCCGGCGCACCGACCGGCCGCCCCTGGGTCGCGCGGTGGAAGCCGAAGCTGCGCATCCGCTCGATGAAGGACGGGGCGCGCGTCTCGCCGGCGGCGTGGCGGGCGCCCGGCCGGGTGCCGCGCGACTCGGCCGAGGGCGGGGTGGCGAAGCTCGGGATGGTGGGCTCGATCGAGGGCGTGCGCAGCTGCGCGGCGGGGCTCGTCTCGCCCGAGCGGGACGACGGCCGGGCGGGGATCTGGAAGGGTTGCTGGCGCTGCATCTGGGGCTTGAAGACGAAGCCTTCGCCCGGCCGCTCCGCCTCGCGCGTCGGCTGCTCGCCCGGGCCGGTGATGCCGGTCGCCACGACCGAGATGCGCATCCGACCTTCCATGCTCGAATCGAAAGTCGAGCCGAAGATGATGTTGGCGTCCGGATCGACCTCCTCGCGGATCCGGTTGGCGGCGGCGTCGACCTCGTAGAGGGTCATGTCGTAGCCGCCCGTGATGTTGATGAGCACCGCGCGCGCGCCTTTCATCGACACGTCGTCGAGGAGCGGGTTGTTGATGGCGGCCTCGGCGGCCTCGATCGCCCGGCGCTCGCCCGAAGCCTCACCCGTGCCCATCATCGCCTTGCCCATCTCGCTCATCACCGTGCGGATGTCGGCGAAGTCGAGATTGACGAGGCCCGGCATGATCATGAGGTCGGTGACCCCGCGCACGCCCATGTGCAGGACCTGGTCGGCCATCCGGAAGGCATCGGCGAAGCTTGTCTTCTCGTTGGCGAGCCGGAACAGGTTCTGGTTCGGGATCACGATGAGCGTGTCGACATATTGCTGCAGCTCGGCGAGCCCCTGCTCCGCGAGCCGCATGCGGTGCGCGCCCTCGAAGTGGAAGGGCTTGGTCACGACCGCGACGGTGAGGATCCCCTGCTCGCGGACCGCCCGGGCGATCACCGGCGCCGCCCCGGTGCCTGTCCCACCGCCCATGCCGGCGGTGATGAACACCATGTGCGAGCCCTGGAGCTGGTCCAGGATCTCGTCCAGGGCCTCTTCCGCGGCCGCCCGGCCGACCTCGGGCCGAGCACCCGCACCGAGCCCGTGCGTGATCGACACACCGAGCTGGATCTTGCGGTCGGTCAGGCAGTTGGCGAGCGCCTGCGCATCCGTGTTGCAGACCACGAACTCGACGCCCTCGAGGTGCGCGGTGATCATGTTGTTGACGGCGTTGCCGCCGGCTCCGCCGACACCGACCACCGTGATCTTGGGCTTGAGCTCCTCGCCCAACGGCATGGAAAGGTTGATGGTCATCCCCGTTCTCCTCCTCGACGCTCGTTGCGGCCTTCGGCCGTCTCCCGACCGCGGGGCAAGCGCGATCGGCCGGGCGACCTCTCGCCCTCCTCAGAAATTCTGCCGGAACCAGGCGCGCAACCGGCTGAGCCGATCGCCGACCCCGCGCCTGCCGTCGAGTGCCGGGAGCGGCGCGCCGCCCGGCTCCCCGCGGCCGAGCGCCAGCGCCCCGAGCGCTGCGCTCAGTCCCGGATCCTCGTCGCTGCGCAGCCCGCTCAGGAGACCGCGCGGCCGACCGATCCGCGTCGGAAGGCCGAAGCGCTCCTGGGCGAGCTCGTCCATTCCCTCGAGCTGCGCCGCCCCACCCGTGAGGACGAGCGAGCGGGGCGGGCGGGCGCGCAGGATCTCCCCCTGCTCGCGCAGTCGCTCGGCCACCAGGTCGAAGATCTCCTCGACCCGGGCCCGTACGATCGTCGTGAGCCGGGTGCGCGGTACCTCGCCCACCGCCGGTTCGGAGCCGTCGCCCAACTGGCGGAGCTCGATCCGCACGTGATCGTCGCAGGCCCGCCAGACCACCGCGCCGTAGAGGCTCTTGATCCGCTCGGCCTCGCGCCGCGTGGTCGACAGCCCCCAGGCCACGTCGTGGGTGATCTGATCGCCGCCGATGTCGATCCGGTCGACATGGGCCAGCCGGCCGCCCGCGAAATGCGCGATCTGGGTCGCATCCGCCCCGAGGTCGACGAGTAGGCAGCCACGTTCCCGTTCGTCCTCGCCGAGGCACCCCATGCCCGCGGCACAGGGTGCCGCCACGAGCCGCTGAACTTCGAGATGGCAGCGCTCGAGGCAACGCAGCACGGCCTGCAAGGGCTCCCGCTCGGCCGCTACCGCGTGCACGAGAAGCACGAGGCGTCGGCCGACCAGGCCACGCGGATCCTCGACCGGCCGGCCGCCGTCGACACGCGCCTCGAGGGGAACGAGGTGGAGAACGGCGAGGCCCCGGCCCACGATCTCGTCGCGCACTCGTGCGAGCGAGGCTTCGATGTCGCCCTCGTCGACCGTTCGGCCGCCGAGCGGGCGCTCGACCTCGAGCAGGATCGAGCGCGGCCGGCCGGCGCCGACCGACGCGACGACGCTCTCCACCATGTGGCCGGCCTGCTCCTCGGCCTCCTGCAACACGGCGCGGACCGCCGCCTCCGCCGCCTCGAGATCGACGATCTCGCCGGCGCGCAGCCCCTCGGCCGACTGCAGGCCACGACCCAACAGGAGGAGGCTGTCGCCCGGCCCGCTCGCGGCGATGAAGCAGGCGATCTTGCTCGTGCCGATGTCGAGCGCGGCGAGGATGGTGCCCGAGCGGATCCCGGAGCGGTGGATGCGCCCGAGCGGCAGGGCGAGGCTCATGCGCCGCGCCCCCCGGCGGTCATCGGCTTGCGCGTCGGCGGCTCGACCGTGCGGACCACGATCCAATCTGCCGAGCGCAGATCGATCGCCTCGACCGCGCGATCGAGCAGTCGGCTCGCACGGTCTTCGGCGGCCAGACGACGCAGCGCCGCGGCCTCGCCCTCGGCCGGCAGACGGACCTCGATCCGCCCGTCGACGTAGAGATTCCAGCGGCGGCCGCCGACGAAGCTCGCCACCGTCGTCCGCCGGGCGATCTCGGGCTCGGCCGCGAGCAACGAGAGCAGGCGTCCGGCCGCGCGCGGGGCACCCTGCCCGATCAGCAAGGGCAGGCTGGCGAACGGTCGCAGATCAGCGACGGGGACGATCTCGCCCTCCTCGTCGATCAGGCGGGTGCGCGAACCCTCGCGCTCGCGCCAGAGGGCGAGCGGCCGGTGCTCGACGAGCACGGCGTGCAGGGTGCCGGGAAGCTGGCGCCGAACGGCTGCGGACTTGACCCACGGCAACCCTTCCAGTTGTTTCCTGATCTCATTTAATTCAACCGAAAGTATAATGGACCCTACACGACTTTCAAGCGCCTTGGCGAGCTCCTTGGGATCGGTCCGCACTCGTCCTTCGACCGTGACCTCGCGGACCACGAGACCGGCGGCACGGGCGGTGCGGTCGAGGGCGGCACGCGCGGTGGCGGCGAGCAGGGCGTCCGCGCCGAAGTAACGGACCGACCAGACCGCACCCGAGAGGGCGAGGATCGCGAGCGCGAACGGGGCGGCGCGCCGCAGTCGCCGGGGCCAGGGCCGCTCGCGCTCGCGGCGGATCGCTCCGCGCAGACGTTGCGAGAGACGGCTCACCGGTCGCATCGTGCCTCCTCCACGAGCCGGACCACGAGATCCTCGAACGCGATGCCGCAATGGGCCGCTTGCTCCGGGACGAGCGAGAGCGGCGTCATCCCGGGCTGGGTGTTCACCTCCAGGATGTAGAGGCCTTCTTCGCCCAGGGTCGGGTCGAAGCGGAAGTCGGCGCGGCTCACGCCCCGGCAGCCGAGCACCCGGTGCGCCGCGAGCGCCCACTCCATGACCCGCCCGTAGAGCCCATCGGGAAGGGGAGCCGGCAGGAGGTGGCGGGCGAGGCCGGCGGTGTACTTGGCGCGATAGTCGTAGAAGCCACTGCTCGGGGCGATTTCGGTTACCGCTAGCGGCCTGTCGTCGAGAACGGCGCAGGTGAGCTCGCGACCCGGCACGTAGCGCTCGACCAGGAGCCGGTCGTCGGGTGCCAGGCTGTTGCGGGCGAGGACCGGGCCGAGATCGCCGTCCGTGACGATCGCGACACCGACGCTCGAGCCCTCGCAGGCGGGTTTGACGACGAAGGGCGGCGGCAAGGGTGCGCCCTCGCGGGCGAGCCGCGCGGCCGTCGTCTCCACGCCCTCGGGGCAGCGCAGCCCGGCAGAGGCGAACAGCCGCTTGGCCATCGGCTTGTCCATGGCGAGCGCGGAGGCCAGCACCCCCGAATGAGTGTAGGGTATACCGAGCAGGTCCAACAAGCCCTGGACCCGGCCGTCTTCCCCCATCCGGCCGTGTAGCGCGTTGAAGCAGCAATCGGGCCGGACGTCGAGCAGGCGCTGCGGCAGATCGCGGCCGGCGTCGATCCGGCTCACCCGATAGCCGCGCGCTTCGAGCGCCCGGGCGCAGGCCTCGCCCGAGACGAGGCTCACCTCGCGCTCGGCCGAGACCCCACCCATCAGCACCGCCACGTGCCGGCTCATGCCGCCGCACCTCCGGGAGCCGGTTCACCCACCCGGACGATTTCCCACTCGAGCGCGACGCCACTGTGCGCACGGACCCGCTCGCGCACCCGTTCGCCCAAACCCTCGAGTTCGGCGGCGCCGGCACCGCCCGTGTTGATCAGGAAGTTGCAGTGCTTCTCCGACACCATCGCGGCACCGAGACGAAGCCCACGGCAACCGGCCTCTTCGATCAGTTTCCAGGCTTTTCGGCCAGGCGGGTTCTTGAAGGTCGAGCCGCCGGTCGCCACCCCGAGCGGCTGGGCCGCCTCGCGCTCGGCGCGGATCGCATCCATCCTTGCGCGGATCGCCGTCGGATCGCCCGGGACGAGCGCGAAGGCGGTGCGCAGGACGATCGCCTCGGCCGGCAGGGAGCTGCGGCGGTAGGCGAGCCCGAGCTCGTCGCGGGAAAGGCGCAGGAGTCGTCCCTCGCGATCGAGGAGCTCGGCCCAGCGGAGCCGCTCGCCGGTCTCGCCGCCGAAGGCACCGGCGTTCATCGCCACCGCACCGCCGATCGTGCCCGGGATGCCGATCAGGAACTCGAGCCCGGAGAGCCCGGCCCGGCAAGCCTCCTGCGCCACCCGCTGGTCGCGCGCACCACCGCCTGCCACGAGGGTGGTGCCCTCGACCTCGATCCGGGCGAGCGGTCCGCCGAGGCGGACCACGGCCGCCTCGAGGCCGCCGTCGCGCACGAGTACGTTCGAGGCGACCCCCATCGGAAAGACCGGCAGCGCTCCGTCGAGGGCCCGCCGGAACGTCCGCAGATCGTCGAGATCGGCCGGCTGGAAGAAGAGCCGCGCGGGTCCGCCGACCCGAAGCCAAGTCAGGGGTCCGAGCGGGACCCGTTCGCGCAACGTCCCCCGGGTCCGCGGCAGGGCAGCGAGGTCGACGCTCATGCGGAGGCCTCGCGGCGGCGCCGGGCGAGCTCGCCCGGCAGAGTGTTGGCCCACTGGGTGATGGAGCCGGCGCCGAGACAGACCACGAAGTCGCCCGGGCGGGCGAGCTCGGCGACCCGCGCATAGACCGCCTCGGGCCCCTCGACCGCCTCGACCGCGCGCTGACCGTGGGCGATCAGCCCGCGCACGAGCGCCTCGTGATCGACCCCGGGGATCGGCGGCTCGCCCGCAGGGTAGACCGGTGCCACGAGCACGACGTCGGCGTGCTGACAGCAGGTACAGAACGAGTCCATGAGATCGCGCAGCCGGGTGTAGCGGTGCGGTTGGAGGACGGCCAGGATGCGCCCGCTGCAGCGCTCGCGGGCGGTGGCGAGCACCACTTTGATTTCCTCGGGATGGTGCCCGTAATCGTCGATCACCGTGATACCGTCCACCTCGCCCGTCCGCGTGAAGCGCCGCTTTACGCCTTCGAGCCCGGCGAGTGCGGTGCGGATCACCGTCTCCTCGAGGCCGAGCTCGACGCCGATCGCCACTGCGGCGAGCGCGTTCTGGACATTGTGCCGGCCGGGCAGTGCGATCGCGAAATCGGCCAGCACCCGCTCCTCGCGACCCGGCCGGGCGGCGAGGCGGATTTCGACCATCGAGCCCGGCCCGTGCGGACGGAGGCCGCTGGCGCTCACATCGGCCTGCGGGCTGAAGCCGTAGGTGACCACCCGGCGGTCGGTGATCTTGGGCAATAGCGCCTGGACTTCGGGATGGTCGAGGCAGAGCACGCCGAAGCCGTAGAACGGCAGCCGCTCGACGAAGCTCAGATAGGCCGTCCGCACCGCGTCGAAATCTCCCCAATATTCGAGATGCTCGGGGTCGATGTTGGTGACGACGCCGATCTCGGCCGGCAGGCGCAGGAAGCTGCCGTCGCTCTCGTCCGTTTCGACCACCATCCAGTCGCTCGAGCCGAGCCGGGCGTTGGTGCCCCAGGAATTGATGATACCGCCGTTGACCACCGTCGGGTCGAGGCCCGCCGCATCGAGCAGGGCCGCTACCATGGCGGTGGTCGTGGTCTTGCCGTGGGTTCCGGCGACCGCGATCGCCCGCTTGAGCCGCATGAGCTCGGCCAGCATGTCGGCGCGGCGGACGACCGGTAGGCGGCGGGCACGGGCGGCCGCGAGCTCGGGATTGTCGCCGCGCACGGCCGAGGAGAAGACAACCACCCGGGCCTCGCCCAGATTCGCGGCCCGGTGCCCGATCGCGACCGGGATCCCGGCTGCCCGCAGCCGCTGGACGTTGGCGCCCTCGGCCACGTCCGAGCCCTGTACGGTGAAGCCGAGGCTCTTCATCAGCCCGGCGATGCCGCTCATGCCGATGCCGCCGATGCCGATGAAGTGGATCGGGCCCACCGCGTGCGGATCGAGCCTCATCGCCGCGTCTCCCAGCGCGCGAGCTCGAGGAGCACATCGGCGATCCGCGCCGCGGCGTCCGGTCGGGCGAGCCGGGCCGCCGCCGCCGCCATCGCCCGCCGCCGCCCGGCATCGCCCAGGAGCGTGCCGAGCAGCCGGGCGCAGGCCTCGGACGTCGCCTCGCCCTGCGGCAGGACGATCGCTGCCCCGGCCCGCTCGAGCGCGCGGGCGTTGGCGGTCTGGTGGTCGTCGGCGGCGGCCGCGTAGGGGATCAGGAGCGCCGGCTTGGCAAGGGCCAGGAGCTCGGCGATGGTCGAAGCACCGGCACGGCCGACGACCAGGTCGGTCGCTGCCATCCGCCGCGGTACGTCGTCGAAGAAGCTCGCGAGCTCCGCGGGCTGGCCGATCGCCCGATAGGCGGCGGCGACCCGCTCGAGATCCTCCGGCCGGCACTGCTGGGCGATCGCGAGCCGCGCCCGAAGCGCCGGGTCGAGCAGCGCCACCGCCGCCGGGAGAAGATCGCTCAGGATCCGCGCGCCCTGGCTGCCGCCGAGCACGAGGAGCCCGAGCCGCTCTCCGTCCCCGGCGGTCGCGGCCCCTGCCGGCACGAAGCCCGGGCGGACCGGGTTGCCGGTCACGACGAGCCGGTCAGCGGCGGCCACCGGGATCGCTTCGGTTCCCTCGAACGTGAGGGCGAGGCGGGCCGCCAGCCGCGCCAAGAGGCGGTTGGCCCGCCCCATTACCGCGTTCTGTTCGTGGACGAGCAGCGGCACCCGGCGCAGAACCGCGGCGAGTGCGGCCGGCACCGAGGCGTAGCCACCGAAAGCGGCGGCCGCCGCTGGCCGCAGCCGACCGACCGCGGCGAGGCTGCGGGCGAGGCCACCCGCCAGGGCTGCGAGTGCCCGCAGCCGATCGAGCATCGAGCCGCGCGGGGCCGCTGCCTCGATCACGGCGATCCCGGGCTCGCCCGTTGCGAAGCGGGCACCGCGCGGGTCGGTCAGGAACGCCACCTCGGCACCGCGTCGCCGCAACTCGGCCGCCACCGCGAGCGCGGGGAACATGTGGCCGCCGGTCCCACCCGCGGCGATCAGGAGCGGCCGGCTCATGTCACCCGCTCCAGCCGGGCGCGCGCACGGGTCAGCGCGAGCGCCCAACCCGTGGCGATGCCGATCGCCAACATCGACGAGCCGCCGTAGGAGACGAACGGCAAAGTCATGCCCTTGGTCGGGACGAGATTGAGGTTCACCGCCATGTTGACGAGGGCCTGCAGGGCGAGCTGGCAGATCAAGCCCACCGCGGCGAGCTGGCAGAAGCGGTCGACCGCCTCGTGCGCTCGCCAGAGCCCGCGCAGGAGCAGGAACGCGAAGAGCCCGGCGATCAGGAGGCAGGCCAGGATACCGAACTCCTCGGCGGTGGCGGCGTAGACGAAGTCGGTATGCGCGTCCGGCAGACTGAACTTGACGATCCCCTCGCCCGGGCCCCGGCCGAACAATCCGCCCGAGGCGACCGCGCGGAGCGCTTTCTCGATCTGGGTGAACTCTGCCGGTGGCGCCATGAACTGGTCGACGCGCGCGGCCACGTGCGGGAAGAGCTCGTAGGCCGAAAGCGCGCCGACGATCCCTAACACGGCGAAGGCCAGAACCAGGATCCAGGGCAGGCCCGCCACGAAGAGTTGAAGCCCGAGCGTGGCGAGCACGATCGCCGCCATCCCGAGGTCGGGCTGGAGGAGGAGGAGCCCGACCACGACCCCGGCGAGCGCGAGGCTCCAGGCGGCCGCCGTGTACCAGGCCCGGCTCGAGGCCAGCCAGGCCGTCAGCACGACGAGCGCGGGCTTCACGAATTCGCTCGGCTGGAGCTGCAGGCCGCCGATCCGCACCCAACGATGGGCGCCGTTGATCTCGGGGCCGGCCAGGACGGCCAGTGCCGTGAGCGGCACGCCCACAGCCGCGAGCGCCTTGGCCGTACGCAGCACGCCCAAGGGTGCCAAAAGCGAGCAAGCGAAGAGCAGCAGCACCGCCGGTACGGTGAAGGCGAGGTGGCGGACGATGAAGTGGTGCGGGTCCTTGTGCCGGAGGACGCCCACGGGCGGGCTCGCCGCCAGCACGACGAGCACGCCCACGAACACGAGAACGAGCACGCCCGCGAGGAGCACGCGGTCGACCGTCCACCACCAAGTGCCGAGCAGCGAGCGGTCGGTACGGGGGAAGACGGTGCTCACGCCTCTACCTCCGCCCGACGCCCGGCGAGCCGGGCGCGGACGAGCTCGCGGAACGCGTCCCCGCGCTGCTCGTAGCTCTTGAACTGGTCGAAGGACTTGCAGGCGGGCGCGAGGAGTACCACGGCCTCCTCCCCGGCCGCGGTGGCGGCCGCGAGGGCCGCATCGAGCGCCACCTCGAGGGTTCCGGACCGTTCGAGCGGGGCCAGCCGGCCGAGCTCGGCGGCGATCGCCTCGGCTGCCTCGCCGATCACGAAACCGCGCCGGACCCGCGTCATGAAGGGCGCGAGGGCGGCGAAGCCGCCGGCCCCTGCCCGCCCACCGGCGATCCAGTACACCCTCTCGAACGCCCCCAGGCTACGGGTCGCGGCATCGGGATTGGTGGCTTTGCTGTCGTTGACGAGCGTCACCTTCCCGATCCGGCCGACCTCCTCCATTCGGTGCGGCAGACCCGTGAAGCTCGCGAACCCGGCGGTGGCTTCGGCCGGGTCGAGCCCGAGTGCGCGCAGCGCGGCGTAGGCCGCGGCCGCGTTCTGCTGGTTGTGGGCGCCCTTGAGCGCGCGCAGGCCACGCAGATCGGCGACCGGCCGCGCCTCACCCTCGAGCGCGTCGAGAAGCCGCCCGTCCACGACGCCCACGCCGCCCTCGGGAACCCGACCGACGCTCACCCGAAGGGGTGCACGCCCCTTTCGGGCGAGGGTCTCGGCGAGTGCGGCCGAGATCGGATCGTCGATCCCGATCACCGCCCGATCGCTCGGTCCCTGCAGCTCGAAGATCCGCCGCTTGGCGGCGGCATAGCCTTCGAGATCGCCGTGCCGATCGAGATGGTCGGGAGTGAGGTTGAGCCACACCGCCACTCGGCAGGCGAGGCTCTGCGCGAGCTCGAGTTGGAAGGAGGAGAGCTCGAGCACGATCGTCTCTTCCGGGCCACCCAGCACGAGGTCGAAGACGGGCCGGCCGATGTTGCCGCCGAGCTGAGCCGGTCGGCCCGCGGCCAGCAGCAGATGGTGGACGAGCGCGCTCGTGGTCGACTTTCCGTTGGTGCCGGTGATCCCGACGATCGGCCGCGGGGCGGCGACCTCGGCGAACAGGTCGACGTCGCCCGTGATCGGGACGCCCTCGGCGCGCGCCGCTGCGACGAGCGGGTGCGGCGCGGGCAGGCTCGTGGGCACCCCGGGGCTCACCACGAGGGCGGCGAGTTCCGCCAAATCCTCCGGCTCGCCCGGCCAGGCGCCGAGCTCCATGGCCCTCTGGAGGGCAGCCGGATCGTCGTCCCAGGCGACCACGTCGGCGCCCCCGGCGCGAAGGGCTCGGGCGACCGCGAGCCCGCTCCGGGCGAGCCCGAGCACGCCCACCCGGCGATCGCGGAACCGACAGAGCGCGGTACGCAGCGGCACGGCCGTCCTCAACGCAGCTTGAGGGTCGAGAGACCAACGAGGGCCAGGATCATGGCGATGATCCAGAAGCGGATGACGATGGTGGGCTCCTTCCATCCCTTCTTCTCGAAATGATGGTGCAAGGGCGCCATGCGGAAGACCCGCCGGCCGGTGAGCTTGAAGGAGACGACCTGGACGATCACCGAGACCGCCTCGAGGACGAACAGGCCACCGACGATCGCGAGCACGAGCTCGTGCTTGACCGCGACCGCGATGGCACCCAGCGCCCCACCCGTCGCGAGCGACCCCGTGTCGCCCATGAACACCATGGCGGGCGGGGCATTGAACCAGAGAAAGCCCAGCGACGCCCCGATCATCGCACCGCAGACCACGGCGAGCTCGCCGGTCCCGGCGACGTAGGGAATTCCGAGATAGTTCGAGAAGATCACGTTGCCCGCGAGATAGGCGATCAGCGCGAAGCAGGCGGCAGCGATCATGACCGGCACGATCGCGAGCCCGTCGAGCCCGTCGGTCAGGTTCACGGCGTTCGAGGCGCCCACCATGACGAAGGCGGCGAAGATCGGGAAACCCATTCCGAGCGGGATCAGGAGGTCCTTGAAGACGGGCACCGCCACGCTCGTGGCGAGCTTCGGATCGGAGAGCTTGACGAGCACGATCGCTGCGACGAGGCCGATCGCGGCCTGGCCCAGGAGCTTGAGCCGACCGGGCAAGCCGCCGCTCGAGCGCCTGGTCACCTTGAGATAGTCGTCGAGGAAGCCGATCAGGCCGTAGCCGATCGTCACGAGCAAGACGGTCCAAACGAAGCCGTTCCCGGTATCGGCCCAGAGAAGGGTGGAGACCGCCATGGCGATCAGGATCAGCACGCCGCCCATGGTGGGCGTCCCGGCCTTGGTCAGGATGTGGCTCTCGGGTCCCTCCGCGCGGATCGGCTGGCCGCCCTTCTGCTTGAGGCGCAGCCAGCGGATCAGGCCCGGGCCCAGGAGGAAGCTCACGACGAGCGCGGTCATGACCGCCCCGCCCGTGCGGAAGGTGATGTAGCGGAACAGATTGAGCCCGGGGACGGTGGGCGCGAGCGGGACCAGGAGCTCGTACAGCATGCTCAGCTCCGTGCCGAAGCCTCGAGGGCCTCGACCACGCGCGCCATCCGGCTGCCGAGCGAGCCCTTGACCAGGAGGACGTCGCCCGGCCGCAGCTCTTCCACGACCCGCGCCGCGAGTGCGGTCGAGTCGGCCGCGTGCGGACCCCGCAGTGACGGCGGCAACGCTCGATGCAGCGCAGCCATCAGCGGGCCGCAGGTGAAAACCCGATCGACCCCGGCCGCGACCAGAGCCGGGGCGAGGGCCGCGTGCAGCTCCTCCGCTCGGGGGCCGAGCTCGAGCATGTCACCGAGCACGGCGATCCGCCGGCCGGGCTGCAGCCCCAAAAGCGCGATCGCCGCCGCCATCGAGGCGGGGTTGGCGTTGTAGCTGTCGTCGAGCAGGAGGACAGAACCACCCGGAACGGGCAGAAGGCGCTGGCGGCCGCGCCCCGAAGGCGGGGCGAAATCCGCGAGATCGGCCGCGGCGCGCTCGACATCGGCCCCGAGCGCCTCGACCACGGCGAGCACGCCGAGCGCATTGTCGGCCCAGTGCCGGCCCGGGGCGCCGATCGAGAAGCGCAGCCGCCGGCCAGCGCAGGCGACCTCGAGCTCACTGCGCTCGGGCGAGAGCCGAGCCTCGAGAAGCCGCCAGTCGGCCGACGGCGCGCTGCCGAAGGTCGTGATCCGCTCGACGCCGGCGCGCCGGCCGGCCTCGAGCAGGAGCGGCAGCTGCGGGCTGTCGGCCGGCAGCACGGCCACTCCGCCGGGCTCGAGCCCTTCCAGCATCTCGGCCTTGGCGCGCGCGATGCCGTCGATCCCGTCAGCGAAATTGCCGATGTGGGCGGGAGCGATCGCGGTGATCACCGCGACCCGCGGCCGGACCATGGGTACGAGCGCACGGATCTCGCCCGCATGATTCATGCCGATCTCGACCACCGCCCAGGGCAGCTCGGCCGGCAGCCGAGCAAGCGTGAGCGGCACGCCCCAATGATTGTTGTGGCTCGCCGCACTCGCGTGGCAGCCGCCCTGCCGGTCGAGTACGTGCCGGAGCGCCTCTTTGGTCCCCGTCTTGCCGACCGAGCCCGTGACCGCCACGAGACGCGCGGCCGCCCGCCCGCGGCCGACCCGAGCGAGGCGGCGAAGGCCCTCGAGCGTGTCGGCGACAAAGAGGAGCGGTGCGCCCTCGGCCACCTCCTCCGGCCGCCGCACGACCATGGCCGCAGCCGCCCCCTTGGCGAGCGCATCGGCCACGAAGGCGTGCCCGTCGCGCTGCTCCCCCTGAAGCGCCACGAACAGATCTCCCGGGGTGAGGGTGCGACTGTCGATCGACACCCCGCTTGCCCGCCAATCGCCGACGGCCAAACCGCCGGTCGCCCGCGCGGCCTCCGCCGCGGTCCAGAGCGGGGCGCTCAAGCGGCCCTCCCGCCGGCCGGGGCCTGCCCCACGAGCTCGCGGATCACCGCCGCGTCGTCGAACGGCTGCACCGTGTCCCCCGAGATCTGGTAGGTTTCGTGGCCCTTGCCGGCGACGAGGAGGACATCGCCCGCTCCGAGCCCGTCGAGGGCGGCGGCGATCGCCGCTCGCCGATTGCCAATCTCGAGGGCACCCGGGCAGGCCTCGAGGATCGCTCGCCGGATCGCGGCCGGATCCTCGCTGCGGGGATTGTCGTCGGTGACGATCACCCGATCGGCGAGCCGGGCGGCGATCGCCCCCATGAGCGGTCGTTTGCCGGCATCCCGATCGCCCCCGCAGCCGACCACGAGATGGAGCCGGCCGGCGCAGTGCGGCCGCAGCGCCTCGAGCGCCTGACGGAGCGCCTCGGGCTTGTGGGCGTAGTCCACATAGACGGCGGCCCCGCGCGGATGGTCGGCCACGTGCTGCATCCGCCCGGGTGCCCCCTCGAGGGCCGCCAGATGCTCGGCCGCGGCCCCGGGCGATTCGCCCGAGGCCACGACGAGGGCCAGGGCCGCCAACAGGTTGCGGGCCTGGAAGGGCCCCAAGAGGCGACTCTCGACGAACACCTCGCGGCCGTCGAGGGCGAGCCGCAGGCGCTGGCCCGATGCGTGCGGGGTCTGGTCGAGCAGCCGGAAGCGGCGCGCCCGCGTCCCGTAGTCGAACAGCGCGAGCCGCCGCTCGCGCGCGATTTCCGCGATCGCTTCGGCCTCGGGCAGATCGGCGTCGACCACGGCAGCCGCACCTTCCGGGAGGAGCTCGGCGAAGAGCCGCAGCTTGGCCGCGCGATAGGCTTCCATCGTGCCGTGATAGTCGAGATGGTCGCGCGAGAGGTTGGTGAAGGCGGCGGCCGCGAAGCGGACACCCTCGACCCGGCGCTGGTCGAGCGCGTGGCTCGAAACCTCCATAGCGAGCCGCTCGACACGATCGCGGGCGAGTTCGGCCAGCAACCGGTGCAGCTCGATCGGATCGGGGGTGGTGAGCGCCCCGGGCCGCGTGCCCTCGGGCCCCACGAGCCCGAGCGTGCCGAGGCTCGCGGCCCGATGGCCGAGCTTCGCCCAGAGCTGGCGGGTGAAGCCCACGACCGAGGTTTTGCCGCTCGTGCCGGTGACACCGGCCACGAAGGCCGGCTGGGCGCCGAAGAAGCGGGCCGCGATCCGGGCGAGGGCACCGCGCGGATCCGCCGCTACGAGGATCGGCACGCCGAGCGGCCGGATCCGCAGCCTCTCCTCGCCGAGCACCGCGACCGCTCCCGCCGCCACCGCCGCCTCGGCGAAGGCGAGGCCGTCGGTGCGCGTCCCCCGCAGGGCCGCGAAGAGGTCGCCGGGGCGCACCCGCCGCGAATCGAGGGCGAGGCCCAGGACCTCGCGGTCGGGGCCCTCGAGTTGGGCGAGTTCAGCGGCGAGCGTCGACAGCCGCAAAGCGTGGACCCCCGGTGTCGGTCGCGGCGGTCGGCCGCATCGCCAGCCACCGCTCGCGGAAACGGGACTCGACAGCAGGATCGGAGGGGGGCACGCCCAAAAGCGGCCCGATCCGGGCAATGACCGATCCCACCACCGGTGCCGCGACCTTGCCGCCGTAGCGGGTGCCGCCCGACGCCGCCGAGGCCTTGGGCTCGTCGATCACGGCGAGCACGAGGTAGCGCGGCGCATCCAGCGGGAAGACGCCCACGAAGGAGGCGAGCACCGCACCGCGCCGATAGCCGCCGCGGCCGGCCTTGTCGGCGGTGCCGGTCTTGCCGCCCACCAGATAACCGGGAACCGCCGCCTTCTTGGCGGTGCCGTCGGCAACCGTGAGCCACATCATCCAGCGCAGATCCTCCACCGTGCGGCGGCTCGCCACCCGCGGCCCCGGCTGCAGCGGCGTGCTCTCGGGCAGTTCGAGGAGCGTGGCGCGCACGAGCGTGCCGTCGCCCACGAGCGAGGCCACCGCCTCGGCGAAGCGCAAGGGCGAGACGGCGATGCCGTGGCCGAAGGAGACCGTCGCGGTCACCACGTCCGGCCAGGCCTTCTGGACTTGCGGGCGGGCCACCTCGAGCAGCTCGATGGGCGCCCGCTCGAACAGGCCGAGGCGGCCCAGCATCGAGCGCAGAGGCTCGGCACCGCCGGCCGCGAAGACCATTTGGGCCGTGCCGATGTTCGAGGAATGGGAGAAGATTTCGGCCGCTGTGTACGGCCTGCGGGCGGGGTGGACGTCGCGGATTGTGTGACGGCCGATCCGTAGGGCCGCCGGGATCTCGAAGCGCTGGCCGACCCGCACCCGGCCGCTGTCGAGCGCCGCGGCGTGCGAGAGCACCTTGAAAAGCGAGCCGAGCTCGTAGGAGCCACCGGTGCAGCGGTTCTTTCGCTGCTCGGGGCGCGCCGTTCCGCCGGCATTCGGGTCGAAGTCGGGCAGGCTCACGAGGCCCAGGAGCTCGCCCGTGCGCACGTCGAGGACGAGGCCGCAGGCGCCGATCGCGCGGAACTCGCGGAACGCCCGGCCGAGCTCGTCGCGCAGCGCCGCCTGGACCCTGAGATCGATGCTCAAGGCGACCTCGCGGGCATCGCGCAGCGCGGCGAGGCGGCCGTAGTCGAGCGCGTGCTCGACGCCGGCGAGCCCGCGATTGTCGATGTCCACGAAGCCCAGGAGATGACTGGCCGCACTGCCCTTGGGATAGACCCGGTGCTCGCTCGTACGCAGGAACACGCCCGGCAGGCCGGCCTCGAGCACGGCGAGCTCGGCCGAAGGCGCGATGCGGTGCGCGATCCACGCGAACCGCCGCCCGGCTTCCTTGGCCTTGACGAGCCGCCGCTCGAGCACGGCCGGGTCGATCCCGCCCAGGATGCGGGCGAGCCGCTCGGCGGTACGCCCGGGATCGGCGATCTGCGCCGGGTCGGCGGCGAGTGCCGGAACGGGCACATCGGTCGCGAGGAGCTCGCCGCGCCGGTCGACCAGATCGGGCCGCCGGCGCACCGGCTCGGCGAGCGGCGGCTCGGGCGCCGCCTCGGCGGTGCGCTCCTCCGGCGCCAGGTGCAGGAGGCGAAGCCCGAGTCCGGCAAAGAGCAGGGCGAAGAGGACACCCACGAGCACGATTCGGCGCCGGCCGCGGGCGAGTGCCGGATCGGGGGCGGCGAGCGAAGCGTCGAGGCCGGGCCAGCTCACGGCCGCACCGCTCCCCCGCGATTCGTTGCCGGCTCCCGGCTCCGGAAAGGCTTGAAGCGGAGCTCGAAGAGCTTTCCCGCATCGAGCTCGACCACGAGGCTGCGGCCAGCGAACAGGAGTGCCGTCGCGTCCGGCAGATCCTCGGCCCGGACGAGGCGATCGATCCGCGCGGGTTCGAGACCGAGCTGGCGGGCCTGGGTCGCGATCCGCTCCGGCCGGGTGAGCCAGGCGAGGTCGGCACGCAGGATCCGGATGCGGGCCCGCTCCGCCGCGATCGCCCGTTCGAGGGCTGCGAGCTCGCGTTCGCGCTCGTGCACTACCCGCTTGAGCTCGAAGACCGTCATCGCCGCGAAGAGCGCGGCCGCTCCCAGAGCGATCGCCGCCTGCGAGCTCATGCGGCCCTCCGCTTCGCCACGGGCTCGCCCTCCGCGTCGGCCGGCGCATCGGTGCGCAGCGCCACCCGCAGCCGAGCCGAGCGGGCCCTCGGATTGCGCGCGACCTCGGCCGCCGAGGGCGGGATCGGCCCTCTTACAGCCCAGACCAGACGCGGTGACCCGGCCGTGGGCGGCGGCGGGCGGTGACGCGAGCCGGGAAGCCGTCGGCCGCCGTCACTCTCCACCCAGTGCTTCACGAGCCGATCCTCGCCCGAATGGAAGGAGACGATCACGAGCCGCCCGCCGGGTGCGAGCAGCCGCGTCGCGGCGGCGAGCAGCCGGGCGAGCTCGCCGGGCTCGTCGTTGACCGCCATCCGCAAGGCCTGGAAGGTCCGCGTTGCGGGATCGTGGCGGCCCGGCCGCCCGCGCTTGACCGCGTGCACGAGGGCGCGGAGCTCGCTCGTCCGCGCGAGCGGCGCGCTGGCGCGGCGGCGGACGACGGCGCGAGCGATCCGCCGCGCGTCGGGCTCGTCGCCGAGCCGGAAGAGCAGCTCGGCGAGCTCGGCCTCGTCGAGGCGGGCGAGGAGCTCGGCCGCGGTCGGCCCGTGCGGATCCATCCGCATGTCGAGCGGCCCGTCGAGTTGGAAGGCGAAGCCGCGTTCTGGATCGTCGAGCTGGTCGGAGGAGAGGCCGAGATCGGCCACGATTCCGTCGACTCGGTCGATGCCGATACCGGCGAGCAGGGTGTCGAGATCGCCGAAGCGCCCCTCGAGCGGGATCAGTCGCGGCTCGCCTCGCGCGAGCTCCCGAGCCCGCTCGACCGCCGCGGGATCGCGGTCGACCGCCACGAGGCGCCCGATCGGCGAGGCGAGCAGGGCTCGGCTGTAGCCACCGCCGCCGAAGGTCGCGTCGACACAGGTCTCGCCCGCGCTCGGCGCCAGGGCGGCGATCGCCTCGGCGAGCAGGACGGGTTCGTGACGGGGCTCGCTCACGGGTTTGTCCACAAGTCTAGCACAACCCATGAGCGAGTCGCCCTCGGCGCCGGCATCTCCGGTCCCGGCCACTCGTTCAGTCCTCGCTCGCGCGCTTCGCGGGACCGGAGTGCAGTCTCTCGCACGCTGCCTGGCGAGGACAAGACGAGTGGTCGTCCAGACCCCGTGATCTTCGTCACACGAGCCGTCGCGACACAACGGAAGCAGAGCTCCCCTCGACCCCGAGGGGAGGGTCTACCAAGGTCGAGCCTATCGAGCCCCGTCACGTCAGCCTCGGGACAAGGGAAATCGAAGCAATCGCGATCCGATTACTTTCCGGGCAAGTGAGAAAGCAACGGACCTGCGGTCTTCATTCGAACGTACCCGGCGGCCCGGTCCCGGTCAAGCGGGTTGCGATGTCGCGGCTAATCCTCTGTCAAGTCGAAATGAAAAGCTATCCGAACAGTTTTGTGGATAACTGTGGGAAAAGTCTTGCTTTCAACTCCAGGTTGTGCAAGCCAGGCCAGCTCTTCGAGTGGACCTCGGTACTCGAAGGAGCGGCGGCGAGGCGGCCTGTAAGCCGGGTTCTGTGCCCCGGGCGCAGGCCCGGGCGATGGCCATTCCTCTGGGGCGCCCGTCGCCGGACGCCTCGCGCGACCCACCCAGGCGACCGGCCGGGAACCGGCCGCGCAGGGAACCCCGAGTTCCCTGCAGTCGCCCCTACTCGGTCTTGCTCCCGGTGGGGTTTGCCGTGCCGCCCCCGTCGCCGGGGGCGCGGTGCGCTCTTACCGCACCGTTTCACCCTTGCCCGCGGACGGTCGCCCGTCCCGGCGGGCGGTCTATTCTCTGTGGCACTGTCCCTGGGGTCGCCCCCGCCGGGCGTTACCCGGCACCGTGTTCCCGTGGAGCCCGGACTTTCCTCCCCCGAGAAGAGCCCCCGGGGGCGGCCATCCGGCCGCCTCGCGCCGCACCCCTCAGATGGCGCCATGCGTGCCGGTCGGCAAGGCCGCCAGGGCCTCGAGCCGCCCCATCGTCTCGGCATCCAGCCGGCCGTCGACCCGCCAGGGGCGGAACCGGCGCTGGAAGGCCGCGAGGACCGTCCGCCGGTCCCGATCGTCGGCCGGCGCGCGGTAGCCGATCGCGGCGAGCAGCCGGTCGCAGACGGCGAAATCGGGCGGCCGCGGCGGAGCCCGCTCCGGCCACAGAGCGAGCCCGGCCCGCGCGAGCCACGGCCAGGGGAACCGCTCGCCCGGGTCGAGCTTGCGCTCGGGCGCCACGTCGCTGTGGCCGACCACCCCCGCGGACCCGACCGACCAGCGAGCGAGGAGCCCCGAAAGCAGGGCCTCGAGGGCCACGATCTGCGGTTCGGGGAAAGGCCGCAGGCCGTGCGCGTGGCCGGGATTGACGAGCTCGATGCCGATCGAAACGTCGTTGAGCCGTTCGCGCCCGCGCCAGAAGCTGCGCCCGGCGTGCCAGGCCCGCTCGGCCTCCGGCACTAGCGACCAGAGGGTGCCGTCCTCCTCGAGCAGATAATGGGCGCTCACCCGAGCGGCAGGGTCGCACAGCCGCTCGAGCGCCGCGGCCGCGCTCGCCATCCCGGTGTAGTGCAGCACCACGAGCCTCACGCCGGCGCCCGCCGGCCGGGCGTCGCGATTGGGCGAGAGGCGGACCCGCACGCCGCTGGTCAGAACCGGTCGAGGAGCCGCTTGTAATAGTCGAGCTCGAGAGGTGGCCGGTTGCGCTCGCCCGAGCGCCGGTAGAGCTCCTCCAGCACCTCGCGGGCGCGGCCCAGATCCGCCTCTTCCGGCACGAGCTCGCCGCGCGGATCCCAGCCACCGTCGTTGAACTGCGAGCGTCCGAGCGGATCGCGCTGGCGACGGCCCTGGGCGAGCGGCTCGCGGCCCGGCCCGGGGCCCTGATCCTGGCCCATCTGCTGTTGCATCTGCTCGAACATCGCCTGGCCGCCCTGCTGCAACAGGTCGAGCGCCTGCGCCTGCGGCGGGGCGGCGCGGCCGGGGTCGCCCTCGCCGAGCGCGTCGCGGGCACCGCGCATCTGCAGCTCGGCCTGACCGAGCTCGCGCGGGATCGGCATGCCCTGCTCGCCCATCCGCCGCATGAGCTCGCCGAGCGCCCGCCGCAGCCCTTCCTGCTCGGCCGCCGCCCGGCCGGGCGAATCGGGCAGTGCGTTCTCGGCCTCGCCGCCCTCCATGGGCCGTCCGTCGCCCATCGGCCCCTGGCCCTGCTGGCCGCGCTGCCCCTGACCCCGTTGGCCGCGCTGGCCCTGCTGCTGGCCGGGCTGCCGCCCGCGCTGCCCTTGTTGGCCCTGTTGCTCCTGGCGACCCTGCGGGCCCTGCATGCCCTGTTGCTCGCGCCGCTGGTCGCCGAGCGCCCCCTGCTGCATCCGGTGGCTGCGATCGAGCAGATTGCGTTGCAGCTCGATCATCTTCTGCAGATCCGAGAGCGCCTTCTGCTCGGGCGAGGGACGCTGCTGGCCGCGCGCCACCTGCAGGTTCTCGAGCACCTCGCGCAGCTGCGAGAGGAGCTGGCGGGCCGCTTCCCGCTGCCCCGAGCGCATCAGCTCGCGGGCTCGGTCGAGCATGCGCTGCAGGTCCTGCCGGTCGACCAGGCGCGAAGGATCCACGGGCGCCATCGGCGGTTGCTCCCGCGCCGCCGGATCCTGCTGCTCGGCCAGCGCCTGGCGGGCGAGCTCCTCGAGGAACCGGTCGAGTGCCTCTTGCAGCTCGGCCAGGAGCCGTTCGAGCTCGGCATCGCTCGCCTGCTCGGCGAGCGCCCGCTCGAGCCGCTCCTGCAGCGCCCTGAGCTCCCGTTCGGCGGTGGAGAGCGCCCCGTCCTCGATGAAGAGCGCGATCTCCCAGAGAAGGTCGACCACCGCGCGGCGCTGCTCGCGCGTCTGGGCGTCGCGGGTGCGAAGAGCCGCGATCCGCAGGCTCAAGGGCACGGTCGCACCGATCGCCGCGGCCGCCTGGCTCTCCGCCAACGCGGCGAGCCGCCCGGCGATCTGCGGCTGCTGCTCGGGGGTCGCCACGAGCGCCTTGCGCTGCTCGATCACCGCGCGGGCGAGCGGGTTTCGGAACTGGCGCTCGGGCAGGGTCACCTCGAGCGGCCCGCTGAACCCCTTCTGGCCGATCGAATCGGTCGCTTCGAGCCGCATCCGCACGGGCAGCCCGGCGAAGGGATGGGCCAGGAGGTCGCTGTAGGCCGCCGAGGCGAGCTTGCCCGGCCGCGGCTGGGTCTTGGCGAGCGGCAGCCGTTCGCGCTCCTCCGGCCGGGCAGCGGTGGCGAGCTCGAGGGCGATCTCGGCGACGCCGTAATCGTCGATCGCCTCGAAGGCGATCCGCAGCACGCCGCGATGCGTCACTCGCGGCTCGTCGACGAAGCTCACCGTGGGCGCGAGATCGGGGACCACCTCGACCGTCCAGCCCGTGAGCTCCTTTCCGTCCGGCCCGAGGATCGCGAGCCGGCCGGACTCGCCGAGCGTCGCGCGCGCTTCACCACTGCCGGGCCCGAGCGCAGCGAAGGGCGTGGGCTCGCCACCCGGCACCACAAGCCGGGCGGCGCTCGGATCGAGCCCTTCTGGCAGATGGTGGAGCTGGCCGAGGACCTCGCTGCCGGCGGGCACCACGAGCCGCTCGGTCCCGGCCGTCTGCTCGGCCCCGAGCGGCGGCTTTCGGGTATAGGCAGGCGGGGTGATCCAGAGGGCCGAGCTCACCGCGGGTACCGGCGGCGCCAGGGCCGCGGCCGGTCGGAAAGCCGCCGACAGCCGCGCCCCGAATTCGCCCCGGGCATCGACCAGCGCCACCACGAGAACCAGGAGCAGCGCCGCGCGCAGCGCCCAGGGATCGTGCGCCGGCAGCGCCGAGCGCGGCGGCGAGAGCCGCAGCCGGCCCACGAGCCGCGCCAGCCGCGCCCGATGCGCCTCCCAGAGCGCCCGCGTGGTCGGATCGGCGAGCTCATCGGGCAGCCGGTCGTCGAGAGCCCGGAGCGCGCGATGCGGGATCGCGCTGTCGCGCTCGAGCCGGGCGAGGGCGGCTTCCGGCCGGGCGAGGCCGAGCGCGCCCCGCGCCCGCCACAGAGCCGCGGCCAAGGCGAGCGCGAAGGCCGCGAGTCCGGCCCAATGCAGGGCCGCCGGCAGGCGGTGCCAGAGGTCGAGCAGGCTCACGGCGAGGAACGCGCCGATCAGTGCGACCGGCGGCCAGAGCGCCGGCCACAGCCGTTCGATCGTCACCACCAGCCGCGCGAGCGCGACCCGCCACCGGAAGCCGTCCCCGGTCCTCGGGTCGTCGACGCTCATGGCTCGCTCCCACCGCACGGCGGGCCCGCCGACCCGCCCACCCCGTCTATCGGCTCCGCACCGGATCCGAGCGTCCGCCGCACGGCCCCATCCGAGACCGGCCTCGCCCTCGCAGCCGAGTCCACCCTCACCGACCCACCGCCGAGGAGCTCCGGCCCCCGCGCTCGTCCCCTGCCGCCCGGTCTCACCTCGCGCCGTCGCCCGCGAGCCAGGCCGGGATCCGCTCGTCCCGGAACTGCTCCTCCGGATCCCGCCGCGGCCGCACCACCGCCCAGCGAACGCCGTCGACCAGCACCTCGGCCGGCGACGGTCGCGAATTGTAATCCGACGCCATCACCATGCCATAAGCACCCGCGGTCAGGAAAGCCACGTGGTCGCCGGGCGACAGACGGGGAAGGCGATAGTCCCGCCCGAACAGATCGCTCGATTCGCAGATCGGTCCCACCACGTCCATCGCCAGCCGCGGTTCCCCGTCCTCCGGCTCGCGCAGCGGCAAGACCGCGTGGCGAGCGCCGTACATCGCCGGTCGAACGAGCGCGTTCATCCCCGCGTCCAGCACCAAGAAGCGCCGCTCGGCCGACTCCTTGAGATAGATCACCGAGGCCAGAAGAACACCGGCCTCGGCGACGAGGAAGCGACCCGGCTCGAGCACGAGCTCGAGATGGAAGTCGCGCGTGAGCCCGCGGATCAGCGCGGCGAAGGCCGAAAGGTCGAAGGGCGGCTCCGCGCCGTAGCGGACGGCGAGCCCGCCGCCGAGGTCGAGCCTGTGGACGGGCAGGCCGCGGGCACGAAGCGTGCGGACCAGTTCGACTGCCCGGCGGTAAGCCGCCTCGAAGGGGGCGAGATCGCCAATCTGCGAGCCGATGTGGAGGTGAAGACCCAGCGGCCGGATGCCGGGCAGGGCCGCGGCCCGGGCGTAGACCTCGACCGCCTCTCCGAAGGCGATGCCGAACTTGTCGCCCTTGCGGCCGGTGCTGATCTTCTCGTGGGTGGCGGCGGCGACGTCCGGGTTGATCCTGAGCGCCACCGGTGCTTCGCGGCCCGCTGCAGCCGCGATGGCTGCGATCCGTTCGAGCTCCTGCACGCTCTCGACGTTGAACTGGAGGATGCCCTCCGCGAGGGCGAGGCGGATCTCGCCGTCGGTCTTGGCGACCCCGGCGAAGACGATCTTCTCGGCCGGCACCCCCGCCCTGCGGGCGCGCAGGATCTCGCCGCCCGAGACCGTGTCGGCGCCGGCACCCATGGCGGCGAGGGTACGGATGACGGCGAGATTGTGGTTGGCCTTCACCGCGTAGCAGACGAGCGGCGGCGTCGGCGCGAAGGCATCAACGAGTGCTCGGTAGCGGGCGCGGATCGCGTTCGCGCTGTAAACGTAGACGGGCGTGCCGAGCGTATCGGCGATCGCCACGAGCGGCACCTCCTCACAGCAGAGTGCGCCCGCCCGATAGGAGAAAGCCTGCTCCACCCGCCCCCCCCCCGCGCTCCCGCCTCGGCTCGCGCGCCTAGCACGCCCGTCGGCGGCGCAGAAGCGGGGCGGCTTGCCCGAACCGGCTCACCAGACCCGGATGCGCCGCGCCGGCTCGCCGCGCAGCCGCACCCAGGCCTCGCCCGCCCCGAGCTCCTCGAGCCTGGCCCTCTGGCCGAAGATACGCCGCGTGGCGCCGGGCTTCGCGTTCGTGCCGAAGGCGAGCACGAGCCCCATCTCGGCCAAGAAATCCTCGTCCTCGGTCTCGAAATCGTCGGGTGACTGGGAAATCAGCCAGACCATCCCGCCCTTCGAGCGCGACAGGCGGACGAGGTTGGAGAGCCCCGGCAGCTTCTGGCCGAGGACGCGGTGCGCCTCGTCGATCACCG
>CALBAK010000059.1 GCA_937926445.1 uncultured Alphaproteobacteria bacterium
GCTCGCCGGCCCGAGCGTCGCCGCCGAGGCGAGCGTGAGAGGGTGCGGGAGGCGGACCCGGTCCTCGACCGTCCAGGGCCGGGCGGCCGGGCACGCCTCGTCGACCGGCCGACCGGCGCGCAGACATTCGGACCGTTTCGGGCAGAGGACCGCCGCGCCACAGGTGCGGGCACGGGCCGGCATCGCTTCGTCCGTGCCCACGAACAGCGCGCCGGGGACCTGGGTCAGAAGCCGATCGACGGGCGGACGGGGTGCCGGCAGATCCTCGGGCGCGGCCAGGAGCCGCAAGGGCCAATCGGGGTATCGACGAGCGCGCGCCTGCACCACGTCCCGTGCCGTCTCGATCCGGTGGCGCGGGTCCTCGAAAATCGTGCGCCGCAAGGCCGGGACCGCCGTGGGGGGGCCCTCCAGCCACTGCCGGAAGCGGCTACGATGGAGGATCAGGAGGCCGCTCACGTCCCGTTCGCGGTTGCGCGATGCCGCCTCGTAGACGAGACCTTCGAGCAGTCCCCGTTCGGTCCGGGTCCAGTCGCCGGCGACGCGGCTCGTGTAGGAGAACGCGACGAGGGCGCGGCTGCCGCTCTCTTCGTCCACCGAGCCGAGCCGACCGCTCATGAGGCCTCCGCCACGCCGCGCCGGGCTAGCCCCTTCTGGCCGCAGGGCAGCGTGATCGACCTGCTCCGGCGATCCGACCGCCGCCCGGACATCGCTCAGCCCGGAACTCGGGCCTCGATCCGCGCAACGGAACCGCGGACGGTGCGGCCTTCTCCGGACACGCGCTCGAACGTTCGTCGCGACCGGGTCACGGCGATCCCCCCGAAACTCTGTCCAATGGCTAACCGATCGGCACCGATTTGTCATGCATCGTTGACGATCCGCGTCGGACCAGGGTGGAGCGATCCGACAATTCGAACGCGCGGCGGCCGGCCGCCTCGTCGCGCCGGTGTAGAGATCGCTCTTCTCCGGAGATGGTCGGCCGGGCCGTCGTGGCGCCTCGTGCCGATCCGATGGTCCGAAAGCGGCCCGAGCCCCGTCGGGTGTGCGGGGCGCCGGCACGCGCTGTCCCGGCGTCGTCGTCGGCCGCGGCGGCGGTGGAGGCGCAGGCCGACCGTAGCCGCGGTACCGAGCCCGGGCTTGCGAGGGCGGCCGGCCACGGCCGAGGCTCGGCCGGAGGGCTGCGCGAACGCCGCGCCCGCCGACCTTTCTGCCTCTCGAGACCTCAGTGTCTCTCGAATCGAGCCGGACGGCCTTTCGATCGAGCCGATCGGCTCGGTTCGAACCAACGCTGCGAGGGATCCGAAAGGCCCGTCCGGGTGCGGATGGTGGAGCCGAGGGGAGTCGAACCCCCGACCTCTAGAGTGCGATTCTAGCGCTCTCCCAACTGAGCTACGGCCCCGCCGGCGCTTCCTATGGGGTCGCGGGGACCCCTCGTCAAGGACGTGGCCGTCTCTGCCGATCCGCGCCGCCGGCCGCGCGCCCTGGGGACCGGCGGGCGGAGCGCTCGCCGCAGCGCCGCATCGGGCCCGCCTGTCCGGCGCGCCTCGGGGCCGGCAGGGGGCGAGAGGCTCTCCACGGCCCGGCTCGAGGAGGGCATGTCGCACTCCATCTTCCTTACATAGGAAGATTAACTGATTACGATCCAAACGTAAAGATGCTAATCTTATGACGGCAGGGCCAGCCGCGACCGCGTGCCCGCTCTGGCCAGCCGGCGAAGCGCCGCTATGATCCGGTGCGTCGCCCGGCCTCGCCGGACTCCCGTCCACGACCGCCCGGGATCGCACCGGAACCGCCCGGAACCGCCGATGAACGCGCTCGCCAACCTCATCGACACGGTGATCTCGCTGTACATCTGGCTCCTCATCGCCGCCGTCGTGTTGTCCTGGCTCATCGCCTTCGGGGTGGTGAACACCGGCAACCGTTTCGTCTACCAGGTGCGCGGCTTCTTGGGACAGATCACCGAGCCGGCGCTGCGTCCCTTCCGCAACATGATCCCGACCTTCGGCGGCATCGACGTGTCGCCCGTGGTGCTGATCCTGGCCCTCTATTTCCTGCGCGATCTCGTCAACGAGTATCTGCGGTGAGCGTCGTGGCGGCGCCCGCCCGCCCGCTCGCCGACGGCATCGAGCTCGCCGTCAAGGTCGCACCGCGCGCCGGCCGGACCGCGCTCGTCGGTCTCGAGACCGACGCCGAAGGGCGGGGCTGGCTGCAGGTCCGGCTGGCCGCGCCGCCTGTCGACGGTGCCGCGAACGCGGCGCTCCTGCGCTTCCTCGCCGAAGCCCTCGACGTCGCCCCCTCGGCCTGCCGGCTCCTCGCCGGCGTCGACGGGCGGCGCAAGCGGGTCCGGATCACGGGCGATCCGTCACGCCTCCGGGCCCGGCTCGACGCCCTTCTGGCCGACGCGGTGCGATGACCCGGATCCTCGACGGCAAGGCCCTCGCGGCCCGCCTCCGGGCCCGCCTCGCGGACGAGATCGCCGCTCTCCGCGCTCGCACCGGCATCGTGCCGGGGCTTCGGGTGCTGCTCGTGGGCGAGCATCCGGCCTCGCTCGTCTATGTCCGCACCAAGGAGCGGGCGGCCCGCGAGGTCGGGATCGACGGACGCGTCGAACGGCTGCCGGTCGAGCTGCCGGAAGCGAGCCTGCTCGAGCGTGTTTCCGCGCTGAACGCCGATCCGACCGTCCACGGCATCCTCGTCCAGCTGCCGCTGCCCCCGCACATCGATCCCGCACGGGTGCTGACGGCGATCGATCCGGCCAAGGACGTGGACGGGTTCCACCCCCTCAACGCCGGCCGCCTCGCCCAGCTTTCGAGCCCACCGCCCGCCGATCTGCTCGTCCCTTGTACGCCGCGCGGCTGTCTCCTGCTGCTCGAGGAAGCCCTGGGCGGCCTCGAAGCCCTTCGCGGCAAGCGCGCGCTCGTGCTCGGTCGCTCGACCGTCGTCGGCCGGCCGATGGCGGCCCTCCTGCTCGCGCACGACTGTACCGTCACGATCGCACATTCCCGCACGCGCGAGCTCGCGCACGAGTGCCGGCGGGCGGAGATCCTGGTCGCGGCGGCCGGTCGGCCCGAGCTCGTGCGGGGCGACTGGCTCGCACCCGATGCCGTGGTGATCGACGTCGGGATCAACCGGGTCCCGACCGCCGAGGGCGGCAGCCGGCTCGTGGGCGACGTCGCCTTCGACGAGGCGCTCGGACGGGTCGCGGCGATCACGCCCGTGCCGGGCGGGGTCGGTCCGATGACGGTGGCTTGTCTGTTGGAAAACACGCTGCGCGCCTGCCGCGCGCGCCTCGCCGTCGAGGGGAGAGGGTAGCGATGGCCGAGAAGCTCGAACTCGAGATAGAGGGGATGGGCTGCGAGGGCTGCGTCGCCGCGGTCGACCAGGCGCTGCGCGCGGTGCCGGGGGTCCGCATCGTCACGGTCGATCTGAAAGCCGGGCGGGCAACCGTCGAGCACGACGGGGTGGACGCGGCTGCCCTCGTGCGCGCGGTCGAGAAGGCCGGCTACGACGCCCGCCCGGCGGCCGGGACCCGCTAGAGGCCCATCGGCCCGTAGACCGCATCGAGCGGCAAGGGCTCGACGAGGAGCCCGGAGCGGATCGCCTCCGCACCCGTGACGTCCTCGCCCCGCCAGCGACCCTCGGCGTCCTTGCGCCAGAGCTGGACCTGGCGGTGGCCGGGCCAGACGATCCAGATCTCCTCGAGGCCCGGCAGCTGCATGTAACGCAGCCGCTTCTCGCCGAGATCGTATTCGGCCGTGCTCTCCGAGAGGATCTCGACCACCGCTCTGGCTTCGGTGAGCGGCTTCGTCCTCCGCTCCCCGCAGACGAGGACGAGATCCGGGATCCGCTCGTTCCAGCGGTCGAGCACGAGGCCGACCGGCCCGAGCACCCGGCAGGGCGGCTTCAGACGGGCACGGATCTCCACCGTCAAGTTCGCCTGTATTTCTCCGTGCGGCTCGGCCGCCCCCGCCATCATCCGCGGCACGCCGTCCACCAGCTCGTACCATTCGGGCCGCTGGTCGGCCCAGGCCTCGAACTCCTCGACCGTCATCCGTTGCAGCGCGCGAGCCATGGCCGCCCCTCCTCCGCGTCCAGCGAGCCTATCAGAGGCGGCGGGGCGGGTCGACGCGGCCGCGCTTCCCGCCCGCCACGCGACGCGCTAGAGCCGGAGTCGAGCCGACCCGAGGCTCCCCCGGAGGCACGCCCGTGATCATCGACCACCGCACCTACACGCTTCATCCCGGCAAGCTCAGAGCCTTCCTCGAGGTCTACGAGAGCAAGGGATACCCCATCCAGACCAAGTATCTGGGCGAGCCCTGGGGCTGGTTCACCTCGATGGACATCGGCGAGCTCAACCAGGTCGTCCACATGTGGGCCTACGAGGACCTGGCCGATCGCGCCCGCCGGCGCGCTGCGCTGCAGGCCGATCCGGCCTGGGCCGAATATCTCGCCGCCGCCACGCCCCTGATCCAGCACATGGTCAACAAGATCCTGAGCCCTGCCCCCTTCTTCACGGCCAAGCGCTGAGGCGGGTGCGGTGGATCTGACCCTCGATCCGGCGCTCGAGGATCTCCGCTCCCGGGTCGCGGCCTTCGTCGATCGCCGTCTCCTCCCGCTCGAGGACGATCCTGCGACCTGGGGCGAGGGGGAGCAGATCCGCGAGGAGCTGCTCCAAGAGCTCCGCGCCGAGGTGAAGGCGCAGGGACTCTGGTGCCCGCAGATGCCGGTCGAGCGCGGCGGCCTCGGTGTTGGCGCGGTCGGCATGGCGGTGCTCTACGAGGAGATGGGCCGCTGCCGCTTCGGCCCGGTCTGCTTCAACTGCGCCGCCCCCGACGACGGCAACATGTGGGTGCTCGAGAAGGTCGGCACCCCCGAACAGAAGACTCGCTGGCTCGACCCCATCGTCCGCGGCGAGGTGCGCTCGGCGATCGTCATGACCGAGCCGCATCCGGGCTCGGGCTCCGATCCGGCCGGCATGATGCTGACCCGAGCCGAGAAGCGGTCCGACCGTTACCTCGTCCACGGCCGCAAATGGTTCATCACCGGCGCCGAGGGGGCGAAGCACTTCATCCTGCTCGCCCGCACCTCCGACGATCCGCGCCGCGGCCTCACCGCCATGCTGTTCCACGCCGACCAGCCCGGCTGGCGGATCCTGCGGCGGATCCCGATCATGGGCCCCGAGGAACATGGCGGTCATTGCGAGCTCGAGTTCGACGGCCTCGAGGTTCCCTTCGAGAACGTGCTCCTGGGCGAAGGGCTCGGCATGAAGGTGACCCAGATCCGCCTCGGTATGGCTCGGCTCACCCATTGCATGCGCTGGCTCGGCATGGCCCGACGGGCGCTCGAGATCGCCCTGCCCTGGGTGCGCGAGCGGCGCGCCTTCGGACAGGTCCTGGCCGAGAAAGAGAGCGTCCAGGGCCTCTTGGGCGACGCGGCGATGCAGATCGCGGTCGGCCGTCTCCTGGTCGTGCGCGCGGCCTTCAAGATCGCCCGGGGCGAAAAGGCCCAGGCCGAGGTCTCGATGGCCAAGATCCAGGTCGCCGACGCGCTGCACGGCGCGATCGACACCGCCATTCAGCTCATGGGTGCCAAGGGCTATTCGAAGGACACGCCGCTCGAGTGGATGTACCGCTACGCCCGCCAGGCGCGGCTCGTGGACGGCGCCTCGGAGGTCCACCGCATGCTGGTCGCCCGCCGTCTCCTCGCCGAGGGGCGGAACTTCTTCGCATGGCCCTGAGGCCGCGCCGGGCGCCGAGGCCCGCATGAGCGCGAGCGACAGCGCGACCGAGCCCCTCGATCCCACCGCCCGAGGACGGCTCGAGACCTGGCTCGAGGGCGTGCTCGGCGCCGGGCGCGTGCGGCTGCGAACGGTCGCTCGACTGTCCGGCGGGGCGATCCAGGACAATCTCGGCCTCGAGCTCGAGGTCGAGGGCGGCCCGCGCGCCGGTCGGCACGCCCTCGTGCTGCGCCGCGATGCGCCCTCGACCGTGGCGGTGAGCCGCCCCCGGCTCGAGGAATACGCCCTTCTGATCGCCGCGCAGCGGGCCGGCGTGCCGGTGCCGGAGCCCTGGTGCGCCTGCGCCGACCCTGCGGTTCTGGGCGGACCGTTCTACCTGATGGCCCGGGTCGCGGGCGAGGCGCGTGGCGCACGCCTGGTGAAGGATCCGGCCGTGCTCGCCCGCAGCGAGGATCTCGTGGCCGAGCTCGGGCGTGCCCTCGCCCGCATTCACGCGCTGCGGCCGCCCCTTCACGATCTCCCCTTCCTCGTGCCGCCGAGCGATCCGCTCGCCGCCCGGATCGCCGAGCTGCGCGGGCATCTGGATGCGCTCGGCGAGCCCCAGCCCGTGCTCGAATGGGGCCTGCGCCTGCTCGAGCGGGTACGCCCCGGCTCGGGCGAGCTCTGCCTCGTGCACGGCGATTTCCGCACCGGCAACCTGATGCTCCGCGACGGCCGGCTCGTCGCGGTGCTGGACTGGGAGTTCGCTTGTCTCTCCGATCCGCTCGAGGATCTGGGTTGGATGCTCGCCAAATGCTGGCGGTTCGGCGCGGTCGAGCGGGAGTGCGGCGGCCTCGGCCCGCGCGAGCCGTTCCTCGCCGCCTACGAAGCCGCTTCCGGCCGGCGCGTCGATCGCCGGGCGGTGCGCTTCTTCGAGCTGCTCGCCACCCTGCGCTGGGCGGTCGTCGCACTCCTCCAGGCCGAGCGCCACACGAGCGGGCGCGAGCGCTCGCTCGAGCTCGCCTTGACCGCGCACATCGTCCCCAGGCTCGAGGCCGACGTGCTCGACTACGCGGCACTGCTCGAAGGGGAGGGGGCATGAGCCTGCCCGCCGATCTGGTCGATCTGCTCGAGACCGCCCGCCTCCTGTTGCGCGAACGGATCCAGCCCGCGGTGCCGCCCGAGCTGCGCTTCGAAACCGCGATGATCGCGAACGCCATGGCGATCGTCGCTCGTGCCGCCGCGGGCGGGTTGCCCGGTTCGGCCGAGGCCGAGGGTCTCGCCCGGCTCTACCCCGAGGTCGCGGACGAAGGGGCCGAGGTGCTGCGCCGCCGGCTCGTGGCCGACATCCGCTGCGGCCGGATGGATGTGGCCGGCCGCCGGCTCGTGGCCTACCTGCTCTGGCCGCGGGTGCGCGAGCGGCTCGCGCTCTCGAGCCCGGAATACCGCACCGGCCTCTGACGTCGCCCTGGAGGTCCCGCCGACGCGCGGTTCGGCCGCCTTGCCGGTCGGACGAGCAACCGGTAGGACGGCGAAGCACCGCGTGCTCCGGCGCCGCGGGCCTCGCAACGACGCGACACGAGCAGAAGGTCGCACCGATGAAACGCCTCTTCCCGCGGCCGGCCGGGTACGCTTTCCTTCTGGCCGGCTTCGTCTCCCTCGCCGGGTGTGCCGACCCGACGCTGCGCTCCGAGATCGGCCCCACGATCGACTCCCTCTCCTTCGAGCCGCCGGCCGCCGCACGGGCCCGTGCCGCGGCGGCCGAGAGCGGCCGGACGACCGGCGCGGTCCCGCCGCGCGGGCGGCCCGAGATCTTCCTCGCCCGGGGCGCCGCGGTCGTTCCGCCGCGCCCGCCCGGCGTGCAGCGCACCCCCGACGGCGTGCAAGTGAGCCTCGACGGGGCCGACGTGAAGGAGGCGGTCCGCGTCGTGCTCGGCGACATTCTCCGTCGGCCCTTCACGATCGATCCCCGGGTCTCCGGCACCGTGACGCTCTCGACCGCCGGCCCGGTCGCCGAGCGGGACCTCCTGCTCGTCCTCGAGACGGCGCTTCGGATGGTGGGCGCCGGGCTCGCCGAGAGCGGCCCGGGCTACGTCGTGGCGCCGGCCGAGGAGCTCGTCGGCAAGAGCGAGATCCGCACCATCGGCGGCTCCCAGCCGCCGCTCGTCGCACCGGGCACCGGCGCCACGGTCGTGCCCCTGCGCCACATCTCGGCGACCACCGCCGCCCAGTTCGTCCAGCCGCTCCTCAACAAGCCCGAGGACATCCGGGTCGACGCGGCGAGCAACCTGCTCCTGATCGTCGGCACCGCGGCCGAGCGCCAGGCAGCCCTCGACACGCTCGCGATCCTCGATGCCGACTGGCTCGCCAACCGCTCGGTCGGCATCTTCCCGCTGCAATATGCGACCCCCGAGGCCCTGATCCCCGAGCTCGAGGCTCTCTTCGCCGAGCCGGTCCCGCCCGGCACCGGGCAGCGACCGACCGTGCAGTTCCTGCCGATCGCCCGGCTCAACGCGGTCCTGGCCCTGACCGGCTCGCCTTCGCAGATGCTGCAGGTCGAGCAGTGGGTCGCCCGGCTCGATCGCGGCCGGACCGCCGGGCCACAATTCTTCGTCTACGAGCTCAAGCACGCCAACGCCGAGGACGCCGCCAAGCTCCTGGGCGAGCTGTTCGGCGAAGGCGGCGGAGCCGGTACGCCGGCGCCCGCCACCCCGCCCTCGCTCCTGGGTCTGGGCGCACCGCCGGAATCGCGTCAGGGCAGCGAAGAGCTGCCGACTGGCCCCTCGGCCCTCGCCGCCCAAGCGGAACGACCCTCGGTACTGGCACCGAAACTGCCAGGCGGTCTCAAGGTGGTCGCCAACAAAGCCAACAACGCGGTCGTGGTGCGCGCCACCCCGGCCGTGTGGGAGCAGGTCGAGGCGACGCTGCGCCGGATCGACAGCGCCCCGCCGCAGGTCCTCATCGAGGCCACGATCGCCGAGATACTGCTCAACGACGCACTCCGCTACGGCGTGCAGTACTTCATCGAGGCCGGCAATTTCCGCTTCGGCTTCAACAACACGACCTCGAGCGCGAGCGGTGCGACGAACTTCCGCAACCTCGAGCCGCTCGCCCGAGTCCCCGGTTTCAACTTCATCTTCACGGGCGGCGACACCAACATCACGATCGACGCGCTCTCCCAGGTGACCGATGTGCGCGTGCTCTCCGCCCCCTCGGTCGTGGTGCGCGACGGGGCGGAGGCGGTCCTGACCGTCGGCGACGAAGTGCCGATCACCACCCGCACCGCGGTCAGCGTCGAGAACCCGCTCGCTCCGACGGTGAGCTCGATCGAGTATCGCGACACGGGCGTGATCCTGCAGGTCAAGCCGCGCATCAACAGCGCCGGTGTGGTCGCCCTCGAGATCGCCCAGGAGGTGAGCCGGGTGGTCGATACCGGACAGAGCAGCACGACCACACCCACGCCCACGATCCAGCAACGGCGCATCAAGAGCCGGGTGGACGTGCTCGACGGCCAGACCGTGGTTCTGGGCGGCCTCATCCAGGAAGGCGAGGAGCGCGGCCGCGACCGCGTCCCGGTGCTGGGCGACATCCCCGTCCTCGGCAACCTGTTCGGCTCGACCCGGACCGAGCAGCGGCGCACCGAGCTCATCGTCTTCATCACCCCGCGCGTGATGCGCAACGCCGAGGACGCCCGCGACATCTCCGAGGAGCTTCGCGCTCGGATGCGGGCGCTCCGGGCCCGTTCGCTGGGTGGTCCGCTGCCTCCGCCCACACCACCTCGGGCCGCGGCTCCCGCCCCGGCACCGACCGTGGCTGCGCCACCGTCCGCCTCGCCGCCGCCGTCCGCGGCGCTGCCGGCCTTCTCCGCGGAGCCGGCTCCGCCCGCAGCGCCGGCCGAGCCCGGGCCCGCCGCGCGCGCCCCACTCGGACCGCGACCGGCGGAGCCGGCCACGCCGGCGCGCCTGGCGGCCGTTGCGGGCGAGCCCGTACCGCTGCCGCGCCCGCGTCCCTACGAGCCGTCGGAGCTCGCACCTCCGCCCGCGCGCCCCGACAGCTTCATCGCCGCGCTCAAGACCGCCGCCCGCTGAGGCCCGCTGCGGTCGGGCGGCGGCGCGATCGATCGCGGTTCGGCCCGGCGCCGGCCCTCAGCCGTGGATGTAGCTCTCGAGCTGCTCGATGAGCTGGTGCTGCTCGCGGATGATGTTGTTGACGAGATCGGTGATCGACAACATGCCTTGCAGCCGGCCGTTCTCGATCACCGGCAGGTGGCGGATGCGTCGACTGCTCATCACCGCCATGCACTGCTCGACCGTGTGGTTGAGCCCGACCGAGACGATCGGCGCCGACATGACCTCGCGCACGAGTGTGGTGGGCGAGGTCTTGCCCTTGATGAAGACCTTCCGGACATAATCCCGCTCGGAGAAGATCCCGACCGGCCGATCTCCCTCGACGACCACGAGCGCGCCGATGTCCTTCTCGGCGAGGATGCGGATCGCATCCAGCACGGTCCGATCGGCGCCCACCGTCCAGACCGTGGTCCCTTTCTCGGCCAGGAGCTGCTTGACCGTGGTCATGCCGGGCCTCCCCGTCTCGCCGGATGGCCGGACGCCGAGCCCGGCCTCCCTCTCGCGTCGATGAAGCACCATAGCACGCTCGGACCGCTGCCTCCACCGCGTCCGACCGCGGCCTGTTGGCAGGAGCGAGCCGCGTGCTATATGCAGCGCCCGGCCGGCGACCGCGTCGCCGCGGCCGGGCGCGCGGCGGGCGTGGTGGAACCGGTAGACACGCGGGATTTAGGTTCCCGTGGCGCGAGCCGTGCGAGTTCGAGTCTCGCCGCCCGCACCAGCCCGGCGCGGGCGGCGGCCGTCCGGGGTCGAGCGGAAAAGAGACGGAAGACATGCAGGTCACCCAAGTCGCGGCCGAGGGCCTCGTCCGCCAGTTCAAGGTCGTCGTGCCGGCCGCCGAGATCGAGGACCGGGTGACCACCCGCCTCGAGGATCTCAAGGCTCGGGTGCGGATGCCCGGCTTCCGCCCCGGCAAGGTGCCGCTCGCGCTCCTGCGCAAGCAGTACGGCAAAGGCGTGCTGGGCGAGGTGCTCGAGCAAGCCCTCGACGAGGGGACCAAGAAGGCGATCGGCGAGCACGGGCTCAAGCCGGCGCTCCGGCCCAAGATCGAGATCACCGCCTTCGACGAGGGCAAGGACCTCGAGTTCGCGATGCGCGTCGAACTCCTGCCCGACGTGCCCGAGGTCGACATGAAGGCGATCGCCATCACCCGGCCGGTCGCCACCGTCGACGACGCGGTCGTCGACCAGGCGGTCGAGCGGATCGCCCGTTCGCGCCAGAAGTTCCAGCCCCCCGCCGAGCCGCGTCCCGCGCAGGCCGGTGACCGGGTCACGATCGACTACGAGGGTACGATCGAGGGCAAGCCCTTCGAGGGCGGCTCGGGCAAGGACCTGGCGATCGTGCTCGGGGCCGGCGGCATGATCCCGGGTTTCGAGGACCAGCTCCTGGGGGCCGTGGTCGGCGAGCGGCGCAGGATCGAGGTCACCTTCCCCGAGACCTACGGCGAGGCGAGTCTGCGGGGCAAGCCCGCCCGCTTCGAGGTCTTGGTCGAGGCGATCGAGGAACCCCTACCGGTCACGGTCGACGACGCGCTCGCCAAAGAGCTCGGCTTCGACGATCTGGCGGGACTCCGCAAGGCCGTAGCCGAGCGGATCGAGGCCGACTTCAAGGCCGCCTCGCGGCAGAAGGCCAAGCGCCGGCTGCTCGACCATCTGGCCGAAACCTACCGCTTCCCGGTGCCGGAGGGCATGGTCGACATCGAGTTCGAGAGCATCTGGCAACAGGTCGAGCGGGAGATGAGGGAGCGCGGCCTGACCTTCGAATCCGAGGGCAAGACCCGCGAGGAGCTCGAGGCGGAGTACCGGGCGATCGCCGAACGCCGCGTCCGCCTCGGCCTCATCCTCTCCGACATCGGCACCAAGAACGAGATCAAGGTCGAGGGCCAGGAGCTGCAGCAGGCGGTCATCGCCCAGGCCCAGCGCTTTCCCGGCCAGGAGCGCCAGGTGTTCGAGTACTACCGGTCGAACGCCGCCGCCCTCGAGGCGCTGCGGGCCCCGATCTTCGAGGACAAGGTCGTCGACTTCATCCTCCAGCTCGCGCGCGTCACCGACCAGCCCGTGAGCCCGGAGGAGCTCATGCGCGAGGACGAGGAGGAATCGACCGCCGCGGCCCCGGCGGAGGCGGGCGCCGGCGGCGGCTGAGCCCCTCCGTCTCCGATCGAGCGATCCCTGCCGAGGTGACTCCCATGTCGATCCGCTCCCAGCTCGTGCCGATGGTCGTCGAGCAGACCGCCCGCGGCGAGCGCGCCTTCGACATCTATTCCCGGATGCTCAAGGAGCGCATCATCTTCCTCATGGGCCCGATCGACGACCATGTCGCGAGCCTCGTGACCGCTCAGCTCCTGTTCCTCGAGGCCGAGAACCCGGACAAGGACATCAGCCTCTACATCAACAGCCCGGGTGGCATCGTCACCGCCGGCCTCGCGATCTACGACACGATGCAGTACATCCGGCCCGACGTGGCGACCATCTGCATCGGTCAGGCGGCCTCGATGGGCTCGCTCCTACTCTGCGCCGGTGCCAAGGGCAAGCGCTACGCCCTGCCGCACGCGCGCATCATGACCCATCAGCCCTCGGGCGGCTTCCAGGGCCAGGCGACCGACATCGAGATCCACGCTCGCGAGATCCTGCTCATGAAGCAGCGGCTCAACGAGATCTACGTCAAGCACACCGGCCGAACCCTGCCCGAAGTCGAGGCGCGCATGGAGCGCGACACCTTCATGAGCGCCGAGCAGGCCAAGGAGTTCGGAATCATCGACGCGGTCATGGAGAAGCGGCCGGCCAAGCCGAGCAAGGACTGAAGCCCCGCTCAGACCACCCCCTTCGCCCGCAATTCGCCGATCTCCTCGGGGCGAAGGCCGAGTTCCGCGAGGATCGCCTCGCTGTGCTCGCCGAGCCGGGGCGGCGGGTCCACGGGCGCCGGATCGCCCGAGGCGAGGCGGAAACCGGCCCGCACCAGGCGCAGGAGCCCCTCGAGCGGGGCGGGCGCCGGCACCTCGCGGATCGCCCCGCGTGCCCGGATCTGCTCCTGCTCGAGCGCTTCTTCGAGCGACAGGACGGGGCCGGCCGGCACGCCCGCCGCGGCGAGCCGCCGCGCCCAGCTCGCCGCATCCGCCTGGGCGAGGGCCGCCTCGAGTTCGGCCTTCAAGGCCGCACGGTGGCGCTTGCGCGCCTCCCGCTCGGCGAAACGCGGGTCGGCCGCGAGTTCGGGTCGGCCCAGGACCGCGCAGAGCGCTTCGAACTGGCTCTGCTCGTTGGCGGCGATGTTGAGGAGCCCGGCTGCGGTGCGGAAGGTGCCCGAGGGCGCCGCGGTCGGGTTCTCGTTGCCGGACGGTTCGGGCCTCGTGCCGGCGATCAGCCAGTTCGAGACCGGCCAGCCCATGGCCGAGAGCACGGCCTCGAGCATCGAAACGTCGATCGTCTCGCCCACCCCCGTGCGCTCGCGGCGGAAGAGGGCCGCCACCACCGCGAAAGCGGCCGTGAGGCCGCCGATCGTGTCGGCGACCGGGAAGCCCACCCGCAAAGGCGCGGCCGAGGCGTCGCCCGTGATCGCCATGAGCCCGCTCAGACCCTGCACGATCTGGTCGTAGGCCGGACTCGCGGCGAGCGGACCGTCGGCACCGAAGCCCGAGATCGAGCACCAGACGAGGCGCGGGGCGAGGCTGCGCAGCCGGCCCGGCCCGAGCCCGAGCCGATCCATCACCCCGGGCCGGAAATTCTCGACCAGGACATCGGCGCCGCTCGCCAGCCGCTCGAGGATCGATCGGCCCTCGGCGCTCTTGAGGTCGAGCGTCAAGGAGCGCTTGCCGGCGTTCTGCGCGAGAAAGGAGGCGCCGAGGCCCTGCCGGTTCAGCTCGGGGTCGGCGCCGAGCCGGCGGGCGAGATCGCCGCGGCCGGGCTGCTCGACCTTGATCACCTCCGCACCGAGCTGCGCGAGGAGGTAGGTGCAGAACGGGCCGGCCAGGACGTTGGTGAGATCGAGAACCCGCACGCCCGCGAGGAGGTCGGCCAAGCCGGGCTCCGAACCGTTGCAGGGCAAACACGGGCCAGCTAAGGGCGGAGGGAGACGGCGTCAATCATGGCGGCCCCGGCTCCGGGGTCCGGGAAGGGGAGGCGGTCGTGCAGGGCTGGACCAGGCGTGCGGCGACGATGGGTGGCCTCGGAGCGCTCGGGCTCCTCGCGGGGCTCCCGCCGGCGCTCGCGGCGATCGACCAGCTCCAGCTCTTCGTCCCCGCCGCACCCGGCGGCGGCTGGGACCAGACCGCGCGGACCATGGAGGCCGTGCTGCGCGGTGCGGGTCTGGTCAAGGGCGTGCAGATCACCAACGTGCCGGGTGCCGGTGGCACGGTCGGCCTGCCCCAGTTCGTCAACCAGTGGAAAGGCCGGCCCAACGCGCTCATGGTCGGCGGTATGGTGATGGTCGGCGCGGTGATCGCCAACAAGGCACCGGTCGGCCTCCAGGCCACCACGCCCATCGCTCGGCTCACCGGCGAGTTCGAGGTGGTCGTCGTGCCGGCCGCCTCGCCGCACCAGAACCTCGAGAGCCTGATCGCCGCCTTCAAGGCCGATCCCGGCTCGGTCTCGTGGGCCGGCGGCTCGGCCGGCGGTACCGACCACATCCTGGTCGGCATGATCGCCAAGGCCGTCGGCGTCGATCCGCGCGCCGCCAGCTACGTGGCGTTCGCCGGCGGCGGCGCCGCCCAAGCGGCGATCCTCGGCAACCAGGTCACCGCCGGGGTCTCGGGCTGGGGCGAGTTCGCCGAGCAGGTCAAGGCCGGCAAGATGCGGGCACTCGCCATCTCGGCCGACCGACGTCAGCCGGGCATCGAGGTGCCGACCCTCAAGGAGAAAGGGGTCGACGTCGAGCTCTTCAACTGGCGCGGTGTCTTTGCCCCGCCCGGCCTCGACCCCGAGCAGGTGAGAGCCCTCGTCCGCCTGGTCGAGACCATGGCCGCGACCGATGCCTGGAAGGCCGAACTCGCCAAGCGCGACTGGACCGGCATTCTGTTGACCGGCGAACCCTTCGCCAAGTTCGTGGCCGAGGAGGTCGTCCGCATCGAGGGGATCCTCAAGGGCCTGGGCCTCGCCTGAACGTGGCCGCGGCGAGGATGCCCGGCCGGCGCGCCGGGATCGCCTTCGCCCTCGGCATTCTCGCTCTCGCCGCGGTCGTGGCGATCGAGGCGGCTCGGATCCCGCAATCGGCCTATGCCGTCGTGGGCCCGCGCGTCTTTCCCTTCGCCGTGGCGGCACTGCTCGGCCTGTTGGGCCTCCTCCTCCTGATCCAGGCACTCGCGGGCCACCTCCGGCCCGCGGATTTCGCCGGCGAGCCGGTCGACCGGCAGGCCGCGGGCTGGGTGGGGCTCGGCCTTTTCGCCAACGTCGCGCTCGTCCAGAGCCTCGGCTTCGTGCTCGCCTCGAGCCTCCTCTTCCTCTGTGTGGCGCGCGGCTTCGGCTCGCGGCGGCCCTTGCGCGACCTGGCGATCGGCCTCCTCCTCGCCACCCTCGTCTTCCTGGGCTTCAGCCGCCTCCTCGGCGTCCGCTTCGGCGGCGGTCTCGTCGAGGATCTCCTGGGCGGCGGGTCCTAGGCGCGCGCCCTTGGAGACGCTCGCCGCCCTCGGCCAGGGCTTCCTCGTGGCCCTCCAGCCCACCAACCTGCTCTGGGGCTTTCTCGGCGTCACGCTCGGCACCTTCGTGGGCGTCCTGCCGGGGCTCGGGCCGGCGCTGACGATCGCACTGCTCCTGCCGATCACCTACACGGTCGAGGCGACTGCGGCCTTCATCCTCTTCGCCGGCATCTACTACGGCGCCATGTACGGCGGCTCGACCACCTCGATCCTGCTCAACACGCCCGGTGAGAGCGCCACCATCGTCACCGCCCTCGAGGGGCACCGGATGGCCCTTTCCGGCCGCGGCGGGCCGGCGCTCGCCACCGCCGCGATCGGCTCCTTCGTGGCCGGCACGATCGGCACGATCGGCCTCACCTTCTTGGCCCCCACGGTGGTCGAGCTCGCCCTCGCCTTCGGCCCGGCCGACTACTTCTCGTTGATGATCCTGGCCTTCGTCACGGTCTCCGCGACCCTCGGCAGCCGGCCCCTGCGCGGCCTCGCGGCGCTCGCCTTCGGCATCTGGCTCGGCCTCGTAGGCGTGGATCTGCAGACCGGCCAGGCCCGCTTCACCTTCGGCCTTCTCGAGCTGCTCGACGGGATCAACGTGATCGTCGTCTGTGTGGGCCTGTTCGCGGTGGGCGAGACCCTCTGGCTCGCGCATCGGGCGAGCCTCCGGGAGGCCTCGGTCGTGCCGGTGAGGGGCTCGCTCTGGCTCTCGCGCGAGGACTGGCGGCGCTCGTGGCCGGCCTGGCTCCGGGGCGCGCTGATCGGCTTCCCGATCGGGGCGCTGCCGGCCGGCGGCGCCGAAGTCCCGACCTTCCTCTCCTACTGGCTCGAGCGGCGCCTCGCCCGCCGGCCGGAGGAGTTCGGAAAGGGAGCGATCGAAGGGGTGGCCGGCCCCGAGGCCGCCAACAACGCCTCGGCGGCGGGCGTGCTCGTGCCGATGCTCACGCTCGGCCTGCCGACCTCGGCCACCGCCGCCATCGTGCTCTCGGCCTTCCAGAGCTACGGCATCAATCCGGGCCCGCTCCTCATGGAGACCCAGCCGCAGCTGGTGTGGGGCCTGATCGCCAGCCTCTACATCGGCAATCTCTTGTTGCTCGCCCTCAACCTGCCGCTCGTCGGCATCTGGGTGCGCGTGCTCTCGATCCCGCAGCCGCTGCTCTATCCCGGTATCTTGGTCTTCGCCACGGTCGGCACCTACGGCATCAGCCAGTCGCCGATCGACCTCCTGCTGCTCTACGCGATCGGCCTCGTGGGCTTCCTCATGCGGCTGTTCGACGTCCCGACCGCGCCCGTCGTCATCGGCATGATCCTCGGGCCTTTGGCCGAGCAGGAGCTGCGCCGGGCGCTCACGATATCGCAGGGCGATCCGACGGTCCTCTTGACCCGGCCGCTCTCGGCCACGCTCTTGGCGCTCGCCGTCCTGGCGCTCCTGGCACCGGTCCTCTGGCGGCGCCTCGTTCGGCGCAACCTGGCCGGCGGCTGACCCGTGCCGGGCCAGGGCGGGTCGGTGCGCCTTCGCGTCGCGGGTTGTGCACCCCGGCGGGCGCCGCTACCATCTCCTTCAGGACCGCGTGGGACGGTTGGATGATGTCCAAGGGCAGCGGCGACTCGAAGAACACCCTCTATTGCTCTTTCTGCGGGAAGAGCCAGCACGAGGTCAGGAAGCTCATCGCCGGCCCGACCGTATTCATTTGCGATGAATGCGTCGAGCTGTGCATGGACATCATCCGCGAAGAGAACAAGAGCGCGGTCGCCAAGAGTCGTGCCGGGGTCCCGACTCCGGCCGAGATCAAGGCCGTTCTCGATGATTACGTGATCGGCCAGGAGTACGCCAAGCGTGTCCTCTCGGTTGCCGTTCACAATCACTACAAACGACTGGCGCACGGCAACAAGGGTGGGGACGTCGAGCTCGCCAAGTCGAACATCCTGCTGATCGGTCCCACGGGCTGCGGCAAGACCCTGCTCGCCCAGACGCTCGCCCGCATCCTCGACGTCCCGTTCACCATGGCGGACGCCACCACGCTCACCGAAGCGGGCTATGTCGGCGAGGACGTCGAGAACATCATCCTCAAGCTGCTCCAGGCCGCCGACTACAACGTGGAGCGGGCGCAGCGCGGCATCGTCTACATCGACGAGGTCGACAAGATCTCCCGCAAGAGCGAGAATCCTTCGATCACCCGCGACGTCTCGGGCGAGGGGGTGCAGCAGGCGCTCCTCAAGATCATCGAGGGGACGATCGCGAGCGTACCGCCGCAGGGCGGTCGCAAGCATCCGCAGCAGGAGTTCCTGCAGGTCGACACGACCAACATCCTGTTCATCTGCGGCGGCGCCTTCGCCGGCCTCGAGAAGATCATCGCCGCCCGCGGCAAGCAGCGGTCGATGGGCTTCGGCGCCGAAGTGAGCGGTCCCGACGATCGCCGCACGGGCGAGGTCCTGCGCGAGGTCGAACCGGACGATCTCTTGAAATTCGGCCTGATCCCCGAGTTCATCGGCCGTCTGCCGGTGATCGCCACCCTCCACGACCTCGACGTGCCGGCTCTGATCAAGATCCTCAAGGAGCCCAAGAACGCGCTGGTCAAACAGTACCAGCGGCTGTTCGAGATGGAGGGGGTGAAGCTCACCTTCACCGAGGACGCCTTGAAGGCGATCGCCGAGCGGGCGATCCAGCGCAAGACCGGTGCCCGGGGCCTGCGGTCGATCATGGAGGCGATCCTCCTCGACACCATGTTCGAGCTGCCCTCGCTCGTCGGCGTGACCGAGGTCGTCGTCAATCGCGAGGTCGCCGAGGGTCGCGCCAAGCCGCTCATGATCTACGCCGAGCAGAAGGCCGGGGTGTCCTCGGCCTCCTGAGCGCCGCAAAACGTATCCGTCCGCGCCCGGATCCGTTCCGATGCCGACGATCGTCCAGATCGCGCTAGGAATGGCGTTGCTGTTGGGCGGCGGCGAAGCACTCGTGCGCGGAGCGGTGGCGATCGCCCGCAGGCTCGGCCTGTCGCCCCTGATCATCGGGCTTACGCTCGTGGGCTACGGCACCTCCACACCGGAACTCGTCGCCTCGCTCGAGGCCGCCTTCGCGGGCGTGCCGGACGTCGCCCTCGGCAACGTGGTCGGCTCCAACATCGCCAACGTGCTCCTGATCCTGGCGCTCGCCGTCTTGGTGTCGCCCGTGCGGATCGAGCCGCGCTCCTTCCGCCGCGACGCTCTCGCCCTCGCGATCTCGGCGCTGACGGCCACCGGCCTGGCCGCCACCGGCGAGGTCGGCCGGCTCGCCGGGCTCGTGCTCGTGGGCCTCGTCGTCGTCTACACGATCCAGACCTATCGCGCCGAGACCGCCAAGCCGGACGAGTGGGGGGCGATCCTCGCGGCCGAGAGCGAGCTCAAGGAGACCGCTCGGCCGCTCGATTTCCGGCTCGCCATCTTGGTCGCGATCGGGGGCATCGTCGCCACGGTCCTGGGTGCGGGCTTGTTGATCGACGGAGCGGTGACGGTGGCCCGCGGTCTGGGCGTGAGCGAACTCGTGATCGGTCTTACCCTCGTGGCGGTCGGCACCTCCCTGCCCGAGCTCGCCACCTCGCTGGTCGCCGCCTTCCGTGGTCAGAGCGAGCTCGCCTACGGCAACGTGGTCGGCTCCAACATCTACAACGTGCTCGGGATCCTGGGTGTCACCGCGCTCGCGAGCCCGCTCCCGGTGCCGGCCGGCCTGTTCGCTATCGATCTGCTGGTGATGCTCGCCGCGACCGCCGCCTTGATCCTCTTCGCCCTCACCGGCTGGCGGATCGGCCGGCGCGAGGGAGCGACGCTGCTCCTGGGTTACGTCCTCTATCTCGGCTGGCTGTTCGGCATCGCGGGTCGAGGCGGGCCGGTCGTCCCGCTTCCTTGAAAGCGCCGGCCGCGCGGGCCACCTTGAAGCCGTAGTCAGCCGGACCGTGCCGTGTCGCGGTCCACGAGAGGTAGCATGAGCGAACATCCCGCGAGCGCGATCTTCCCCGTCCTTCCGCTCAGGGACATCGTCGTCTTCCCGCACATGATCGTGCCGCTCTTCGTCGGCCGCGAGAAGTCGATCCACGCCCTCGAGGAGGTGATGAAGGACGACAAGCAGATCCTGCTCGTCGCCCAGAAGAACGCCGCCCAGGACGATCCCGGCCGCGACGACATCTACCGGGTCGGCACGGTCTCGAGCGTGCTGCAGCTCTTGAAGCTGCCGGACGGCACCGTCAAGGTGCTGGTCGAGGGGCAGGCCCGTGCCCAGATCACGAGCTTCATCGACAATCCGCGCTTCTTCCAGGTCCGCGCCGAGCTCCTGCCCGACCGGCCGAGCGACCCGCGCGAGATCGAGGCGCTGGTGCGCGCGGTGACCGGACAGTTCGAGCAGTACATCAAGCTCAACAAGAAGGTCCCGCCCGAGGTCCTGGTGAGCCTCCAGCAGATCGACGACCCGAGCAAGCTCGCCGACACGATCGCCGCGCATCTGACCCTCAAGATCCCCGAGAAGCAGGAGCTGCTCGAGACGACCTCGCTCGCCGAGCGACTCGAGCGGCTCTACGCCTTCATGGAAGGGGAGATCTCGGTCCTCCAGGTGGAGAAGCGGATCCGCACGCGGGTCAAGCGCCAGATGGAGAAGACCCAGCGCGAATACTATCTCAACGAGCAGATGAAGGCGATCCAGAAAGAGCTGGGCGAGCTCGAGGACGGCAAGGACGAGCTCGGCGAGCTCGAGGAGCGCATCAAGAAGACCAAGCTCTCCAAAGAGGCGCGCGAGAAGGCGAAGGCCGAGCTCAAGAAGCTGCGCACCATGAGCCCGATGTCGGCCGAGGCCACCGTCGTCCGCAACTATCTCGACTGGCTGCTCTCCATCCCGTGGAAGAAACGGACCAAGGTCTCGACCGACCTCAAGAAGGCCCAGGAGATCCTGGACGCCGACCATTACGGCCTGGAGAAGGTCAAGGAGCGGATCATCGAGTATCTCGCGGTCCAGCAGCGGGTCGACAAGATGAAGGGCCCGATCCTGTGCCTGGTGGGCCCGCCGGGTGTCGGCAAGACCTCGCTCGGCCGCTCGCTCGCCAAGGCCACGGGGCGCAACTTCGTCCGCGTGAGCCTGGGTGGCGTGCGTGACGAGGCCGAGATCCGCGGCCATCGCCGGACCTACATCGGCTCCATGCCCGGCAAGATCATCCAGAGCATGAAGAAGGCGAAGAGCTCGAACCCGCTCTTCATGCTCGACGAGATCGACAAGCTGGGCGCTGACTTCCGGGGTGATCCTTCCTCGGCACTCCTGGAGGTCCTCGATCCCGAGCAGAACGCCAACTTCAACGACCATTATCTGGAGGTCGATTACGACCTCTCGGACGTGATGTTCGTCTGCACGGCGAACACGCTCAGGATGGCGCAGCCGCTGCTCGACCGGCTCGAGGTCATCCGCATCCCCGGCTACACCGAGGACGAGAAGCTCGAGATCGCCAAGCGGCACCTGATCCCGAAGCAGCGCAAGCAGCACGGGCTAAAGGACGAGGAGTGGTCGATCACCGACGAGGCGATCGTCGACTTGATCCGCTACTACACTCGCGAGGCGGGGGTGCGGAACCTCGAGCGCGAGCTCGCCAATCTCGCCCGGAAGTCTCTGCGCGAGATCCTGGTCGAGGGCAAGAAATCGGTGAAGATCACCCGCCGCAACCTCGACAAGTACGCGGGCGTGCGGCGCTACCGCTACGGCGAGGCGGAGAGCGAGAGCCAGATCGGCGTCACCACGGGCCTCGCCTGGACCGAGGTGGGCGGCGAGCTGCTCTCGATCGAGGCGGTGACCGTCCCCGGCAAGGGCAAGATGACGATCACCGGCAAGCTCGGCGACGTCATGCAGGAGTCGGTCCAGGCGGCCCGCTCCTGGGTCCGCTCGCGCGCCCTCGAGCTCGGCGTCAAGCCCGAGACCTTCGACAAGGTCGACATCCACATCCACGTGCCGGAGGGGGCCACCCCGAAGGACGGGCCCTCGGCCGGCATCGCGATGGTCACCTCGATCGTCTCGGTGCTGACCCGGATCCCGGTCAAGGCGACTGTCGCCATGACCGGCGAGGTCACGCTGAGAGGCCGCGTCCTGCCGATCGGCGGCCTCAAGGAGAAGCTGCTCGCGGCGCTTCGGGGCGGTATCAAGACCGTCATCATTCCCAAGGAGAACGAGAAGGATCTCGCCGAGATCCCGGACAACGTGAAGAAGCAGCTCGAAATCGTGCCGGTGGTCACGGTCGACGAGGTTCTCCGCCTCGCCCTCGAGCGCATGCCGGAGCCGATCCCGGCCGAGCCCGAGCCCGTGGCGGTCACCCCGCCGGCTGTGCCCGCGGCACCCGCGGCCGAGCCGGCGGTGCGCCCGCTCAACTGATCGCCGATCGCCGGCCGGCCTCCAGCCGGCCGGCGGTGGACGCGACCGGCCGCCCGGCGTAAGAGGCCGCGCCGAGCGACCAGGCCCCGGGGCGAACGCGTGTCCCGGCGTCTTCGGGTGACCCGGGGGAGGGGTCCGCGAGGCGGAGCCCGATCGACGGGGGCGGCGTGTGACGGGCCTCGAGCTTTCGGGGTTGGAAGAGCTCGTCCTGGACGGGCTCGAGGCGGTGGACGGGGCGCTCGTCGGGCGCACCGCCGCGGGGCCCTTCCGCCTCGAGATCCTCGCCCCGGACACGGTTCGCCTGCGCATCGGCGAGCGGCGTGGCGCCGATCACGAGCTCGTCCGCCCGCCTGCTGCGCGCCCGCCGGCCGAGGCCCGGTCGATCGAGGGCGGCTGGGCGCTCGAGAGCGGGCCGCTCGCGCTCCGGGTCGAGCGCGCGAGCTTCGCCGTCGCCCTCGCCCGCGAGGGCAGGGTGTTGCTCGGGCCGCCGCGCGACGCCGATTTCCGCCGCCGCTTCCGCCTGCCGCGCTTCGCCCGGGCCGAGCGCGGCCTCTTTCTCGCGCTCGACCTCGGCGAGGGCGAGCCGGTCTACGGCCACGGCGAGAAATGGACCCGCCTCGACCATCGCGGCCAGCTCCTCGTCTCCAGGAACGAGGACGCGCTCGGGGTCAACGCCGAGGCGTCCTACAAGAACCTCCCCTTCGCCCTGTCGCCGCGCGGCTGGGGCCTGCTCGTCCACAACGGCGCCCGAGTGGTGCACGGGGTCGGCTTCGCGCCCTTCTCGCACCGCTCCTACACGCTCCTGGTCGAGGAGCCGGCGCTCGACCTTTTCCTGTTCGCCGCGGCGGATGCGGCCGGCGTGCTCGATGCCCTGACCCGGCTCACCGGCCGGCCCGGCCGGGTGCCGCGCTGGACCCTCGGCCGCTGGCTCTCGAAGGCCTGTTGGCGGGACGAGAGCGAGCTTTTGCACGCCGCCCGGCGCTGCCGCGATCTCCGCCTGCCGATGGACGTCGTCACCCTCGACGGTCGTGCCTGGCAGGACACCGCCACCCGCTTACACTTCGCCTTCGACCCGGCCCGCTACCCCGATCCGGCCGGCACCGTCCACGGCGTCCACGAGCTCGGCTTCAAGCTCTGCTTGTGGGAATGTCCGCTCGTGGCGCTCGCCGGCCCGCACTATCCGAAGCTCGCCCGCGCCGGCTGGCTCCTGCACGACGAACGGACGGGCGAGCCCTGGCGGCACGATTGGGACCCGGCGCCCTTCGGCTCGGTGCTCACGCCGCTCCCGCCCTCGGCCCTGGTGGACTTCACCCACCCCGGCGCCTACGCCTGGTGGCGCGACCGCCACGAGACCCTGTCCGACCTCGGGGTCGACGTGATGAAGACCGATTTCGGCGAGCAGGTGCCGGACGACCCGCAGGCCGATTGGGGCGGCCTCGCCGCCTCGATCCGCGGCCTGCTCTCCTGGTCGCTCTCCGGCGACCCGTTCTACGCCACCGACATCGGCGGCTTCTACGGCGGCTCGCCCGACCCCGAGCTTTTCGTCCGCTGGTGCCAGGCGGCCGTGTTCGCCTCGCACATGCGCTTCCACGGGATCGGCGCCCGCGAGCCCTGGGCGTTCGGCTCCGAAGCACTCGAGCGCGTGCGCGAGGCTCTGGCGCTTCGCGTGGCCCTCGTCCCCTATATCGAGCGGGCGCTCGCCGAGGCCTCGGCCACCGGCCTGCCGCTCTGCCGGTCCATGGCGCTCGCCTTCCCGGACCAGCCCGAGAGCTGGGCATTCGAGCTGCAGTACCTCTTCGGTCCCGACCTCTTGGCCGCACCGATCGTCCGCCCGGGCGGCCGGGTGACCGTCTGGCTGCCCGAAGGCGGCTGGGTCGACTGGTTCACGGGCGAACGCTTCGAAGGCCCCCGCCGGCTCGCTCTCGCTCTGCCGCTCGAGCGCTTCCCGCTCTTCGCTCGCGCGGGCGCGGAGATCCCGCTCGCAGCGCCGAGCGAGCGGGTAGCGGCCTGGAGCGAGGAGGAGCCGATCCCACTCGCCGGACTGAGGAGCTTTCGATGAGCAGTACCTGCCGCTTCGCACTCGCCCTGGCCCTCGCGCTCGCCGCCTGCAGCCGGCCGGCGGCCGGCCCGTCGCTCGAGCCGGTCGCGGACTTCGACCTCGAGCGCTATCTCGGCACCTGGCACGAGATCGCCACCATCCCCTCCTGGTTCCAGCGCGCCTGTGTGCGCGACACGACGGCCACCTACGGCCCCGCGCCCGAAGATCCGGGCTGGATCGCTGTGCGCAACGCCTGTCGGACCGCCTCGGGCGAGGAGAAGGTCGCCGAGGGTCGCGCCCGCTTCACGGGTCCACCCGATCGCGGCGCCCTCGAGGTCACCTTCCTGGGCGTGCTCGGCGGCTGGCTCTGGGCGGCCTCGGGGGACTATCTCGTAATCGCCCTCGATCCCGATTATCGCTGGGCGTTGATCGGCCATCCGAGCCGGGATTACGCCTGGATCCTCGCGCGCGGGCCGAGCCTGCCCGACGCCACGCTCGCGGCACTGCGCGAGCGGCTCCTGAAGGTCGGTTACGATCCCTGTCGCCTGGTGTTGACGGCCACGGCCGATCCGCGCCGCGGTGCGCGTCTGTGCGATCTCTGAGCCGCACCCAGCTCGAGCGCTCGTGCCGATGACCCCGACCCTCGTCCTCCTCGTCGTGGGCCTGACCCCGCGGCTGCTCGGCCCCCACACCCCGAACCTCGCCGCCTTCGCCCGCCCGGGCGGCCTGCGCCCGCTTTCGACCGTGGTCCCGGCCGTCACCTGCACGGTCCAGTCGACGCTGCTCACGGGCCTTCTGCCGCGCGAGCACGGCGCGGTTGCCAACGGCTGGTACTTCCGCGATCTCGCGGAAGTGTGGCTCTGGCGGCAGTCGAACCGGCTCGTGGCCGGCGAGAAGGTCTGGGAAGCCGGCAAGAAGCGCGATCCGGCCTTCACCGCCGCCAATCTGTTCTGGTGGTACAACATGTATTCGAGCGTGGACGTCTCGGCGACGCCACGCCCGATGTACCCCGCCGACGGCCGCAAGATCCCCGACCACTATACCGAGCCGCCCGAGCTCCACGACGAGCTCGATCGCCTCCTGGGACCGTTCCCGCTCTTCCGGTTCTGGGGCCCTCTGGCCGACATCGCCTCGTCGCGTTGGATCGCCCGGGCGACCGCGCACGTCCTCGAGACTCGGCGCCCCACCCTCACGCTCTGCTACTTGCCGCATCTCGACTACGGCCTGCAGAAGTGGGGCCCCGATCCGGCCGATCCCCGGGTCGCGGCCGATCTGCGGGCGGTCGATGCGCTCGCGGGCGAGCTGATCGAGCGGGCGCGAGCGCGCGGCATGCGGGTGATTGTCGTTTCCGAATACGGCATCGTGCCGGTGCGCGATGCGGTCTGGATCAACCGGGTGCTGCGCGAGGCGGGGCTGATCCGGGTCCGCCTCGAGCTCGGCCGCGAGCAGCTCGATGCCGGAGCGTCCAGGGCCTTCGCGCTCGCCGACCACCAGCTGGCCCACGTCTACCTCCAGCACGGCACAGAGCCGGCCGCGGTGAAGGCGCTGCTCGAGCGCACACCCGGCATCGGCCGGGTGCTCGACGAGGAGGGCAAGCGCGCGCTGGGGCTCGACCATCCCCGCTCCGGGGAGCTCGTGGCCCTGGCCGAGCCCGACCGTTGGTTCGCCTATCCTTGGTGGCTCGACGATGCACGAGCGCCCGATTACGCCCGCACGGTCGACATCCACCGCAAGCCCGGCTACGATCCAATGGAGCTCTTTCTCGACCCGGCGCTGCGCTTCGTGAAGGCCCGGATCGCCGGTAAGCTTCTGCTGCGCCGGCTCGGCTTCCGCACCCTCCTGGATGTGATCCCGATCCGGCCGACGAGCCTCGTGCGCGGCTCGCACGGCCTGATCACGGAACGCGAGGAGGACGGTCCGCTCGTGATCTCGAGCGAGCCCCGCCTGCTTCCGGAGGGGCCGATCGCCGCGACGGCGTTCAAGGACCTGGTCCTCGCCCATGTCTTCGACGCTTGACAGATCCGGGCGTCGAGGGGGCTTGTCGGGCGCCCGCTCGGATGCGACCTTCACTTCTGGGGAGGACGGCAACCATGACCCAACGCGCGGTGGAAGAGGAGCGGGTCGTTCTGGTCGACGAGGCGGATCGGCCGATCGGCACCGCGCCCAAGATGCAGGCCCATCGCGAGGGTCGCTTGCACCGCGCCTTCTCGGTCGTGGTGCGCGATCGGGCGGGTCGTTTCCTCCTGCAGAAGCGCCATGTCGGCAAGTACCATTCGGGTGGCTTGTGGACCAACACCTGCTGCAGCCACCCGCGGCCGGGTGAGCCGGTCGAGGCTGCGGCCCGCCGCCGACTGATCGAGGAGATGGGGATCGAGGCCACGCTCGAGCCGCTCTTGACGACGATCTACCGGGCCGAGCTCGACAACGGTCTCGTCGAGCACGAGCTCGTTCACGTCTTCGGTGCGGTCTACGAGGGCCCGGTCCGGCCCGATCCGAGTGAGGCCGAGGGCTATGCCTGGGTCAGCCCCGAGGAGCTCGAGGCCGATCTGCGTGCCAGGCCGGAGCGCTACAGCTACTGGTTCCGCCTCTATCTGGCCGAGCACCGCCCGAGCCTCGAACTCCGCCCCGCCGCCTGACCGCCGCCGACCGATCCGCGCGGTCGGCGCCGGTCGGACGGGCCGACGCCTCGTCCGCCCTCAGACGATGCGCAGATCGTCGCCGAGCCCGGGCTTCTTGGTCTCGATGCGCGGCTCCTGGCCACCCCGCAGGATGGAGTTGCCCATGTAGAGCAGCCGCTGGTCCACGGGCGGCGGGTTCAGCCAGTCCTCCTCCTTGATCTGGCCCGACTTGCCGTAGGCCTCGAGCGGGTTCTCGTACGTGACCTTGCGGATCCGGGCTTCGGGAATGCCCGCCCGGCGCATGAGCTCGGCCGTCTTCGGCACCGCGAGCGGATCGGAGATTCCCCAATCGCAGGCCGAATCGCAGAAGATCCGCTCCGCCCCGTAGCGGCGGACGATCTCCACCATCCGCTCGTTGCCCATTTTGGTGAAGGGATAGATCGAGAAGGCGGCCCAGAAGCCGCGCTCGAGCACCGCCTCCACCGTTTCCTCGTTGTTGTGGTCGATCACCACCCAGGAAGGGTCGAGCCCGTGCTCGCGGATCACGTCCATCGAGCGCAGCGTGCCCTTCTTCTTGTCGCGGTGCGGGGTGTGGATCATGATCGGCAGCTTGAGCTCCTTGGCGAGCTCGAGCTGGCGGCGGAAATAGCGGTCCTCGAGCTCGGTCTGCTCGTCGTAACCGATCTCGCCGATCGCCACCGCCCCCTCTTTGAGGGCGAAGCGCGGCAGGATCTCCATCACCGCTTCCGCGAGCTCCTCGTTGTTCGCTTCCTTCGAATTGAGGCCGATCGTGCAATAGTGCCGGATCCCGAACTGGCCGGCGCGGAACCGCTCGAAGCCGCAGATCATCGAGAGATAGTCGATGTAGGTGCCGACACTCGTGCGCGGCTGGCCGAGCCAGAAGGCCGGTTCGATGCAGGCGACGATGCCGGCCGCGGCCATCCGCTCGTAATCGTCGGTGGTCCGCGAGATCATATGCGTGTGGGGATCGAGGTACATGGTCGTCTCCGCTCGCCTCGGGCTCAGCCCCGGGCGAAAGCCGCCCAGCGGATCTCGCCGCGCTCGATCGGGCCCAGAAGTTCCGGCACCGTCGCCAAGAGCGCCTCGGCCTCGGGGCGCGGGCAGGCCCGGAGCGCGAGTGCTGCGGCCTTGCGCTCCTCGCCGCTGCCGGTCTCGAGCACGCGGGCGAGATCGGCGAGGGCCGCCTCGTCCGCGTGCGGGCCCACACAGCGCCAGAGCTCCGGGCTCACCGGCCGGCCCGCCGCCCAGCGCTCGTGGGCATAGTCGCAGAGCATGCGGGAAAGGCGCGGGTTGGCGCGGGCATCGAGCCCCTGGATCGGGTCGAGGGTGGTACCGATGAAGAGGGCTTTGAGCACGAGATGGTTCCAGGCGTTCTCGTCGAACCGCTCCATGGGGAAGGGGTTGCGATGCGCCACTGCCTCGAACACCGGACGCATGCCCGACCGCGCGCCCTCGCGCGCCCGGGCCACCAGGAGCTCGGGGGCCGGGTAGAGCGGCAGCCCGCGATAGAAGGCGATCGTCTCGCCGATGTCGGCGGTGCGGAAAAGCGTCTCGAGCCGTTCTCTGAAGCGGCGGCCGTCGCCGTCGTGGCTCGCGAGCACGAGCGCGATGCGGGCCGCCTGGTCGATGCTCCAATCGACCGGATCGAAACCCGGCCGGACCGCCGCCGCCTCGGCGAGCTCGGCCGCCGAAAGGCGCAGATCCGCCTTGCCGAGCCGGCGTGGCACATATCCCAGGGCCAAATAGAGCGGTTTCGGGTCGCTCGCGGCGCGGACCGCGGCGAGCTGGTCGCGAAACCAGCCGGCCGCTTCGGCCGGTACCCGCTCGATCACCCAGCGGGCGAGGAGCTCGCAGGCGCGCGCGCTCGTATCCATGGCCGCCTCCCCTCGGGCCATTATCGGCCGCCGCGCCCGGGCGTCCAGCCCGGGTGGTCTCGCCGCGATCGGCGGCAGCGCTCTATGTTCGCGGGCACAGCCTGCCCCGGAGTTCCTGCATGCCTCCGCGTGCGAGCCCGCTCACCGTCTCGGCCGTCTCGGCGATGGTGGCGATACCGGCCGCGGCCGACTTCGACCCCGATTTTCTGCGCCGGACCGCGGCCGAGGCCTGTGCGGCACCGGCCGCGACCCTGCCGGTGCCGGACGGGCTGCGCCTGCTGAGCGCGGCCAACGATCAGCAGCGCAACGATCTGCTCGAGCTCGAGCGGCCGAACGGCGAGCGGGTGCGGATCCACCGCCAGGTTCATGCCGGGCGGGTGCGGGGCGTGATCGTCGAGCACCACGCGGCCGACGGAGGGCCCTTGGCCATCGTCCATACCGACGCCGCTTGCCGGCTGTTGGGCGGCCGGCGGGTCGTGGCGGAAGGTCTCGACCGCTTCTTCGAGGATCTCGACCCGGCCTTTCGGCAGGTGGGCGGGCGGATCGCGATCAACCCCGCACCACCGATCGGGCGTCCCACCGACGGGGTCGCCGTGGCGCTGGTCGATTCCGGGGTCAACTATCTCTTGCCCGAAATCGCGGCGCATCTGGCCTACGGGCCCGACGGTCGGCTCCTCGGCCTCGACCTGGTCGACGGCGACGAGCGGCCCTTCGATCTCGACCAGAGCCGCAACGCCTTCTTCCCGCGCCGGCACGGGACCGCGGTGGCCTCGATCCTCGCCCGCGAGGCACCGCAGGCGCGCATCATGCCCTACCGCTTCGGCCTCGAGCGGGCCCGTGGTTTCGCCCGCATCGTGGCGCATGCGCGCACAGGAGGAGCGCGGATCGTGCTCGTGCCGCTCGGCAACGGTAGTGCCGAGGACTGGGCCGAGTTCCGCGAGGTGGCGAGTGCCGAGCCCGATCTCCTGTTCGTCGTCTCGGCCGGCAACGACGCCCGCGACATCGACGCCCGGCCGGTCTATCCGGCCGCTTTCGGCCTTCCGAACCAGCTCACGATCGGCTCCTGCACGGGCGACGGCCGGATCGCGCCCGATTCGAACTGGGGTGCGCGGACCGTCGATCTGTTCGCGCCGGGTGAGGGGGTGTGGATCACCGATGCCGAGGGACGACGCGGCCCGGGCTTCGGCACCAGCTTCGCGGCACCGCGAATCGCAGCGCTCGCCGCCAGGCTGCTCGCCGCCGAGCCGGGAATGAACGTCTCCGGCCTCAAAGCCGCGATCCTCGCTCGGGCGAAGCCGATGCCGCCGCATCATCAGGGCCTCACCCTCGCGCGCCACGGTTGGATCGCCGAGCCGGCGGCACCCTGAAGGCGGTCAGGGCCAGAACTCGTCGCTCAGCACATAGGCGACGACGGCGACGATGTCCTCTTCGGAGTAGACCTCCTTCCAGGGCGGCATGCCGCGGAAGCCGTTGTGCACCCGGTCCCAGACGAATTCGGGCGTGTAGCGTCGCGGCGCCAGTTTCGGCGCTTTGCCCGGATAGGCTTTCGAGCCGTGGCAGTGGGTGCACTGCTCTTTCCAGATCGCATCGCCCCGCGCGATCAGCTCCGGCTTCCGCAGGAGCTCCTCGAGCCGAGGTGGCGGCGGATCGTCGAAGACCTTCTCGGTATCGGCGACCACGACGCCCGCACCCGTCGAAAGCAGCGTGGCGAGCAACACGGTCGAGGCGAGGCGGCGAAAATTCACGCAGGATCTCCACGAGGAGACGGCCGGCCCGAGGGGGACCGGCCGCACCCGAGGAAGCGGACGAGCCGTCGGCCGACGGCCCCTCCGAGCGATCAGTTGGCCGGAACGATCTTGTAGACCGTGTCCAGGCTGCCCACCGGGCCCGTGGTGATCGAGGTCAGGGCATAGACCTCGCCCTGCTCGTCCTGGGCGAAGGCCAGGATGTAGGGCAATTTCTCCATGCCCACGACCGTAGCCTTCTCCATCGTCCACTTGCCGTCGGCGCCCTTGGTGGCGAAGAAGATCTGGCCGTCCATCTCGCTGAACGACTTCGACCAGTCGCCGAAGATGTATTTCCCGTCCCAGGGCTTGTGCGATCCGCGGTAGACGTAGCCGCCGGTCACCGAGATCCCCATGCAACCGTCGGGCTTCGCGGTGCAGTTCTTGTAGACGAGGATCGGATCGATCAGCCCGGTCTTGTCGCAGCTCGCCGGATGATCGTTCGGCTTCAAGAAGTCGAAGCACTTGTCGGCTTCCATCCGCCGCCAGCCGTAGTTGCCGCCCTTCGTGATGATACTGACCTCTTCGTAGCTGTTCTGCTGGACATCGCCGCAGAAGAGCTCGTGGCTACCGCCCATGTCGAAGGAGCAGCGCCAGGGATTGCGCAAGCCGAGCGCCCAGATCTGCGGCAGCGCGTCGCTGCGCCCGACGAACGGATTGTCGGCCGGGACGTAGTTGGTCTGCGGCGAATCGACGTCGAGCCGCAGCATCTTGCCGTGTGGCGACATCAGGTCCTGGCCGTTGCCGATGGTGACGTTGTGGCCGATGCCCCAGTCGTTGGCGTAGCCGCCGTCACCGGTCGAGACGTAGAGCTTGCCGTCCGGCCCGAAGTCGATCCAGTGGCCGTTGTGGTTGAACTGCGGCCAGTCGATCTGCGAAATGATCTTTATGCTGTTGGCGTTGGCGCGATTCGGGTCGTCGGCCGAGACGGTGAACTCGGCGATCGTGTTGGTGTGCGCCCACCACAGCCGCCGGTCGAGCGGCGCGCCGCTCTGCAGCGGGGCGCTGTAGGCCACGTAGAACTTGCCGTTCTCTTTGTACTTGGGATGGAAGGCGATGCCCAACAGTCCCTGCTCGTCGAAATAAGGCTCGAGGTGGACGAGCTTGCTCGAGATGTCGAGGAAGGGCTCGGGCCGCAGGCGGCCGCGACTGTCGATGATCCGCACGGTCCCGGTCTGCTCGATCAGGGCCTTGCGGCCGCTGCCGTCCGGGATCGGGACCATGGCCAGCGGTGCGTTGACGCCGGTGACATAGGGCTCGAGTTTGATTTTGACCTCGGCCTGCGCAGGACCGGCCAGCCCGACCGCCAAGCCGACGGCCGCGGCCATCGTCAGGCCCGTGAGGGTTGCGCGCATTTTTCGACAGTCCTCCCTGGTGAGGTGATGCCCCGCCGGCTCCCCCGGTCGGTCGTAGGCGAAAAAGTGCTTAGCCGAGGTGCGACCGACTGTCCATGCGAGGGGCGCGGGGCCGGGGTACTCTTCGGGTGGATCGAACCGGTTCTCACGTACCGCTCACCCAGCGCTGCAGCAGGAGGGTGAGCGCGAAGCAGCCGACCGCCGCGAAGGCCGCCGAGCCCACCCCGACGGTGGCGAGGAACAGGGCATCGACCAGCGCGATCCCGGCAATGAGGCTCACCACGGCCCGCGGCACGTCGCCCTCGGCACGGCGCTGCAGGAGAAAGAGGGCGAAGCCGAGCCAGGCGCCGAGGCCCAGGAGCAGGAGCCAGGCGAGCGGGCCGGCATCGAGCCGGGCGAGGCCGTAGAGGAGCGGGGCGGCGAGGAAGGCCAGGGGCCAGACCCGGTCGAGCCGGTCGAACGCTTCCTGCTTGGCGGCATAGGTGAGGCCCACGAGCCAGCCGAGGCCCACGAGGCCCAAGAGCCAGAGCGCGGGGTCGGGGTGCGCGACCGCGGCGAGCCCGGCCACGAGATAGGCCAGGACCCGGCAGAGCCCCATCAGCAGCGGGGAGATCGGATTGCCCTTGTGCCGCCAGTCGTAGAGGACGATCGCGCCCGCCAGTCCCACGCCCGCCACCATGGCGGCGAGGCCGGAATCGGCGGACGGCAGGGCGAGGGCGGCGGCGAGCGCCATCAAGCCCATCAGGAGGAGGGCGAAGCCGAGGGCGAAGACGGTCTCGGGCGCCACCTCGCCCGCCGGGATCGGTCGGCCCGGCCGCTCGCGGGCGTCGATCGCCGCATCGAACGCATCGTTGAGATACATGCCGCCGACATAGAGGAAGGAGAGGGCGAGACCGGTGAGGAAGGTGACGGGGCTCCAGGGCTCGCCACCCGCCACGGCGGCACCGGCCATAGCGTTGGTCCAGACCGTGGGCAAGTTGGAGACCCGGCCGAGCCTGAGCCAGACCGGAAGGGGGTCGCGCGCCGCCCCGGCCGTCACACGAGCCGCTCCCGCGCCCAACGGAGTTCGCGGGCGATGGCCGCGTCGACGCCCGGGGCGCGCAGCTCCTCGGGCAGCACGTCGAAGGTGTAGGTCTCGACCTCGAGATGGTCGCTGATCGGCTGCGCGCGCTGCAGCTCGAGCAGGCGGCGGAGGCTCGGCTGGGTCGAGCCCAGACCCTCGAGCCGCTCCTGGAAGATCGGGACGTGGCAGTGGACGCGCCAGGTTCGGCCCTGCGCCGAGGCGAGCTCGGCGAACGCCCGGTCGAGGTCGAGGAAATGGCGAAGGACCCCGTTGCGCGCTCGCTCGACCACCTGGTGGAGATAGACCCCGTCCTCGAAGCGGGCGAGCCGGGCGGCGGTCTCGGGCCCGACCTCGGCCACCTCGAGGGCGGCCGAGAGCTGCATTTTGGGCACGGCGATACCGGCCGCGCGCAGCCGGCCCAGGCTCGCGTCGAGGTCCTCGAACTCCACCGCGGCGTGGCAGGCGTCGAGGCAGATGCCGAGATGGCGGCGCAACGCCGGCTCGGCCTCGGCGAAGGGCAGATCGGCGAGCCGTGCGAAGACCGCGAGCGGCTCGGCCGCCAAGAGCCGCTGCTCGAGGAAGGAGACCGCCTCCTCGGTGGTCTCGAGCAGGCAGTGCGGCTCGGGCTCGAGGGCGAGCGCGATCGTCCGCCCGGTCCGCCGCTCGAGCGCGACGAGATCGGCCGCCGCCCGCTGCAGGTTGGCGACGATCGCCGGGATCACCCGGAGATCGGCGGCGAGCGGCCGGAAGGTTCCGGGCACGGTGCTGATCGAGCCCCGGAGCCCCGGTTCCTCGGGCAGGAGGGCGGCGAGGAGCTCGGCGAGCCGCCGGGTGTAGGCCACGCGCTCGGGCCGGGTCCAGTCGGGCTGGTAGACCTGCTCCTTGACCCGGGTGCCGTGGAAGGGGCCGTAGGGGAAGCCGTTGATCGTGAAGACGTAGAGGCCCTGTTCGGCGAGCCAGGCGCGAAACGCCGAAAGCGCCTCGCCGGTCGCCAGCTCCTCGGCCGCCAGCGCGGAAAGCCGCAGCCCCACGCCCATGGGCGCATCCGGCGAGACCGCGGCCTTGACGACCGGCAGATGGGCCTCGAGGGCGGAGCGGATCTCGGCCCAGCTCTCTCCCCGGTGGATGTTCGTGCAGTAGGCGAGGTGGACCGGACCGACCGGGGTTCGAACGTGCAAGGGCAGCTCCTTCAGGGCCGGGCGCGGTCGACGAGCCAGCCGATCGCCCGCTCGATCAGGGCCTCGTCCATGGCGTGCACCTCCACACCTCGGCCGATGTCCTCGAGGAGTGTGACCGTGAGCTCGCCGCCCAGATGCTCGCGGAAGTCCTGCAGGCCCTGTAGCACGGCGAGCGTTCCCTCCGCGGTACGCGCTTCGAGGGCGGGGTTCCAGAGCCGAAAGCCCAAAAGCTCCAGCAATGCCGCGACCCGCTCGTCGGCGCCGGGCTCGAGCAGGCCGGCGAGCACCGAATAGCGGGTGTCGAGGGCGATGCCGATCGCCACCGCCTCGCCGTGGCGCAGATGGTGGCGGGTCAGCGATTCGAGCTTGTGCGCCGCCCAGTGGCCGAAATCGAGCGGCCGGGCGCTGCCGGTCTCGAACGGATCGCCGCCGCGGGCGATCTGGTGCATGTGGAGTTCGGCGCAGCGGCGGATCAGTCGCGCCATGGCCGGCCGTTCGAAGGCCGCGAGGGCAAGGGCGTTGCGCTCGAGCCAATGGAAGAAGTCGCGGTCGCGGATGAGCGCCACCTTCACCGCTTCGGCCATACCGGCGATCTTGTCGCGCGCGGGCAAAAGATCGACGAAGTCGAGATCGTTCAGGACCGCGAACGGCGGAGCGAAAGTCCCGACGAAGTTCTTGGAGCCTCTGAGATTGACCGCGTTCTTGACGCCCACCCCGGAATCGTTCTGGGCGAGCACGGTGGTCGGCACCCGGATCAGGCGGATGCCGCGGTGGCTCGTGGCCGCGACGAGGCCCACCGCATCGAGCACCGCCCCGCCGCCGACCGCCAGGATGAAGGAATGGCGGTCGAGCCGGTGGTCGTAGACGAGGCCCATCATCCACTCGACGTGGAAGAGGTCGTTCTTGATCCGCTCGCCGCCCGGCACGGTGAGGGGCGGGGCGACGAGCTCGATACGCTCGCCGTGGGCGCGGAAATAGGCCTCGATCTCGCGGGCGAGGCCCGGGCGAACGGCCGAGAGCCCGCCGTCGACGAAGACCAGGCAACGGTGCCGGCGGTGCGGCTCGAGCCGGGCGATCGTCTCGGCGAGAACCGGATTGTCGGGCCGGAACAGGCCCTCGGTGAAGACCACCGGATATTCGTAAGCGACCGTGAAGCGCTGCAGGTAGGAGACGGTCCCGACCGTCCCCGCACCCGGACCCGTCCCGACCTCGGCCATCGTGCCTCCCCGCACGGCCGGCTCGTCCCCGGGCGGCCGCACGGCCGCGCAGAGTGGCGAGAAGGGGGCGCCCTGGCAAGCCGGCAGCGCGCGGGACGGGCCCGCGCGCGCGGGACGGCCGGCCGCGACGCGATCAAGCGATGCGTGGTGGCGGTGGAGTCGGCGGGCGCGGGACGATCGTCGCTACGCCGCTCGTCGAGTCGAGCAGATGCTGATGGTTCCACCACTGGTCCCAGGGCAGACCCGGGACCCGGCGATAGGGCTGCGGGCCGCCCGGTGGGAAGGGCCCGGTGATCGCCTGCTCCTGCGCTTTGGGCCAGAGCGGCGGCTCGAGCCCCGGCACCGGTAGAACCAGGTCGGGGTCGCGCCCGAGCCGGCGCAGGATCGGCTTGTCGAGCGGGTTGCGCCGCTCGCGCTCCACGAGCCGCAGGCTCACCACTTCCGGCCGCGGCGGCTCGACCGGATCCGCCGGCTCTTCCTCGGCCACGCTCGCGGCGGCTCGGGCCGCGGCGACGAGCCGGCGATGCTGCTCGAGCAGGAGCAGGGCGCGGCGATGCTCGAGCTGGGCCGCGGTGCGGTAGCGGACGATGGTGGCGAGGCTCGCCCGGGCCGCGGCACCGGTCAGGTCGCTGCCGCAGGTGCGGGTCTCGTCGACCGGTGGGACATCGGCCAGCGCCTCGGCCTCGAGCCGGTCGGCGCGGGCTTCCCGCCACATGGCGATCGCGATCGCATCGACGAGCTCGCGCTCGACCGCATCGGCCGGCCGATGGCGCTCGCGCAGCGCCGCCACGAGCTCCTGGAAGGCCTCCGGGTCCTCGTGCGGCAGGAGAGAGAAGCGCCCGGCCCGGAGCCCGTGGCGCAGGGCGTTGCGCGAGGCGCGGGCCTTGCCCTCGGGCGTCCTCGGGCCGCCCCGCGGGGCGGTCTCGGACGACGGATCCGCCATGGCGGCCTCCGTTCGGAACGTCACGGGAACGCTCTAACCGGATCTAGGACTTTTGTCAAGAAATCGGAGTTTAGTCCGATGGCTCGCCGAAGAGGTCGTGCGCGTCCGAGCCGGTGATCCGGGCATCCAACAGCGTGCCCGGCGGGATCGGATCGGCCGCCGCGAGGATCACCCGGCCGTCGACCTCGGGGGCGTCGAGTCGGCTGCGGGCGATCGTGCGACCCTCCTCGTCCACCCCGTCGACCAGCACCGGCTCGACCCGGCCGACCCTGGCCGCGAGCCGCTCGGCGGAGATCCGTTCCTGGAGCGCCATCAGCCGGGCCCGGCGCTCCTCTTTGAGCTCTTCCGGGACGGGATCGGGCAACGCGTTGGCGGCGGCACCCTCGACCGGCTCGAAGGTGAAGCAGCCGACCCGATCGAGCCGGGCTTCCTCTAGGAAGGCGAGGAGTTCCTCGAAGTCCGCCTCCGTCTCGCCGGGGAACCCCACGATGAAGGTCGAGCGGATGGCGAGCTCGGGGCAGATCCGCCTCCACTCCCGGATGCGCTCGAGGGTGCGCTCGGCGGCCGCCGGCCGGCGCATGGCCTTCAAGATGCGCGGGCTCGCGTGCTGGAACGGGATGTCGAGGTAGGGGAGGATCGTCCCCTCGGCCATGAGCGGGATCACGGCGTCGACATGCGGGTAGGGATAGGCATAGTGGAGGCGGACCCACACCCCGAGCCGGCCGAGCTCGCGGCAGAGGTCGAGCAAGCGGGTCTCGAGCGTCCGGCCTCTCCAGACCGTGGGCTCGTAGCGCCGGTCGAGGCCGTAGGCGGAGGTGTCCTGCGAGATGACCAGGATCTCCTTGACGCCCGCGGCGACGAGCGCCTCGGCTTCGTCGAGCACCTCGGTAAGCGGCCTCGAAACGAGATCACCCCGCAGCTTGGGGATGATGCAAAAGGAGCAACGGTTGCGGCAACCTTCCGAGACCTTGAGATAGGCGTAGTGGCGCGGGGTGAGCTTGAGCCCCTGTCGGGGAACGAGCTCGAGGAACGGCGCGTGCGGCGGCGGGAGATGCGCGTGGATCGCCTCGAGCACCGCTTCGGTCTGGTGCGGGCCGGTGACGGCCAGCACCTCTGGGTACGCCTCCTTGATCCGCTCGGGCTCGGCACCGAGGCAGCCCGTCACGACGACCTTGCCGTTCTCGGCCAGCGCCTCGCCGATCGCCTCGAGGCTCTCGGCGCGGGCCGAGAGGAGGAAGCCGCAGGTGTTGACCACGACCAGGTCGGCGCCCTCGTAGGATGGGGCGATGGCATAGCCCTCGGCCTTCAGGCGGGTGAGAATGCGCTCGGAATCGACGAGCGCCTTGGCGCAGCCGAGCGAGACGAAGCCGATCGCCGGCGGCTCGGCGCGCCGGCGCGGGGCCGGGTGGCGCCGCCCGGGCCTGCGCGGATGCGGGATCGAGGCGGGCATGAACCGCCATATGGGGGCCGACGCGCCCGGATGGGAGAGGGCTGCGCCGATGATGCTTGTGGCCCGAAGCCTGTCCCGATAGCGAGGGTGCCAGAATCGATCCGGGGCGCCGAGCGGGCGATGGACGGCACCGACGGGCGATGACGGCGACCGATCCCGGCTCGGCCGGACCCTCGCCGGCGGGGCTGCCCGTCCTGGATGCGCACATGCACGTCTGGGACCTTGCCCTGGGCAAGCATCCCTGGCTCCTGGGACCGCAGATCCCGTTCCGCTACGGCGATTACGGGCCGATCCGCCGCAGCTTCGGGATCGCCGACTATCGGCGGGCGGCGGCCGGCTTCGACCTGCGGGGTACGGTCTATGTCGAGGCCGAGTGGGATCCCAGGGATCCGCTCGGCGAGACCCGCTGGGTCCACGCGCTCGCGGCGCGCGAGGGGCTGCCCTCGGCCATGGTCGCGCAGGCCTGGCTCGATCGCGACGATGTCGAGGAGCTGCTGGCGGCCCAGGCGGCCTTCCCGCTCGTCCGTGGGATCCGCCACAAGCCGCGGGCGGCGCGCTCGCCGAACCGGGTCGAGGCGGGCGTGCCGGGCTCGCTCTCCTGCCCCCGCTTCGCCCGGGGCTTTTCCCTCCTGGCCCGCTACGGGCTCTCCTTCGACCTGCAGGTGCCGTGGTGGCATCTGGGCGAGGCCTACCAGCTTTTCGTCCGCTATCCCGCGGTCAAGGTGATCTTGAACCACACCGGGCTGCCGGCCGATCGGACGCGCGAGGGGCTCGAGGGCTGGCGGGCGGCGATGCGGCGGATCGCCAAGCTGCCGCAGGTGGCGGTCAAGATCAGCGGCCTCGGCCGGCCCGGCCGGCGTTGGACCGTGGAGGCGAACCGCGAGATCGTCGAAACCGTGCTCGAACTCTTCGGGGTCGAGCGCTGCCTGTTCGCCTCGAACTGGCCGGTCGACACGCTCGTGGGCGACTATGCGACGATCATGGGTGGCTTCGCGCGGATCATCGAGCGGCTGCCGGCGGCCGATCGGGTCCGGCTGTTCCACGACAATGCCTGCCGGATCTACCGGATCGGCGCCGCGGCCGGTCGGTCGACGGCCGGGGGCGGCAGCTGAGGGCCGGGCCGAAGCGGTTCGGGCGAGGCTCGGCCGGGCCCGGGGGCCCGGCCGAGGAGGCGAAGGGAAAGGCTCGAGATGTCGCCGGCTCAGCCCTTCTTGGTGACGGCCCAGATCACGCCGCTCTTGGGTACGGTGTAGAAGGGCGAGGGCATCGTGAAGTCGGTGTACACCTCGCCATAGTCGACGATGTACAGGGTCTTGCCGTCGTTGGAGAAGACCACGTCGTTCGGCCGCTCGAGACCGCCGCGGTTCTCGGGCTTCTGATAGGCGTTCGGGCCCATCTCGATGTTGCGGGCGAAGTAGGACCATTTGACCCCGGTGGGCTCGAGGAACTCGATCTCGAGCACGGCGGGCCAGGTGGGCACGAGGCTCTCGGGGCCGGTGTCGAGGATGCCGTAGACCGCGCCGAACAGCCGGTTCGGCCCGGCGAAGTCCTGCGGACCCCAGGCGATGCCGTCGATCGGGTTGTTGGTGTCCCACTCCAGGACCGGGTTGATGTAGCCGTCCGGGTTCGGGTTGGCGGCGATCAGCGGCACCCCGCGCACGCCGTCGATGTGCGGCTGGAAGCGGTAGGGCGGCATCTTCGGCACGAAGGGCTGGTCGCCGATGTAGAGGTTCGGGTGCGGCCGGTCGACCTTGGAGCCGCGATAGGCGGTCCAGCCGAAGCGCTTGTTGGTGAGGAAGCCGAAGCCCTCCTTGTCCGGGAAGCCGGCGTCCTGACCCTTGGCGGTGACGATGAAGAGCTTCTCCGCCCCGTTGGCGACCCGGCGGTGGCCGAGATCGTTGGCACCGTTGTCGGAGACGGCGAGCGCGTTCTCCCACTTGGTACCCTTGGGCCCGAACTCGATGCCCGCCTGGTTGCGGAAGCCGTAGGCGTAGACCTCCATCTTCTCGTGCGGGTAGATCCCGTCCGGGCCGCGGTCGGTCATCTTGACCCGCATGATCGAGCCGCCGCAGGGCACCGTGGCCTTGATGATCTGGCCGGGCTTGGCGGGCACGCCGACCGGCAGGAGCGCCCCCGTCATCCGCCCGTCGGCGCTCTTCACGTTGAGGCCGGTGTGCACGATGTCGCGGCAGACCGGATCGCGCGGGGTCTTGGGCAGGTTCGGGTCGCCGTGCTTGACCCAGAAGGGATCGTTCGGGATGTCGACCCAGCCGTGATTGTCGGGATCGGCGAAGCCGGTGTTCGACGGCAGGCCGATCGCGAAATAGATGTAGCCGTCTTTACAGGTGATCCCGCCGTTGCGGTGGTCCCCGATGAACAGGTCTTTGACGATCAGCTCGAGCTTACCGTCGACGCCCTTCTGCTGCCAGATCTTCTCACCGTATTCCGGAATGTAGACCGTGTCGTTCTCGGCACAGTAGCCGATCTCGTTCATCACGGTCGTGAAGGTGCCCTTGCCGATCTCCTTGATCAGCTTGCCGGTGCGATCGAACACCTTGACGTGTGGCGGATCGATCTCGTCCGGGCCGCCGAGCAGCTTGCCGGAGATCGCGACCCAGAGATTGCCGTCCTTGTCGACCGTCGCCGAGGACGGGGTGTCGAGCCCGGCTGCGAACACCGAGACCTCGTAGCCCTTCGGCACCACGATCTTGCTCGGATCGGGCTTGACCGCGATCCGCTTGGCCCAGCCGCCGGACCGGCCGGTTCCCTGCATGTCCGCGAAGGCGCTCGAGAGCGCCAGGAGCGAAACGCCCGCGGCGAGCGTCAAGGTGGTCGTGAGCTTCATGCGTCTACCTCCCCATCGCCCCGGCTCCGGCGAACTCGCCGCCGGGCCGGGTGTCTCGGGTCGCCCGACCGGGAGGTCTCAGCGGACACTCAACCGGCGGATGTGCGCCACGATGTTGGCGATATCCTCCTCGGCGATCGTGCCGCCCCAGGCGGGCATGTAGCTGGATTTGCCGACCGCGACCCCGCCCTCGCGGATCACGGTCACGAGATAGTCGTCGGGCAGGAGCTCGATGTAGCCTTTGCGGGTGAGGTTCTCGACGTGCGGCATGAAGGTGTGGGCGCCACCCTGGCCGTCGGGCCCGTGGCAGCCTGCACAATAGCGGGCGTAGAGCTTGCCGCCCCGCTCG
>CALBAK010000060.1 GCA_937926445.1 uncultured Alphaproteobacteria bacterium
ACCGCCTCGCAGAAGGGCCGGCCGAAGCAGCGCGCCGGCCCGTCGGGCTCCTCCCCGCATCGGGCGAGGAGATGGCTCGCGAAACGCTGCCAGAAGCCGTGCGGCAGGCGTCGGCCCCGCGCCGGCACACGGGCTCCTCGAGGGGAAGCCGGCCGTCCACCTCGCGTCGGAGCGCGCAGGCTTCCTCGAGGCGCGGGGCGAGCTCCGGCAGCTCGGCCCGCAGCCGTTCCAAAACCCGGGCGGCGGTCGCCGCCCCCTCGAACACCGCGGCCAGGATCTCGGCCATGCTCGGCTCCCTGCTCGCAGGCGCGATATGGGAATCGGCCGCCCGGGCTGCAGCCCGAGGATGCGGTCCCCGTCGCCGCAGGACCGGCCTCGCCGAGCGCGCCGTCTTTGCCGCCGCGCCGCGAGCTGCTAGCCGGGCGCGCACGGAACGGTCACGGTCGGTCGACGGCGCTTCGGGCGGAGGTGCGGACGGTGCAGGAGATTCTGGCGAAGCTCGAGGAGAAACGGGAGGGGGCGAGGCTCGGCGGCGGCAGACGGCGGATCGAGGCCCAACACGCCCGCGGCAAGCTCACCGCGCGCGAGCGCATCGAGCTGCTGCTCGACCCCGGCTCCTTCGAGGAGACCGACATGTTCGTCGAGCATCGCTGCACCGACTTCGGCATGGCCGAGCAGCACATCCCGGGCGACGGTGTGGTGACCGGCCAGGGCACCATCGACGGCCGGCTCGTCTTCGTCTTCGCTCAGGACTTCACGGTCTTCGGCGGCTCGCTCTCGGAAGCGCACGCCGAGAAGATCTGCAAGATCATGGACCGGGCGATGAAGGTCGGCGCCCCGGTGATCGGCCTCAACGACTCCGGCGGGGCCCGGATCCAGGAGGGCGTCGCCTCCTTGGCCGGCTACGCCGAGGTCTTCCAGCGCAACGTGCTCGCTTCGGGCGTGATCCCGCAGATCTCGGTGATCATGGGTCCCTGCGCCGGCGGCGCCGTCTACAGCCCGGCCATGACCGACTTCATCTGCATGGTGAAGGACAGCTCCTACATGTTCGTGACCGGCCCCGATGTGGTGAAGACGGTCACCAACGAGATCGTCACGGCCGAGGAGCTCGGCGGGGCCACGACCCACACCCAGCGCTCGGGTGTGGCCGATCTCGCCTTCGAGAACGACGTCGAGGCCCTCTCGGAAGTCCGCCGGCTCTTGGGCTTCCTGCCCTCCTCCAACCGCGAGAAGCCGCCCGTGCGGCCCACCGACGATCCGGCCGACCGCGAGGAGCCCTCGCTCGATACGCTCGTGCCCGACAATCCGAACCGGCCCTACGACATGAAGGAGCTGATCCTGAAAGTCGTCGACGAGGCCGAGTTCTTCGAGATCGCCCCGGACTTCGCCAAGAACATCGTCACGGGTTTCGCCCGGATCGAGGGGGCTCCGGTCGGCATCGTCGCCAACCAGCCGATGGTGCTCGCCGGCTGCCTCGACATCGACAGCTCGCGCAAGGCCGCCCGCTTCGTGCGCTTCTGCGACTGCTTCGAGATCCCGATCCTGACCTTCGTCGACGTCCCCGGATTTTTGCCCGGCACGACCCAGGAATACGGAGGGATCATCAAGCACGGCGCCAAGCTCCTCTACGCCTATGCCGAAGCGACGGTGCCCAAGGTCACGGTGATCACGCGCAAGGCCTATGGCGGCGCCTACGACGTCATGTCCTCCAAGCATCTGCGCGGCGACGTCAACTATGCCTGGCCAACGGCCGAGATCGCGGTCATGGGCCCCAAGGGGGCGGTCGAGATCATCTTCCGCAGCGATCTCGGCGATCCCGTCAAGATCGAGCAGCGCACCCAGGACTATCGCGAGCGCTTCGCCAACCCTTTCGTGGCGGCCCATCGCGGCTTCATCGACGACGTCATCATGCCGCGCGGCACCCGGCGGCGGATCGCCCAGTCGCTGCGCTGGCTGGCGAACAAGAAGCTCGCCAACCCCTGGAAGAAGCACGGCAACATCCCGCTCTGAGGCGGCCGCGGCCGACCGGCGCGCGGCGGCGCGGCATTCAGACGAGCCGGCGGACGAGCCACCAATTGCCGGCCGCGACCAGGCCCAAGAGCCCGACCAGGCGGCGCTGCAGGGCGCTCTTCAAGAGCCCCGGGGCGATCGGCAGCGGTCCGTCGACCAGAAGCGCCCGGTCGGGCAGCCGCCGTCGCGCCTGGATCCAGCGGCGGCGGACGGCGAGGGCGCGCCATCGGGCGAACAGCGAGGTCCAGGCCGCCCACCAGTCTCGTCCCCAGCCGTGCAGGAGGGAGAGGACGAGGCTCGCCGCCTCGTAGGCGAGAAGCGTGGGGAGAAGCGCGAGGATCGTACCGGTGGCGAAGTGCGTCGCGACGATCCGCAATCGGTTGCGCATGAGCAGAAAGGCGCGCTCGCGCGGGTAGGGGCCCTCGCCGCGGAAGGCGAGCGCGCTGCCGCGGCCCCGGTCGTGGAAAGCCACCGCCGCGGGCTCGCAGAGGATGCGGTAGCCCATCAGTCGCAATCGCAGCGAAAGTTCGAGATCCTCGAGATAGAAGAAAAAGCTCTCGTCGAAGCCGCCCGCCGCCTCGATCGCCCGCCGCTCGACCAGCATGCATCCCGAGGGTGCGGCATCGACATAGGCGGCCCCGTGCTCGCCGATCGCGTCGAGCGGCGTGAAGCCGTGGCGCAAAAGGAGCGTGCCGACGACGTGCGGGGCACCGCCGTCGCACTGCACCACGTCGCGCTCGGGATGCAGGCGGATCCGCGGCAGCACCACTTCCGCCGGCATCCGAACACGGGCCGCGAGCATCCGCTCGAGGGCATCGGGTTCGAGGTAGATGTCGTGGTCGACCCAGAGCACGAGCTCGCCCTCGACCGCGGCGAGGCCGCGATTGCGTGCCGCGCCGGGACCGAGATTGACGGGCAGCTCGAGGACCCGGACCGCCGGGAAGGCCGCCCGCACCCGACGAGGCGTGCCGTCCTTCGACCCGTTGTCGACGAGCAGGACCTCGACCGGGGGGACGGTTTGGCGAGCGAGGGCGGCGAGGCAAGCGAGCACCCGCTCACCGCCGTCGTGGCTCACCACCACCGCACCGACGGTCGTCACCGTTTCCTCCCGGGCCTCGAGGCCCACCTCGATCGTAACCTCGAAGCGGCCTCCGGTCTCCCGGAATCGGCGCGAGATCGACGCATCCCGGGACATCCTGGGCGCGAGCGCTGCGGCGCGGTATCGAAGAGCGAGCGCGCGGCCGCGCTGCTTCTGGCTCTCGCGAGCGCGAGATGCTAGGCCACCACCGTCCTTCGTTCCGGGACCGGTCGATGTTCGAGACGCTCCTCATCGCCAATCGCGGCGAGATCGCCTGCCGCGTGATCAAAACCTGCCGAAGGCTCGGCATCCGCACGGTCGCCGTCTATTCCGACGCCGATGCCGACGCCTTGCACGTGGCGATGGCCGACGAGGCCGTCCGCATCGGTCCGCCGCCCGCCGCCCTGAGCTATCTTTCGATCGAGGCGATCCTGGACGCCTGCCGGCGGACCGGGGCCCAGGCGGTCCATCCGGGCTACGGCTTCCTCTCCGAGCGGGCGGCGTTCGCCCGAGCACTCGAGGCCGCCGGCATCACCTTCGTCGGCCCGCCCGTGAGCGCCATCGAAGCCATGGGCGACAAGATCGAGAGCAAGCGCCTCGCGCGTGCCGCCGGGGTCTCGACCGTCCCCGGCACGCTCGATGCGATCGCCGATCCCGACGAAGCCCGGCGGATCGCCCGCGAGATCGGCTACCCCGTCATGGTCAAGGCCTCCGCGGGCGGCGGCGGCAAGGGCATGCGGATCGCCCGCGACGAGCGAGAGCTCCTCGAAGGCCTCGCCCGCGCCCGCTCCGAGGCCCGCTCGGCCTTCGGCGACGAGCGGGTGTTCCTCGAGAAGTTCGTCGAGGAGCCGCGCCACATCGAGATCCAGGTGCTCGGTGACAAGCACGGCAACATCGTCCATCTGGGCGAGCGCGAATGCTCGATCCAGCGTCGGCACCAGAAGGTGATCGAGGAGGCGCCCTCGCCCTTCCTCGACAAGGCCACCAGACGGGCGATGGGCGAGCAGGCGGTCGCGCTCGCCCGAGCGGTCGGCTACTACAGCGCCGGCACGGTCGAGTTCATCGTCGACCGCCACCGCAACTTCTACTTCCTCGAGATGAACACCCGGCTCCAGGTCGAGCATCCGGTGACCGAGCTCGTCACCGGCCTCGACCTCGTCGAGCTCATGATCCGGGTGGCCGCCGGCGAGCCGCTGCCCTTCCGGCAGGAGGACGTCCGGCTCGAGGGCTGGGCGATCGAAGCCCGCGTCTACGCCGAGGACCCCTCGCGCGGCTTTCTGCCCTCCGTCGGTCGGCTGGTCCGCTACCGCGAGCCGGTCGGCAAGGAGATCCGCGTCGACAGCGGCGTCTACGAGGGCGGCGAGGTCTCGATCCACTACGACCCGATGATCGCCAAGCTCTGCGCTCGCGGCCACGACCGGCGGGCGGCGATCGCCGCCGCCCGCGAGGCGCTCGACGCCTTTCTGATCCGCGGGCCGGTGCACAATATCGGCTTCTTGTCCGCGCTCCTCGCCCATCCCCGCTTCCAGGAGGGGAGGCTCTCGACCGGTTTCATCGCCGAGGAGTTCGGCGAGCGCTTCCGCGGCGGCGAGCTCCCGCTCGCCCGCCTCGAGGAGATCGCCGCGGTGGCGGTGCGGCTCCGGCTCGAGCGGGCCCGCCGCGACGCCCGGGCGGGCGGCAAGCTGCCCGGCTGGCGCTATCGGCCGGAGCGCGACTGGGTGGTCCAGCTGGGCGGTGTCTGTTTCCCCGTAACCGTGCTCGCCGACGAGGAGGAGCAGAGCGTGCTCCACATCGTCGACCGCCATCTCGAGGTGACGGCCGACTGGCGGCCGGGCGATCCGGTCGTGCGCGTGCGGGTCACGGGCTCGAGCTTCACCCTCCAGGCCGATCCTCTGCCCGAAGGCTGGGTGATCCGCCACGGTGGCGCCGAGCTCGAAACGCTCGTCCGCTCGCGCCGGGCGGCCGAGCTCGCGGCTCGGATCCCCGAGAAGGTGCGGGCGGATGCCGGCAAGACCTTGCGCTCGCCCATGCCGGGGCTGATCGTCTCGGTCGCGGTGCAGCCCGGCGACGAGGTGAAGGCCGGTCAGGATCTCTGCATCCTCGAGGCAATGAAGATGGAGAACGTGCTCAAGGCCGAGCAGGACGGCCGAGTCGAGGAGGTTCGGGTGCGGCCGCGCGACACGGTGGCGGCCGACCAGGTGCTGATCACCTTCGGCTGAACCCGGTCGGCTCGGCTGGAGGCGCGCCGGGGAAGGGACCATATCGCCACCCGTCCTCGTCCGGAGATCGTGGGAACACCGATGGTCGCCGTCGTCGAACCGTCCTGGCGGACCCGTCTGCGCGAGCTCGTCGACGCCGAGCCGTTCGATCGGCTGGTGACCGGCGTGATCGTCCTCAACGCGATCACGCTCGGGCTCGAGACCTCGTCGACCGCCACCGCACTCGCCGGACCGTTGTTGTTTGCCCTCGACTACCTCGCGCTGTTGTTCTTTTGTGTCGAGCTCGCCATTCGCATCGCGGCGCACGGGATCGCCTTCTTTCGAAGGCCCTGGAACCTGTTCGATTTCGCGATCGTCGCGGTATCGCTCGCACCCGCGAGCGACGGGTTCCAGGTGCTCCGGGCGCTGCGCATCCTGCGCGCGCTGCGTCTGCTCTCGGTCGTGCCGCAGATGCGGCGGGTGGTGGAGGCCCTCCTCGCGGCCCTTCCCGGGATGGGCTCGGTCGTCGCCCTGTTGATGCTGGTGTTCTACGTGTTCGCGGTGATGGCGACCAAGCTGTTCGGTGACGACTTCCCGGAGTGGTTCGGCTCGCTCGGCGCGTCGCTCTATTCGCTCTTCCAGATCATGACGCTAGAGAGCTGGTCGATGGGCATCGTCCGGCCGGTCATGGAAAAGCACTCCATGGCTTGGCTGTTCTTCATCCCGTTCATCCTGATCACGACCTTCGCCGTCCTCAACCTCTTCATAGCCTTGATCGTCAACGCCATGCAGAAGGTCCACGAGAGCGAGGCGATCGGCGAGACGATGCGGATCGATCACGCCGAGGTCATGGCCGAGCTGCGGGCGCTGCGCGCCGAACTCGCCGAGCTCCGGCGCGGGACCCCGGCACGCGAGCCGATCGAGAGCCTGGCTCGCGCGTCCAGCAGCGGCTAGGCTTTCCGCGCGAGCGACCGCGAGACCCCCGCCCCTTGCCGACGATCGCGAGCTTCAACGTCAATTCGATCAACGCGCGTCTGCCGAACCTCTCGGCCTGGCTCGGCGCGGTCCGGCCCGACGTGGTCTGCCTGCAGGAGACCAAGTGTCTCGATGCCGCCTTCCCGCGCGAGCCGATCGAGGAGCTCGGTTACAACCTCGCGACCTTCGGACAGAAGAGCTACAACGGAGTAGCGATCCTCTCTCGCTTCCCGATCGAGGATCCTCTCTCGGGCCTTCCCGGCGATCCCGAGGACGGCCAGGCGCGCTACCTCGAGGTCTTCACGGGCGGGCTTCGGGTCGCCTCGATCTACGCCCCCAACGGCAATCCCGTCGGCAGCGAGAAGTTCGCCTACAAGCTCGCTTGGCTCGAGCGGCTGCGGGCGCACGCCGGCCGGCTCCTCGAGCTCGAGGAGCCGGTGGTGCTGGCGGGCGACTTCAACGTCGTCCCCGAGCCGATCGACTGCCACGACCCGGCCGCCTGGGCCGAGGATGCGCTGTTCCGGCCGGAGAGCCGGCGGGCCTTCCGGGCGCTCCTGCACCAGGGCTGGACCGACGCCTTCCGCGCCCTCCACCCCGGCGAGCGGAACGCCTATACCTTTTGGGACTATCAGGGCGGGGCGTTCCAGCTCGATCACGGGATCCGCATCGACCACCTCCTGCTCTCGCCACAGGCCGCCGACCGGCTCGAGCGGTGCTGGATCGACAAAGAGCCGCGCGGCCGGCCCAAGGCTTCCGACCACACGCCGATCCTCTGCAGCCTGCGCGATGGGTGAACCGGAAGAGCCGGCGGGCCCGCCGCTCGAGCGGGCCCGGCCGGGCGAAGAGGAAGTGGTGACCTTCGCCGCCGGCCGCTTCGCATCGGCCGCACCGCCTTCCTGGTACGGTGCCGCGGTCGAGGCCGCCGACCGGCGCGGCGTGCCCTGGCCGCTGGCGGTGACCGATGCCACGGGCTGCACCGAGCCGCGCGTGCTGCCGATCGAGCCCGAATCGCGCAGCGACCTCGCGGTCTGGTGCTGGCTCACCCCCGAGGGCGGCCGCTATGTCGAGATCGTGGATGCGACCGCTTGCCAGCTCGCCGTCTACGTCCCCGACCCGGCCGACTGGCCGACCTTCTGGGCGGGCTGGGTGGTGCCGGCGCTCGAGCTCCAGCTCCTGGCCTCGCTGCGCCGGGCGCTGCTCGCGAGCCGGCGCCGGGCCCGCCGGAAAACCGCCGCCAGAGCCGGCTGAGGGTTCAGCCCAGGACCGTGTCGAGCAGCATCATCACGACGAAGCCCGCGAGCAGGCCCAGGCTGTTGACCGCCGGCGGGCCGTTGCGGTTGATCTCCGGGATCACCTCCTCGCTGATCACGAACAGCATGGCGCCGGCCGCGAAGGCCATCGCCCAGGGCAAAAAGGGCGCCGAGATCCCGACGAGACCGGCACCCAGAAGACCGCCCACGGGCTCGACCGCGCCCGACAAGAGGCCCACCCGGAAGGCCCGGCCCGGGGAATCGCCCGCCGCCCGGGCGGCGAGCGCCACCGCGAGCCCCTCGGGCATGTTCTGCAGCCCGATGGCGATCGCGAGCGTGGTGCCGTTGGCGATGTCGCCCGAGCCGAAGCCCACCCCCACCGCGAGCCCTTCCGGGAAATTGTGCAGCGTGATCGCGAGGATGAAGAGCAGCACTCGGGCGCGGCCGGCGACGTCTTCGCCATAGGGCCCCGAGCCCAGCTGGTGCCGCTCGAGCCAGCGGCCGAGCCGGGCGAGGACGATCCCACCCGAAAGGATGCCGGCGGCCATCACGAGGGCGGCGCCGAGCCGGCCGTTGCCGAGCCGTTCGGCCGCCTCGAGGCCCGGCAGGATGAGCGAGAAAGCGGTCGCCGCGAGCATGACCCCGGCACCGAAGCCGAGCAGCAGGTTCTCGAGGTCGCGCTCGACCCGCACCGCGAACAGGACGGGAAGGGCACCGACGCCGGTCAGCAGGCCGGCGATCGTACTGCCGATGAGACCGAGCCAGAGCGGGTCCAAGCGGTGTTTCTCCGGTCGCCCGCTGCGCTTGCGCGCTCGCGGCCGGCCTGTCTAGGGTCCACCCGCCGCTGGAGGAGGTGTGTGGCGATGCGACGGCGGATCGACCGGGCGATGGCGGGCGGCTGTGCCCTCGGCATCCTGCTGCTCGCCGGTCTTTCGGGCTGCGGCCCGGCGACCGGCGGCCGGCTGCTGGCCGATGCCCGGGTGCTGCGGGCGATCCGCGCCCATTACGATGCGCACGCGCGCGAGGGCGAAGCCTGCGGCGAGCCCTTCATGACCCGTATTCGGAGCGGCCGGATCACGGGTGACGCCGCCTTCGCGGCCCCCGCCCGGGCCCTGATCGTCTACGAATGGGAAGCGCCCCCGGCCACGGCCGGCGGGCCGCGCTGCAAGGGCGAGGGGCAGCGGACCTTCTCGATCCTGCGGGGCCCCGACGGCCCGATCGTGACCGCGATGAGCGGCCCGACCCGCTGAACCGGCTCAGCCCGGCGCGGGCGGCGCGACGCCCCGCTGCTCCCTGAGCTCGCGCAGATGGACCTGGGTCCAGCTGGTGGGAATCAGCAGCGGTAGCAGGACCAGGACCAGCAGGACGACCGGCCGGACGAGCCCGATCGGAGCGGCCGGGGCGATGCGTGGCGGCGCCGGCCGGGCGTTGCGCCAGCCGATCAGGACGACGAGGCCGAGGGCGGCGGTGGCGAGGTTGAGCCACTGGCCGGGACCCTGGCCCCAGAGCACCGATTCGTAGTCGCGCACCTGGTCGATCGCGAAGCGCAGCCCGCCATAGAGCACCAGGAACGCGCCCGTGGCGGTCCCCGTGCCGGCCGGCCGGCGGCGCAGGAGGAGCGCCAGCACTGGCACCAGGAGCAGGTTCTTGAGCCCGTCGTAGAGCGCCACCGGATGGCGGCAGCCGGTGATCGAGGGCAGCCGCACCGACCAGGGTACCGTGGTCTCGGTGCCGACCACGCCGCCCTCGAGGAAGTTGCCGAGCCGGCCGATGCCGAGGAAGAGCGCGGCCGCCGGGGCGAGGGTGTCGGTCACCTCGAGCAGCCGGCGCCGGCTCCGCCGGGCCTGCACGAGGCAGGCGGCGACGCCGCCGAGCAGCAGCCCGTGGGTCGCCATCCCGCCGAGCCAGACGGCCGGGATCAGCTGCGGGTGCGCGCGGTAGAAGGCCCATTCGTAGACCGTCACCTCGACCGCCCGGCCGCCCAGAAGGATCAGCGCCGCCGCCAGGATCGCGAAGCCGAGCGCTTCGCGCGCCGACCAGCCGCCGCGGCGCCACGCCAGGAGCCAGAGGGCGAGCCCGGCGAAGCCGAGGCTGTAGGTCGCGCCGTACCAGGAGAGCGGCCAGCCGGCGACCGCCGCGAAGACGTTGTCGACCGCGAGGGTGAAGCCGCAGTCCTCGCTCAAGCTTGGTCTCCGCCGCGACGGCCGAGCGCCGGGCGGACCAGCAGGAGCGCGCCGGCGCCGACGGCCACCAGAGCGCCCATCATCGATACCGCCGTCCGATCGTAAAGGGCGCTCACGGCGAGCCCGACGAGTGCCGCGAACAGGAGCTGCAGGAAGCCGAGCAGCGCCGAGGCGAGCCCCGCCTTCTCCGGGTGGGGCCCGATCGCGAGCGCCATCGCGGTCGGCAGGGTGAACCCGGCACCCGCCATGAAGACGAACATCGGGCCCACCACGGCCGGCCAGGAGGGCGGGGCGGCGAGCGCCAGGGCGAGCCCGGCGAGGCCGCCCGCCGCGGCGAGCCGCGTACCGACCCGCAAGAGGCCGGCGAGGCCGAGCCGGCGGTTGAGTTTGCCGGCGGCGAAGGTGCCGGCCATCCAGCCCGCCACACCGGCGGCGAAGCAGAGCCCGTAGCGGTCGGGGCTCAGCCCCACGGCGTCGATGAGGACGTGGGGGCTGCCCGAGATGAAGCTGAAGATCCCGGCATAGCCGAGGGCCGCGATCGCGACCCGCGCGAGGTAGAGCCGATCGCGCAGGAGGCCCGCGTAGTTGGCGGCGAGCACCGCCGGCCGGGTGGCGGTCGGGTCCTTGCGCCGGTTGGTCTCCGGCACGGCGAGCAGCACGCCCGTGAACGCGATCGCGCCGAACAGCGCGAGCGCGGCGAAGGTCGATCGCCAGCCGAACAGGAGGGTGAGCCAGCCCCCCGCCACCGGGCCCAGGATCGGGGCGAGCGCCATGGCGGTGCCGAGAAAGGCCAGCACGCGCGCCGCCTCGGCCGGCGGGAAGAGGTCGCGGACCACGGCCCGGCCGAGCACAACCCCGGAGCAGGCCGCCACCGCCTGGACGACGCGGGCACCGACGAGCGCTTCGATCGTCGGTGCCGCCATGCAGGCGAGGCTCGCGAGCACGTAGAGCCCTGTGCCGAGGAGAAGGGGCGGCCTTCGGCCGATCCGATCGGAGACCGGTCCCCAGGCGAGCTGCGCCACACCGAAGCCCACGAGAAAGAGGGAGAGGGTGAGCTGGACCCGTTCGACACCGGCCCCGAGCGCGGCGCCGATCGCCGGTAGAGCCGGCAGATAGAGGTCGGTCGAGATGGCCTGGAAAGCGACGAGGGCCGGCAGGACCAGGAGGAGGCCGCGCGGGACGGGGGAGGAGGCTGCGCTCTCGGCTCCGGCCATGGCCGCGCCTCTAGCAGCCGGAGCGCGACCCTCCAAGCCGGGGGAAGCGCTTGCGACGCCCGTCCCCGGCGGTTAGCGTCGAGACGTTCGGGAGGCAAGGGAGAGCATCATGAGGAACGCGGGCAGGGGCCTGACCGGGCTCGCGCTGAGCGCGGCGCTTCTCGCCGGAACCGGCCTCGCGAGCGCGCAGACGCTCAAAGTCGTGCCGCAGGCCGACCTCAAAAATCTCGATCCGATCTGGACCACGGCCGCGATCACCCAAAATCACGGCTACATGATCTACGACACGCTCTACGCGCTCGACGAGAAGCTCGAGCCGCAGCCGCAGATGATCGAGAAGCACACGGTGAGCGACGACGGGCTCACCTGGACCTTCACGCTGCGCGAAGGTCTGCTCTTCCACGACGGCACGCCCGTGGAGGCCAAAGACGCGGTGGCCTCCCTGAAGCGCTGGAACGTCAAGCGGGCAGGCGGTCAGGCGCTGGCCGCGCGCGCCGAATCGATCACCGCGAAGGATTCCCGGACCTTCGAGATCAAGCTCAAGGCCAAGTTCGGGCCGATGCTGACGGTGCTGGCCGATCCCTCGCTGCCGACCTTCGTGATGCGCGAGAAGGACGCGCTCACCGACCCCAACACCCAGGTGACGGAGACGGTGGGCTCGGGTCCCTTCCTCTTCGTCAAGGAGGAGTGGAAGCCGGGCGACACCGTCGTCTACAAGAAGAACCCGGCTTACAAGCCGCGCAACGAGCCGTCCTCGGGCTTCGCCGGCGGCAAGGTGGCCAAGGTCGAGCGGGTGGAGTGGAAGTACATTCCCGACACCAACACCGCCACCCAGGCGCTGATCGCGGGCGAGGTCGACGTCTACGAGATCCCGCCGATGGATCTCTTGCCGATGCTCGAGGCCGACCCGAACATCGTGGTCAAGGTCCTCGACCCGCTCGGCAAGATGGGCCACATCCGGCCCAACAATCTGCATCCGCCCTTCAACGATCCGAAGGCGCGGGCGGCCCTCCAGCTTCTCGTCGACCAGCGCGAGTTCCTCGCGGCCCAGGTCGGCAATCCCAAGTACGAGAAGGTCTGCTACGCCGTCTTCATGTGCGACGCGCCCTTCACGACGCTCGCGCACGCCGAGCCCTGGACGAAGCAGGACAAGGCGAAAGCCAAGCAGCTCCTCGCCGAGGCCGGCTACGACTTCAAATCGCCGATCGTCGTGCTCGTGCCGACCGATCAGCAGATCATCATGAACAACGTGCTCGTCATGATCGGGCTCCTCAAGGAGATCGGGGTGAACGTCGACGCTCAGTCGATGGACTGGTCGACGCTCACCTCGCGGCGGACCAAAATGGAGGACCCGAACAAGGAGCCCAAAGTCGGCTGGCACATCTTCCCGACCTGGTGGACGGGCATCCCGATGTCGAGCCCGATCACCAACGCCCCGCTCGTCGCCACCGGCGATCCCAAGACCGCCTGGTTCGGCTGGCCGAAGGACGACGTGATCGAGGAGCTGCGCGCCAAGTTCCTCGAAGCATCGACCAAGGAAGAGCAGATGAAGATCGTCGACGAGCTGCAGAAGCGCTACTACGAGACCTTCCCCTACATCAACACGGGCCAGTTCGTCACCCCGGTCGCCTGGCGCAAGTCGATCAAGAACGTGCCGAACGCGCTGCTCTTCGTGGCCTGGAACGTCGAGAAGGGGTGAGCCCGCAGCCGTCGCGGTCTTCTAGAGCGGATCGAGCGGCACCGGCGCCCAGAGCACCTGCTCGATCCGCTCGGCCCCGCTCGCCAGCATGACGAGCCGCTCGAGCCCGAGGGCGATGCCGCAGCTCTCGGGCACGAGCGCGAGCGCGTCCAAGAGCTCCTCGTCGATCGGGTGGCGCTCGCCGTAGAGCCGCTCCTTGAGGTCCATGGCGGCCTCGAAGCGGGCCCGCTGCTCGACCGGATCGGTGAGCTCCCCGAAGGCGTTGGCGAGTTCGACCCCACAGGCGTAGAGCTCGAAGCGCTCGGCCGTGCGCGGCTCGGCCGGGCTCCGCCGGGCGAGCGCCGCTTCCGGGATCGGATAGGCGTCGAGGATCGTCGCCCGGCCGCGGCCCAGTTCGGGTTCGATCCGAGCCGTCAGGACCCGCGCGAAGAGATCGGACCAGCCGTCGTCCGCGGCGACCCGCAGACCCGCCGCTTCGACTTGTCGGGCGAGCGCGTCGCGGTCGGTCGTTCCGTCGGCCGCCACCGTGGTCAACAGATCGATACCGGCGAACCGCTCGAACGCTTCGGCCACGGCGAGCCGCTCGGGCGGCCGGAACGGGTCGACCTCGACGCCGCGGAAGACCAGCCGGCGGGATCCCGCGGCCTCGGCCGCGGTGGCGAGCAGCTCGGCGCAGTCGGCCATCAGCGTCGTGTACGGCTCTTCCGCTCGGTACCATTCGACCATGGTGAATTCGGGATGGTGCAGCGGACCGGCCTCGCGGTCGCGGAAGACCGGGCCGATGGCGACGATCCGCCGCTCGCCCGCCGCCAGGAGTTTCTTGCAGGCGAACTCCGGCGAGGTGTGCAGAAAGAGCGGCCGGACCGGCCGCCCGGCGGTATCCCGGAGCGTGGTGCGCAAGCCGTGCAGGTGCGGCTCGTTGCCGGGCGAGGCCTGCAGGCACGAGGGTTGCACCTCGAGGAAGTCGCGCTCCTCGAAGAAGCGGCGGAGCGCCGCGAGGATCCGCGCCCGCGCGACCAGGAAGGGCCGCCGGTCGGCGTGCCGGTCGGGGTGCCACCAGGGCCTTGCCGGGGTGCTCATCGCCGGCACTGCCCGCTCTGGACCGGGAGGCCGCCAGCGGGTAAGAGGCCGGCCCGGATTGCCGCGGCGCGGCGAAGGAGCCTCATGCCCAAGGTCATCGCGAGCTCGCTCAGAAAGGGCAACGCCGTCGAGATCGACGGCAAGCTCTACGTGGTCCTGACCGCGCAGAACATCCACCCCGGCAAGGGCACCCCCGTCACCCAACTCGAGCTCCGGCGGATCACCGACGGGGTCAAGATCTCGGAGCGGTTCCGCACGACCGAGATGGTCGAGCGCGCCTTCCTCGACGAGCGGGAATACACTTTCCTCTACGAGGACGGCGAGGGCTGCCACTTCCTCAATCCCGACAACTACGAGCAGATCACGGTCCCGAAGGACGTAATCGGCGAGCAGGCGGTCTACCTCACCGACGGCATGACGGTGACGATCGCCACCCACAACGGCGTGCCGCTCGCCGTCACCCTGCCGCCGCGCGTGGTGCTCGAGGTGGTCGAGACCGAGCCCGTGACCAAGGGCCAGACCGCCGCCTCCTCCTACAAGCCGGCCAAGCTCTCGAACGGTGTCCGCACGATGGTGCCGCCGCACATCCAGGTCGGCACCCGGGTCGTCGTCTCGACCGAGGACGGCTCCTACCTCGAGCGCGCCAAGGACTGAGCCGCGGCGGCCCCTCGGGGCCGGTGGACCGGGGCCCGGGGCTCTGCTAACCGCTGCCGCATCGCACCAGGGAGCCAGCCGGTTGACCAGCGGCCTGCGCCTGTTCGACACGCTCTCCCGACGCAAGACGCCGTTCGTCCCGCTCGATCCGGCGCGGGTGCGCGTGTACGTGTGCGGCCCCACGGTCTATCAGCGCATCCACGTCGGGAATGCCCGGCCGCTCGTCGTCTTCGACGTCCTGTTCCGGCTCCTGCGCCGGCGCTACGGCGCCGAACGTGTCGTCTATGTCCGCAACATCACCGACGTCGACGACAAGATCATCGACCAGGCGCGCAAGAACGGCGAGCCGATCGAGGCCCTGACCGAGCGAACGATCCGCGACTTCCGGGCCGACGCCGAGGCACTCGGGTGCCTGCCGCCGACGCACGAGCCGCGGGCGACCGAGCACATCGGCGAGATGATCGGGTTGATCGAGACCCTCCTCGCCAAGGGCCACGCCTATGTGGCGGAGGGCCACGTCCTCTTCCACGTGCCCTCGATGCCGGCCTACGGGCGGCTCTCCGGCCGCGACCGCGAGGAGCAGATCGCCGGCGCCCGGGTCGAGGTCGCACCCTACAAGAAGGACCCGGCCGATTTCGTCTTGTGGAAACCCGCCGCGGCGGACGAGCCGGGTTGGCCGAGCCCTTGGGGTCGCGGCCGGCCGGGCTGGCACATCGAGTGCTCGGCCATGGCCGAGCGCTATCTCGGGCCCTTGCCGTTCGATGTCCACGCGGGCGGCCAGGACCTGATCTTTCCCCACCACGAGAACGAGATCGCTCAGTCCTGCTGCGCCCGCGACCAGGAGCTCATGGCCCGCTTCTGGCTGCACAACGGCTTCGTCCAGATGGCCGGCGAGAAGATGGCGAAGTCGCTCGGCAACGTCGTCCGGGTGGCCGAGGTCCTCGAGCGCTATCCGGGCGAGGCGGTCCGCCTCTGGCTGCTTTCGGCACACTATCGCCAGCCGCTCGACTGCAGCGAGGAGGCGCTGACCGAGGCGCGCGACGCCTTGCGCCGCTGGTACCGGGTGCTGGCCGACAACCGGATCGCGACGGACGATCCCGGCACGTGCGAGGGAAGGGTCGAGGACGCCCTCTGCGACGATCTCGCGACACCCGCGGCGATCGCCGCGCTCCACGGGCTCGCCACCCGCGCCAACAAGGCCGAGAGCGCGGGCGAGCGGGAGGAGGCGGCGCGCGCCCTCAAGGGCGAAGCGGCCCTTTTGGGCCTGCTCGGTGCCGATCCGGCGGGCTGGCTCAAGCACGCCGCGCCTGCCGGAACCCTGAGCGAGGCCGAGGTCGAGGCGCGGCTCGCCCGGCGGCGAGAGGCCCGCAAGGCGCGCGACTTCGCGACCGCCGATGCGATCCGGGCCGAACTCGAGGCGGCCGGCATCGTCCTCAAGGATCGCCCCGACGGTCGCACCGACTGGGAGCGGCGCTGAGCCGGGAGCGGGCGATGGCGGGCGAGCGGATCCGGCTCTACGACACCACGCTCAGGGACGGCGCCCAGACCCAGGGCGTCGATTTCTCGATCGCCGACAAGCGACGGATCGCGCTCCAGCTCGACCGGCTCGGGATCGACTGGATCGAGGGCGGCTGGCCCGGCGCCAACCCGACCGACGAGCGCTTCTTCGCCGAACCGCCGCGGCTCGCCCGGGCCCGGCTCGCGGCCTTCGGCATGACGCGAAGGGCCGGCCGGAGTGCCGCCAACGATCCGGGCCTCGTGGCCGTGCTTTCGGCCGGTGCGCCGACCGTCACCCTCGTGGGCAAGGCTTCGGCGCGGCAGGCCGAAGGCGCGCTCGGTGTGACGCGCGAGGAGAACCTCGCGATGATCGCCGATTCGATCCGCGCGGCGCGCGCCCGCGCTGCCGAGGTCATGCTCGATGCCGAGCATTTCTTCGACGGCTTCAAGGAGGATCCGGGCTACGCCATGGCCGCCCTCGAAGCGGCCGCGGAAGCGGGCGCCGACTGGCTCGTGCTGTGCGACACGAACGGCGGCACCCTGCCGCACGAGGTGGCCCGGATCTGCGAGCGGGTGCTGGCCCGTTTCCCCGGCGAAAGGCTCGGCATCCACGCCCACGACGACACCGGCAATGCCGTCGCCAACAGTCTGGCGGCGGTGCTGGCGGGTGTCCGCCAGGTTCAGGGCACCTTGAACGGGCTCGGCGAGCGCTGCGGCAACGCCGATCTCGTGACCCTCTTGCCCACCCTCGTCTTGAAGCTCGGCTTCGAGACCGGCGTGTCGGTCGAAGCGCTCGGGGGCCTCACCCGGCTCTCGCGGACCTTCGACGAGGCCTTGAACCGGACCCCGGACCGGCACCGGCCCTATGTCGGGGCTGCCGCCTTCGCCCACAAAGCGGGCCTGCACGCCTCGGCCGTGCTGCGCGATCCCTCATTCTACGAGCACATCGACCCGGCCGCGGTCGGCAACGAGCGCGACATCCTGGTCTCCGACCAGGCCGGCCGGGCCAATCTTTTGGCCCGGCTGCGCGAGCTCGGGCTGCCGCTCGAGCCCGACCCGGAGCAGACCGCGGCCCTGCTCGCCGAGCTCAAGGCGCGCGAGGCAGAGGGCTTCGCCTACGAGGGGGCGGCGGCGTCCTTCGAGCTCCTGGTGCGCCGCAAGCTGCACCGGGTCCCGGACTATTTCGAGCTGCTCTCCTTTCGCGTCATCGACGAACGGCGCCGCAACGCCAAGGGCGAGCTCGTCACGCTCTCCGAGGCCACCACCAAGGTGCGGATCGGCGAACGGCGCTTCTTCACCGTGGCCGAAGGCAACGGCCCGGTGAACGCGCTCGATGCCGCGCTCCGCCAGGCCCTCGCCCCGGTCTATCCCTCGCTCGGCCACATGCGCCTGCTCGACTACCGGGTGCGAATCCTGGCCCCGGAGCGTGGTACCGCCGCCGTCACCCGCGTGCTCATCGAGAGCGGCGACGACGAGGGCCGGATCTGGCAGACCGTCGGCGTCTCCGGCAACATCATCGACGCCTCCTACATGGCGCTGCACGACGCGATCACCTGGAAGCTCGTGGTCGACGGCGCTCGCCCGGCGGACGGCGCGGGCCCGGCCCCGTGAGCGGGGCGGACGCCGCCCCGATCGTCGTCCTCGTCCGCCCGCAGCTCGGCGAGAACATCGGCACCGCCGCTCGGGCGATGCGCAATTTCGGCCTCACCACGCTGCGGCTCGTCGCACCCGAATGCGGCTGGCCCTCGGCCAAGGCGGTGGTGGCGGCCTCGGGCGCGCACCAGGTGCTGGGGGCCGCCACGCTCCACCGCAGCACCGCCGAAGCGGTGGCCGACCTCGAGCATCTGTTCGCCACCACCGCTCGCGGCCGCGGGCTCGAGCTGCCCGTGCTCACCGCCGCGGCGGCGGCCGCCGAGGCGCGCCGGCTCGTCGCTGCCGGCCGGCGGGTGGGCTTTCTCTTCGGCCCCGAGCGGACCGGTCTCGAGAACGAGGACCTGCGGCTAGCCGATGCGCTCGTGACGATCCCGACCGATCCGGGCTTCGCCTCCTTGAATCTCGCCCAGGCCGTGTTGCTGCTCGCCTACGAATGGCACAAGGCGGGCGACGCGCGCGCACCCGTGCTCGATCCGGTGGCGGGCGAGCCGCAGGCCACGAAGGCCGAGCTCGAGGGGCTGCTCGACCAGCTGATCGCGGCGCTCGAGGCGGTCGACTTCTTCAAGAGCCCGGACCGGCGGCGCAGCCTTCGCCCGGCGATCGAGGTGATGCTCACCCGCCGCGGCCTCGGCCGCTCGGAGGTCCACCTGCTGCGCGGCATCGTCAAGGAACTGGCGGCGGGTGGCGCGCGGCGGACGGCCGGCGGGGTTTGACAGAGCCGCCGGCTCGGTTATAAGCGGTGCGCTCGCGCTCCGAGGGAGCGCCGGATGTCGTTCGTCCCCATCGTCCCGAGGCCCGATGAGCAAGCGCGCCGCCGCCAAGACCAAGATCTGCCGCCGTCTGGGGGTCAATCTCTGGGGTCGCAGCAAGGACCCGCTCGCCCGGCGCAACTACGGTCCCGGTCAGCACGGCCAGAAGCGCAAGAAGCTCTCCGGCTTCGCCACCCAGCTCATGGCCAAGCAGAAGCTCAAGGGCTATTACGGCGACGTCGGCGAGCGGCAGTTCCGTCGGATGTACGAGCTCGCCACGCGGATGCGCGGCGACACGGCCGAGAATCTGATCGGCCTGCTCGAGCGCCGCCTCGACATGGTCTGCTACCGGCTCAACTTCGTGCCGACCATCTTCGCCGCCCGCCAGCTCGTCAACCACGGCCATGTCAAGGTCAACGGCAAGCGGGTCAACATCCCCTCCTACCTGGTCGAGGAGGGCGACGTGATCGAGCTCACGGAGCGCGCCAAGACCATCCCCATGGTTCTAGAGACCCAGCAGCGGCCGGAGCGCGAGGTGCCGGACTATCTCGAGCTCGACACCCGCAACCTCAAGGGCAAGTATCTGCGCGTGCCGAAGATGGGCGACGTGCCCTATCCCGTGCAGATGGAGCCCAACCTCGTCATCGAGTTCTACTCCCGCTGACCGACCGGCGCTTCGACCGCTCGCTGTTGTCACCGGGCGCGGCACCCGGTCGCGCCCTCTCCCGCTCGACGAGACGAGGTGGCGACCGATCTGGAGCGCCATGGACGCGTTCCTCTCGACCCACGAGCCGCTCGTCCGAGCGGCCGTCTTTTTCATGGTCCTCGCCGCCATGGCCGCGGCCGAGGTCGTTTCCCCGCGCCGGCGGCGCGAGATCCCGCGCCTGCTGCGCTGGACCAACAATCTCGCCCTCGTCGTCCTCGACACGGCTATCCTGCGCCTACTCTTCCCCGTCCTCGCGGTCGGGCTCGCCGGCATCGCCCAGGCGCGCGGCTTCGGCCTCTTCAACATGGTCGAAGCCCCGCCCTGGCTCGCGATCCTCGCCTCGATCGTGCTCCTCGACCTCGTCGTCTATCTCCAGCACGTGCTGTTCCACGCCGTGCCGGCCCTCTGGCGGCTGCACCGGGTCCACCACGCCGACCTCGAGATCGACGTCACCACGGGCCTGCGCTTCCACCCGATCGAGATCCTGCTCTCGATGGTGATCAAGCTCGCCGCGGTGGCGGCGCTCGGCGCCCCGCCCGTGGCCGTGCTCCTGTTCGAGGTGATCTTGAACGGCATGGCCATGTTCAATCACGCCAACGTGAAGCTGCCGGGTCGAGTCGACCGGCTGTTGCGCCTCGTCCTCGTCACCCCCGACATGCACCGGGTCCATCATTCGATCGTCCCGGCCGAGACCAATTCCAACTTCGGTTTCAACCTCTCCTGGTGGGACCGTTTGCTGGGCACCTACCGGCCGCAGCCGGCCGCCGGCCACGAGGGGATGACGATCGGTATCGAGCTCTTCCGCAGCCTGCGCGAGCTCTGGCTCGACCGGATGCTCACCCAACCCTTCCGCGGCCCGGCCTCGGGCCATGCGCTCGATCCCGGGCCGCAGCCCGGAGCGGCGGGCCGAGCGGCCCGCGAAGGCAGCTGAGATTACCGCCTGCGAACTCGTCGACGAGCGGCCGCGGATCGCCCGCCCGGAAGAGCAGCGCCTCGAGCTGCGCGGTCTCGGGCCGGGTCGGGAAGCGGGCCCGATAAGCCTCGACCCAGGCCATGTAGTGCCGCCCGTGGCCGCGCCGCTCGAGGAAGGAGAGGTCCTGCCGCCGCCAGTCGGCCGACGGCCCGGGGCTCCGGTTCTCGGCCGCGTAAGCGAGGACCTGGGCGGGATCGTCGATCGCATCGAGCAGGAAGCGGATCGCCCGGTGCAGGCTCCTGCCCTCGATCTCGAGGCCCCAGAGGTCGTAGCCCTGGAGGGCGGCGAGCTCGGCGATCGTGACGAGCGAAGCGATCGCCTGGCGCTGGTACCAGAGCGCCCGCGCTCCCCGCGCCGTCTCGGCGGGCAGGCTGCCGTCCGGCCGCATCCGGGCGAGGGCTCGCCGATAGGTCGAAAGGCCGAGGGCGAAGGCGGCATCGTCGCCCGAAAGCGCGCCCACGGCCATGACCGCGCTCGCCGCCAGATAGGCGTGGTTGTTGTCGGCGGTCGGCTCCTCCGGCCGCTGCCCCTCGAGCCGGGCGCGGGCGGCGGCGGCGAGCCGGGCGAGCCAGGCCTCGACGCGCCGACGGAGTGCCGGGCTCGCCTCGGGCGCGTCGCGGACGACGGCCCAGGCGACCACCGCCGGCAACAAGAAACGGTTGATCGCGAAACGGGTGTTGGCATCCGCCGAAGCCGGAGCCTCGAGCGCGGAGGCCCGCGCCCAGCGATCGAGCGCCTCGACGAGGGTGGCGCGGGCCTCGGGCTCGTCTTCGGCCAGGACCACCCCCGCCGCCCGCATCAGGAGCCAGGCCACGGGGTTGAGCCGTGTGTCGGTGGCGTTCCCGCCCGTCGGCCCGAGGGGACCCGGGGCCGGCCAAGTGCGGAGCCGGAGGTCCTCGGCGGCGCAGAGGGAAAGCGCCCCGGGACCCGCCGCCCGCAGCTCGGCCCGTCGCGCCACCGGATCGATCAGCACGAGCCCCGGCCGCCGGACCAGGCGCGGCCCGCCCTCCTGTGCGGCCGGAGCGGGGGCGCCGGACAGCGAGCAGCCGCCCGAGAATGCGGCGAGGGCGAGCGCGAGTCCGAGCGTGGCCCGCCTGGACAGCGGACACGGGGAAGTTAGCTTGACCGCCATGGCTCGCTCCGCACCGTCGTCTTCCGCCCGACCGCGCCGGCCCGTCGCAGCGACGGCCCTCCTGATCGCCGCGCTTTTCCCGGCCGCCCCTCCAGCCGCCCGCGCGGACGGCCTCGATGCCCGTTACGAGCTGAGCGTCGCGGGCATCCGCATCGCCGAGCTCGCGCTCACGCTCGCTCCGGAAGCCGACCTCACCCGGGCCAGGCTCGCGATGGAATCGGTCGGTCTCGCCGCCGCCTGGAGCGGCGCCCGCTCCGAGCTCGTGGCAGCGATCCGCCGCGACGGCACGGGCGAGCCCGTGCCGCAGCGCTTCGATTCGCGGCTCACCAAACGGGACCGCGAGCGCGCGGTCACCCTTCGCTACGATGCGGGAGGTGCGATCGCCAGAATCGAGATCCGAAGCCAGGGGCGCCCGCGCGAGAGCGAGGTGCCGCCGGCGCTGCGTCTCGGTACGGTCGATCCCCTCACCGCCTTCGAGCGGCTGCGAGCCTGGCTGCCGCGGGCGGCCGAGGGGCGCGGGCCCCAGCTGATCACGGTGCCGATCTTCGACGGCCGCAAGCGGCTCGACCTCGAGGCCCGCTATGTCGGCCGCGGCACGAACGGTGCGGGCGAGCCCGTGCACGAGCTCGCCGTCCGGTTGATCGGCCTCTTCGGCTTCGACGAAGACGACGGTTTCGTCGCGCTGCCGAACGGCGAGCGGCCGGAGCCTCTGCGCGTGCTCGTGCGGGCCGATGGCAGCCTCTTGCCCCTCCGGATCGACGTGCCCGGCCGGCGGACCGGTCCCGTCGTCGAGCTCGCGCGCGATTGCCGGCAGCTGGCCTGTCCGGCTCCCGGCGGCTGAGGGCAGCTCAGGCGGCGGTCGCCACACCCTTCTCGGCGAAGAGCTGCTCGAGCTCGCCGCTCTGCGCCATCTCGGTGACGATGTCGCAGCCGCCCACGAGCTCGCCCTTGACGTAGAGCTGGGGGAAGGTCGGCCAGTTCGCGAATTCCTTGAGACCCTGGCGCAGTTCCGGGTCGTCGAGGACGTTGTAAGACTGGAATCGGACCCCGGCGTTCGTGAGGATCTGCACCACCCGGGCCGAGAAGCCGCACATCGGAAAGACCGGCGTGCCCTTCATGTAGAGGACCACGTCGTCGGCCGCGAGCTGCTCGCGGATCCGCTCGAACACCGTCTCGCTCATTCCTCGTCTCCCTCGCCGACCGGCTTCGTCTCCCCCGCCGAGTGGTCCGGCGCGACCGGCCGCGGCTCCGCTCTCCGGAAAGTCCCGGCCTTCACGGGCCGCTCGAAGGTCCCGGGCCGGGTACGCGTGTCTCAAGGGCGAGCGCGTGGAGAGCCCCGCCCATCGCCTCGCCGAGCGCCTCGTAGACGAGCTGATGCTGCTGCAGCCGCGTTTTGCCGCGGAACGCCTCGCTCGTCACGATCGCCCGATAATGGTCGCCGTCGCCGGCGAGATCCTGGATCTCGACGCGCGCGTCGGGAAGCGCCGCACGAATGAGCCGTTCGATCGCCTCGGCCGGCATCGGCATGCGTTCGGATCCCTCGGGTCTCAGGCCGTACCATCCATCCAGGCGGGCAACCAACCCTCCCGGACGGACCGCAGCTCCTCGAGGGATATGGGCGGATGGCGACCCAGCGTCAACGCGTCGCCGCCGAGCGTACCGACCGGGCGGGCGAGCACGCCCGAAGCGGTGGCGGCGGCGAGCAGCTCCGGCAGCCTTGCGGGCGGCACGGCCAAGAGCCAGCGTCCCTGGTCCTCGCCGAACAGCCAGCCGGCCTCGCTCGCATCCGCGGGGGCCGGCTCGAGGACGGCCCCGACGTTCGCCGCGAGGCAGAGCTCGGCCACCGCTACGGCGAGCCCGCCGTCGGCGAGATCGTGACAGGCTCGCACCGCACCCGCCGCCAGGAGCCGGGCGACGAGCTCGCCGTTGCGCCGCTCGAGGGCGAGATCGACGGGCGGCGGGGCGCCGTCCTCGCGGCCCAGGATCTCGCGCAGATAGAGCGAAGCACCGAGCCAGCCCGTGCTCTCACCGAGGAGCACGAGCCGATCACCGGCCCGCGCCGCATCGGGCCGCACGAGGCGAGCCACGTCCTCGATCAGGCCGAGGCCACCCACCTGCGGGGTGGGCAGGATCGCCCGCCCGTCGGTCTCGTTGTAGAGCGAGACGTTGCCCGAGACGACCGGGAAGTCGAGCGCTCGGCAGGCCTCGGCCATCCCCTCGATGCAGTCGACGAGCTGGCCCATGATCGCCGGCCGCTCCGGATTGCCGAAATTGAGACAGTCGGTGATCGCGAGCGGCCGCGCCCCCACCGCCACGAGATTGCGCCAGGCTTCTGCGACCGCCTGCCGACCGCCCTCGCGCGGATCGGCCCGGCAGTAGCGCGGCGTGCAGTCGGTGGTGAGCGCCAGCGCCTTCTTCGTACCGTGAACGCGGACCACGGCGGCGCCGAGCCCCGGCGGCAGGATCGTGTCGCAGCCGACGAGCCAATCGTACTGCTCGAAGATCCAGCGCTTGCTCGAGAGATCGGGCGAGCCCAGCAGGCGCAGGAGCGCGCTTCGGGCGTCGACGGGTCCGCCCAGAGCCTCGGCCACGAGCGGTAGCGGCCGCGGGGTGCGCTCGAAGGGTCGCTCGTAGACCGGCGAAGCGCCGCTGACCGGTGCCACCGGCAGATCCGCCACGACCTCCCCGCGATGCCGGATCACCATCCGCCCGCTGTCCGTGACCCGGCCGACGACCGCGACGTCGAGGCCCCATTTGCGGACGATCGCCTCGGCCTCGGCCTCGCGGCCGCACTCGAGCACCAGCAGCATCCGCTCCTGGCTCTCCGAGAGCATGATCTCGTAGGCGCTCATGCCGGTCTCGCGCAGCGGCACGGCATCGAGGTCGAGCTCGATGCCGGTCCCGCCGCGAGCGGCCATCTCGAAGGAGGAGGAGGTGAGACCCGCCGCCCCCATGTCCTGAATGGCGACGATGCAGCCCGTCTCCATGAGCTCGAGGCAGGCCTCGATCAGGAGCTTCTCGGTGAAGGGATCGCCCACCTGCACGGTGGGCCTGAGCGAGCCGTCGGCTTCGGAGAACTCTGCCGAGGCCATGGTTGCGCCGTGGATCCCGTCGCGGCCGGTCTTCGCACCCATGTAGACGACCGGGTTGTTGACCCCGGCGGCGCGGGCATAGAAGACGCGATCGGCGCGCGCGACACCCACGCACATGACGTTGACCAGGATGTTGCCGTCGTAGGCCGGGTGGAAGGTGCACTCGCCCCCCACGGTCGGCACACCAACGCAATTGCCGTAGCCGCCGATGCCGGCGACCACGCCGGCCACCAGATGGCGCATCCGCGGTGCCTTCGGATCGCCGAAGCGGAGCGCATCGAGGAGCGCCACGGGCCGCGCGCCCATGGTGAAGACGTCCCGCAGGATCCCGCCCACGCCCGTGGCCGCCCCCTGATAGGGCTCGATGAAGGAGGGATGGTTGTGGCTCTCCATCTTGAAGACGGCCACGAGCCCGTCGCCGATGTCGACCACCCCCGCGTTCTCGCCCGGGCCGCAGACCACCCAGGGAGCCTCGGTCGGTAACTTCTTCAGATGGATCTTCGAGGATTTGTAGGAGCAGTGCTCCGACCACATCACCGAAAAGATGCCGAGCTCGACGAGGTTGGGCGGCCTCCCCAGGATCCGCTCGATCTCGGCATATTCGGCACGGGTGAGCTTGTGCCGGGCCAAGAGCTCGTCGGTGATCTCGAGCATCGTCACGGGCGACCCCCGCCGTCGATCGCCGAAAGCAGCGAGGCGAAGAGCGGCCTTCCGTCCACGCCGCCCAGAAGCGGTTCGACCGCCCGCTCGGGATGCGGCATCAATCCCAGAACCCGGCCGCGGGCATCGAGCACGCCCGCGATATCGGCCGTCGAACCGTTCGGATTGTCGAGATAGCGAAAGGCGATCCGCCCCTCGCCCTCGAGCCGGGCGAGACCCTCGGGGTCGATCACGTAGTTGCCGTCGTGATGCGCCACCGGGATCGTGATCGGCTCCGCACCGTAGGCGGCGGTAAACGGCGTGTTGCGGTTGACGACCGAAAGGCGCACCGGCCGGCAGACGAAGCGGAGGCCGGCGTTGCGGATCAGCGCCCCGGGCAGGAGGCCCGCCTCGGTCAAGATCTGGAAACCGTTGCAGATGCCGAGCACGTAGCCGCCGCGCTCGGCGTGCCGGCGGACCGCGGCCATGATCGGGGCACGCGCGGCGATCGCCCCAGAGCGCAGATAATCGCCCCAGGAGAAGCCGCCCGGCAGGCCCACGAGATCGACCGGGGGGAGCTCGCTGTCGGCGTGCCAGACCCGCGCCACGGGCCGGCCGAAGCAGGTCTCCATCGCCACCGCGAGGTCGCGGTCGCAGTTCGAACCGGGAAAGGTGATCACGGCGGCGCGCAAGGCCGGGCGCTCCGAGAGGGCAGGCAGCCGCTCGATAGCCGGCGGTCCGACGCGCCGCAAGCGACCCGACCGGCTCAGAGCTCGGCCCACATCCGCAACAGATTGCGGAAGCTCTTGTCGACCAGATCGAAGACCTCGCCCTTGCCGCGCTCGTCGAACAGGCGGCGCCGGGCGGTGTCGAGCTCGAACAGGAGCTCGCGCCGCTCCGCCTCGCGCACCCGGCTCTGCAGCCAGCCCACGAGCGCGAGCCGGATCCCGCGCGTCACGGGCTCGACCCGGTGCAGCGTGGTCGAGGGGTAGAGGACGAGGTGGCCGGGTGCGAGCTTGAAGCCCTGCTCGCCGGCCGCGCTCTCGATCACGAGCTCGCCACCCTCGTAGGCCGCCGGGTCGGCCAGGAACAGGGTGAAGGAGCAGTCCGAGCGGATCCCGCCCATGATCGCGTCGTCGACGTGCCGGCCGTAGCTCATGCCGGGCCCGTAGCGGCTGAGGAGCAGCGGGCCGAAGCGGTGCGGCCGGGCGGCCATGGCGAGCACGGGATGACTCTCGAGCCGCCGCCGCGCGCGGGCGAGGATCGCCTCGGCGAGCGGGTCGTCGGCCGCTGCCTGGGCATTGTCCTTGACGCCCCGGGCCGCCCAGCCTGCCGTTGTTCTGCCGTCGAGGAACCGAACCTGCTCCAGGCGCGCACAGAATTCTTCCACATCGGCCGAGCTTAGAACTTCTCCAATGCAAATGATCATCGGCACGCTACCTCCGCTATCGACGATCTCGCTCATCAACGACTATAGTTCGCTTGCGATCGGCGCAAGGATCCTCGAGGCGGAGAACTGAAATGATTCGAAGAAGGATCTGGTTGGGCGTAGGCGCTTCGGTGTTGGTTCCCGGACTCGGCGGGCTCGACGAGTGGGATCGGGGCCGGCTCGCCCGTCTCGCCCGGGCGGCCGGTGGCGAGGGCGGCGAGGGCGGCGAGGGTGGCGAAGGCGGCGAGGGGGGCGAGGGCGGGATCGACCCCGAGGCGGCGCGGCGGGATCCCGTCGTCTTCGGCACCGCCCTCGCCCTGGTCGACGCGCATCTCCTGGCCGGGTTGGCGGCGATCGAGGCGGGCGAGCGCACGCTCGGCGCCACGCTGTTCGGCCACGCCATCGCCGAGGTCTATGTCGAGCTCGAGCCGATCCTCGAGGCGCGCGGGGTGAAGCCGTTCCTCGCCGAACTCGAAGCCGCCCAGGCCGCGGCCGAGCGGGCCTCGGGCGAGGCGGTCCGCGCGGCGGTCGACCGGGTCCTCGCCGTCACCGCTGCGGCCGCGGCGAAGGCGCCTTCCGACGGCCGCTCGCCGCTCGCCGTCGAGGCCGGCGTGCTCGCCGAATGCATCGACCGCGCCGCGCTCCAGTACCAGTCGGCGGCGGCGCGTCCAGACGACCTCGAGGCCTGGCTCGACGGGGTCGGTTGGAAGCTCGTGGCCGAGCGCAGGGCAGCCGCCGTATTGCCCGAGCTCGCCCGCCGCGACGCCGATGCCGCGAGTGCCGTTTCGACGGCGCTCGCCGCCCTGAAGCCGCTCTATCCCTCGGCCCGCCCGGGTGCGCCCGACGATGCCGGTGCGGCGCTCGCCGCTGCTGCCCGGGCCAAGCTCGCCGCGGCCGCGCTCCGCTGAGCTCGCCCAGGCCGGCCGCCGGGAGCGTCGCGGCTCCGGGCGGCCGAGTCCTCGGCCCCCTGCTGCTCACCCGCCTTCGACGATCTCGACCGTCCAGCGCTCGATCACGGGGTTGGCGAGGAGCTGCTCGCACATCGCCTCGACCCGGGCGCTTGCCGCCTCCGGATCCTCACCCGCGAGCTCGAGCTCGATCACCTTGCGCCGCCGCACCGCCTGCACTTCCGCGAAGCCCAGGCCCGCGAGGGCGCGACCGATCGCCACGGCCTCCGGGTCCAGCACGCCCTCTTTGAAGCCGATCGTGACGATCGCCCGCATCACGACTCCGTGTCCGTCCGTGACCACCTTACGCAGGGTCGTTGCACTGGCAAGGGCCGGCGTTAAGGATCCCGCAATATTGGGGCGCGAGAATGTCGGGCCGTAGGGTCCCCAAGGGCTGAACGTTGGATCACGCGTGCGCATCTCGCGGGTCGGTGCCGGGCGGGAAGCCGGGCTCCCTCGATTCGATCGTTCGGCTGCTCGCGCATCTCCTGCGCGTGCCGATCGCAGCCGCGACGATCGCCGAACGGGATCGGCTCGTCGTGGTGGCCAGCATCGGCTGCCCGTTCGACGAGCTGCCGCGGCACGGCTCGCTGCCCGGGTGCACGCTCGACCGCGGCGGACTCGAGCTGATCGAGGACCTGCTCGCTCTCGAGCCGCCCTTTCCGGTGCCGGTGATCGACGGGCGGCCGCTGCGCTTCTATGCCGGCCTGCCGATCCGCGGACCCGAGAGCCAGCTCGTCGGCACGCTCTGCGCCGCCGATTTCGCGCCGCGCCGGCTCGACGAGGGCGAGACGGCACAGCTTCGAATGCTCGCCGACCTCGCCGCCGATCAACTGCTCCTCGCGCGCGAAGCCGACGAACATCGACGCCTGGCGGCGGCGCTCGCGGAGAGCGAACGTCGCTTGGTGGATTTCGCCGAGACCGCCTCGGACTGGTTCTGGGAGATGGACGCCGAGCTGCGCTTCTCCTGGCTGTCCGAAGCGGTGCGCACCCGTTTCGGGATCGCCCCGGATTGGCATTACGGCAAGACCCGGCTGGAGCTCGCCGCCACCGAGGCCGACCGCGAGGTCGCGCAGCGGGTCCAGGAGCTCATGCTTCGGCGCGAGCCGTTCCGCGACTTCGAATACTGCCGGCGCGGCCCGACCGGTGACCATTGGCTCCGGATCTCCGGCAAACCGGTCTTCGACGAAGCCGGACGGTTCCTGGGATATCGCGGGACGGGCCGCGACGTCACCGAGCTCAGGCGCGTGGAGGCCGAACGGCGCGAGGCGGAAGAGCGCTATCGCACGCTCTTCGAGCTCTCGCCGGACGGTCTCTTCGTCAAAGATCGGGAGCATCGCATCCTCTACGCCAACCGTGCCGCGGCCGCGCTGTTCGGCGTAGCGAGGATCGCGGATCTGACCGGACGCTCGAGCCTCGAATTCGTGGCGCCGGAAGATCGTCGGCTCGTCCGCGAAAGGACGGGCCGACTTCTGGAGGAGGGCGGGGTCGTTCCGCCGACGCGCCTGCGCATCCGGCGAGCCGACGGTGCCGAGCGGATCGTCGAGGCGGCGGCGACCAGGTTCGAGGAGGATGGCGAGCCGCGCGTCCTCGTCGTCCAACGCGACGTGAGCGAGCGCGAGCGGGCGGAGCAGGCGCGCCGCGAGGCCGAGGAGCGCTATCGTACGCTCGTCGAGCTGAGCCCGGACGCGCTCCTCGTCCTGCAGGACGGCCGGTACGTCTTCGCCAACCGCCGCGCCCTCGAGCTTTTGGGCGCCAAGGAGGTGGCGGAGATCGTCGGCAAGCGGCCGCGCGACCTCTACCCCCAAGACTACGTGCCCTCGATCGAGGCCCGCGTCGAACGGCTGCTCGCGCAGGGGGGCACCCTACCGCCGCTCGAGGTTCGGATCCGGCGGCTCGACGGCGAGCTCCGCGACATCGAGACGAGCGGGGCCGCCATCCCGTTCGACGGCAAGCCCGCGATCCAGGTGGCGATCCGCGACATCACGGAACGCAAGCGAGCCGAGGCGGCGCGGCGCGAGGCCGAGGAGCGCTATCGAGCCCTGGTGGAGCTCAACCCCGACCCGGTCGTCCTGGTCGAGGACGGCCGGTTCGTGTTCGCGAGCGAGCCCGCCGCGCGGCTGTTCGGGGTGGCCGACGCCCGCGAGCTGATCGGTCGCTCGATCTTCGAATTCGTACCCGAAGCGCTGCACGCCGCGATCCGAGCCCGCCATGCGACCGAGCTGCGAGAGGGCGAGGTCCTGCCGCCGCTCGAGCTCGAGATCGTCCGTCCCGACGGCACCCGGGTCGAGGTCGAGGCCAAGGGTTCGCGCGTGGTGGAGGGCGGGCGGCGGATGCTGCTCGGCGTGCTGCGCGACATCTCCGAGCGCAAGCGGGCGGAACGAGCGATCCGCGAGGCCGAGGAGCGGTACCGCCTGCTGGTCGAGCTGGCGCCGGTCGGCATCCTCCTTTTTCAGGACGGCGTCTACCGTTTCGCCAACCGCGCCGCGGCGACCCTTCTGGGCGCACGGGACCCGGACGAGCTGATCGGCCGCGATCCCTTCTCTCTGATCCTCGAGCCCTATCACGAGCGGATCCGGGCGCGTGCGGAGCGGCTACTCGCGGGTGGAGGGCCGGCCGAGCCGATCGAGATCGAGATGCGCCGGCTCGAAGGCGAGGTGGTGACGATCGAGACCGTGGGCGCGGCGATTGTCGCGGGCGGGCGGCCGGCGATCCAGATCCTGATCCGCGACATCACCGAAGCGCGACGCGCCCGACGCGCTCTCGAGGAGGCCGAGGCGCGCTGGCGCAGCCTGCTCGAACTCGCTCCGGACGCGGTCCTGCTGATCGAGAACGAGACCTATGTCTACGCGAACCGTCGCGCCGCCGAACTCTACGGTGCGGCCGATCCGGCCGAGCTCGTCGGTCGTTCGCCCTTCGATTTCATCCTCGAGGAATTCTGGCCGCGCATTCGCGAGCGCGCCGCCCGGCTCCTCGCCCACGGCGAGAGGCTGCCGCCGATCGAGATCCGCATCCGACGCCTGGACGGAACGATCCTCGACGTCGAGACGACCGGGGCGGTGATCGAGGACGGCGGCCGGCGGGTGATCCAGAGCGTGATCCGCGACATTTCCGAGCGCAAGGCGCTCGAGGCCGAGCTCTGGCGACGGGCCCACCACGACCCGCTGACCGGGCTACCGAACCGGCTCCTGTTCTTCGACCGGCTCGGACAAGCCCTGCACCGCTGTCGGCGCGAGGGCCGGAGCGGCGCCCTCCTCTCGCTCGACCTAGACGGCTTCAAGCTGGTCAACGACGGCCACGGCCACGACGCCGGCGACGCGCTCCTGGTCGAGGTCGCCCGGCGGCTCCGGGCGCAGGTTCGTCGGGTCGACACGGTGGCCCGGCTGGCGGGCGACGAGTTCGCCCTGGTCCTCTATCCGGTCGAGGGCGCGGCCGCGGTAGAGGCGGTCGGGCGGCGGATCCTGCGCGCGCTCCGCGACCCGATCGAGCATCGCGGGCGCCGCCTGCAGGTCGCCGCCAGCCTCGGCGCCACGCTCTTCCCGCACGACGGCGATCGGGCCGACGCGCTCCTCAAGAAAGCCGACCTCGCCCTCTACCGCGCCAAGGACCGCGGTCCCGGCAGCCTCGTCTTCCTCGACCGGAACATGCACCTCGAGATCGAGGAGAGCGAGCGGCTCGGCGACGAGCTGCGTGCCGCCCTCGACGGGGACCAACTCGCGCTGCGTTTCGAGCCGCGGCTCGACCTCGCGAGCGGAAGCCCTGTCGGCTTGCAGGCCCGCCTGCTCTGGAACCACCCGCGGCTCGGTCCGCTCGACGAGGAGGCCTTCGCTCGGCACGCCGAGGACGCCACCCTCGGCGTCGAGCTGGCACGCCGGACCGTCGCGCTCGCCCTCGAACGGATGACCGCCTGGCGGGCTGCAGGCGTGCCGTTCGGCCGGGTCCTGGTGCGCGCGCCGCCGACGCTCCTCGCTGCCGAGGACTGGGCGGCGGGCCTTTTGGACGAGCTCGCGGCCCGCGGCCTCGGGGCCGACACGCTCGCTTTCGCGATCGGCGGCTCGGCACTTCTCGGTCGGCACGCCGAGGCTGCCAGCGCCGCGTTGCGGCGGCTGCGCGAGGCCGGTGCCGCGGTGCAGCTCGACGATCTCTCGATCTGCCGGGCGGCGCTGGTCGAGCTCTCCCGGCGGCCGGTCGACGCGGTACGACTCTGCGCCGAGCGGGTGAGGGCGCTCCGGGCCGAGCGCGAGGGCGGGGCGGTTTGCGAGGGGGCGGTCGTGGCACGGATCGTGGTCGCGGTCGCCCGCGAACTCGGCCTTTCGGTCGCGGCCGAGGGGATCGAGGATCGCACCGCCCTCGAGGCGGTGCGCGCGCTCGGCTGCAGCGAAGGGCAGGGCGCTCTCTGGGCCGATCCGCTCCCGGCCGAGGCGGTACCCGGCTGGCTCGCGGCCCGGGCGACGAACGGCCGGGCAGAGCGAGCCCGAATCGCCGCTACTGGATCGCCTCGGGGCCCTTGAGGTCGCGCGGGCCCGCCTCGGGGAGGATCCCGAGGCGGCGGGCGATCTCGGCATAACCCTCCTGGACATTGCCGAGATCGCGGCGGAAACGGTCCTTGTCGAGCCGCTCGTTGGTCCGGGCGTCCCACAGCCGCATGTTGTCGGGGCTCAGCTCGTCGGCCACGACGATCCGCATGTCCTCGTCTTCCCAGAGCCGGCCGAACTCGAGCTTGAGATCGACCAGCCGGAGGCCGGCGCCGGTGAACAGGCCGAGCAGATAGTCGTTGATCCGCAGGGACAGGTTGAGGATCTCGTCGAGCTCCTGATAGGTCGCCCAGCCGAAGGCGGTGATGTGCTCCTCGGTGACCATCGGATCGCCGAGCTGATCGTTCTTGTAGTAGTACTCGACGATCGAGCGCGGCAGGGGCGAACCCTCCTCGAGGGCGAAGCGCTGCGCCAGGCTGCCGGCGGCGACGTTGCGGACCACAACCTCGAGCGGGATGATCTCGACCTCCTTGATGAGCTGTTCGCGCATGTTCAGTCGACGCAGAAAATGCGTCGGGATCCCGATCTCGCCGAGCTTTATCATCAGATACTCGGAGATCCGGTTGTTGAGCACGCCCTTGCCAGTGATGACGGCGTGCTTCTTGTTGTTGAACGCGGTGGCGTCGTCCTTGAAGTACTGGATGAGCGTGCCGGGCTCGGGCCCCTCGTAGAGGATCTTCGCCTTGCCCTCGTAGACCTGCCTGCGTCGGGCCATGTCCGATCAGCCTCGTGCGCGGAAGAGGGCGCCGCAACCGACGCCGACCGGCTCGCGTGACGGCCGGCCCCCGCTGCATATAGGTGGCGATGGCGCAGCGCACAACGCGCCGCCGTCCCCCGGGCCGCCTCTCAGGCGCGGCCCTCGCGCCACCAGGCAGCGGCCGCCGCGGCGAGCAGCAGGAGGAGCGCGAGCCAGGGCGGCAAGAGCGCCGTGCGGCTCGCCCCGCTCACGGTGTAGGCCTCGTGGGCGACTATCCCGAGCCAGCCGCGCCCGGCCGTGCGCCGCTCCTCGGCCACCCGGCGGAGTTCCGGTACGCCCTCCTGGGCGAGCCAGAGCGCCGCCCCGCCCGTGGCCTCCACCATCGGCCGCAGCCGCTCGGCGCTCGCTCGCAGCTCGGCGAGCTCGGCCGCCGCCAGGAGCCGCGGCATCACCTGTGCCACCCGCGCCCCGTCCTCGACCCGCCAGAGCCCGTCCTCCTCGGCTGGCAACCGCAACCGGGCGATGCCGTCGGCATCGGGGGTCAGGGTCGCCCGACTCTGCGCGCCCGAGGGTGCGGTGATCACGACCTCGACCGGTTTCGGCTCGAGCGAGCGGCGGACGATCTCGATCCCCCCCTCGTGGGGTGCCGCCTCGAGCGTCTCCTCTTCGAGTTCCGGCTCCTTCATGAGCCAGTGCACGAGCCGACGCAGCAGCTGGGCCTGCGGCCCGCCGCCCTCGAAGCCGCGTTGCCAGAGCCAGTGGTGGTCGGAGAGGAGCTGGGCGACGCGGCCTTCGCCCACCCGCTTGAGGAGGAGGAGCGGCCGCTCGCCGGCCCCCATCATGAGCACCGTGGCGTCGCCCGGGTCGACATCGATCTGCCGCAACCAGCGGCCCCAGCCGGGCTCGGCCGGGTCGGCCGCGAGCCCGCTCGTCACCGGATGCCGTCGGCCGGTATCGGTGAGCCGCGGCAGGAAGGGCCGCTCGATCACCTCGCCCGAGGGTCGGCCCGGCAACACGCGGGCGAGCGGCGTGCGGTAGAGGCCGGTGGGCGTCGCGAACTCCGGCCCCGCCGCCTCGAGCAGCGCTCCGCCGCGCTCGACGTAGCGGGCGACGTTCTCGAGATAGGGCAGTGGCAGGAGGCCCCGGCGGTTGTAGCGGTCGAAGATGACGAGGTCGAACTCGTGCAGCTTGACCTCGAACAGCTCGCGCGAGGGAAAGGCGATCAGCGCGAGCTCGCGGATCGGCGTGCCGTCCTGCTTCTCGGGTGGCCGCAGGATCGTGAAGTGGACGAGGTCGACGGCGGCATCCGCCTTCAGGAGATTGCGCCAGACCCGAAGGCCCGGATAGGGCTGGCCCGAGACCAGGAGCACCCGCAGTCGGTCGCGCACGCCGTTGATCGTCACGGCGGTGCGGTTGTTGAGGGTGGTGAGTTCGCCCTCGCGCGTCGCCACCTCGACCTCGAGCACGCTCTTGCCGGCCCGATCGAGGGTGAAGGGGACCTCGGCCCGCTCGCCCGGCAGCGCGTCGAGCTCGGCGAGCAGCCTTCCGTCGCGCCGCACCGTGATCCGGGCGGGCCCGCCCCGGTCGGCCGGCAGATCGTCGAAGCCCAGGACGAGCCGCTGCGGCTCGCCCACCATGGCGAAGCTCGGCGCCTGCTCGACCACGAGCCGACGGTCGACCTCGTCCGGCCGACCGACCAGAAGCGCGTGCACGGGTGCACCGATCGCCCGTGCCCGCTCGGGATCGGTGGGCGCATCGTGGATCACCCCGTCGGTCACCACGATCACCGCACCGAGCCGGGCGCGGTCGAGCCGGCCGAGCGCCTCGTCGAGCGGGGCCAAGAGGCGGGTGCCCTCGGGCCCGCCCGGAAGCTCGATCTCCTTGACGTCGACCCCGCTCAGGGCGGCGAGCCGGGCGCGCAAGGCGGCCGCCGCCTCCTCGAGGCGGGCGGTCCGGTCGGCGAGGCGCATGCTCGGCGAGCGGTCGAGGGCGAGCACCACGACGTCGTCCAGCGGGGCCCGCTCCTCCCGCCGGAGCACCGGGTTGGCGAGAGCCAGGAGGAGGAGGCCCGCGAGCGAGAGGCGCAAAAGCGAGCCGCGCGCCCGGCGGAAGAGCCCGTAGCCGATCGGCGCGGCGGCCAGGACCGCGAGGGCGGCGAGCAAGGGCCAGGGCAAATGGGGTTCGAAGGCGAGGGCGACGCTGGCGGTCATCGGCCGGGGTCCTCCCTCACTGCCCGAGCCGCTCGAGCAGCGCCGGGATGTGGACCTGGTCGGTCTTGTAGTTGCCGGTCAAGGCGTACATCACGAGGTTGACCCCGAAGCGGCGGGCCATCTCGCGCTGCAGCTCGCCGCCCGGCACGACCGGGAACAGCGTGCGGCCGCGCCCGTCCTCGGCCCAGGCGGCGGCCCAGTCGTTGGCGCCGATCACGAGACTCGACACACCGTCGTTGACGGCGGGCGAAGCCTGGTCGACCCAGAGCGGCTGGCCCGCGAAGCGGCCCGGGAAGTCCTGCAGCAGGTAGAAGGAACGGCCGATCACGTGGTCGGGCGGCACCCGCACGAGCGGCGGCAGATCGAGGCCGGCCAGAAGGCTCGCGAGGCGCCGCTCGCCCGGCCCGCCACCCTCCTGGCCGGGCAGCAGCGCGCCGGCGTCGCGGGTGTCGAACAGGATCATCCCGCCGCTCTCGAGGTAGCGCTGGACCCGCTGCAGGGCCTCGACCGGCAGATCGCGATGGTCGGGCGGCACGGTCCAGTAGAGGAGCGGGTAGAGCGCCAGATCGTCGCGCACCGGATCGACCGGTACAGGATCGCCGACCTCCACGCTGGTGCGCTCGATCAGCACCCGGCCGAGCCCGCGCAAGCCCGCCTCGGTCACCTCGTCGACGTCCGGCCGGCCGGTCAGTACATAGGCGAGCCGGGTCTCCAAGGCCGCGCCCCAGCGGTGATCCTCGGCCGCACCCTGGGCGATCGCCGCCCCGGCCGTGCCGGCGAGGAGTCCGAAGGCGAGCGCCGCCGCCGGCGGCAGCGGACGCAGCGCGGGCAGCGGCAAAAGGCCGCGCAGCACCCAGCCGATCACGAGATCGACGAGTGCAAGGAGCAGGGCCGCGAGCAGCAGCCAGGGGCCGAGATCGAGCTCGCGGGCCCGGCCGTAGCCGCGGACCGCCTCGCCGAGCGCGCTCGCGCCGAGCGGCAGGAGGTCGGGCACGGCGGGCTGCAGGTTGAGTGCCACCCGGGCGGGCGCGGCCTCGGCCGCCCCCGTTGCGGACACCGGCGCCCAGAGCCCGGGCGGAGTGCGCGGGCTCGCGCGCGCCTCGCGGAAGGCGGCGGCTTCGATCGGCAGGAGATCGGCGGGCGGTGCCCCGAGAACGCCCGTGGCGGAGAGCGCCCGGTGCAGCTCGAGCGGCCCTTTCGGGACGAGGCCGGCGCCCGGGCCGAGCGCCAGGGTGCGGCGCAGCATGTCGACGAACAGGCCCGAGAGCGGCAGGTTGCTCCAGCTCGTATTGGCGGTGGTGTGAACCAGGAGGAGCCAGCCGGCGCCCAGCCGACGGCCGGTGACGATCGGCGTCCCGTCGACCAGGGCGGCGAGCGTGGCACGGGCGAGCTGCGGGCCGGGCTCGGCCAGCACCTGGCGGCGGACCACCGTTTCGGCCGTCGGCACGAGCCCGGCGAAGGGGCCGTCGGCCGGGAAGGGGGCGATCGGCAGGGGCTCGGACCAGGAGAGCGCCCCGCCGAGCTCGCGATCGCCCGCCCGAAGCGGCACCGGGAGCAGCGAATCGCCGCCCGCGGCGAGCTTCGGGCCGGCGAAGCGCAGCACCACCCCGCCCTTCTCGATCCACCCCGCGAGCCGCTCGCGGTCGGGATCGGCGAGCTTGCCGACATCGGGCAGGATCAGGAGCGAGAGCTCGCCCTGGAGGAGCTCGCCGAGCGAGCCCCGGCGGACCTCGGCGAAGGGCAGGAGGGCCCGTTCGAGGAAGTAGACCTCGGACAGGAGCGGCTGGTCGACGGCACCCGCGGGTGCCCCCACGATGCCCACACTGCGCCGCCGCCAGCGCTCGTCGAGCAGAACGACCCCACCGATCCCCGCGCCCGGGATCTCGAGCCGCGCCACCCGGTTGCGCAGATCGGGCGGCAGCGGCAGGCGCGTGTGCGCCCGCCGTTCGCCCTCGGCGAAGGCGAGCTCGCCGAGGGCGAACACCTCGCCCTCGGGGCCGAGCGCCCGCACCGTCCGCCGCTCGGCCTCGCCGGCTGTGGCCCGCAGCGCCGCCACCTCGAGCCCCTCGCCCGTGAGCTCGGGCGGCAGGAGGAGGGGCGGCAGCCGCTCGGCCGGCGGGGCGAGCACGGTCGTGGGCCCGAGCGCGCGAAGCGCCTCGGCGAAGCTCGCGGCCGCACTCTGCGCGGCCGCGTCGGCGGCGAGCCCGTCGCAGAGCCAGAAGATCGAGACGGGCGTGCCGGCGAGGCTTTCGAGGGCCGTCCGGGCCGCGCCGCGGTCGACCGGCCAAGGGCGCGGCTCCCACTCCGCCACGCGCTTCCTGAGCTCGGCCGCGAAGCCGCGCTGGAGGGCCGGTGGGCCGGGGCCCGGCGCGGTGCGCAACAGGATCGCCTCGCGGCCCTCGCGCTCGGCCCGCTCGAGGATGCCGTCGAGCGTGGCGAGCCGCTCCTTCCAGTCGGGTGCTGCGGCCCAGCCGTCGTCGACCGCCACGAGCACCGGACCCTCGCCGCCGAGCCGGGCGGCCGGCTGCACAACCGGGCCCGCGAGAGCGAGCACGATCAGCCCGGCGAGGAGGGTCCGCAGGAGGAGGAGCCACCAGGGGGTGCGGGCCGGCGTCTCCTCCTGCCGCTCTAGTCGGAGCAGCAGGCGAAGAGGCGGGAAGGGCTCTTGCCGGGGCGCCGGCGGCGTCACCCGCAACAGGAGCCAGATCGCCGGCAGGGCGGCGAGGGCGGCGAGGAGCCAGGGCTGGGTGAAGGCCAACAGGCCGAGATCGAGCATGCTCAGCGGACCGCGTCGGGAGCCAAAGCCTGGTAGAGGGCGAGCAGGGCGGTCTGGGCGCTCGCATCGGTCCGGTGGCGCAGAGCTCGCCAAGCCTGGCGACCGGCCAGCCGCTCGACCTCCTCGCGATGCGCAGACCAGATCTCCCGCCAGCGGCTGCGGACATGGGCGACGTTGCCCACCAGCACCCGACCGTCGTTCTCGAGACCCTCGAACAAGACGCGCCCGCCATAGGGCAGGAGCTCCTCGGCCGGGTCGGCGATCTGGACGATGCAGCCGCGCACGCCGGCCGCGACCCAGGGGCCGAGCCGCGCGGCGAGCTCCTCGACCGGCTCGAGGAAATCGGAGAGCAGCACGAGGGTGCAAAAGCGCGGCAGCTCGGCCGCCGGCGGCAGCCGTTCGCGGCGGGTGCCCGCGGCGGCGAGCGCCCGCGTCATCCCCTCGAGCCCGGCGCGGCCGGAGCGCGGCCGCTCGCCCGACCCCAGAAGTGCCACTCGCTCGCCGCCGCGCACGAGGAGTGCTGCGAGAGCGAGCGCGAGCAGCACCGCCCGATCGGCCTTGGACGGCAGTCGGCGGTCGGAGCGGAAGCGCATGGAGGGCGAGAGGTCGCACCAGACCCAGACGCTCTGCGCCGCCTCCCATTCCTGCTGGCGGATGAAGAGATGGCGCGAGCGCGCCGACTGGCGCCAGTCGATGTCGGTCCGGTCGTCACCGGGCTGGTAGGGGCGGAACTGCCAGAACGTCTCGCCCGTGCCCGTCCGCCTGCGGCCGTGCACCCCCTGGGCGACCGTCGCCGCCACCCGTTCGGCCTCGACGAGCAGCCCCGGGAGCCGGGCGGCGAGGCTCTCCGCGGCTCGCCGCAGCCCGGTCGGATCGGCCGCCGGAACGGCCGCCGCCTCAGGCGACATGCCGGCACAGCCGGGCGATGATCTCGTCCACCCCGATCCCCTCCGCGCGCGCCGCGAAGGTCACCGCCATCCGGTGCCGCAGGACCGGCCCGGCGAGCGCCAGCACGTCGTCGACCGAGGGGGCGAGCCGGCCGTCGAACAGCGCCCGCACCCGCACCGCGAGCATGAGCGCCTGGCTCGCCCGCGGGCCCGGACCCCAGGCGACGAGCTCGCCGAGCTTCTCGATGGCACCGGTCTCCGGCCGCCCGGCCCGCACGAGCGCCAAGATCGTGTCGATCACCTTCTCGCCGACCGGCAGCTTGCGCACGAGCGCCTGCAGGCGGATCAGCTCCGCCGCATCGAGTACCCGGTGCGCCACCGCCTCGCGGTCGGTCGTCGTGGCGATCATCATCCGCCGCTCGGCCTCGGCCGAGGGGTAGGCGACATCGACCTGGAGGAGGAACCGGTCGAGCTGCGCCTCGGGCAGGGGATAGGTGCCCTCCTGCTCGATCGGGTTCTGCGTCGCGAGCACGTGGAAGGGGTGTGGCAGCGGGTGGTCGTGACCAGCCACCGTCACCTTGCGCTCCTGCATCGCCTGGAGGAGGGCCGCCTGGGTGCGCGGGCTCGCCCGGTTGATTTCGTCCGCCATCAAGAGCTGGGTGAAGACCGGCCCGGGAACGAAGCGGAAGCCCTGCCGGCCGTGACCCGTGTCCTCGAGCACTTCCGAGCCCAAGATGTCGGCCGGCATGAGGTCGGGGGTGAACTGGACCCGCTTCTGGGCGAGGCCCAGCACCACCCCGAGCGTCTCGGCGAGCCGGGTCTTGGCGAGGCCCGGAACGCCAACGAGCAGCGCGTGACCGCCCGAGAGGATGGTGATCAAGGTCTCCTCGATCACCCGCTCCTGGCCCAGGATCACCCGGCCGATCTCGGCCCGCACCCGGGCGAGCCGCTCGATCGCCCGCTCCGCTTCCTCGACCACCGCCACATCGTCCGCGACCCCCGTCGTCGCCACGTTCATCGCTGCTCCACAGGCCCGGCGGTTCCGCCTGGAACCGTCCCACGATCTTCTTACATAGAGGGCGCGGATGCAATCGACATGCCCGGCGATCGACGGGAGGTGGACGGGTGCGGCGGCCCTTCGATCCAAAGGCTGCCCTCGAGGCGCTCTCGCGCGGCGAGCTTTCGGTCGACGACCTCGCCATCGCGATCGACCGGGACGGCACCTGGCGGCATCGGGGCGAGCCGATCCGCCGCATCGAACTCGTCCGGCTCTTGGCGAGCGTGCTCCATCGTGACGCGAATGGCGCCTATTGGCTGATCACGCCGGTCGAGCGGGGCCGGGTCGAGGTCGCGGACGTCCCCTTCCTCGTGGTCGAGCTCGAGAGCCTCGGCACGGGTCGCGCGCGTCGCCTGCGCTTTCGCACCAATCTCGACGAATGGATCCCGCTCGACCGCGGACATCCGCTTCGGATCGCTCCCGGTCCCGTGCCCTATGTCGGGGTCCGCGACGGCCTCGAGGCGCGCCTCCTGCCGAGCGTCTATTACGAGCTCGCCGAGCTCGCCGAGCCCGGCCCCGAGGACGGCCGCCTCGGGGTCTGGAGCGCCGGCTTCTTCTTCCCGCTCGAGCCCGAGGCGGAGCCCGCCCCTTGATCCTGTCCGACCGCCGCACGAACCTGCCCGATCGCCTCGACCGCATCTGGCTGCGCGAGCGCCTCTCCGCCTGTCGCGGCCGTCCCGCACCCTTCCCGGGCGATCAGGCGGAACCAGAGGAGATGTGCGGCCCCGCTACCCCGGCCGCCGTGTTGATCGGCCTTGTGCCTGCGGCCGAGGGACCACGGATCCTGCTCACCCGGCGGACCGCGCATCTGAAGGACCATGCCGGCCAGATCAGCTTCCCGGGCGGCCGGATCGAGCCCTTCGATCCCGACCCGGTGGCAGCGGCGCTGCGCGAGGCCGAGGAGGAGATCGGCCTCGAGCCCTCCCGGGTCGAGGTCCTGGGCGAGATCGCCCGGTACCGGACCCGCACGGGCTTCCTCATCCATCCCGTGGTGGGCTGGATCGAGCCGCCCGCCACCTTGAGGCCCGACCCGTTCGAGGTCGCCGAGGTGTTCGACGTCCCCCTGGCCTTCGCCCTCGACCCCGCCAACCATCGCCGCGACAGTTACGAGCGCGACGGGCGGCGGCGCGAGTTCTGGGTGGTGCCGTACGAGAGCCGCTACATCTGGGGGGCGACGGCCGGCATCCTCGTCAACCTCGCCCGGCTGGTCGGGGGCTGAGCGCTTGCCCCGGATCGCCTTCCTCGAGCTCCTGGCCTTCCTCCTGCCCTTCGCCGCCTGGGTCGCTTGGCGGCTGCTCGTGACCCGCGCCGGGAGGCTCCTGGAGAGCACCCCCTGGTTCGCCCTCGCCGTGGCGGGGCTCCTCCTCGTCTGCGCGAGCTTCCTCTTGCTCGTCTGGATCGAGCCCGGCGCACCCCCGGGGGCCGCCTACGTCCCGCCGCACCTCGAGGACGGCCGGCTCGTGCCCGGCGCGTACCGCCGTGCGCCCTGACCGCTCTCCGGCAGCGGCCGGCACCGGCGAGCCGATCGACGAGCGGCCGCTCGCCGGGGCCCGTTGGCTGCTGGCCCCCGAGAGCCGCCGGCTGCTCGACGCGCTCGAGGCCGAGGGCAGGGAAGCCCGCTTCGTGGGCGGCTGCGTGCGCGACACCCTGCTCGATCCGACCCTCGACCCGCAGGACCTCGACATCGCCACGCAAGAGAAGCCGAAGCGGCTGATCGCGCGATTGCCGGCCATGGGCTTCCACGTCGTGCCGACCGGCTTGAAGCACGGCACGGTCACCGTGATCGTCGAACATCGACGTTTCGAGGTCACCACGCTGCGCCGCGACGTGGCCTGCTTCGGTCGCCACGCCGAGGTCGAATTCTCCGACGACTTCGAAGAAGACGCCGCTCGGCGCGACTTCACTATCAACGCCATGAGCTGCGATCGCGAAGGACGCTTGTTCGACTATTTCGGTGGTCGGGCCGATCTCCTGGCCGGCCGAGTGCGCTTCGTGGGCGATCCGGAGCAGCGAATCCGCGAGGACTATCTGCGGATCCTCCGCTTCTTCCGCTTCTGGGCCCGGTTCGGCCGGCCGCCGGCCGACTCCGGCGCACTGGCCGCCTGTGCCGCACTCGCTGCCGGGCTCGACCGACTATCGGGCGAGCGGATCCGGGGCGAGCTCCAGCGGCTCCTGCCCGCCCCGGGTGTCGTGCCGGCGCTCCGCCTCGTCGAGGAGACCGGCGTGCGCGCCCACGTCGTCCCGGTGCCGCTCGATCTCGATCGGCTCGCCCGGCTCGTCGCGATCGCCCCCGGCACCGACTGGCTCCTGCGCCTCGCCGCCCTGGTGCGCGGCAGGCTCGACCGCGACGGCCTGTTCGCACTGGCCGTACGGCTGCGCCTGTCGAACGCCGAGCGCGACCGGCTCGCGGCACTCGCGACCCTCCCGCTGCCCGACCCCTCTGCCTCCAGGGGCGAGCAGGAGCGGGCGATCTACCGGCTCGGCTTTCCCCTCTGGCGCGACCTTCTGCGGCTTTCCGCCACCGAGCGCGGCCTCGATACCGAGGCGCTCGCTGCCGCGATCGAGGCCATGGCGGGCTTTCGCCCGCCCGCCTTCCCGCTCGGCGGTGCCGACCTCCTGGCCCGGGGCGTGCCCGAGGGCCCGCGACTCGGCCGACTCCTCGAGGCGGTCCGTGGCTGGTGGGAGGCCGAGGGTTTCCGGCCCGACCGGGCCGCCTGTCTCGCCCGCCTCGACGCTCTCCTCGCCGCCGACGCCGAGCTGCGGCCCTCGGCGGGTTGACAAGGGGGGAGGGGGCTCCCTATCTGCCGCCGGCGTTGGGGGATGGTGCAGCTGGTAGCACGCCTGACTCTGGATCAGGAGGTCCTAGGTTCGATCCCTAGTCCCCCAGCCACCCTTCGAACGGGTCGATCGCCTCCGACCATCAGCGAAAACTGTCGCAAGCGACCGCGCATCGGGCGCGGTCGGCGAGGGGGTTCGACCGTGGCCCACGAGCGCTCGCGTCGTCTGGCCGTCCCGGCACTCGCCGGTGCCGCCGCCCTGCCCGCTGCCGCTGCCGGCGCGGCGACCGGCCCCTTCGAGGTCGTCTACCGCCCGAACCAGCCGGGCGGCGAAGATTTCGCCTGCTACGAGCAGATGCTCGCCAACATTCAGAACCGTCCGAGCATCGCCCCGCCCTGGGGCCTCGAGATCCGGGTCGTGATGCACGGGCCGGGCGTCGACCTGTTGCGCCGGGCGGCCCCGGCCGACAAGCAGATCACCGCCACGATCGACGATCTCGAGGCAGCGGGCGTGCAGTTCCGGATCTGCGCGATCACCTCGAAGCGCGGCGACATCCCCCTGTCCCGGCTCTGCGACGCGGAAGAGGCCGACCTCGTGCCTTTGGGCGTCTTCGAGATCGCCCGGCTGCAACGGCGCGAAGGCTTCGCCTACCTCAAGATCTGACGCCGGGCCGGCCAGGGCGGAGGGCTGGTGCCCGAGCGGCGCATGCCGGTCCACAGCGCCCGGGTGGTTCGCCGCTTCGAGGACCGCCTCCAGGATCTCGGCCCGACGCGCGGCCGGGCGCGCGCGGGGCGGGGACCCGGGTGAGCCTGGTCTCCGGGGCGACGATCGTCGGCACGGCGGCCGGGGCGCGTCGCCCGGAGCGGACCGGCCCGGTGCGCCGAGAGATCCGTCTCGAGCAAGGGAGCGGGCGGTGGAAGGGCCGGCGCGGACCGCGGGGAAGTTGGTGGAGCCGAGCGGAGTCGAACCGCCGACCTCCTGAATGCCATTCAGGCGCTCTCCCAACTGAGCTACGGCCCCAAACGATCGGCGCGCGCACAGGTAAGGCGTCGCCTGCGTGCGCGCAAGGGGAATGTCAGCGCCGCTCGTCGTCCGGCTCGATCCCCTCGTCGAGCACCGTACCCACGGTCTCGTCCTCGCCGAGATCGCCCGCGTCCTCGAGGATGACGTCCTCCTCGACGACCTCCTCGACGACCTCCTCGGCCTCCTCGAGTTCGGGCTCCGCCTCGAGCTCGTCGAGCTCGACGGCCTCCTCCTCCACGACCTCGTCGACATCGGCCGGAACGGCCGCCTCGGGCTCGGCCACGCCGGCCCGACCGGCCGGCCGCGCCCGCCGCGCCCGGCCCGCCGCCTCGACGTCGAACTCCGCCCCGCAGGCCGGGCAGAGGATCGGCGATCGCGAGAAATCGTAGAATTTGGCCCCGCACGAAAGGCAGGTCCGTTTGGTGCCCCACTCGGGCTTGGCCACGGCCGCGTCTCCAGGAGGGAAAGAGAAGGGGGATCGCAGAGTGCGGCGGCAATTGCCATGCCGGCCCGGGCCTGTCAAAAGCAAATTCCGTCGCGCACCGGGCGAGGCCCGGCGCCCGCTCGTCCCCGTCCGTTCCGGAGCCGTCCCGCGCATGGAGATGCAAGCCCTTCCGCACGGCCCGCTCGAGGGCGAGGCCCGCCCGCCCGGCGACAAGTCGATCTCGCACCGGGCGCTGATGCTCGCCGCCCTCGCCGTCGGCGAGAACCGGATCGAGGGCCTGCTCGAAGGCGAGGACGTGCTCGCGACCGCGGGGGCGCTGCGGGCCCTCGGCGTCCCGCTCGAGCGGCGCGGGCCCGGCGCCTGGACCGTCCACGGCGTTGGGGTAGGCGGCCTCGCCGAGCCCGACACGGTGCTCGATCTCGGCAATGCCGGCACCGGCGTCCGGCTGCTCATGGGCATTCTCGCGGGCCACCCCTTCACGAGCTTCCTTTCGGGCGACGCCTCGCTCCGTCGCCGGCCGATGGCCCGGGTGGCCGAGCCTCTCCGGGCCATGGGTGCGGCGGTCCTCGCCCGCTCGGGCGACCGGCTCCCGGCCGCGATCACCGGCACGAGCCGGCTCCTGCCGATCACCTGGCGCTCGAAGGTCGCCTCGGCCCAGGTCAAGTCCGCGATCCTCCTGGCCGGTCTGCACGCCCCGGGCGAGACCACGGTGATCGAGCCCCTGGCCTCGCGCGACCACACCGAGCGGATGCTGGCCGGCATGGGAGCGGTCGTGCGGACCGCCCCGGCCGAGGGCGGCGGGGTGGCGGTGACCGTGGTGGGCCAGGTCGAGCTCCTGCCCCAGAGCTTCACCGTGCCGGCCGATCCCTCCTCGGCCGCCTTCCCGGCGGTCGCCGCCGCCGCCCGGCCGGGCTCGCGCATCCGCCTCCTCGGTGTGGGCCTCAATCCTTCGCGGACCGGGGCCTACACCACGCTCTCCGAGATGGGCGCCCGGATCGAGATCCTCGAGCGCGGGCTCGCCGGCGGGGAGGAGGTCGGCACGCTCCTGATCGAGGGAGCCGAGCTCGCCGCGGTCGACGTGCCGGCCGAGCGCGCCCCCTCGATGATCGACGAATATCCCGTCCTCTTCGTGGCGGCGGCCCTCGCTCGCGGGCGGAGCCGCTTCCGCGGCCTCGGCGAGCTCCGGGTGAAGGAGAGCGACCGGCTCGCCGTGATGGCCGAGGGCCTCGCCGCCAGCGGGGTGCGCTGCTGGATCGAGGGCGACGACCTCTGGGTCGAGGGCGGCGACCGGCCGGCCGGCGGGGCGCGCATCGACGCCCGCCTCGACCACCGCATCGCCATGAGCTTCCTCGTCCTGGGCGGGCTCGCGAAACAGGGGGTGCGGGTCGCCGGGGCGGAGACCATCGCCACGAGCTTCCCGGGCTTCGCCGACCTCATGAACGGGCTCGGCGCTCGGATCGGGACCCTGCCCGAGGAGGGCCTCGGGTGAGCGCCACCTTCGTGATCGCGGTCGACGGCCCGGCCGCCTCCGGCAAGAGCACGCTCGCCCGAAGGCTCGCCCGAGCCCTGGGCCTCGCCTTCCTCGATACGGGCCTGCTCTACCGAGCGGTCGGCAAGCGGCTGCTCGAGGCCGGCCGCGATCCCTCGGACGCGGCGGCGGCGGTCGCCGCGGTCGCCGACCTGCGCCCCGAAGAGGTCGACGCCGATCGGCTCGCCGGCGAGCGGATCGGCGAGGCCGCCTCCAAGGTCGCGGCCATCCCGGCGGTGCGCGAAGCCCTCCTGCCCTGGCAGCGGCGCTTCGCCCGCACCCCGCCCGGGGCGGTGCTGGCCGGGCGCGACGTCGGCACCGTCGTCTGCCCGGATGCCGATCTCAAGATCTTCGTGACCGCCGCCCTCGAGGAACGGGCGCGGCGGCGCTTCGAGGAGTTGCGGCGGCGGGGGCAGGCGCCTATGTTCGCCGCCGTCCTGGACGAGCTGCGCGAGCGCGATCGCCGCGACACCGAGCGTGCGGTCGCGCCGCTTCGCGTTGCCGACGACGCCTGGGTGCTGGACACCACCGCGCTCGACGCCGAGGCCGCCTTCGCGGCCGCGCTCGAGCGGGCCCTTTCGGTGTCGGGCCGGCGCGCGGTGGCCGGCCCGACGGGACGCGACGCCAACCCCTGACCCCGGCGGCCGAACGGCCGACCGGGCTTTCGGAGCCTCGATGACCGACGCCTCGGCCTCCCTCGACCTCAAGCCCGCGCGCGACGAGTTCGCGGCCCTCCTCGACGAGCAGTTCGGCTCTTCCTCGCGCCTCGAAGGAACCGTCGTCCGCGGCACGGTCGTGGCGATCGACGGCGAGGAGGCGCTGGTCGATGTCGGCCTCAAGTCCGAGGGCCGCATTCCCTTGAAGGAGTTCGCCCCGCCGGGCCAGACCCCGGAGGTCAAAGTCGGCGACGTCGTCGAGGTCTATGTCGAGCGCTACGAGAACCGCAGCGGCGAGATCGTGCTTTCGCGCGAGAAGGCGCGCCGCGAGGAGAGCTGGAACCGGCTCGAGCGTGCCTTCAACGAGGGCAGCAAGGTCGAAGGCCACATCTTCGGCCGGGTCAAGGGCGGCTTCGCGGTCGACCTCGGCGGCGCCGTGGCCTTCCTGCCGGGCAGCCAGGTCGACATCCGCCCGGTGCGCGACATCGGCCACCTCCTCAACAAGCCCGAGCCCTTCTTGATCCTCAAGATGGACCGCCGGCGCGGCAACATCGTCGTCTCCCGCCGCGCCGTCCTCGAGGAGAGCCGCGCCGAGCAGCGCAACGAGCTTCTCGCCAGCCTCAAAGAGGGCCAGATCCTCGAAGGGGTGGTCAAGAACATCACGGATTACGGCGCCTTCGTCGATCTCGGCGGGCTCGACGGCCTGCTGCACGTCACCGACATCTCCTGGCGGCGCGTCAACCATCCGGCCGACATCCTCCAGGTCGGCCAGACCGTCAAGGTCCAGGTCATCCGCTTCAACCGCGAGACCCAGCGCATCAGTCTCGGCATGAAGCAGCTCGAGGCCGATCCCTGGGAGGGCATCGAGCTCAAATACCCGGTCAACACCAAGTTCAAGGGCCGGGTCACCAACATCACCGACTACGGCGCCTTCGTCGAACTCGAGCCCGGGGTGGAGGGCCTCGTCCACGTCTCCGAGATGAGCTGGACCAAGAAGAACGTCCACCCCGGCAAGATCGTCTCGACCTCCCAGGAGGTCGAGGTCATGGTTCTCGAGGTCGATCCCGAGAAGCGGCGCATCTCCCTCGGCCTCAAGCAGTGCCTGCCGAACCCATGGGAGAAGTTCCTCGAGCTGCATCCGCTGGGCTCGGTGGTGGAAGGCGAGATCAAGAACATCACCGAGTTCGGTCTGTTCATCGGCCTCGAGAACGACATCGACGGCATGGTCCACCTCTCCGACCTCTCCTGGGACCAGCCGGGTGAAGAGGCGGTCAAGGCCTACAAGAAGGGCGATGTCGTCAAGGCCGTGGTGCTCGACGTCGACGTCGAGAAGGAGCGCGTCAGCCTCGGCATCAAGCAGCTCACCGGCGACCCGTTCAAGGAGGCGATCGCCGGCCTCAAGAAGGGCGACCGCGTCACCTGCACAGTCAAGGAAGTGACGCCCATGGGCATCGAGGTCGAAACGACGACCGGTGCCCGCGGCTTCATCCGCAAGGCCGATCTCTCGCGCGACCGCGAGGAGCAGCGGCCCGATCGCTTCGCCGTCGGCGAGAAGGTCGACGCCAAAGTGGTGAACGTCGATGCCTTGAACCGCCGGCTCTCGCTCTCGATCAAGGCCCTCGAGATCGAGGACGAGAAGCAGGCCATGGCCGAGTTCGGCTCGACCGACAGCGGCGCCTCGCTCGGCGAGATCCTGGGCGCCGCCTTCCGCCAGAAGCAGGCGGAAGAGCAGGGCCGCAAGGAGTGAGTACGGCCGCTCGGGCGTGGCGTCGGGTCACGTAGGCGCCGCGCTCGACGGCGCCTTGACGCGAGCTCTCGCGCTCTGGCACGGTCACGAAAGGAGACTCGCCGCCTGCTGCCCGATCGGTCTTCGCGCCGGCGGTCGCAGGGGAAGACGCGATGACGAAATCCGATCTCGTCAAACGCATCGCCGCCGCCAATCCGCATCTCTTCCAGCGCGACGTCGAGCGGATCGTGACCACCGTCTTCGAGCAGATCGCCGCCGCCCTCGAGCGTGGCGACCGGGTCGAACTCCGCGGCTTCGGCGCCTTTTCGGTCCGCACCCGCGAGGCGCGGATCGGCCGCAACCCGCGGACCGGCCGCGAGGTCGCCGTGCCGGAGAGGCTCGCCCCCTATTTCAAGACCGGCAAGGAGCTGCGCGAGCGGCTCAACGGCGCCAGCTGAGGCCGGCTCGGGCGAACGGCGGCGGCAGGTCCGAGTCCTCAGCGCTCGGTCGCGCGCCCGGCGCTACGGAGAAGGAGGCAAAGAGCCGATGCTCAAGCTGATCCGCTCGCTCCTCGGCATCGCGGGCGTCGTTCTCGTCACTATGTTCGCGCTCGCCAATCGCGGTCCGGTCGCGGTCGACCTCCTGGCCCTGCCGGAGCCCGTCACCCTGCCGGTCTACAGCCTGTTCTTGGCCGGCCTTCTGGGCGGTGCGCTGCTCGGCGGGATCGCCACCTGGCTCGCCGGCTGGCGTACCCGCCGCGAGGGTCGGCTCGCCCGGCGCCGGCTCGCCGCCCTCGAGGCGCGCGAGCAGGCCCGGCTCGACGCCGCGGCGGCCGAGCGTGCCGAACGGCGGGCGGAGCCCAGCCAGCGGGCGCTCGCCCAGGCCGCCGCCTGAGCCGAACGACGCGGCGGACCGGCCCGCATGCGGTCCACTTCCGCGCTCGAGGTCCTGGTGGTGGGCGGCGGCATCGTCGGCCTGGCTACGGCCCGCGCGCTCCTGGCCGCGGGCCATCGGCCGGTGGTTCTCGACCAGGGCCCGATCCCGAGCCCACTCGCCGCTTCCTTCGACCGCCACCGGGCGATCCGCGTCACCTACGGCGGCGAGCGCGGTTACGCGCGCATGGCCCTCGAGGCCTTCGCCGCCTGGGAACGGCTCTTCGCCGATCTCGGCAGCCGCCATCTGGTCGAGACCGGCCAGGTGGTGCTTGGGCCCGACGAGGATCCCTGGATCGCGGGCTCGCTCGCCGATCTCGAGGCGCTCGGGGTGCCGTTCGAAAGGCTGGCGCCGGCCGAGCTCGTCCGCCGCTTTCCGCATCTGCGTGCCGAGGCCGGCGAGGCCGGTGCCTTCTGGGTACCGCGCGCGGCCGGCGCGCTGCTCGCCGACCGGATCGTGCTGGGCCTCGCCCGTTTCTTGCGCGAGCGCGGCGTGCCGCTGCTCGAGGGGCGGCGGGTGGTGGGCCTCGACCCCGAGCGGGCCCGGGTGCGGCTCGCCGACGGCGGCAGCGAGCAGGGCGACGCGCTCCTGATCGCCGCCGGTGCCTGGCTGCCCCGCCTCCTGCCGCACCTTTCGACGCGCCTTCTGCCCTCGCGCCAGTGCGTGCTCTACGTCCGAGCACCCGCCGACCTCGAGCCCGCCTGGCGCGACGGGCCGCTCCTGACCCACAAGGACGCCGGCCGCGGGATCCTCTTCTACGCTCTGCCGGCGGTCGGCGGGGCGCCGGCCAAGCTCGGCGACCATCGCTTCACGGCCGAGGGCGACCCCGACGACGAGCGGTCGGCGCAGGAGGCGGAGATCGCCGCGATCCGGGCCCTCGCCCGCGAGACCCTGGCCGAGGCCGACGCCTACCAGCTCCTCGAGCCGCGGATCTGCTTCTACACGGTGAGCCCGGACGAGCGCTTCGTCGCGGTGGCCGAGGGCCGGATGCTCGCGGTGAGCGCCTGCTCGGGCCACGGCTTCAAGTTCGGGGCGCTCTTGGGCGAGCGGATCGCGGCAGCCCTCTCGGGCGAGCTCTCGACCGCGGCGCTCGCCTCCTGGCTCGCCGGTGCCGACGGCCGAGCCGGCCAGGGCGGCCCTTGAGCCCGCCTCGAAGACCTCGAGCGGGGCTCAAGATCGAGGCGAGGCCGGCGGTTCGGCGAGCCCCGGCCCGGGCTGCATCGGGCTCCCGGCGCCGCCGCCCTCGCTCCGCCCCGAACGCGCCCTCGACCACCCGATCGGCCCCGCCGACCGGGCCCCGGCGAGGGGTCAGTGCCGGGCGCGCCGATCGACCCCGAGATAGGGCTCGATATCGCCCGCCCGCCAGGGTTCGCGGCCCTGGACGAGCTCCAAGAGGTAGCGGCCGTAGGCCGTCTTGGCGAGCGGCCGGGCGAGGGCCTCGACCTCTTCGGCACCGATCCAGCCCTGCAGGAAGGCGATCTCCTCCGGGCAGGCGATCTGGAAGCCCTGCCGGTGCTGGAGCGTGCGGACGAACTCGGCCGCCTGCAACAGGCTGTCGTGGGTGCCGGCGTCGAACCAGGCGTAGCCGCGGCCGAGCCGCTCGACCGTGAGCCGCCCGGCCTCGAGATAGGCCCGGTTGACATCCGTGATCTCGAGTTCGCCGCGCGCCGAGGGGCGCAAGGTACGGGCGATCGCCGGCGCCTCGGGGTCGTAGAAATAGAGCCCCGTGACAGCGTAGTTCGAGCGCGGCCGGGCCGGCTTCTCCTCGATCGCGAGCGGTCGGCCCTCCTCGTCGAGGACCACCACTCCGTAGCGCTCGGGGGCCGCCACCCGGTAGGCGAACACCGTGGCCCCCTCGCGGCGGGCGGTGGCGAGCCGCAACGCCACCCGCAGATAATGGCCGAAGAAGATGTTGTCGCCGAGGATCAAGCAGCAATGCGCGCCATCGAGGAATCGCTCGCCGATCAGCAGCGCCTGGGCGAGCCCCTCGGGCCGGGGCTGGACGGCGTAGGCGAGCGCGATCCCCCACTGGCGACCGTCGCCCAACAGCCGCTGGAAGGCCGGCTGGTCGTCGGGCGTGGTGATCACCAGGATCTCGCGGATCCCGGCCAGCATGAGCGTGCTCAACGGGTAGTAGACGAGCGGCTTGTCGTACACCGGGATCAGCTGCTTGCAGACCGCGCGGGTCACGGGATAGAGCCGCGTACCGCTCCCGCCCGCGAGCAGAATCCCCTTCCAGCGCAGGCTCATGGCCGTCCCTCCGCGCCCCTGCCGAGGCCGAGCCGGCGGCCGTCGTAGCGCGCCCGCAGCTCGGCGAGCCAGGCGCGATGGTCGAGATACCAGCGCACCGTCGCGCGCAGCCCCTCTTCGAGCGTGCGGGCGGGCCGCCAGCCGAGTTCGCCCTCGAGCCGCGAAGGGTCGATGGCGTAGCGCCGGTCGTGGCCCGGCCGATCCGCGACGAAGGTCACCAGGCGCGCGTGCGGCCGATGCGGCGAATCGGGCAGGAGCTCGTCGAGGATCGCGCAGAGGGTGCGGACGAGCTCGAGGTTGGTCCGCTCGGCCCGCGCGCCCACGAGATAGGTGGCACCGGGCCGGCCGCGACGGAGGATCTCGAGGAGAGCGGCCGCGTGGTCTTCGACGTGGAGCCAGTCGCGCACCTGATCGCCCCGGCCGTAGAGCGGGATCGGCTCGCCCGCGAGGGCCTTCGCGAGCGCGAGCGGGATCAGCTTCTCGGGGAACTGCCAGGGCCCGTAATTGTTCGAGGCGTGGGAGACCAGGACGGGCAGGCCGTAGGTGTGGCCCCAGGCGCGCACGAGATGGTCGGAAGCCGCCTTGCTCGCGGCATAGGGCGAGCGCGGGTCGTAGGCCGTGCTCTCGCGAAAGGGCGGATCGTCGGGGCCGAGGGCGCCGAACACCTCGTCGGTCGAGACGTGGTGGAAGCGGAACCGCCCCCGCTCGGGCTCGACGAGCCTGCGCCAATGGTCGAGCGTCGTCTCGAGCAGGCGGAACGTGCCGACCACGTTGGTGGCGAGGAAGGCCTCGGGCCCGTCGATCGACCGGTCGACGTGGCTCTCGGCCGCGAGATGCACGACCGCTTGCGGCCGATGCTCGGCGAAGACTCGCCGCAGGAGCGCACCGTCGCCGATGTCGCCCACCACGAGCCGATGCCGCGGGTGGTCCCGGGCCTCCTCGAGCGCCCGCGGCTCGGCCGCGTAGCCGAGCTTGTCGAGGGTCACCACCGACCAGTCGGTCGTGCGCAGGATGCGGCGAACCAGAGCCGAGCCGATGAAGCCGCAGCCGCCGGTGACCAGGACCTTCACGAGACCGCACCCTCGTAGCGGAAGGGCCAGGGGTCGAGCGCGTGCAGTCGCGGCAGCCGGCGGTCTCTCTCCGAGACGATCGGGCCCTCCACCGGCAGAGGCCAAGGAATCGCGAGCTCCGGATCGTCGAAGGCGATCCCGCCGTCGCGCTCGGGATCGTAGAAGGCGTCGACCTTGTAGAGCACCTCGCTGCCGTCCTCGAGGGTGAGATAGCCGTGCGCGAAGCCCGCGGGCACGTAGAGCCAAGCGCCGTCCTCGGCCGAGAGCTCGACCGCGACGTGGCGGCCGAAGGTGGGCGAACCCCGTCGCAGATCCACCGCGACGTCGAACACCCGGCCGCGCAGCACCCGCACGAGCTTGTTCTGGACCGCGGGCGGCCACTGGAAATGCAGGCCGCGGAGCGTGAAGGCCTGCGCCGAGCGGGCGAGGTTGTCCTGCACGAAGTCGCGGTCGAGCCCGAGCTCGGCGAAGCGGCGGCGGTTCCAGAGCTCGCAGAACCAGCCACGGGCATCGCCGTGCCGCACCGGGCGAACCAGACGCACCTCGGGGATCGCGGTCGCGATCAGCTCCAAGGCGTCCTCCCGCGCCCCGCCGCGGCGAGCGCCCGCCCGCGCACCACCGCCCAGAGCTCGAGCGCCCGGGAGGGGCCGAGCTCGACATCCTCGAAGCTCAGGATCTGCCCGGGCTCGACCCGGCGGCGGATCACGAGATCGCGGGCGAGCCCGATCGGCAGATGGTCGGGCCGCTCGGCGATCCGCACACAGATTCCCCGCAGTTCGAAACTGCCGGCGCCGCGGGCGATCCGGGTGCCCGGCTCGAGCCGGCGCTTGGCGACCGCCGCCACCGAGAGGTGCGGGCAGGAGGAGTTGTCGAGCAGCGGCCCGCGACCCTCGCGGATCCGGGCGAGCGTCTTGAAGGCCTCGAGATGAACCAGCACCTGCGGGCGCAGGAGCGTGTAGAAGGGCCCCTCGCCCATCTTGAGGTAGCGCAGTGCCGCCCGCTGCTCGTCGTGATGGCGGGCGACGAGGAAGACCCCGTGCGGGAAGCCGCGGCCCAACAGATAGTCGGTGATCGGTCGGCCGAGCCGTTCCGCCGCCTCGGCGAGGAGGGTGGCGCCGCGGCCGAGATCCGCTTCGGCCGGGCCCGAGAGCTCCTCCTGCACGATGTCGGCGCCGAGCCCGTTGCCCACCAGGCACTGCTCGATCTGCAGCTTGGTGCCGTCGGTGAAGGCGGTGACCATGGGCAGGGAGAGCCCCTGCCGCTCGGCCCAATGGGCCATCGCTTCGGGGCTCGGGTCGCGGTCGAGAAAGCCCTTGAGATTGCCGTAGACCAGGGGCTCGAAGCCCATCGCGCGGGCCTCCTCGGCGAGCGCCGCCGTGGAGCCCGGCTGATCGCCCTCGGCCTCGGTCAGGAGCCCCCGGCCGACCAGCGCCGAGCCGGTCGTCACGTGCAGTTCCGGGTCGTAGGTGACCACCGGCCGGCCGGCCTCGAGCGCCCGCTCGACCACGGTCGTGGCCCAGGCGACGTCGCCCGTGCATTCGAGGACGATGTCGGCACGTTCGATCAGCCGGTCGATCTCGCGGACGAGCTCTTCGTCGGCGAAGCCCGGCACCGGCCCCGCCCGACGGGTGAGCACCGCAGCCAGCCGCCAATCCGGCCGCCGGCGCACTTCGAGCGCCAGATGCCGGCCGACGAATCCGGTACCGACCAGACCGAGCCGCGCGACCTCGCCGCCCCCCGATTCCATCCCTCGTCGCCCGCGGCGGGCCGCGCCTCGTTGCGGCCCCGCGGCCCGCCATCCTCGCAGAACCGCTTGCGCGAGGCGAGGGGCACGGAGGCCCGTTCGTTCCCCGGTATGTCAGCCCCGCAGCTTGCGTGTGATCTCGGCCACGTGGCGGCCCTGGAAGCGGGCCATGGCGAGCTCCCTCGTCGAGGGCATGCGCTGGCCCTGGCCGCCCGCGATCGTCGTGGCGCCATAGGGCGAGCCGCCCTCGATCGCCTCGAGCGTCATCTGCTCGGCGCAGGAATAGGGCAGCCCCACATAGACCATGCCGTGATGGAGGAAGAGCGGCAGGGCCGTGACGATCGTCGTCTCGTTCCCGCCGTGCTGAGTGGCACTCGAGGTGAACATCGAGGCGACCCTTCCGATCAGCGCCCCCTGGGCCCAGAGACCGCCGGTCTGGTCCCAGAAGGCCCGCATCTGCGAGGCCATACCGCCGTAGCGAGTCGGGCAACCGACGATGATCGCATCGTACTCGGCGAGCTCCTGCGGGCTCGCGATCGGCGCCTTCTGGTCGAGCTTGAAGTTGAACCGACGGGCGATCTCTTCGGGCACCGTCTCCGGCACCCGCTTGATGGCGACCTCCACGCCCTCGACCGAGCGAGCGCCGTCGGCGACCGCCTCGGCCATGGCCTCGACGTGGCCGTAGCTGCTGTAATACAGGACCAGGACCGCGATTGCCATGTTCCCCTCCTCGAGTGCACGCTCCGCGCCAGTTGGGTAGCGGAACGGCGCCGACGAAGGGTTCGGACCGGCACCGGATTGTCGACGCGGCGGCGACGATCGAGCGGGAGCGGATCGCGATGAGCGTAGGGGAGGGGCGGATCCGCGGCGGCCGGGCGGTCTACGGGGCCGCGGTCGGCATCCTGATGCTCGAGGCGCGCTTCCCGCGCATCCCCGGTGACATGGGCAACGCGCTCACGTGGCCCTTTCCGGTCCACTATCGGGTGGTGCGGGGTGCCTCGCCCGAGCGGGTGGTCCGCCGCCGCGCCGAGGGGCTTCTGCCGGCCTTTGTCGAGGCTGCTTGCGAGCTCGTCGCGATGGGATGCGACGGCATCACCACGAATTGCGGTTTTCTCGCGCTGTTCCAACGCGAGCTCGCGGCCGCCGTGGGCGTGCCGGTGATCACCTCTTCCTTGATGCAGGCGGCCGCGATCCAGGCGCTCCTGCCGCCCGGCCGGAAGGTCGGCATCCTCACGGTCTCGGCCGAGAGCCTCACCCCCGAGCATCTGCGCGCCGCTTGCGTGCCCGAAGGCACGCCCGTCCTGGGGACCGAGGGCGGACGCGAGTTCACCCGCGTGATCCTGGGCGATCTGCCGGAGCTCGACCCCGCCGCCGCCGAGGCCGATCTGCTCGAGGCGGCCGAGCGCCTCCTGGCCCTTCATCCCGAGGTCGGAGCGATCCTCCTCGAATGCACCAACATGTGCCCTTACGCGCGGACGATCGCGCTCCGCACCGGCCTGCCGGTGTTCGACATGGTGGGCTTCGTCGCCTGGTTCCAGAACGGGCTCAGGCCTCGCCGCTTCCTCGACCCGCAGGAGACCGATCCGCGGCTCGGCTCGGCTTGACCGCCCGGGGCGATCGCCTAGGGTGCGTGCTCGACCGAGCGTGCAGCCGGCGCGGAGCTTGCCCGCCGCGCCGGACGAGACCGAGGACCGCCGCCATGCCCGCGCTCTCCCGTCGTCTTCTGCTCCTCGCTACCGCGCTCGCGGCCCTCCTGCCGGTCGGTGCCGCGCGCGCCGAGGGCGAGCAGCAGCGGCTCGTGGACCGCGCCCGGATCGTGGTCGAGGAGTTCTTGGCCGACCCGAATTTCCAGCGCATGCGGGTCTATGTGCAGAACGCTTACGCCGTGCTGATCGTGCCCGATCTCTTGAAGGGCGGCTTCTTTCTCGGCGCCGAATACGGGGTGGGCGTGCTGCTCGCTCGCGACATCCGCAGCGGTGCGTGGAGCGATCCCGTCTTCGTCGACCTCTACGGCGGCTCGATCGGCCTGCAACTCGGCGGCAAAACCTCGGACGTGATCTTGACGATCATGAACGCGAGCGCCCTGCAGAAGCTCCTCACCTCGAACTTCAAGCTCGGCACCGATGCGAGTGTCGCTGCCGGGCCCGTGGGCGTCGGCTTGGGCGCCGCCACCACCGTCCAGTTCGGCGAGGACATCTACGTCTTCAGCCGCTCCAAGGGCCTCTACGGCGGGCTGAGTGCCGAGGGTTCGGCCGTGCTCCTCAAGCCCGATTGGGCCCGGGCCTATTACGGCCAGCCGGTGAGTGCGAAAGCGGTGCTCGAGGAGCGGAGCGTCACCAACCCCGGCAGCGCGGGCCTGCGCGAGGCGCTCGCCCGCTTCTGATCCGGGCGGCCGAACGCATCCGCGCGGCCTTCGCGCGCGGCACTCACCCGCTCCTCGGCGACCGATCGAGCGCCGCGAGGTTCCGCGGTGCCGGTGCGGCCGAACGTCGGGGCGGGCGAGCGGTGCCGATCGGGCGGACCGGCCGGCCTTCAAGCGGCGAGGTCGAGGGGGCGGCGGCGCGGGCCGGGTTGCGGCCGGCCGCCGGGCAGCGGGCGCAGCTCCTGGCGGGCCCAGCGCAGGAGCGTGGCCTCGAGCCGCTCGGGCTCGACCGCCCCGCCGCCGAGCCCGCGCCGGTAGAGCTCGACGAACATCGCCACCGTGTCCTCCGCGTTCCAGGGCCGTCGATCGCGGCGGGCGGCGTGCGCGATCACCGCCGCCACGAGATTGTCGCGGAACTGCTCGCCGACCCGGGCCGGTGCTCCGGCCTCGTCGAGCAGCCGAGCGATGATCCTGAGCGCCCGGCCGGTCTCGAAGGCGGCCCTCGGCTCGACCAGTCCCGGCAGCCGCCGCATGGCCAAGACCAGGGCCTCGTTGGGCCCCACTCCCCAGGGTGCGGCGGCTTCGGCGAGCCCGGGTCCGCGCGCCGCGGGCTCCACCTCGAGTACCCCGAGCCCCGCCCGGAAGGCCCTTTGGGGATCCGCCTTCGGCTCGTTCATCCCCGTCCCCAACGCCTGCCGATCCTCACGTCGAGGACGATAAACCGAAAGGCGGCACAACGTTAAGGCGAAAGCGGCCGCCGGGTGATGCAACCGCGCAACTCTGCCTCGCCGACCGAGGGGGTCACGCGGCGTCCGCTTCTCGCTCGAGCCGGAATCCGTACTCGCGCGCGGCGAGGGCGAGATGGCGCGCGAGATGCTCCGCGAGCGAGCGGTCGACCGAGAGCTCGACCGTCCGGCGGCCGTCGCCGGCTGCGATCGCTTCGAGCCACACCGCGACCTTGCCGTAGAGCGAGGCGGCGCAGCGGCCGGGCGGGAAGGCGGGGTCGGCGAGATCGAGCGGGCAGCCCTCGGCGAGCGTCGCCGCGACCGCCGCCTCCGGGCCTTCGAGGGCGAGCGTGGTCATGGCCTCGCTCAGATCCACCACCGCGCCACCCCGCTCGGCGAGCAGGGGCTCGAGGCCGCCGAGCAGTGTCGTTTCCGCACCGGGCGCATCGAGGAGTGCGATCCGGTCGGGCCCGAGCCGAAGCGCCCGTCGCGCGCCCGCGCCCGCCACCTCGCCCACCCGCTCCGCACCCGCGAGGCCGGCCGCGGCGAGCGCCGCTTCGAGCGCCGGGGCTCGGCCGCGCAGGAGCAGGCGGGCGCGGAACGGCCGCTCGACGAGCCGCAGCGGATCGGGGCCCGGGCTTTCGAGCGGACCGGGATCGAGGAGGGCGAGGGCGGGT
>CALBAK010000061.1 GCA_937926445.1 uncultured Alphaproteobacteria bacterium
AGCGGTTGGAGGTCGGGAACGAAGCCGAGGCCCTTGCGGGCGTCGGAAGAGACGGCGAAGCGCGAGGTGACGACGTCCACCACGGCCGGTGCACGTTCGAAGGCGCGAGCGAGTGCCGGACGCAGGTCGTCGGGTCGCTCCGCCCGCTCGCCATGGGCACCGAGCGCCCGGCCGAGGGAGGCGTAGTCGGCATGCCCCAGCAGCGTCCCAACGACCCGACCGCCGTGATTGATCTCCTGATCGAAGCGCTCGATGTTCCAGGCGCCGTTGTCGGAGACGACGAACACCGCCCGAGCACGGTGGCGGACCGCGGTGTCGACCTCGATCGCGTTGATGCCGAAAACGTCGTCGCCGTTGAGCGAGATCACCGGCCGGCCCGGAAAAGCGAGCGCGGCGGCGATCGCGAAGGGAACACCGACACCGAGGCAACCGAAGGCACCGGCATCCGGATAGGTCTCCGATTCGAGCCCGACCCGGGCGAAAGAGAGAAGATCGCCACCGTCGGCCACCGCCACGTGATCGGGCGGCACGAGTTCACGGATCGCGGCGAAGATCGCCATCGGATGGATCTTGCCGTCGCTACCGAGGCCGACCGCGGCGGCGCGTTCCTCATGCCGCCGCCGGAGCCCCGCGGCCCATGCCCGGTCGGTCGCGGGCTCGCGATTGCCGGCCCGCTCGACGATCGCGGCGAGTGCGAGCGCCGGGTCGGCGAGGATCTCCGGGTAGCCCCTCCGGTTGGCGATCGGCTCGCCGGGCGTATCGGCGATCCGCACGAAGCGGCGGGAGGCGGTGAACACGGCGGGCGAGCCGTACCCCAACTGATCGTCGAGCTTGCGGCCGATCACCATCACGAGGTCGGCCTCGCTCGTTGCCCGGCCGCGCACCGGCTTCGCGAAGCTCGGATGCTCGCCCGGCACGAAGCCGCGGCTCTCCTGCGTGTCGACACAGACCGCTCGGGTCACGTCCGGGAGCCGGACGCGTTCGGCCGAGGCCGCACGTGCGCCGCGCCCGGTGATCACGAGCGGGCGGCGGGCCGACCAGAGAACCTCGACCGCCGCCTCGACAGCCGCCGGGTCGGGGAGCAGGCGCCGGGCGGGCTCGGGGCGCATCCACTCCTCGAGGACCAGCGCCTCCGGGACGCTCGCCCGGAGCACGTCTGTCGGGATCTCGACATGGACCGGACCCGGTTCGCCGAGATCCCCCTGGGCCCGCCCGACCGCCTCGTCGAGCTCGCGGACAACCTGTTCGGGCACGCGGAGCGTGCGGGCGTGGCGGGTGACGGGACGCAAGATGTCGACGTGCGGGATGTCCCGGGGCGGGCCCATATTGGCTTGCGGTCGGGGCGGGCAGCCGCCGATCGGGAGGACGGGTGCCCGCGCGAGCGCGGTGTTGGCGACGGCCGTCACCGTGTTCGTGACGCCCGGTCCGGCGGTGACCATAGCGACGCCGAGCGTGCCCGTGAGCTCGGTGTGGGCGTGTGCCATGTGCACAGCGGCGGCCTCGTGGCGGACGTCGACGATGCGGATGCCGAGCCGGTGCACATGGTCCCGGATCGGCCGGATGTGGCCGCCCTGCAGACCGGAGATCCGATCGATGCCACGAGCCTTCGGGAAGCGGGCGACTCGGGCGCAGCAGGCGGTGGGGTCGGTGTCGAGATCGACGACGGGCGTGAGGGAGTCGCTCAAGCTGGGGGCTCCCCGGGCTCGGGCTCACGGGCCGGTGTTCTGCCCGGCGGCGCGGACGAGCCGGTCGCGCAGGGCGCGGTGCTGGATCTTGCCGGTGGCGGTGCGCGGCATGTCGGCCTCGCTCAGGACGGTCAGCGAGCGCGGTCGCTCGTGGCCGGCGAGCTGCGGACGGGCCCGATCGAGGAACACCCGTTCGTCGATCGTCGCTCCCGGCTCGAGGGCGAGGACGGCGTGCACCCGCTCGCCCCAGAGGTGATCGGGGAGGCCGATCACCACTACGTTCCATACCGCCGGGTGGCGAGCGAGCACGGCCTCGGCCTCTGTCGGGTAGATGTTCTCGCCTCCGGAGATGATCCTGTTGCTCTCGCGGTCGACCAGGAGAATTGTAGCCGTCCGGATCACGCCGCGCCATGTCCCCGACCGAGCACCAGGCCGCGTCGAACGTTTCCGCGGTTTTCTCGGGTTTCCGCCAGTGACGGTCGAAGGTATAGGGCGTGCAGGGGAAGGGCTCGCCACCTCGCCGTCCGGCAGCTCGCGCCGTTGTTTGTCGAGCAGCTCGATGGCCGCGCTGCCGATGCGTTCGCGGCCGACCGTGGCGAGCTCGGCGAGCCGCTCGTCGGGGTGGGGCATGGTGACCCGGCCGGCCTCGCTCGAGCCGTAGAGCCCAAAGAGGCCGGCGCTCGCGAAGAGCGGCATGGTGGCGAGCTCGGTCTCGGCCCGCGCCAGCGCCGAGGAGATCACGAGCTTCTCGACCCGCCGGAGATCGAGGCCGCCGCGGACCGCGGGCGCCACGCCCAGCAGCATGACGTATTGGCTCGGGACGAGCGAGGTGAAGGTGACCCCGCCTTCGGCGAAGGTCCGCAAGCGCTGTTCCGGATCGAAGCTGCGCCTCGGATCGATGAAGTCGGCGCCTCCGCAATCGGCGAAAGAAGCGAAAAATTCGAGCGAATTGGCGTGGCACATCGGCATGAGGAGGAGAGCGGTGGCGCCCCGGTGCAAGGCGAGCTCGATCTCGGTCACGAGCGCGAGGAGGACGGCCGCTCCGTGACTTCTGAGCACGCCCTTCGGACGACCGGTCGTCCCCGAAGTGTAGACGAGGGTCCAAGGATCGGCGAGCGCCACCTCTATCTCGAGCTCCCGGTCGGCCGCTCGTGCGATCAACTCCTCGTACGAGCGCCAGCCGGCCGGGCAGGCGCAGCGGCCGAAGTGGATGCGGCGGGTCGCCGGAACGGACAGCGCGGCCGATACGGGCTCGACGGCGCCGAGCAGCTCGTCCCGAACGACGGGGGCCGCGGCCTCGGCTTGCTCGACCACGAAGCGGATCTCGGCGGCCACCAGGCGGGGCAGGATCGGTACGACGGCGAGCCCGGCCTCGGCGGTGGCGGCGCCGAGTTCGGCCCATTCGAGGCCTTTGTAGACGAGCGGCGCGACTCGGTCGCCCTTGCCGAGCCCGAGGCCCGGGAGCGCGTCGGCGAGACGGCGGGAGCGCGCGCTCCAGGTGGCGAAGTCGAGCCTGCGTTCCAGATCGCGGGCGCCGATGCGCGTCCCGTGCAGCCTGGCGTGTCCGTCGAGCATTCGACCGAACGCCGAGAGTTCCCGCAACGCACGCCTCTCCGATCGTCCGCGGTCCCGGGCGGGGCCGGGCCGCAGAGCCGAGGCTTGCGGCCACGCGGCGCGACCGTCAAGGAAGGGTCCCGATCGACGGGGGCGGCGACGCATGCACGTCCGCGAGCCGGGTCGAAATGTCGAGGCGGGAGCGGTAGGTCTCGGTTGCACGGGGTTCTCCTCGGTCCGAGGCCCGGCCGAGGACGGGCTTCGGTGGCGCTGATCCGTCGGGCGCAGGAGCGCGGCTGCACGTCGATCGACAACGCCGGGAACCGCGGCTTCGGCCGCAAAAGGCGGCTCGTCGGCGAGGCGGTCCACCCGCTGCGCGACCGGGT
>CALBAK010000062.1 GCA_937926445.1 uncultured Alphaproteobacteria bacterium
GGCTCGATCGCCGGATTGCCGTAGCGCATCGCCCAGTCGACCAGGATCTCGGGCCGCCTGCCGGCGAGCCGGGCGGCGAGCTTGCCGGCTTGGCTGCGGGTCACCGTCTTCAACGGGCTCTCGTTCAGCTCCCGGTTCCAGATCGCCTCGTACTCCTTGCCCTTGGAGAAGGGCCGCTTGCTCAGGATCACGAGCTGGAGGAGCGGCTGCCAGAGCCAGGCCGGATAGTCGATCACCCGCGGATCGGAGAGGAACTCCGAGAGGTAGCGCCGCATCGACCAGTAGTCGGTCGCATCCGGCGTACCGAGGTTGAGGAGCAACACGCCGATCCGGGCCGGCGGCAGCGGCGGATGATCGGCCGGCAGGGGACCGACGGCGGGCCGGCTCCGATCCTCGGGACGCTCCAGCAGCTCGGTCGTGACCATGGCGGCGCTCCGCGCGAAGATGTCCCGCGAATTAGACTCGATCGAGCTACCGACAAGAAGGTCCGCGCCGCGATGCGTGGACGCGCCGGGGGCGCGACCCTAGAGTGGCGGGCGAGAGCCGGTTCGCGCGATGTCGGGCCGGACGCACGGAGTGTTCCATGAGCCAGGCACCGAACTCGCTGCAGGCGCGCGACAAGGTCTATCTCGTCCATCCCTTCACCAATCTGCGTGCGCACGAGCAGCAGGGGCCGCTGGTGATCACCCGCGGCGAGGGCATCTGGGTCTACGACGACGAGGGCAAGGCCTATATCGAAGGGCTCTCCGGCCTCTGGTGCGCGTCCTTGGGCTTCTCCGAGAAGCGCCTGGTCGAGGCCGCCCGCCGCCAGATGGAGCGGTTGCCTTACACCCACACCTTCGCCCACCGATCGAGCGAGCCCGTGATCGAGCTCGCCGAGAAGCTCGTCTCGATCGCGCCCGAGCCCATCGCCAAGGTCTTCTTCGTCAACTCCGGTTCGGAGGCGATCGACACCGCGCTCAAGCTCGTCTGGTACTACAACAACGCGCGCGGCAAGCCCGAGAAGAAACGGATCATCGCACGAAAGCGCGCCTATCACGGCGTCACGCTGGCGGGCGGGCATCTGACCGGCCTCGCCTACGCCCGCGCGGGCTTCGATCTGCCCATGTCCGACCGCTTCTTCCACCTCACCTGTCCCTCCCACTACCGGGATTCGCTGCCGGGCGAGAGCGAAGGCGCCTTCGCGAGCCGGCTCGTGGAGGAGCTCGACACGCTGATCCGCGCCCTCGGCCCCGAAACGATCGCCGCCTTCTTCGCCGAGCCGGTCATGGGGGCCGGCGGCGTCGTCGTCCCGCCCAAGGGCTATTTCGAGAAGATCCAGCCGATCCTGAAGAAGTACGACATCCTCTTCGTCGCCGACGAGGTGATCAACGGCTTCTGTCGCACCGGTAACATGTGGGGCTGCCAGACTTTCGGCATCCGCCCCGATCTCGTCGTCTGCGCCAAGCAGCTGTCTTCGGCCTATCTGCCGATCGCCGCGGTGCTCATGAGCCGGGACTTCTACGAGGTGATCGCCGAACAGTCGGCCAGGCTCGGCACCCTCGGCATAGGATACACCTATGGCGGCCACCCGGTGGCGGCCGCGGTCGCCCTAGAGACCCTGAAGATCTACGAGAGCGATCGGATCTTGGAGCATGTCCGCGCGGTCACCCCGCGCTTCCAGGAGCGGCTCGTTCGCCTCTCCGCCCACCCGCTCGTGGGCGAGGCGCGCGGGGTCGGGCTCCTGGGCGGCCTCGAGATCGTCAAGGACAAGCGGACCAAGGAGCAGTTCCCGCAAGAGGCCAAGGCTGCCGCCCAGATCGTCGCCCGCTGCCTCGAGCAGGGGCTGATCCTGCGGCCGCTGCCGGGCGACGTGGTCGGCATCTGCCCACCGCTGATCATCGAGGAGCACGAGATCGACCAGCTCTTCGACCGGCTCGAGCGGGCGCTGGATGCGGCCCTGCCGGCCATGCCCATGGCCGCCTGAGACCCGCTCCGAGCGCTCCCCCGGTCGGCGCGCTCCGCCCGGCCGGGGCGGTGGGCCGCCCGGATCGTGGCGTTCAGACCACCTCGTTGACGAGCTGGCGCTCGCCGCGCCGCAGTCGGGCCAGGTTCTCGACCAGGAGATCGAGCACGCGGTCCTCGTAGGCCCGGGTCTCGCCCGCGCTGTGCGGCGTGATCAGGAGGTTCGGGGCCGACCAGAGCGGCGAAGACTCGGGCAGCGGCTCCTCGCGGGCGACGTCGATCGCAGCCCCGGCGAGCCGGCCCGTCCGCAGCGCCTCGAGCAGCGCGGCTTCGTCGACGCACCGGCCGCGGGCGACGTTGACGAAGAGCGCCCCGGGCGGGAGGAGGGCGAGCCGCCGCCCATCGACCAGGTTCTCGGTCTCGGGCGTGAGGGGGCAGGCGAGCAGCAGCACCGCGGCCTCGGGCAAGAGCCGGTCGAGGGCGTCGAGCCCGTAGACCGCATCGGCCCCCTCGCTCCCCGCCCCGGGATCGCGCCGGACCGCCAGGACCCGCATGCCGAAAGCCCGGGCGAGGGCCGCGATCCGCCCGCCGATCCGTCCGAGGCCCACGAGCACCATCGTCTTGCCGCCGAGCTCCTGCTCGCGCAGGCCGAGCTCGCCGATCATGCCCCGCCAATGCCGCCGGTCCTGGTTGCGCACCGCCTCGGGGAGCCTCCGCGCGAGAGCGAGGAGGAGCGCCATCGCGTGCTCGGCGACCGCCGCGGCATTGACCCCGGCGGCACTCGCCAGACGCACGCCCCGGGCGCGAAGGGCCTCCTTGCCGTACTGGTCGGTGCCGGCGCTGATCGACTGGACGAAGACGAGGCGCGGCGCCTTCTCGAGGAGCGCATCGCGCCAGAGCCCCGAGACGACGAGCACCTCGACCGCGCCGATCGCCGCCTCGAGCGCCTCACGATCGCGCACCTCGAGGAAGCGCAGGGGCAGCCCGCGGGCTCGGGCCCGATCGCCGAGCCGGTAGGCGGCGTGCGCGAAGCAGACGAGCGGATCGGCGGACAGCATGGCCGGGGCGGACCTCCACGGAGCCTCGGCCGAGCCATGCCGCGCCGGTCAGCCGCCGGCAACCCGCCCTCAGCTCGCAGCGGGGGCGCGGAAGCGGTAATGCGCCACGAGCCACTCGCTGCCGCCGCGAAAACCGAACAGCTCGGCACACGCCATGAAGAAGATCCGCCAACGCTGGAACCGAAGGCGCGCCGCCTTCGCCCCGTAGAGCTCGGTGAACAGCGGCAGGAGCGTCGCGCGCGCCGCGTCCTGGCGCGCGAGCCAGGCCTCGAGCGTCTTCTGGTAGTGCGTGCCGTCGACCGTCCACTGCCCGTCGAGCTCCAGGATCCCGCGAGCCGCCTCGGGCAAGAGGTCGAGCGAAGGCATGAGCCCGCCCGTGAAGAAGTGCCGCGCCATCCAGGTCGCGGGCCCCTCGTCCTCGAACGGATAGGCGAAGCGGCGATGGGCGAAGACGTGGACGAAGAGCGTGCCGCCCGGCACGAGCCAGCGGCCGATCCGCCGGAACAGCTCGCGATGGTTGCGCACATGTTCCATCATCTCGACCGAGACCACCCGCTCGAAGCGCGCCTCGGTGTCGAAGCGGGCGACATCCGCCGTCACGACCTCCAGATTCGCGAGCCCGCGCGCGGCCGCCCGCGCCTCTATAAAGGCCCGCTGGCTCGCCGAATTGGAGAGTGCCGTGATCCGCGCCCGCGGGAAGCGTTCGGCCAGATAGAGACAGAGCGAGCCCCAGCCGCAGCCCAATTCCAAGACGCGCTGGCCGTCTTCGATCGCCGCGCGTTCGGCGGTGAGCGCGAGCATCGCCTCTTCCGCGGCCGCGAGATCGCGCACGCCCTCGGACCAGAGACAGGCGCTGTATTTGAGCCGAGGACCCAGCACCCGCTCGAAGAAGGCGCCCGGCAGCTCGTAATGCTGGGCATTGGCCGCCTCGGGGTGGAGGGTCACGGGGCCCGCCGCGAGCGCCGCCCGCCAGCGCGCCCGCTCGGCCGCTCGTGCTTCCTCTTCCTCGAGCCTTCGGACGAGCATCCGGCGGATGCCGAGGCGGATCATCGAGTCGGGCAGCAAGCCGCTCTCGGCGAGCTCGATCGCGCTTTTCACCCGCGCTTCTCCCTGTTCACCCGCGCTTGTTCTTGGGTGGCCGGGGCACGAACATCGAGACGGTCGCCTGGTAGTCGCGATAGTCGGCGCGCGAGGCCGCGGCCTGCTGCTCGGTGTAGGGAATGCCCGTGCCTTTGAGCAGCGTGGCGAGGATCAGCGCCGGGCCGAGGAGTGCCACGGCCACCGCCCAAGGCTCGCCCCAGGCCAGCAGCGGGTAGGTGAACCAGTGCAACCACTCGAAGAAATAGTTGGGATGGCGCGACCAACCCCAGAGCCCGACCCGGCAGGTCTTCCCCCGGTTCGCCGGATCGGCGCGGAAGCGGGCGAGCTGGCGATCGGCCACGGCCTCGCCACCCACCGAAACGGCCCAGATCAGGACCGCGAGCACCGCCTCCGGCCCCGCGAGCGGCTTCTCGACCGAGGCCGCGACCAGAAAGGGTACCGCCAGCACCGCTGCGGCCAGCGCCTGGGCCTGGAAGAAAAGGAAGAACATGGGCTGGGCGCGTTCGCCCCAATGCGCCCGAAGCCTTCGGTAGCGGCCGTCCTCGGGCTTGCCGATCACCCGATCGGTCGCGATGTACCAGGCGAGCCGGCCGGCCCAGACCCCGCCGAGCGCGCCCACGAGGACCCGGCGAAGCGCATCGCCCTCGGCCCACGACGCGCACCAGATCGCGAAGAAGCCCATCGCCGCCGACCAGCAGACATCGACGATCCCGGCGTCGCGATGCCGGCGCTGCCAGTCCCAGGCCCAGACCATGGCGAGGGCCACGATCGCCCAGCCCGAGAGCAGGATCAGGAAGCCGCTCACCGGACCTTCCCCGGGGCGAAGCCGTCCAGCCGACGGGCGACGGCCAGGAGAGCCGGTGTCGCGACCGCGTAGGCCACCGCCACGGCCAGATGCGTCGCTGCGGCGGGCTCGAGGATCTTCGCCGCTCCGAGCCCATCACCCGCCCAATAGGCGAGCGGACCACCGACCGCACCGAGCACCGCCGCGAGCAGCGGCCGCTGGCGCAGCCAGCGCAGGCTCACGTTGAAGGTCGAGGCGAACAAGAGCCAGAGCGTCGCCATCCAATAGGGCGCGAGCCCGGGCAGGAGCACACCTTCGGCGAAAGCGAGGCGGCCGGTCGCGACGAGGCCGCTGTCGATCGCGAGGCCCACGAACGCCGCTACGAGGAGAAGCAGCGCCTCGGCCCCGGGTGCGGCCGCCGCCCGCAGATGGTGCAAGAGAACGGGCAGGGCGAAGAGCGGCCCGAGCCAGGGCATCCCGTGTGCCGCACCGAGCACGCAGGCGAACCAGCCCAGCTGGAAGCCCGCGAGATTGACCAGCACGGCGCGGCCTGACGGAGCGTCGGCCGCGGAAGCGGCGGGCTTCACCATCGCGGTTTCGCCTCCGGCGCGCGCGAGCATGGGCGGATGACCTCGGGGCCGAAGGGCTGCACGGGGCCGGCCCCGGCCCCCTCGAGCCGATCCCGCTCTGCTTACGGATCCGGGAGCCGGGCGGATCAGCCCGCCCCGCACCGGCCTCAGGCGGCCGCCACCGCGTAGAGATCGGGGTCGTAGACGAAGCCCACGGCCTCGAGCTCGCCCAGGAGCCGCTCGCCCTCGCTCGGGTCGAGCTCGACGAGCGGCGGCCGCACGAGCCGCCAGACCTCGTCGTGGCGGCCGTCGGCGATGACGTGCTTGATGGCCGGGATCAACGGCCGGCGCTGGAGCGCCTCGCGCACCGCGGCGACCGTCTTCATGCCCGCTTCGGCGGCCGCGAGATCGCCTCGCTCGAAGGCGTCGAAAACCGCCCGGCTCGCCGCGCAATTCAGGTTCGCGGCGGCCGAGATGGTCCCCGCGCCACCGGCCTTGAGGACCTCGAGCAGATGCTGGTCGGCGCCCGCGAACACGGCGAGCCCGGGGAAAGCGCGGATCAGAGCGAGCGTGTGGGCGAGGTCACCCGAGCTGTCCTTGATCCCCTTGATCGTCGCCGGATAGCGGGCGAGCAGCCGTTCGATCACCACGTGCGGGATCGGCACGCCCGAGGCTTGCGGGAAATGGTAGAAGAGGAGCTCGAGCCGCGGGTCGGCCACCGCCTCGATCACCTCGGCGTACGCCCGCACGAGCCCCTCGTCGGGTACGTTCTTGTAGAAGAAAGGCGGCAGCATCAGCATCCGGGTGATGCCGAGCCCCAGCGCGTGGCGGGCGAGTGCCACAGTGTCGGCCCGGGCGCAGCAGCCGATGCCGAGGATCATCCGCTCCGCCGGCAGGCCCGCGGCCAGGAAGGCCTCGAGCGCCCGCTGCCGCTCGGCCACCGAAAACGCCTGGGTCTCGCTCGTCGTGCCGAACACCCCGAGCCCGTGGCAGCCGTGCCGCAAGAGCCAGCGGGCGTGGCGGGTGTAGCGCTCGATGCCGATCTCGCCCTGTGGGTCGACCGGGGTCACCACCGCCGCCCAGATGCCGCGCAGTTTCGGATCGTCCATCGCCCCCTCCGAGCGCCGCAGTGGCTCAAGCGAAGCTAGCGCAGCCCGCGCCCGTGCGCAGCCCGGCCTGCGCGGTGCGGCGTTGCGACCCTGCCGCGGCTCGATTGGAACCGTTACGAAGACGCTCGGTTCCGTGGAGCCCGACCCTTGGCCGGAAGCCCTTTCGTGTCCTTGACCCCGCACCGGCTGGCCCTGCTCGCGGCGCTGGCCGGCCTCTTGGGCGGCGCTCTCGCCTGGTTCTTCGACCGGCCGGAGCTCGCCCATACGCTCTGGGCCGCCGGCATCGTGCCGGTCCTCGCCTTCCTCCTGGTCGAGATCGCCCGCCACCTCGCCCGCGGCGAGACCGGGGTCGACGCGATCGCGGCCCTCGCCATGGCCGGTGCGCTCGCTCTGGGCGAGCATCTCGCCGGCTGCGTCGTGGCGCTCATGGTGACCGGCGGCAACGTCCTCGAGGAGCTCGCGGAACGGCGTGCGACCCGCGAGCTCACGGCCCTCCTCGCGGGCGTACCGCGCACCGCGCAGCGCGAGCGCGACGGAGCCCTCGAGGAGGTGCCGGTCGAGACCGTCCGGCCGGGCGATCGGCTGCTCGTGCCTCAGGGCCGGCCGGTACCGGTCGACGGCGTTCTCCTGGGCGAGCCCGCGCTGCTCGACGAATCGGCGCTCACGGGCGAGCCCCTGCCGGTCCGCCGGCTGCCCGGCGAGCGGCTGCGCAGTGGCGTGCTCAACGCCGGGCCGCCGCTCCGCCTCGAGGCGCGGGCCACCGCCGAGCGCAGCACCTACGCGGCGATCGTCCGGCTGGTCGAAACGGCACGCGCGAGCAAGGCGCCGCTCGTCCGCCTGGCCGATCGTTGGGCGCTCGTCTTCCTGCCCGCGACCCTCGCCACCGCCGGGCTCGCTTGGCTCCTCTCGGGCGACCCGGTCCGGGCGCTCGCGGTGCTCGTCGTGGCCACCCCCTGCCCTCTGATCCTCGCCGCCCCGGTGGCGATCGTCGCCGGCATCTCGGCCGCCGCCCGGCGCGGCGTGCTCTTCAAGACCGGTGGTGCCCTCGAGACGCTCGCTCGCGCCACGACCCTGGTGTTCGACAAAACCGGCACGCTCACCACCGGCCGCGCCCGGCTGGTCGGTGTCGAGCGTTGCGGCACGCTGACCGCCGAGGAGGTCCTGGCCTTCGCGGCCGCCCTCGACCAGGCCTCGGCCCATCCGCTCGCCGAGGCGATCGTCACCGCGGCGCGCGAGCGCGGCCTCGCTCTGCCGCTGCCCGAAGCGGTGCGCGAGGCGCCGGGCGAGGGCATCGAGGGCCGGCTCGCGGGCCGTCGGGTCCGGCTCGGCCGGCTCGCCCATGTCGACGGAAGCGGTCTGTTCGACAGCTGGGCCGAGCGCACCGTGCGGCGGGCCGAACGGGACGGGGCGGCGCCGGTCTTCGTCTCGGTCGACGGCACGCTCGCCGGTGCGCTCTTGCTGGCCGACGAGATCCGCCCCGAAGCACCACGGGCGCTCCGCGCGCTGCGCACCGCCGGCATCCGCCGGACCGTCATGTTGAGCGGCGATCGGGCCGAGGTCGCGGAAGCGATCGGCACCGCCCTCGGCTTCGACGACGTGCTGGCGGACCGCTCGCCGGCCGACAAGGTCGACGCGGTCCGCGCCGAGCGGGCCGAGGGCGTGGTCGTGATGGTCGGCGACGGGGTCAACGACGCTCCTGCACTCGCCGCCGCCGAAGTCGGGGTGGCGATGGGAGCCCGCGGCACCGCCGCCGCCGAGGCCGCCGACGTCGTCCTCCTGGTCGACCGGCTCGACCGGCTGGTCGACGCGCTCCTGATCGCCCGCCGGGCCCGTGCGATCGCGCTACAGTCGGTGCTCGCCGGCATGGCGCTCTCCGGCCTCGGCATGCTGGCCGCCGCCCTCGGGCAGCTGCCCCCGCTCGCGGGGGCGCTTCTGCAGGAGGGGATCGACGTCGCGGTGATCCTCAACGCGCTCCGCGCGGTGCGGGCCGATGCCGGGCTCGTTCCGACGCGCGCCGGCCTGTCCGCGGAACGGGTCCGCGCCCTCGAGGCCGACCACGCGGCGATGCGGCCCCTGATCCAGCGGATTCGGGCACTCGCCGACCGGCTCGGCGGCGGCGACGGGCCGGCGCTCCGGGAAGAGCTCGCTGCGGTCGAGGTGGCCTTGCGCGAACGGGTCCTGCCGCACGAGCGGGCCGACGAGCGCGAACTCCATCCGGCGATCGCCCGTCTCTTGGGCGGCCGCGACCCGATGGCGCCGATCAGTCGGACCCATCGCGAGATCGCCCATCTCGTGCGCCGGCTCGGCCGCCTCCTGGCCGAGGTTCCGCCCGAAGGTCCGCTGAGCGAGGACCTGCCCGAACTGCGCCGCACCCTCTACGCCCTCGAAGCGATCCTGGGCCTGCACTTCGCCCAGGAGGAGGAGATCTACGAGAGCGTCGCGGCCGAGCCCGAGCGCCGCTCGGCCGCTCTCAAGGCGTGAGCACGATCCGCCCGGTCACCCGGCCGGTGGCGAGATCGGCCATCGCCGCGTTGACCCGCTCGAGCGGCACCTTGCTCACCGGCAGGGGCTTCAAGCGCCCCTCGCGGGCGTGGCGGACCACCTCCTGCAGATCCTCGAGCGTGCCGACATAGGAGCCGCGCACGGTCAAGACGCGCAGGGGGAAGAGCGGCAGGGGGTAGACGAGCCGATCGCCGTAGAGCCCCACCACGACGAGCGTGCCGCCCTTGGGGCGGAGCGCGTCGATCGCGAAGCGGGCGGTCTCCGGCCGGCCGACGAAGTCGATCGCCGAATCCGCCCCACCGCCCGAGAGGTCCTTGACCGCCTGCACCGCGAGCCGGGGATCGGTATTGTCGACCACCTGGTCGGCCCCGGCGGCGAGCGCCGCCTCACGCTTCTTGGGATCGGGCTCGGCCACCACGAGCCGACCCGGCACGACCGCCCGCGCCATCTGTAGGGCCTGCAGGCCGACCCCGCCGCAGCCCACGAGCAAGAGCGTCTGGTCGTCGCGCACGAGCCCCGTCTTCTTGAGCGCCGAGAGCGCGGTCACGCCCGAACAGGCGTAGGTGCAGGCGACCGCCGGGTCGAGCCCGTCGTAATCGACCAGGTAGCGGGCATCCGGCACGAGCACGTGCGTGCTGTAGCCACCGTCCCGCCAGGTGCCGACCACCCGCGGCCGCGTGCACAGGAGCTCCTCGCCGCGCCGGCAGTCGGTGCACGCCCCGCAGCCGATCCAGGGATAGACGATCCGCCGGTCGCCCGGTCGCACCTCGTGCACCTCGGGCCCGACCGCCACCACCTCGCCCAAGACCTCGTGGCCGAGGGTGAAGGGGAGCTTCAGGCCGCGGGTGGTGATGTCGAGCCGCTCGCCGCCGCCGAGGTCGAAATAGCCCTGCCAGAGATGCAGGTCCGAGTGGCAGATGCCACTCGTGAGCACGCGCAGAACGACCTGCCGGCCCTCGGGCTTCGGATCGGGGTAGTCGCGCGGCTCGAGGGGTTCGCCCCAGCGGATGATCTGCCAGCTCCGCATCTCCCTCTCCCCTTGCCGGGCGCGGCGACCGCCCCCTCCCGCCTCGCGCGGAATCCGCTCCGAACGGTCGCGACCCGTGCCGGACCCTACCGGCTCAGCTCGGCCGGTAGAAGACGTTCTGCCCGATCACGGCGCTGCGGCGAAGGCTGCGCGTGTAGGCGGGGGGCTTGCGCGAACGCGCGTGCATGAAGAGCGCGCCCCCGGTCGGGTCGGGTGGCGGGGCGGCGGAGAGGAGCTCGCGGGCGATCCCGAGCGCCCGGGCGAAGCGGGCCGGATCGAGCGGCCGGTCGTCGACCGCATCGCACGTCCAGGAGAAGGCACAGCCGTTCCCGTTGGCGTCGAACACCACCTCGACGAGCGTTTCGGGAAAGCCCGGATGGCGGAGCCGATTGAGAGTGAGCCAGCCGACCGCGAGCATGCCCTGCCGACCCTCGCCCCCGGCCTCATGGTAGATGTTGAGCGCGAGCGCCCAGAGATCGTGATGCAGCCGATCGGCGTCCGTCGGGCCCCGGTCGAGCCCCTCCCGGTCGGCATCGGCCGCTCCCGCAGACTTCGAGAACGCGAGCGCGACCACGAGCGCGCCCGCGACGAGCGCGCGTCGCGGCATGCTCCGGATCCCCTCTGGCGAACCCCTCGAGGCGGCCTCCCCGCCGCCTTCGCTTCAGCTCTGTCGCGCCGCGCGCGATCGCGCAAGCCCGCGCCGCTCAGGCCGCCTCCCGGCCGGCCCCGAGCGGGCGGAGCGGCAGGACGACGGGCGCGCCGTCCGGCCCGTCGAGGAGCGCCGCCTCGATCCCGTAGAGGGCGGCGAGGTTGTGCGGGCGCAGGATCGAAGCGGCCGGCCCCTCGGCGAGGATCCGCCCGTCCCGCAACAGCACCAGGCGGTCGGCCATCCGAGCGGCGGCGTTGAGATCGTGCAGCACGAGGAGGCAGGCGAGCCGCCGCTCGCGCACGAGCCGCCGCAACAGCTCGGCCACCTCGAGGGCGTGGCGCAGGTCGAGAGCCGAAAGCGGCTCGTCGAGCAGCATCGCCTCGGGCTCGGCGGCGAGCGCCTGGGCGAGGTAGGCCATCTGCCGCTGGCCGCCCGAGAGCGTCGCAGCCTCGCGGCCGGCCAGGGGCTCGAGCCCGACCGCGGCGAGGGCCCGGCCGGCCGCCTCGAGATCGGCCGGGCCGACCGCGAAGCCGAGCCGGCCCAAGCGCCCCAGGAGCACGATCTCGAGCAGCGAGAGACCGCGCGGCGCGGCGGTCTCCTGCGGCACGAAGGCGAGCCGGCAGCCCTGGCCGTCCGGCCCGAGCGCGATCCGGCCGCGGCTCGGCACGAGGCCGGCGACGGCGCGCAGCAGCGTGCTCTTGCCGGCGCCGTTGGGGCCCAGAAGGGCGACGATCTCGCCGGCCTCGACGGTGAGTGACACGCCCTCGAGGACCGGCCGGCCGGCGAGCACGACCCGCAGATTCTCCACCCGGATCACGGCCGACTGCCGCTCGGCCGGCGCAGCACGAGACCCAACAAGAAGGGCACGCCCACGAGTGCCGTGAGGATCCCGATCGGCAGGATCGAGCCGGGCACGATCGCCCGCGAAGCGATCGACGCGGCGAGCAGGAGGAAGGCGCCGGCGAGCGCGGCGGTCGGCAACAAGAAGCGCTGGTCCTCGCCCACCAGCGCCCGGGCGAGGTGCGGGGCGACCAGCCCCACGAAGCCGATCGTTCCGGCGAAAGCGACCGCCGCCGCGGTCAGGAACGAGACCCAGGCGAGCGCCTCGAGCCTGAGCGCGCCGGGCCGGGCGCCGAGTGCGGCCGCCCGCTCCTCGCCCAGCCGCAGCGCCGACAGGCGCCAGGCGAGGCGCAACAGGGCCGGCAGCGCCACCGAAAGCGCGACCGCGAGGAGCGCGTTCTTGCTCCAGCTCGCCCGGGCGAGGCTGCCGAACAGCCAAAAGACGATCTGCGCCAGTGCCTCCGGGGTCGCGAGATACTGCAGGAGCGAGAGCAGCGCCTGGAACAGGAAGAGGATCGCGAGCCCGGCGAGCACGATCACCTCGGGCCGGCCGTCGCGCAGCCGGCCCAACAGGAGAAGGAGGCCCGCGGCGAAGAGGGCCACGAGAAAGGCCACGAGGACGATGCGCAGCTCGCCCGCGACCGGCAGCGGCAGGTCGAGCACGATCGCGAGCGCCGCGCCGAAGCCGGCGGCACCGGCGAGGCCCAGCGTGTAGGGCGAGGCCAGCGGGTTGGCGAGCACGGTCTGAACGACCGCGCCCGAGAGCCCGAGGGCGGCACCGACCAGGAGCCCGAGTACCGCCATCGGCAGCCGGATGCTCCAGACGATGGCCGAAGTCGTGGGCTCGAAGGCGCGGCCGAGGAGCGCCGCCGCGACCTCGCCCGGGGAAAGCCGCGCGGGGCCCGTACCGAGGTCGATCACGAAGAGGAGCGCCACCGCCGCGAGCCCGAGCGCGAGCGCCGCGACGCGGCGGCCGAGGAGCGCCCGCCAGACGCCCTCGACCGTCGCGGCCGGGCTCAAGAGGCGAGGCCCGTGAACCAGGTCCCCTCGAAGCGGACCGGCAGCCAGCGCTCGTAGTAGCGGGCGAGCGTCGCTTTCGGGTCGACGTCTTCGAACTCGGCCGGATAGAGCGCCTTGCCCAGGAACTGGATCGCCGCCATGTCGGCGAGCGAGCGGCAGAGGCCGTGCTCGATCGCGTACACCCGGCCCTCGCGGAAGGCCCGGATTCCCTGCCAGGCCGGCCGCCCCTCGACATAGCGGCGAAGCGAGTTGCGCGTCGTCTCCGGATCGGCGTCGAAGCCGGTGCGCACCGCCTCCGGCCGGTTGGCCCAGGAGGAGCCGGCGAAGATCACGACCTCGGGATCGGCCGCGATCACCGCTTCGGCATCGAGCGGTCCCCAGGGCGAGGCGAGCCGACCGTTGGCGAGGTTCTCCGCACCGAGCTGGTCGAGGATCGCCCCCCACATCGTGCCCTTGTAGGAATTGCCGATCGTGCCGGGCCCGGCCTGGCCGAGCTCGACATAGACCTTGGGCTTCGGGCCCCGGTGGCGGGCGGCGCGGGCGAGCGCGTCGCGATAGGTCGCCTCGTATTCCGCCGCGAGGGCCTCCGCCCGCTCCTTCTGGCCGAACACGGTGCCGAGCAGGACGGTCGAACTCCGATGGTTCTCGAGCTTCTGGGCGTTGTAGTCGACGACCAGAATCGGGATCCCGGCCGCCTCGACCGGAGCGAGCGCCGAGCCCAAGGGCTCGAAGGCCCAGATCGGCAGAATCAGGAGATCCGGGCGCAGCGCCAGCACTTTCTCGACCGAGAAGCTGTTCGTCTCGGTCGAGCCCACGTCCTCGAGGCCGGCGATGCGCGGGATCGCGGCCGTGTAGCGCTTCCAGCTCGCCGCCCGCCAACCTTCCCAGTGCAGACGCGAGAGGCCGACCACCCTGTCCCATGCCTCGGCGCCGGCGGCGGCCGTGAGCTCCTCGAAATAGAAGCCGACGATCGCCCGCTCGGCGGGCTTCTCGAGCCGGACCTGGCGGCCGAGCACGTCGGTGAGCAGAAGCGGTGCCGCACCGGCTCCCGCCGGCACGACCAGAGAGGCGGCCACGAGCGCGGCCGCCAGCTTTCGACGGTTCACGGGAATCCTCCCTCCTCGATCGGACACGGACGGCGGCGGAGCGGGCGCTGGTTCCGCCCGCGCTCAGCCGTGCGGCGGGGCCCGTGGCCAGGAGGGACGAGGCGGCGAGGCCGCCGCGGCCGGCGGCGCGCGGCCGATCTCGGTGGCGAGCGGCCGTCCGGCGGGCAGCGGCAGGGCCGGCGGCGCGGGCGCTTCCGTCGCCGCGGGGAGGAGGCAGAGCAGGCAGGACGGGCGATCGACCTCGCCCGGCGCACCCTCCGGATCGGGCGCGAGGCGAGCGATTCCCCCGCCCGTGCAGAGCTGGAGCGGCTCCGCGACCGCGACGGGCGGACGCAGGAACGCGCCGAGCAAACCCTCCAGCAACAGGAGCAGAGCCAGGACGGCGGCGACGGGACGGCGGCGGTTCTGGGATCGGCGCATGCGGCTCGGACGCTCCCCCCTCCGACGAAACGTTATCCCGAAGCCGGCGGACGCGCAATCGGCGGCGCCGGTGGGATCGCCCCCGGGATCGGCCGATGCTCCTAGTGGTCTTGTTGAAATACCTTTTATCTGATAATCATCCTCGCAACCCGCCCTTCGCGCACAGGAGTCCGACCGTGACCAGCCCGACCGCCCACCCGGCACTTCTCGCCGAGCCCAGCCCCGCGGAGCTGCGCGCCGCCTGGGCCGCCCGCCTCGAGCCGGCCGACGCCGCCGAGGAGCTCGCGCTCGCGAGCCTGGTCGCCGCCCATTGGCGCCGCGCCAGGCTCGATGCGATCGAGGACCGCCTGCTGCGCGCGCTGCTCGACGGCTCGGTGGCCGACGGCCTGCCCTCGCTCGCCACGGTTTGCCGCTACGCCGGTCGGCTCGCCAAGGACCTCGAGCTCGCCCGCGAGCGGCTGCAGCGCCTGCGCGCCGAGCGACCGCGTTTCCGGGCGGAACAGCCGATCCCTCCGACCGGCGCGTTCGAGCCGTGCGGAGCAGAGGAGCGGCCTCGTATCCGGGACGAGGAACGGTGGGCGCCGGCCGAAGCGGCCGAGGAGCCCGCCGGGTACGCGGCTCCCGAGCCGGCCGCGCCGACCACTCGGACGGTCGAGCCCGAGCCGGGTCGCGAGTCTGCGCCCGATCCCCGCTCGACGGTCGGGGGACGGAGCACGCCGCCGGTCGAGCACGGGGCCGACGACGACGCGCCCGGCTTCGGCCCCCGGCCGGCCGCCGCTTCCGCCCCGCCGCCCGTTTTCGCGCACGCGGCTCCCGAGCCGGCCCCGGCCGCAACGTCCGAGGCGGGCCGGGCGGCGATCGAGGCCGCGGTCGCCGAGCTCTTGGCCGACCTCGCCCGGGCTACGCGCCCCGCAGCGACCCGTCCCGGCACGCACACAGGCGTGGCCAACGGGCTCGAGGCCGCTCCGCTCGCCGCCTAGCCCGTCGCCCCGCCCACACCGCCGGTCGCCGGCGGCCCGTCGAGGAAGGCCGCGACCCGGGCCGGTGCCCCGTCGCAATCCGGGATCTTCAACGGCAGGCAGCAGAAGAACACGCGTTCGCGGTCGAGCGCCTCGGTGTTGGTGAGGTACTCGATCAAGATCACCCCGCGACGCAGCAGGACGTCGTGGGTGACGTGCTCCTCGATCGGCCGGACGATGCCGTCGAGCAGGTCGCGGATCGGCCGGTCCTGCGGAAAATCGACGGCGAGCGCCTTGATCCGCCGCGCGAGCAGCCATTGCGCGGCGTCGCGCGTGAGCCAGGGCGCCTCGCGCCAGAAACGCTCGTCCTCGAGCGGCCGCTGTCGGTCCCAGCCGGTGGCCAGAAGCGCCACGTCGCCGGGCCGCAAATGGTCGCCTCGGGCCTCGAGCCGGGCGGCGTCGATCGCCTCGTTCGGCCGCACGTCGGCGAGATCGATCACCGCGGCCTCCCCGACCGTGGCCGCGAGCGGCAGCTCGGAGGTGGTGGGCCCGTCCGGAAAATAGTGGCGCGGTGCGTCCATGTGGGTGAAGCCGTGCGTGCCGAGGGCGATCCGGGTGACCTGGAAGAGGTCGCCCCGGGCATGGTCCTCGAGCAGGCTGCGCTCGACGGGCCAGCGGAAATGGTCGGCGATCGGCCGGGTGAGATCGACGATGCGCATCGGGTCCTCCCGCCTCGACCCTACCCCGCGCCCGGCCGCCGGGCGACTCGGCGCGCCCGCATGCCCACCCCTCGCCCCGCTCACGGTCGGCCCGATGCTCGAGAAGGCTCCCTCCGGCCCCGACGTCGGGCGCCGGCAACCACCAAGAGCCGGTGGCGGCCCGCCACCCGTCGCCGGCCCTCGGCAGTCCTCCGTCGCGGCCGGCCACGGGCCGGCGCCGGCTCGAGTCGGAGCCCGGTGCGGAAGCACGGCAGCGTGCCGGTGCCCCGTCGCCTCCGCAGCAGCGGGCGACCGAGCCCGGCCGTCCGGGCGGCGCAACGCGGCTCGGCCCGCCCCCGGCCGGCGAGCGGCTGCGACCTCGGGCCGCTGCGGCGCCCGGCCGGCTCGCGGCCGGTCGCGGGCGGAAATAGATCTACGAACAATAGACCTTTTGTGGAACGGTGGCGATGACCGCGATCCCCCGCACCCGGCCCTGGTCGGGCCCGGCCCTCCTCTCCTACGGCTTCCGCCCCTTCTTCCTCCTGGCGGGTCTCCAGGCCCTGTGGACCCTGCTCGCCTGGACCGGCTTCCAGGCGGGCCTCCTCGCCCGGCCCGCGGCCTGGCCACCCGCCGCCTGGCACGCCCACGAGCTCCTCTTCGGCTACGGCTTCGCCGCCTTGGCCGGCTTCCTGTTGACCGCGATCCCGAACTGGACCGGCCGGCTGCCGCTCTCCGGCCTGCCGCTTCTCGGCCTCGCCGGCCTGTGGCTTCTGGGTCGGCTCGCAGTCGCTCTGGCGGCGGCCCTGCCGCCCGGGCTCGTGGCGCTCGCGACGCTGCTCTTCCCGGCGACCCTGCTCGCCGCCACCGCTCGCGAGGTGGTGGCCGGCGCCAACCGCCGCAACTATCCGGTGATCGGCCTCGTCGGCCTGCTCGGCCTCGCCCAGCTCGCCTTCCACCTCGAGCTCGCCCGCGGGGCCGCCGCGCCGGTCGCGTCCCACGCCGCGATCGCCCTTCTCCTCCTGCTGATCCTCCTGATCGGCGGCCGGATCGTCCCCTCCTTCACCACCAACTGGCTGCGTCACCATCGCCCGGGCGCGCCCATGCCGGCGCCCTTCGACCGCTTCGACGCTCTCGCGATCGGCGCCGCTGCCCTGGCCCTGGCGCTGCTCCTGCTCGACCGGATCCTGGGCCTGCCGCCGGCCGTGGCGGGGCCGCCCGCGCTTCTGGCGGGCGCCCTCCACCTCGTCCGCCTGGCCCGTTGGCGGCCGCTTTCGACTCTGGCGGAGCCGCTCCTCTGGGTGCTTCACCTCGCCTACCTCTTCGTGCCGCTCGGCTTCCTCGCAGCGGGGGCGGGCCTCCTGCACGATCTGCCGGGCCTCGCCGCCGCCTCGATCCACCTCTGGACGGTGGGAGCGATCGGCCTCATGACGCTCGCCGTGATGACCCGGGCTACCCGCGGCCACACCGGTCGGGCGCTCACCGCCCCGCCCGGTACGGTCGCGGCCTATGCCCTGCTCGTTCTGGCGACCCTCGCCCGGGCCACCGCTGCCCTCCTCCCCGAGACGGCCGGCGTGCTCGTGCCCGTCGCGGGCCTCGCCTGGGTGGCGGCCTTCGGCCTCTTCCTCGCCCTCTATGGGCCGATGCTGCTGGCACCCCGCGTTCCGGCGAGCGGTCCGCCATGATAGGCTCGCACCGTCCACCGCCCGGAGAGCAGCCCTTGGCCGTGCCGCGTTCCCCGTTCCGGCTCGCCCTCCCGCTCGTGGGGTTCCTACTGGCCGCCGGCGCCGCCGCGGCCGGAGCGGCCGAGCTCCGGCTCGAGCGGGTCCTCCTCTCGAGCGCCGGGATGGCGCTCCTCGACCACGTGGCCGAAGTCGGGCCACGGGCCGAGGTCGAACTCGTCGTACCCCGCGCCCAGGCCGACGACATCCTGAAGAGCCTCGTGGTCCACGATCCGGGCGGGATCGCGCATGCGGTCACCCTCGTGGGCGAGGCGCCGACGGCCGACCTCTTCCGCGACCTGCCGCTCGCCGAGCGCGAGCTCGCCACACCGCAAGCCCTGCTCGCGGCCCTGCGCGGCGTACCGGTCTCGATCGGCGGGCCGAAGGCGGTCGAGGGCCGGATCCTCGCGCTCGTCCCCGAGGAGCACGTCGAGGGCGAGGCCCGCATCCTCCGCCACCGGCTCACGCTCGCCACGGCGGACGGCCTGCGCTCGCTCCTCCTCGAGGAGGCCGATCCGATCCGCATCGCCGATCCGGCCCTCTCGGCCGTGCTCGGCACCGCCCTCGAGCGGCTCGCGCGGGCCCGCGCCCCGGCCGAGCGGCGCCTCCTCGTCCGGCTCGAGGGGTCGGGCCCGCGCGAGGTCCGGGTCGCTTGGCTCGCCGAGACGCCGGTCTGGAAGATGTCCTACCGCGCGATCCTCGGGGCGCGCGAGGCCCGGCTGCAGGGCTGGGCGGTGGTCGACAACCGCACCGGGCGGGACTGGGAGGGGGTCGAGCTCACGCTCGTCGCGGGTGCCCCCGTGACGCTCCGCCAGGCGCTCTCGCGGCTGGTCTGGGCCGAGCGGCCGGAGGTGCCGGTCCGCCTGCCCGAGCCGGTCCGACCGCGGGTCGACGAGGGACCGCTGCCGCCCGCGCCGAGCCCGGCCGGCGCCCCGTCGCCGAGCCGCGCCCGCGCCGCGCTGGCGCCCGCGCCGGCGAGTACGGCCCGTGACCTGCCGGAAGCGATGGCGGCCGCCCCGCCCGAGACACCGGCCGAGGTCGCCCGGGCCGAGGCGGCCGAGAGCCCGATCCGCACGGTCTTCCGTCTGCCCGCCCCGGTGAGCCTGCCCGAGCGGGGCACCGCACTCCTGCCCGTGCTCGACCGGGCGCTGCCGGCCGAGCGGATCGCGCTCCTCCAGGCCGACCGCACGCCGTCGCGTCCGCTCGCGGCCCTCCGCCTGCTCAACGAGGGGCCGGCCGCCCTGCCGCCCGGCATACTCACGATCTTCGCCGCGGCCGAGGAGGGGGGCGGGTTCCTGGGCGATGCCGAGCTCGCGCTCCTGTCGCCCGGCGATAGCCGCCTCGTGCCCTACGCCCTCGATCGCGGGCTGCGCGTCGAGACGCTGCCCGAGGCGAGCGGACGGGTCGTGGCGGTCCGGGCCGCCGACGGGGTCCTGCTCGTCGACCGGGTCGAGCGGCGGGCCGTCCGCTATCGGTTGGAGACGCTTCCGGGCGAGGCGCGCACGCTCGTGCTCGAGCATCCGCGCGAGCCGGGCTTCCGCCTGGTCGAGCCTTC
>CALBAK010000063.1 GCA_937926445.1 uncultured Alphaproteobacteria bacterium
GATCGTCGCGACGGGAGTGGTTGTCGAGGTTCGAGTGCCCTTCTTAGGGCGGACCGCCGATCACGAGATCCGGGCCGGGGAGTCGCGCCAGATCGCGCCGGACGATCTCCGGCCGATCGGCGAATCGGGCGGTCTCGCCGCAGCGATCGACTGCGACGTTGAGGAGATCGCGCAGATCGGCCGCGATCGTCCGCTCGGTCCCGAGATTGCGCCGGTGGACGGCGAGTGCCGCGCGATCGAAATCGGCAGCGGCCAGAAGGCGGGGCAACAGACCCAGGGCCTCGCCCGCCATGGCCGCGCCGAGTGCGAAGCCGCCCGCGCCGGAAAACAGATCGACGATCCGGAGCTCCCCGCGCGGGGGCGGCGGGAGCGCTCGGGCTCCGCGCAGCGAGGCCTGCCACCGAGCCTTCGCCCGATCGAGCTCGCGATCGGCGACGTCCTCGATGCTCGAGCCGTGGGCCGGGCCGCCGAGCTCGATCCAACGGACGATGCGGCCGCCCGCACGCTCGAACTTTACCTCGATGCTCGTGGCGGGCGAGGGGAGGGCGTGGCTGCCCGCTTCCCTCGTTCCACGCGTTGCGGTTCTTCGGCCTGGGCAGGAGCCGTCCGCTCGACATCCGGCCGGGCTCTCGCTTTGACCGCCTCCTGCTCGATCTGGACGAATGCGTCCGCTTCGCTCAGCAGATCGACGAGGAGATTGGGGAAGAGCCGCCGCAGCCGCTTGGCGAGCACGCGCACGACCTCGATCGGCAAGGCCGGCTCGCGGGGGTTCGCCGCATCGGGATGGATGGAGCGGACGAAAGCCCGCACGAACGCTCGCGCGCCCCCGTAGCGCTGGCGAAAGACGTGGCTGCGCCAGAAATCGCTCTGGCCACGGCGGACGAGGGCGCAGCGCGCCTCCTCCGAGGTCGCCGCCTCGTCGACGACGCAATCGGCTCGCAGCCGGAGGCGGTAGGCGAAATTCTCGCCGAAGTTGCCGAGCCCGAAATTGGCTTCAGCGACGGGGGCGCCCTCCTCGCCGCCATAACGGCGCTCGACGATCGAGCGCAGCGGTGTGCAAGCGAGCCAGAGCCAGAAGGCCTCGTCGGCGAGAGCCTCGTGACTGCGGGGAAGTGCTCGATGCACGACGATGGCGGCTTCGGCTTCGAACCGCTGCCAGGACGCGTGTCGGACCCGCCCGGGGCCGCGCCGGTCGTCGAGTTCCCGCTCGACCTCGGTCAGCAGCCGGTCGAGCTCGGCCGCGAGCCGATCCGCGACTTGGGTCCAAGGATAGAGCGGGCCGCGATCGTTCCAGCCGACGGCCGGCAGCGGGTCGGTGCCCTCGAGCCCGGCCCGAGCGGCGTTGGGGTCGAGGTGGGACAGGGCATTCAAGCGATCCGGACGGCGTCGACCGTCTGGGCGAGGACCTGGAAGGCCGCGCGCAGCTTCTGCGCTTCGCTCGGATCCTCGCTCAGCGCGCTCTCGAGCCCAGCGAGATCCCAGCTGCCGGTGCGCACCCTTTCGAGTTTGCGCATCAGGCCCGCGAGAACGCTGCCGGCCGGATTGTCTCGAGCGTCGCGTTCCAGATTTCGTGGCGGAACGCGTCGAGCACCGCGTACCCCGCTTCGGCGAGCAGGATTCGCTTCGAGGGTTCGGCAGCCGGATCGGACCGGCCGACGAGCCGATCGCAGACGCTCGCGTGGAGCACGAGGCTCGCTAGCCGCTGCTGCTCGGCCTCGGTGTCCAGGATGGAGCCGTAGCGTTCGACCGCGAACAACGTGCCCCGCGGACAGCCCGCCTTCTCCCAGCCCTCGTCGTCGCGCCGTTAGAGAGGGAAAAGATCCCGCTCCGGCGGGCGGCCGATCGCGAAAGTCTTGGAGCTGATCCATTGACCCTTGCGATGCGGCAGTCCACGGTCGGCATCGGGCCAATCGGCGGCCAGGCACAGGGCCAATCGGATTTCGGCGCGCCCGCTCGCCGGGAGCGCACGAACGGCATCGGCGTCGAGCTCGATATCGTCCTCGTCCTCTCGAAGCGGCAGCCGGCACGAGAGGCGGTTGTGTTTCGGCACGCGAGAAAAGCCCACGACCGTGAGCTCCAGTTCGGCCCGCGCCAGGGCCTGCGGGAGCTTCTCGCGCTCGGCCGAGAGTTTCGTTGCGATCCGTGGCTCGAGATCGGACCAGCCGGCGGGCGGTCGTTCGAGGAACCGCTCCTTCTGCGGTGGCTCGTGCGGCGACAGCCCGAGGGCGGCATCGTCGAGCAGGCCCTCGATGGTGCCGAGCTTGAAGAACGGGCGGATCGTACGCGGCTCGCTGCGGACCCGTTCCCCGGCGTTCGCATCGCTCACGGCGTCAGCACCTCGACCTTCGGTTCGAGCCGCACCGACCAGTCCCTCTCGTAGGGATCGGAGCGGATGTGGAAGCGCCAGGTTCCGTGGTTGCCGAGCTCCACCACTAACGCGTTCTCCTCGTTCGGATCGGGCCGAACCCCCTCGGGTGGGGTGACCTCCAGAGCCACCTCGTCCTCCGAGGCCTGTTCCTCCTCGAGCAGCGGGCACGTGAAGGCGACGCGCACCGGCAGCGCGGTCGCTCGCTTTTCCGCCAGCGCCACCGCGATCCAGGCTTCGAGCCGCACCCGTTCGCCGCGCACGTCCACCGCGGCGAGGCTCGGCCCCTGCTCGTAGCGGATCGAAACGGGCGACGACTCGGGCCCCGTGCCACCCTTCGACTGCCGGCCGGCCGAGAACCAGTCGGCGAGCGTCGTGCTCAGCACATCGACGACCACAAGCTCCGGATCCCGAGGTGGTCGCATCTCGCGCCGGAACTTGCGAACGTTGTCCTTGATGCGCTGGAGCACCGTTCGGACGACGTCTTTGTCGCCGTCCGTCGGCAATCGGCGATTGGTCGCTTCCCACTCGTCGTGTTCGGGTGGCTCCGACAGCCGCAGCACGTCGTCGATGTCGTCGTCGGCTCGAAACGCGCGCGCGAGGCTGACGTCGGCCCGGCCGTCCGGATCGAAGTATGGGACGACCATTTTGGGAAACCGGACCAATGCCACGCGGTCGACCGACACCGTCGTCGAGTTTTCGGACTTCTCGTCGTTTTCGGCGTCGTCGGCGGCGAGCGCCACGAGGGCGAGTTTGCCGAGTCTCTTTCCCTGTAGTTTGTTGAACTTCGTGACATGCTCGCGCTCCGTGTCCGGTCGACCGTCTCTGTTCGTCACCAGGGCCCAGCAGCGTCGATACGGCGCGAGATCCGGTCGTTCGACCGGGGCAGGCAGCAGTTCCCTTCCAGAAGCATCGACGACGACCACGTCGAGCTTCCAGTCCTCGAGCCACGGCCACCACCAGGTTTCGATCGCTCGAACGATGCCATCGGGCGTCATTCTCGCCCTCCAGGAGCTCGGCGCGGTCGTTCTCGCCGAGGATGCCGACCTCCGCCCTTCGGCAATACTCCGCGACCGTGAAACGTTGTGGCCGCGCCCGCTCGGCCTCCATCCGCTCCTTCGCGACCGGTTCGGCGATCCCGCTCGTCTCCGGGCTCCCTGGACTTGGCGACCGTTGATCGCCGATCCGGCTTCGGCCGGCAAGCGGCCGTGGGCGCTACGGCCCGGCCGCCAGGTCTCGGCCGCGAAGGCGACGCCCGCCGTCTCGAAGAAGCCGCGCTCCGAGGCGCCCGCGAGCCGGCAGAGCGCGGCAATAGGCTCTTCCGGCAGGCCGCTCGCCCGCCATGCTTCCCGGAGCGGGCAGCGGTGGAACGCGACCGTCTCACCCTGGGCGTCGTGTTCGAGGCCGCGCGGTTAGAGGCGGCCCCGGTCCGGGCTCGCCGTCAGGAACCGGGCGGCAGCGGCGAAGGGATCGCCCGGAGCCAGGCCCCTCGAAGAGCCGCGCGCCGACCTCGCGGCCCCGCCGCGCGATGACCCGGGCGAGCAGCCGCTCCGCCCGCTCGGCGCGGAGCTCGGTCTCCAGCTCCTCGAGCAGCAGCCGGTAGAGATGGGCCCGGTTGGCGAACACCTCCTCGAGCTCTTGCCCGAGCCTGGCCTCGATCATCCGCGCCTCCGACGGCTCCCGACCCCGACCGCCTGGCCGCCGGCGAGCGGGGGAGCAAGCGCCGGTGTCGATTGCGCGCCCGCCGGCGGCGGCTATGGTCCGCGCTGGACCGCGGGAGGCGGCGGGGAGGCAGGGGATGCGGCGCGATCTCGACCGGCCGAGGCTCGTCGTGGCCACGGATCACGCCCGGGCGACGGGGGCGGTGGCCGGGCTCGAGGACCCGGGGGCGGTGCTCGACCGGGTGCTGGACGCCGGGGCGGATGCGGTCACGACGAGCTGCGGCGTCGTCGAGCGCTGCCGCGGCCGGTTGATCGGCCGGGCGCCGACCTACTTGCAACTGGACGGCGGGCCTTCGTTCCTTCGCGAACGCTGGCTCGAGAACACCGAATGGGCGCTCCTCCGCACACTGGACGACGCCGCTCGGCTCGGCGTCGACGGGGTGTGCCTCTCGTGTACTTCATGGGGGTGGCCTGCGAGCTGCGCACGCTCGAGATCGTCGCTCGGGTCTGTGGCGAGGCGCTGGCGCGCGGCCTGCCGGTGATGGTCGAAGCCTTGCCCTGCCGGCACCCGTCGATTCCGGATATCGACGATCCCGGGATGATGGCGGACGCCTGCTGGATCGCCTTCGAGCACGGCGCGGACATCCTCAAGACCTATTTCCCGCACGATCGGAAGGGCTTCGCCCGGGTCGTACGCGGCTGCCCGGCGCCCGTGTCGATCGCCGGCGATCCGCGTCTGCCCGACGATGGGGCGGTCCTCGCCATGGTCGCCGAGAGCGTGGCGGAGGTCGGCAAGGGTGTCGTTTTCGGCCGCAACATCTGGCAGCACGCCCGGCCCGCGCGGATGGTGCGGGCGGCTCTGACGGTGCTCGCGAGCGGCTCGCTCGCCGAGGCCGAGGCGATGCTCGTCGGTTGAGCGACCGGCCGTGGGCGAGCCGATCCTGATCGGGATCGATGCCGGAACGAGCCGGGTACGGGCACTGGCCTTCGGGCTCGACGGTCGGACGCTCGGCGAGGCCAGCCGGCCGACGCCCTATCGGCATCCGGGTCCCGGCCTCGCCGAGCTCGACGCCGATCGCCTGTTCGAGGCAACGGTCGCGGTTCTCGGCGAGCTCGCCCACGGGCTCGAGCATCCCGAGCGCGTGGCGGGCCTCGCGGTGGCGAGCGTCGGCGAGGCGGGCGTGCTGCTCGATGGGCGCGACCGGCCGCTCGCGTCCGTGCTCGCCTGGTTCGATCCGCGGCCCCTGGCCCTGCGCGAGGAGCTGCTGGCCCGTCTCTCGGCCGAGCGGCTGGCGCGGGTCGCCGGGCTCACCCCGGATCCGATCCTGGGCGTGTTCAAGCTCGCCTGGCACGCCCGCAACACGCCCGAGGCGTTCCGAGCGGCGCGGCGCTGGCTGCACATCGCCGACTGGCTCGCCTTCCGGCTCGGCGGGGCGCCCGCGACCGACCCGAGCCTCGCCTCGCGCACCGGGCTCTTCGACCTCGCGCGCGGCGATTGGTCGGCCGAGCTGCTCGAAGCCGCGCAGGTGCCGCAGGACCTGCTCGTGGAGGTCCTGCCTTCGGGTACGCGGATCGGGACGCTCGCCCCCGAGATCGCCGCGGCGACCGGCCTGCCCGACGCTTGTGCGATCGGCGTGGCGGGGCACGATCACGTCATGGGGATGCTGGCGCTCGGCGTGGTCGAACCCGGGACCGTCCTCGACAGTATGGGGACGGCCGAGGGTTTGGCACTCCCGCTCGAAGCGCCCGTCCTCGACGGGCGGCTCGCCCGCAGCGGTTTCAACCAGGGGCTCGCCCGGCTCGAGCGGCCGATTCCCTATGTGCTGACCGGGCTCGCGACCTCGGCCGCCGCGATCGACTGGGCGCGCGGCTTGGTCGGGTCCGGGTGTGCGCACGCGGCGCTGATCGAAGCCGCGCGCGCCGTCCCGCCCGGTTGCCGCGGCCTGGTCTTCGTGCCCCATCTGCGCTTCGCCTCGCCGCCCTCGACCGAACCGGACGGCCGCGGTCTCCTGCTCGGCCTCTCGACCGACAGCGACGCGGCGACCGTCTATCGTGCCGTGCTCGAAGGCGTGGCGCTCGACTGGCAGCACATGCTCGAGCGGCTGTGCGCGCTCCTCGACCGCTCGCCGCCGGAACGCTGCCTCGCGATCGGCGGCAGCACGCGCAACGAGCTTCTGCTCGCGATCAAGGCGCGGCTCTTCGGCCGGCCGATCGAGGTTGCTCAGACGGTCGAGGCCGTGGCACTGGGTGCGGCACTTTTGGGCGGGCTCGCGGCCGGCGTCTTCCCGAGCTTCGCGGTGGCGCAGAGCCGGCTCGCGGCGGGCCGAAGGCAGATCGAGCCGGAGCCCTCCTGGCCGGCCGCGGCGGCGCGGCGGCGGCTCGAGGATTATGCCGCCCTGCTCGAGCTCGTGGCACCCGTGCAACGGCTGTTGCGCGCGGCGCGCGGAGATTTTTTGGGTGAAAAAACCTACTAGCGATGGCAGAGAGCGGTCCGCCGGGACGGGGCGCCGTCGAGAACGCAGAGGCCAGAGGAGGATATCATGGGCATCGTCCGGGCTCTCTTTCGCGGCGCCGCGCTCGTCCCTCTGGTCGCGGCGAGCGCGCAGGCGGGCCGATAAGCCGAACGGAACGCGGACGGCACGGCGACCCCGAAGCTGGGGCCGGAATACGACATCGCTCGGATCACCGTGCCGCAGAGCATGCTCCGGAGCGCCTTCGGGCCGAACGAGCAGCCCCTCGAAGAGGTCACGATCGGCGTGACGGTGAACGGCGCCGGCTCGAAAGGCGACATCTCGGGCCCACTCTACGGCGGCCGATCTCGGAGGAGATTTCGGACGGCGAGGTCGAAATCGTCGAGCTGCCGTTCGCCGAGTACTACACCGAGATGATGCTCGATCTCGGCAACGGCACGGGCCAGTACGACGCCTTCGTGGTCGGGGCCTTCTGGTACGGTGTCATCGTACCGGCCGGCCACGCCCAACCGATCGACGACCTCGTGAAGTCGGGCGAGTACCCGCAACGGTCGTACGACGTGATGCCGCCCTCGCTCGAGACACTGCACCAGTGGGAGGCCAAGTGCTACGAGGTGCTGAACGACGTCGATGGCCAAGTGCTCTAATACCGCAAGTCGGCGCTCGAGAACCCGGAGCATCGGGCGGCGTTCAAGGCCCAGTTCGGCTACGACACGCCCTCGCCGCCGGCGACCTGGCAGCAGCTGCTCGACATTTCGAAATATTTCAACGGCAAGAACTGGGACAAGAACGACCCGGATCCCGACAGCGGTACAGTGCTGCACCTCAAGGTGGGTGAGCAGGGCCATTATCGTTGCCAGTCGCTCTCGGCCTCCTTCGTGATCGATCCGGGCGAGAAGGTGACCCGGACCCGGAACCTCTACTGGTTCGATCCGGCCGACACGAAGCCGCCGATCGACAGCCCGGAGTAAGTCAAGGCACTCGAGTTCCTCAAGAACTGCACAAGACCGGCCCGGCTGCCCGGGTCGGCTGGTCGCTGGGTGACGCCTAGGACTACTTCCTGCGCGGCAAGGCGGTGTTCGTTTTCTCCTGGGGCGACGTCGGGGCCTTGTGCCAGTACAAGGCACGCTCGAAGATCCACGGCGACTGCGCCGCGGCGATGCTGCCCTACTCCAACGAACATCGGGATGTCGCCGAGCAGAACTGGGTCGAGCTCGACAAGCCGCGCCAGGTGGGTAACACCACGGGCGGCTCCCGGCACGGCGTGATCTCGAACTACTCCGCCAATCCCGAGGCGGTTTATTCCTTCTTCTCGCTGATAGCGATCCCGCCGGTTGCCAAGCTCATGGCGATGTATAGCTGGGGCGGCGTGGACCCCGGCTTGTCCTGCCAGTTCCTCGAGGACGGCGGAACCGCCAAGCTCGACGAGTAAGTAAAGGCCGGTTGGGATCCCAACTACGCCAAAACCTACACAAAGGCATACAAGAATCTCTTCTACGCGCCGACCACGCTGACCTGTCTGAGCATTCCGGGCTCGTTCGAGTACTTGGACATACTCGACAAGAACCTGTCGGCGGCGATGTCGGGAGCGAAGAACGCCCAGCAGGCCCTCGACGACACCGCCACCGCCTGGGAAGGGGTGACCAACCGGATCGGGCGGGAAAAGCAACTCTAGGACTATCGCGCGGCGATCGGCTAGAAGGAGTGATCGCGGCCCGACCACGGCTCCGGCCGGCGGAACGCCCCGTCGGCCGGGGCGCGGATGCGACGACGCCGATGCGCTGGACCGGCCGGATCCGCTTCCTGTTTCTCGCACCCGCCGTCCTGTGGGTCCTCGCGTTTACCGTTTTTCCGCTCGGCTATTCGCTCTGGCTCGCCTTCTTCAAAGTCCAGCGGAAGGTGCAGATCGGGCGAGTCCAGGTACCCGTACTCGACGAGCAGGGCCGCCCCGTCATCGAGGACAGCCATCCCAAGACGCGCAACGTCTTGCTGCGCGAAAACGTCACGACCTCGACCTTCATCGGCTTCGGCAATTTCCGCCGTCTGTTGGGCGATCCACTGGTGGCGGACGCGGTTCGCGTCACTCTCGTCTTTTTGTTGTTGGCCGAACCGGAGGAGGTCGTACTCGGGTTCTGCTCACCTTTTTGTTCAACCGCCAGATCATGGAGCGAAGCGTCCTGCCGGTGGTCACGATCCTGCCATTCTTAGCCACGCCGCTCGCCGTCGGCTACGTCTTCTCCACGATCTTCTACGAGGTCGGTGGCCAAGCTCGCGTGGACCGCCATTTTTCGCAATCGTATCCTTCCCGGGTACTGGTTTCGGTGGCGCTGGTCGACATCCGGCAGTGGACGCCCTTCTGCTTCCTCGTGATCCTGGCGGCACCGCAAGGCCTGCCGGACGGGCTCTGCGAAGCGGCGCGGATCGACGGCGCCTCGGACCGGGACATGCTGGCCAAGGTCCTCGGTCCGCTCCTGACCCCGACCTTCGTGATCGTGCTCCTGATCCGCCTCGCCGAGGCCTCGAAGCTGTTCGACGTCCCCTTCGCCACGACGGGCGGCGGCCCGGGCACTGCCACCCAGCCCTATTCGATGCTCGCCTTCCGCACGGGCCTGCGCTTCTTCGACCTCGGCTACGCTTCGGCCGTGGCCTGGGGGATCCTCGCCGTCGTCATGGTCGTGATCACCGTCTTCTTCCGCAGGATGCGAGAGAGCTATGGGCGAGCCCGTCGGCCGGTGCGGTTCGAGCCTCGTGGACGGTCTCGCCTTCCTGGGTGCGGTGCTCGTCTCGCTGGTGTTCATCTTCTCGATCTACCGGGCCTTCTCGCAATCGCTCGGGAATCCGCTCGACACCTTCACGGTGGCGGGCTTCGGGATACCGTGGCTCAATTTCGAGCCCACGCTCGCCAACTGGATCGACCAGGTCGGCACGCCCGAGACGCTCCGCTCGCTCGCTAGCAACACGGTGGTGGCCTTCGGGGCCGCGGCCCTCGCCCTCCTGCTCGGCACGCCCGCCGCCTATGCCGTAGCCCGCTTCCGCTTCGCGCGCTGGAAGAACCGCGACATCACGATCCGGTTCCTCTCCCAGCGCGTGCTGCCGCCGGTCGCGACCGTGGTGCCGTTCTGTCTCGTGATGCGGGCACTCGGCTTGCTCGACACGCATCTCGCGCTGATCCTCGTCGCCGCCACCTTCGTGCTGCCCTTCGTCGTGGTGATCCTGCGGCAGACCTTCCTCGACCTGCCGCTCGAGCTCGAAGAGGCGGCGCTGGTCGACGGTGCGTCGCACGTCGGGGCCTTCTGGCGGATCGCGCCGACGCTAGCCGCCACCGGCCTCGTCGTCTTCGCCTTCACCTGGAACGAGTTCCTGTTCGCGGTCGCCCTCTCGAGCCGCAACGCGATCGAAGTGCCGGTCCACATCGCGGGTGCTGTGGACACGCGCGGTGTGCAGTTCTGGTTCGTGGGCGTGCGCGCCATGACCGCGATCGTGCCGCCGGTGCCGATCGTCCTCCTCGCCCGGCGCTACATCGTGCGCGGGCTAACGCTCGGTGCGGTGAAGGGCTGAGGCCCGGGGTCCGGCTCGGGCGGCGGCAGGCGGGGCTCGGCCGCGACGAGCGCCCGGGTGGCGGCGGCGCGCGGTGCGGCGAGCACGGCCGCGGTCGGGCCCTCCTCGACGATCCGCCCCTCCGCCATGACGAGGATCCGGTCCGAGGCGGCCCGCGCGGCTCCGAGATCGTGGGTGATCAGGAGCCAGGCGAGCCCCTCCTCGCGGCGCAGCCGGTCGAGGAGGTTCAGGATCTGGACTTTCACCGACACGTCGAGCTGGGCCACGGGTTCGTCGAGCAGGAGGAGCAGCGGCCGGCAGGCCAGCGCCCGGGCGATCGCGACCCGCTGGCGCTGGCCGCCCGAGAGCTCGTGCGGGAAGCGCTCGGCGAGGGCCGGATCGAGCCCCACCCGGTCGAAGAGCGCGGCGACCGCCGCCGGCCGGTCGGCCCGCGGCACGAGCCCGTGCACGCGCAAGGGATCGGCCACCTGGCGGCCGACGCGCCGGCGCGGGTCGAGGGCCGCGAGCGGGTCCTGGAAGACGAGCTGCAGGCCGGCGCGCAGCCGGCGCAAGCGCTCGCCCGAGAGCGCGAGGAGGTCGCGCCCGGCGAAGCGGATCGCGCCCCGGTCGGGCTCGATCAGACGGACGATCAGCCGGGCGAGGGTGGTCTTGCCGGACCCCGAGGCGCCGACGAGCGCCACCCGCTCGCCCTCGGCGAGCGCGAAGGAGACGTCGCTCACCGCCGCGGCCGCGGCACCCGGCCAGCGCTTCGCGAGACCCTCGACCTCGAGCAGGAGAGAGGCCTCGCTCACGGCTCGACCCGGTGGCAGGCGACCCCGTCGCGCGGATGGCCGCGCCAGGCCGGACGCTCGTCCGTGCATCGGGCGACGGCGAACGGGCAGCGAGGTGCGAAAGCGCAGCCCTGCATCCGGTCCGTCGGGTCGAGGGTCGGCCCCGCTATCTCGGCGAGCGGGCCGGCCCCCGCTCGCTCGAGGTCGCGGGCGACGGCCAGGAGCGCCCGCGTGTAGGGATGCCGCGGCGCGCGCAGGAGCCGGTGGGCGGGACCACTCTCGACCAGCCGGCCGGCATAGAGCACGGCGATCCGGTCGGCGATCCGGCTGGCCACGGCGAGATCGTGGGTGACGAGGAGGAGCGCCATGCCCTGCTCGCGCACGAGGCCGTCCAAGAGCGCGAGGATCTGCGACTGGACGACCGTGTCGAGCGACGAGGTCGGTTCGTCGGCGAGGAGCAGGCGCGGGCCCGCGGCGATCGCCATGGCGATGGCGATGCGTTGGCGCTGGCCGCCCGAGAAACGGTGCGGGGGATCCCCGAGGCGGCGCTCGGGATCGCCGATGCCGACCCGCTCGAGCAGCACGGCGGAGGCGCGTCGTGCCTCGCTCCAGCGTGCACCGCGATGGGCGACGAGTACCTCGCCGATCTGCTCGCCCACGGAGAGGACGGGGTTCAGGCTCGCGAAGGGGTCCTGGAGGACGAGGCCGAAGTCCCGGCCGGGGACGACCTCGCGGCCGAGCAGCGGGAACCGTCGGCTGCCCTCGACCCGGGCCTCCTCGGGCAGGAGCCCGGCGATCGCGAGGAGGGCCGTGCTCTTGCCCGAGCCGCTCTCGCCCACGAGCGCGAGCCGCTCGCCGGCCGAGAGCTCGAGGTCGAGGCCGCGGAGCGCGCGGACGAGCCGCCGCCCGAGCGGCAGCGAGACGGCGAGGCCGCGGAGCTCCAGGAGGACGGCACTCACGGCCGTGCCCGGCGCGGTGCCAGGGCGTCGTCGAGCCCCTCGCCCACGAGGTTCACGGCGAGCACGGTCACGAGGAGCGCGAGGCCCGGCCAGATCGAGAGCCAGGGCTCGCGCACGAGCACCGCCCGCCCCTCGGCGATCATCGCACCCCAGCTCGCCCGATTGGGGTCGGCGAGACCCAGGAAGGAGAGGGCGGATTCGATCAGCACCGCCGAGGCGATGCTCGCGCAGGCGTAGGCGAGGACGGGCGGGAGCGCGTTCGGCAGGAGCACGCGCCAGGCGATCTCGACCCGCGGCAGGCCCACGGCCACAGCCGCGAGTACGAAGTCACGGCGGGCGAGGCTCAGGATCTCGGCTCGCACGATCCGCGCCGGGCCGGTCCAGGAGGAGGCGGCGATCGCGAGCACGACGCTTTCGGCCTCGGGGCCGAGCACGCTCACGAAGGCGAGGGCCAAAAGGAAGCCCGGCACGGTCTGGAAGGCATCGGTGATCCGCATGAGCAGATCGTCGATGCGACCACCGGCGAGGCCGGCCGCGAGGCCCACGGCCGAGCCGATGAGGAGCGAGGCGAAGGCAGCGGCGAGCGCCACCACGAGCGAAATCCGGGCACCGAAGAGCAGCCGGGCGAGCAGATCGCGGCCGAGCCGATCGGTGCCGAGGGGATGGGCTGGGTCGGTGAAGGGGTGCAGGAGGGGCGGGCCGTCCACCGCTTCGGGGTCGATCGGCCAGAGCCGGGGTGCCAGGGCGGCGGCGAGCGCCAGGGCCGCGAGCAGGAGCGCCGCCAGCAGAGCCGCAGGATTGCGGGCGAAGCGGGCGAACGCGTCGCTCACGGCGTGCGGGCGGCAAGCTCGACGCGCGGGTCGAGCCGCGCATAGAGCAGGTCGATCACGAGGTTGACGAGCACGACGAGGACCGCCGAGACGATCACGATACCCAAGAGCAGCGGCACGTCGCGCTGGGTGACGGCTTCGGCCGCGAGGCGGCCGAGACCCGGCACGGCGAAGACGCTCTCGACCACCACACTGCCGCCCACGAGCGTCGCACTCTGCAGGCCGAGCATCGTGACCACGGGCAGGAGCGCGTTGCGGGCCACGTGGCGCAGCACGAGCCGGCGGCGGGGGATGCCCTTCGCGCGGGCGGCCCGCACATAGTCGCTGCGCCACGCCTCGACCATTCCGGCGCGCAGCAGGCGCAAATAGAGGGCCGCATAGACCAGACCGAGGGTGAGGGTCGGCAGAACGAGGTGGCGGGCGATGTCGAGGAGGCGGGCGAGGCCGGTATGGCCGGCGCCGATCGTCTCGATGCCGGCCGAAGGCAGCCACCGTAGGCGCACGGCGAAGACCAGGACCAGGAGCAAGCCCAGCCAGAAGGTCGGCACGGCGTTGAGGAGGAGGGCCGTAGCCGAGAGCAGTCGATCGAGCGGGCCGCCGGGCCGTGCCCCGGCGAGGAGGCCGAGGCCGGTGCCGAGCGCGAAGGCGAGGAGCGTGGCGGCACCGGCGAGAACGAGGGTGATCGGCAGCCGCTCGACGATCACCGCCAGGACCGGCCGGCCGAAGGAAACCGACCAGCCGAGATCGCCGGTGGCGAGGCCCGCGAGGTAGAGGAGGAAGCGCGTGGGCCCGGAGCGGTCGAGGCCCCAGCGCCGGCGCAGCTCGGCGACCAGCCCCGCATCGCCGCCGAGCCCCGCCAGATAGGCGTCGACCGCATCGCCGGGTGCCGCCTCGAGCAGGAGGAAGGCACCCGTGATCACGATCAGGAGGACGATGGGCGCCTGGGCGAGCCGGCGGCGGGCCAGGAGGAGCGCAGGATGCCGCGGGAGCGGGGTGTTCGCTTCCGCACCGCTCGTCGCGACCGGCTCCGGACTGCCGATCAGGCCTCGAGCCAAGTGTCGGCCCAGTGCGAGGTCGCCCAGCGCGGGTTGTCTGCCACCCCGCGCACGCTCGTGCTCGCCACCGTGAGGAACGTGAACTCGACGACCGGGATCAGGGGCAGGTGTTCGGCCGCGAGGCGCTGGAAGCGGCGGTAGAGCTCGCTGCGCGCGGTCGGATCGAGCTCGCGGGCGGCGCGGGCGATCAGATCGTCCATCGCGGAGTCGGCCCAGCCGTACTGGTTGGAAAATGGCACACCCGGCGGCAGGCCGCCCTGGTAGAGGATGGTGGTCGAGATCGCCGGGTCGTTCCTGTAGACGGGCGAGCCGATGGCGAGGTCGAAAGCATGGTCGGTGTAGACCGCCTTCTGATGGCCGGCCGGGTCCTTGACGACGAGCTTGGCTTCGATGCCGACGGCCTTGAGGGCCTGACGGAGATAGTCGCCCATCTGCCGGGTCTGCTCGAACCAGGGGGCCGGCAGGAGCTCGACCGTGAAGCGGACGCCATCGGCACCGCGCCGAAGACCGGCCTCGTCCAAGAGCGCTTCGGCCCGCTTCGGGTCGTAAGTATAGGTCGGCACCTCGGCCGTGTAAAAACGAGTGTCGAAGCGCGGCACGGGTCCGGTCGACGGCTTGGCGTAGCCCAGGAAGATGCGCTCGACGACGAAATTCGGGTCGATCGCGTGTGCGATCGCTCGGCGGACGCGGAGGTCGGCGAGCTCCTTGCGGCGATGGTTGATCTCGACCGTGAGTTGGTAGGTGATGCCCTCGTAGCCCTTGTCGATCACCGCGATGCCCGGGACCTTCGCGAGCCGCTGCATGTCGGCGAGCGGGACGGCCGAGAAGGCCGCGAGCCGGATCTCGCCCGACTCGAGGGCGGCGGCGATCGCTCCTCGGTCCGGCAACACGCGGAAGACGATGCCGTCGAGCCAGGGCCGGGGCGCGTCCCAGTAATCGGGGTTGCGCTCGAGCCGGTAGTACTGGCCGGGGCGGTACTCCACGAAACGAAAGGGGCCGGTGCCGACGAGCTTCTGGTTGTGCGGGTTGGCGAGCGGATCCGTGCCCTCGTAGAGGTGGCGCGGTACGACCGCGGTCAGGGCCGGCAGCGCGTTGCGGACGAGCTGGAGGGGCGTGGGGGTGGCGAAGCGCAGGATCGCGGTGAGCGGGTCCGGCGTGTCGACCGCCTCGAGGTCCTTGAAGACGACGCGGCCGAGGTTCTGGTGCTTCTTCCAGAGCTCGAGGGCCGACCAGGCGACATCCGCGCTCGAGAAGGGCTTGCCGTCGTGGAAGCGGACGTTCGGCCGAAGCCGGAGGGTGACGCTGCGGCCGTCCTTCGAGCCCTCGAAAGCGAGGGCGAGGCGCGGGGTGAGCCCGGGCTCGCCATAGGCCATCTCGGCCAGAGGCTCGATCACCTTGCTCGCGACGTAGAAGACGCCGTTCGAGGCGACCATCGCCGGGTTGAGATTGCGAGGCTCGGTGTCGGCCGCGACCACGAGGACGCCGCCGCGGCGCGGCGTCTGGGCGCGGGCGCGACCTCCCGTGATGGTCGCGAGACCTAGAAGCGATCCGGCACGGAGCAAGGCGCGACGCTCGAGGCGCATGGGCGAAGTCCCCCCGGCTCGACCGCGTCGGTCGCGCTCGACGACCTTGGCGGTCGACGCGCAACATGGCACAAGGCGGCGGGAGTTGGACATCCATTCCGCAACGGGCAAGGGGGGCCAACCGTGCAACGTCGCGAGCTTCTTCTCGGCCTGGGCGCCGGCCTGCTGACCGCTCGGACTGTCCTCGCCCAAGCACCGTCGGGGCCGCACAGCTTGCCGCCGCTCGCCTACGCGCCGAACGCGCTCGAGCCGCACATCGACACGCGGACCATGGAGCTGCATCACGGCCGGCACCACGCGGCCTATGTCAACAATCTGAACACCGCCTTGAAGGACCATGGCGAGGCGGCCAAGCTGCCGCTCCAGGACCTGCTCGCCAAGCTCGCCGAGCTGCCGGAGAGCATCCGGACGGCGGTCCGCAACAACGGCGGCGGGCACGCCAATCACAGCATGTTCTGGTCGATCATGGGGCCGGGCGGGGGGCAACCCGCGGGCGCGCTCGCCGAGGCCATCCAGCGCGACTTCGGCGGGTTCGACAAGTTGCAAGAGCAGTTCAACGCCGCGGGCCTTCGGGTCTTCGGCTCGGGCTGGGTGTTCGTGACCGTCGACGGTGCGGGCAAGCTCGCGATCGTCACTCGGCCGAACCAGGACACACCCTTGATGGAGGGCGGTCGGGTGCTGTTCGGCAACGACGTCTGGGAGCACGCCTACTACCTGCTCTACCAGAACCGCCGCGGCGATTACTTGAAGGCGTGGTGGAACGTCGTCAACTGGGCGGAAGTGGCCAAGCGCTACGAGGCTGCCAAGGCCGGCAAGCTTTCGATCTGAAGGGCACGGCGCGGTCGTCCGGCCGCGCCGCGGAGCACCTCAGGCGAGAGTGTCGAGCGCGTCGAGGACGCGCGAGCCCATCTCGGCCGTCGAGACTCGGGTGCAGCCGGGCTGCACGATGTCGGCCGTCCGGTAGCCCTGGTCCAGGACGCGGGCGACCGCCTTTTCGAGCCGCTCCGCCTCGCCCGGCAGGTTCAGGCTGTAGCGCAACAGCATCGCGAAGGAGAGGATGCAGGCCAAGGGGTTGGCGATGCCCTGGCCGGCGATGTCGGGAGCGCTGCCGTGCACCGGCTCGTAGAGCGCCTTGCGGTGACCGTCCGGCCCCGGCGCACCGAGCGATGCCGAGGGCAGCATGCCGAGCGAGCCCGTCAGCATCGCGGCACAGTCGGACAAGAGATCACCGAACAGATTGTCGGTGACGATCACATCGAACTGCTTCGGCTTGCGTACGAGCTGCATGGCGCAATTGTCGGCGTACATGTGCTCGAGCGCGACGTCCGGGAATTCGCGGTCGTGGACCGCCTGGACGACCTCGCGCCAGAGGACGCCCGTGTGCATCACATTGGCCTTCTCGACCGAGGTCACCTTGTTCTTGCGCACCCGGGCGAGCTCGAAGGCGACGCGCGCGATCCGCTCGATCTCGCCCGTGGTGTACACCTGGGTGTCGACCGCCCGCTTCTGGCCGTCCGGTAGGACTTCGATCCCGCGGGGCTCGCCGAAATAGACCCCGCCCGTGAGCTCCCTGAGGATCAGGATGTCGAGCCCTTCGACGAGCTCGCGCTTCAACGAGGAAGCATCGGCGAGCGCCGGGAAGACCATGGCGGGGCGGAGATTGGCGAAGAGGCCCAGCTCTTTCCGCAGGCGCAGCAAGCCGCGCTCGGGCTTCTTCTCGAAAGGCAGGGCGTCGTACTTCGGGCCGCCGACCGCGCCGAACATCACGGTGCCGATCGCCTGGGCGCGGGCGAGGGTGGTTTCCGCGAGTGGGGTGCCGTAGCGGTCGTACGCCGCCCCGCCCACGACGTCCTCCTCGATCCGAATCGCGAGCCGGCGCTTCTCGTACCAGCCGATGACCCGACGGACCTCCTCCATGACTTCGGGCCCGATCCCGTCACCGGGCAGGAAGAGGATGGTGCGCTCGCTCATCTCGTCGAACTCGCTTCGCTGATCGGGGATGTTCCGGCGCTCGGGCCGCGCGGACGGAGCGCGATGGTGGTACGCATCGTCCTGCCCGCGCGCACCTGTCGAGGGCTCAGGCCGGCTGGGGGTCCAGCCAGGGGAACTGGTGGCGCCGGCTCGCCTCGAAGGCGGCGATCTTGTCGACCCGCTCCATGGTGAGGCCGATGTCGTCGAGGCCGTTCAATAGGCAATGTTTCTTGAAGGGGTCGATGTCGAACCGGATCGGCGCGTTGCCGGTCGGCCGGCGGATTTCCTGGGCCTCGAGGTCGATCTCGAAGGTCGGATCGGCCGCGCTCTCGGCTTCTTTCAGGAGAAGCTCGACCTCCTGCTTCGACAGGGTGATGAGCAGCATGCCGTTCTTGAAGGCGTTGTTGTAGAAGATGTCGGCGAAGGAGGGCGCGATCACGCAGCGGATGCCGAAGTCGAGGAGCGCCCAGGGCGCGTGCTCGCGCGAGCTGCCGCAGCCGAAATTCTCGCCCGTGATCAGGATCTTGGCGTTGCGATAGCGCGGCTGGTTGAGGACGAAGTCGGGCCGCTCGTGGCCTTCTTCGTCGTAGCGGAGCGCTTCGAAGAGGGCGACGCCGAGTCCGGTCCGCCGGATCGTCTTGAGGTGACGGGCGGGGATGATCTTGTCGGTGTCGACATTGATCGCGGGAAAGGGCGCGGCGGTGCCGCGGAGGGTCGTGAAGGGCTGCATCGCAGAGGCTCGCACCGGACGGAGGTGCGCTCCTCTAGCGCGAAGGCAGCGCGCTGTCATCGGTCGGGAGCCGCATCGCCGGTTTCCGGCCGATCCGCCACCCGATCCGACCTCGGGTTGTAAAAACCCAAAAATAGGACTATAGACTCATAAGCGGCGCGATCCCGCGCCCGCTGCCGAGGAGTCCGCCGATGCCCGACGTCGAGCCCTTTCCCGTTCACGACCGGGACGTCACCCATGTCGTCGTCGAGCTGTTCGGCGGCGACAACAATCTATCGGCCTATGTCGAGGAGGACCTCTACGAAATGGCGGCCGGCAATCGCGGGCCGTTCGCCGTCCTCGCACTCGTCGACCGGATCGATTCTGGCGGTGCAGTGATCGAATTGACGCCGCGCACCGGCAGGCGCGTGGTCGAGGAGCTCGGCGAGATCGACACGGGCGATCCGGAAACACTCGCCCGGTTCGTGGCGCGCGCGCTCGTCACCTACCCGGCCGAGGTGAAGCTGGCGATCGGTTTTTGGGATCACGGCTCGGGCGTGTTCGGCGAGTACGACCCCAACGAGCTCCTGCTCGCCCGCCACTTCGGCAGCTTCCCGCCGGTGCCGCGCCATCGCCGGCCCCGCTCGTTCCGGGCCCGGCGCCTCTTGCTCGGTGCCTGGCGCCGCTCCGCCGACGTGCGGACGCGCGCCATGCTGCACGACGACACCAATGCGGGCGTGCTCACCAACCTCGAGGCGGGGCGGATGCTGGCCGCCGCCTTCGCCCGGGCCGGGCGCACGGCCAAGGTCGATCTCCTCTTCTCCGACACCTGCCTCAACGGGATGGTCGAGGTCACCCAGGAGCTCGCGCCCTACGCCGAGGTGATCGTCGCTTCCGAAGAGCTCGAGCCGGGCGACGGCTGGGAATATCACGAATGGTTCGGCCGGATGAGCGAAGCGCCGCCGGCCGACGGCGCCGCTTGGGGCCGCCAGGCGGTCGAGGGCTTCGGGGCCGCCTATGCCCAGCGGACCGACGAACATCCCTGTACGCTCGCCGCCTTCCGCACCGAGAACGCGATCGCCGAGGCCTTCGCGGGCTTCGTGGCCGAGGCCGGAAAGCTCGGCCGGGCGGGCTTCGACCGCCTCCAGCGGGCACGCGCCCGCGCCCAGTCCTTCGCTTCGGACACGGACAGCTACGATCTCGAGGACTTCATGGCGCTGCTCCGCCGCCAGCGCGGTGCCTCGGCGCTCCGGGCCGCGGCCGAGCGGGTAATCGCGGCGGTGCGGGCCGCCAGGGTCGCGAACGTGGCGCTCGGCCCGAGCGTCCGGCGGGCGACCGGGCTCGCTTTCTGGTTCCCGGCTTCGCTCCGGGCCTTCGAGACCACGATCGACACTTACGCTCGACTCGCCTTCGCGAAGCGAACCAGTTGGGCGGATTATCTGCGTGCCCAGTTCCACTGAGCGCAGTCGGCGACGGCGGCCGGGCGAGGCGGAGACGAAAATGAACCCTGCCGAGGGGACGCCTCGGCAGGGCCAAGGGGACGGAGACGAAGTCGCTCGAACTCCCCGGCGCGCCGGCCGCGGCGACCGAAAGCGGGAGATCGGGGCGAGACCGGACCGTCGGGACCACCCGCGAGCGGGAGCACCGTCCTCCGATCCGTCGACCCGAGCTTCCTCCCTCGGCCCCGTTCACAAGCCCCGGCGATGACACCCGAGCCCCGATGGTGCGTCGCACTCATTCGACTGACTTCTGACCACGATTGCATACACTTATGATTCGAGCCCGTCAAGCGCGGCTCGGCCCTTGGCACCGGCCCACGGCGCGACGCTCGCGTGCCGGGCGGGTACGCTCCCCGACGCCGTCGGCGGACGCACCTCCGAGCCGACGCGGTCGCGGCTGTTCGCGGTTGCGCGAGCCTCGCGACATCGGCGAGCGGGCGGAGGATGGCCTCTCGGTCCGGCCGTTCGGCGAAGGACTCCATCGCGCCGGCCGCACCGCCGCAGACGATCTCTAACACGCCCTTCTCGTTTCTGGCCCCTGGGTCGCCGTCACGGTCGTCGATCGGCGAGGGGCCGATTCGCCCGCTGCCGTCCCGGGAATGGCGCGTACGGCGCGGTTCGCGCCGGGGCCGTGATCGGCGACGTTTTTTTTCCCCTGATCGGAAATGATCGTGGTCACGGTCGCAGACGCGGGCGGTCGGAGAAGGGCGGATCGAGCGGTGGCCACCACCGCGACGCGCTGCCGGCGCGCCGCGTGCGCACCGGGTCGAGGGCGGGCGATCCGGAGCGGAAGGGCGGGGCGAACGACGGAGGCGAGACGCTGCCGGCTCAACCGAGCCGGCGGACATCCGCGAGGCGACCCGCGATCGCAGCGGCCGCGGCCATCGCCGGGGAGAGGAGGTGGGTACGGCCGCCCTTGCCCTGGCGGCCCTCGAAGTTGCGGTTCGAGGTCGAGGCGCAACGCTCGCCGGGTTCGAGCCGGTCCGGGTTCATGCCGAGGCACATCGAGCAGCCGGCTTCGCGCCACTCGAAACCGGCCTCCTTGAAGATCACGTCGAGCCCCTCCTCCTCGGCCTGGTGCTTCACGAGCCCGGAGCCGGGCACGATCATGGCCTGAACGTGGGGGGCGACCTTCTTCCCCTTCACCAGCTTGGCGACGAGCCGGAGATCCTCGATCCGAGCGTTCGTGCAGGAGCCGATGAACACTTTGTCGATGCGAATCGACTCCATGGGCGTGCCGGGCTCGAGGCCCATATAGGCGAGGGCCCGCTCCATCGCCGCGCGCCGTTCTGGGGTGGGGGCGTCCTCGGGATCCGGCACCCGGCCGCCGATCGGCACCACGTCCTGGGGCGAGGTGCCCCAGGTCACTTGTGGCTCGATCGTCGCCGCATCGAGCGTGATCTCGCGATCGAAGACCGCGTCGGGATCGCTCGGTAGGGTACGCCAATAGGCGACCGCGGCCTCCCAGGCGGCCCCCTTGGGAGCCTTTGGCCGGCCCTTCAGATAGGCGAAGGTCTTCTCGTCGGGGGCGACGAGGCCGGCTCGCGCCCCCGCCTCGATCGACATGTTGCAGATCGTCATCCGCCCTTCCATCGAGAGGGAGCGGAGCACCGAGCCGGCATATTCGATCACGTAGCCGGTGCCACCGGCGGTGCCGATCGTGCCGATGATGGCGAGGATCACGTCTTTGGCGGTGCAGCCCTCGTGCAGCTCGCCTTCGACGTTGATCCGCATGGTCTTGGGCTTCTTCTGCAGGAGCGTCTGGGTGGCGAGAACGTGCTCGACCTCGCTCGTGCCGATGCCGAAGGCTAGCGCGCCGAATGCACCGTGCGTGCTCGTGTGGCTGTCGCCGCAGACGATCGTCGTGCCCGGCAGCGTGAAGCCCTGCTCGGGCCCGATCACGTGCACGATGCCCTGGCGGACATCGTTCATGCCGAAGAGCTCGATGCCGAACTCCCGGCAGTTCCGCTCGAGAGTCTCGACCTGCAGACGCGAGACCGGATCGGCGATGCCGAGCCTGCGGTCCGTGGTCGGCACGTTGTGGTCGGGTACGGCCAGGGTGAGGTCGGGGCGCCGTACCTTGCGGCCGGAGACGCGGAGGCCCTCGAAGGCCTGCGGGCTCGTCACCTCGTGGACGAGGTGACGGTCGATGTAGAGGAGGCAGGTGCCGTCGGGCTGCTGGTCGACGACGTGGCTGTCCCAGATCTTCTCGAAGAGCGTGCGGCCCACGGGCGTCCTCCTCCTCGCTCGACTCGCCTATTCCCGGGCGGCGGGCTCGGCCGCGCCACCGCCCGTGGCGGCGCCCTTGGGCTCCTCGCGCCGCTCGACGATCCGTGCCGCCTTGCCGGTCCGCCCGCGCAAGTAATAGAGCTTGGCTCGTCGCACCCGACCGCGCCGGATCACTTCGATGCTCTCCAGCCGCGGGCTGTAGAGCGGGAAGATACGCTCGACCCCCTCGCCGTAGGAGATCTTCCGCACGGTGAAGGAGGAGTTTATGCCGCGATTCTTCTTCGCGATCACCACGCCTTCGAACGCTTGGATGCGCTCGCGGTTGCCCTCGATCACTTTGACGTTGACGCGGACCGTGTCGCCTGGCCCGAACTCGGGGATCGGCCGTTCGGCGGTCAGCCGCTGGATCTGCTCGCGCTCGATCTCCAGGATCGGGTTCATGGCGGGTCACGCTCCAACGAGGCGGTGGACGGAGGCTCGGCGGCGCCGGGCTCGCGGGCCGCGCAGCATGCGGCCGCAGCCGGCGCCGTCAAGAGGTCGGGACGGCGGCGGCGGGTGAGCTCGAGGGCGCGCTCGCGCCGCCAGGCGCGGATCCGGGCGTGGTTGCCCGAGAGGAGCACCTCCGGCACCCGGCGTCCCTCGAATTCCTGCGGCCGGGTGTAGTGCGGATATTCGAGCAGGCCCTCTGCGAAGCTCTCCTCCTCGAGCGAGGCGGCATCGCCCACGACACCCGGCAGAAGGCGCACGCAGGCGTCGATCAGCACCATGGCGGCGAGCTCACCGCCGGAGAGCACGAAATCGCCGATCGAGAGTTCGCGGAACGGCCGCGCTTCGAGCACCCGCTCGTCGACACCCTCGAAGCGGCCGCAGAGGGCGACGAAGCCGGGTCCAGCCGAAAGCTCGCGCACGATCGCCTGGTCGAGCCGCTCGCCGCGCGGCGAGAGATAAAGGAGGGGTCCCGGTGCGCCGCGCGCCACGACCGCATCGACCGCCCGCGCGATCACGTCCACCCGCATGACCATCCCGGCCCCGCCGCCGAAGGGCGCGTCGTCGACCGTGCGGTGGCGGTCGGTCGCGAAGTCGCGAAGATCGACCGCATCGAGCCGCCAGAGACCGCGCGCGAGCGCCTTGCCGGCGAGCGAATGGCCGAGCGGCCCCGGGAACATCTCGGGGAAGATCGTGAGCACGGTAGCGGTCCAGGGCCGGGTGCTCATGCCGCCCGCTCCGCCACGACCTCGCCCGGCCGGACGATCACGACACGGCCCGCCTCGAGGTCGATCTCGGGGACGACCGCCCGGGTGAAGGGCAGATCCAGGAGCTCCCCCGCCTCGGTCTCGATCTCGAGGATCTGGCCCGCTCCGTGGTCGTAGAGCGCCACCACCCGGCCGAGCCGGCGGCCCGAGGGCTCGACCGCCGCGAGGCCCAAGAGGTCCTCGAGATAGTACTCGTCCGGCCCCGGCTCCGGCAGCCGAGCGCGCGGGACGTAGAGGCCGCGGCCCTTCAAGGCGAGAGCCGCGTCGCGGTCGGCGATGCCGGGTGCGCGCGCCACCACCCCGCCCGGCACCCGGTGCAGTACCTCGAGGGCGAACAGCTCGCGGCCGCGCTCGTCGCAGACCGGTCCGTAGGCCGCGACGTTCTCCGGCCGCGCGGTGAAGCAGCGCAGCCGGAAAGCGCCGCGCACGCCGTGCGGTGCGGTCACCACGGCGAGACGGACGAGCCGGTCGGTGCGACCGGGGGCGGGCACGGGCGTCACTTCAGGCCTTGGCCTCGGCCTCGGCCCGCTTCTTGGCGAGCTCCTCGGCCTTCTTGCCGGTGCCCTTGAGGCGCGGCGGCTCGCTCACGATGCCGGCCTTGAACAGGAAGCGGTGGACCCGATCGCTCGGCTGCGCGCCCTGGCTCAACCAGTAGCGGATGCGCTCCTCGTTCAGGACGATCCGCTGCGGATGGTCGTCGGGCAGGAGCGGGGCGTAGCTGCCGAGCCGCTCGAGGAAGCGACCGTCGCGGCGGGCACGCGCGTCGGCGGCGACGATCCGGTAGAAGGGGCGCTTCTTGGCGCCGCCACGGGCGAGACGGATACGGACGGCCATGCTGGTCCTCTGTGCTGGTCGGTTGCTCGGTCGGGGATAGGTCGCTCGCTGGGATCGATCGGTCGAAAGGCTCAGCCCCGCGGCAGGAGGCCGGGCGGCAGGCCCGGCGGCAGCCGGCCGCCGAACAGGCTCTTGAGCCCGCCGATGCCGCCCGCCTTCTTCATCTGCCGCATGAGATCGCGCATCTGCCGGTGCTGCTTGAGAAGCCGATTGACCTCGCTGACCTCGGTGCCGGAACCCCGGGCGATCCGCCGTCGGCGCGAGCCGTCGATGATGTCGGGCCGGCGCCGCTCCTCGCGCGTCATCGAATCGATGATCGCCACCTGCCGGATCAGGATCCGGTCGTCGAGCTTGGCGTCCTCGAGCTGCTTCTTGACCTTCTGGATGCCCGGCAACTTACCGAGGATGCCGCCCATGCCGCCCATCTTCTTGAGCTGCAGGAGCTGACTCTTGAGATCCTCGAGGTCGAACTCGCCCTTGACCATCTTTCGGGCGAGCTTCTCGGCCTGCTCCTTGTCGATCGTCTCGGCCGCCTTCTCGACCAGGCTCACGACATCGCCCATGTCGAGGATGCGGGCCGCCACCCGCTCGGGGTGGAAGGGCTCGAGCGCGTCGAGCTTCTCGCCCACGCCCACGAAGCGGATCGGCCGACCGGTCACCTGGCGCATCGACAGCGCCGCACCGCCGCGGGCGTCGCCGTCCATCCGCGTAAGCACGATGCCGGTGATCCCGACCCGCTCGTGGAAGATCCGGGCGGTGTTGACCGCGTCCTGCCCCGTGAGCGCGTCGGCCACGAGCAGGATCTCGTGCGGCCGGACGAGATCGCGCAGAGCGACGAGCTCGCCCATCAGCGCTTCGTCGATCGACAGACGCCCGGCCGTGTCCAGGATCAGGACGTCGTAGCCCTCGCGGCGGGCGGTATCCAGCGCGCGGCGAGCGATCTCGAGCGGCGGCTGGCCGGGGACGATCGGTAGCGAGGCGACCCCGGCCTGGCGGGCCAGGACCTCGAGCTGGTGCTGAGCGGCGGGCCTCTGGACGTCGAGCGAGGCGAGGAGGACCCTCTTTTTCTCGCGCTGCTCAAGCCGGCGGCCGAGCTTGGCGGCCGTGGTGGTCTTGCCGGAGCCTTGGAGCCCCGCCATCAGGATCACGGTGGGCGGCGATGCCGCGAGCCGGAGCTCGCCCGTGCCGACCCCGCCCAGGAGCTCGACCAGCCGGTCGTGGACGATCTTGACGACCATCTGGCCGGGCGTGATCGAGCGCAGCACCTCCTGGCCGACCGCCTTTTCGCGCACATCGGCGACGAAGTCTTTGACGACGGGCAGCGCCACGTCGGCCTCGAGCAGGGCCACGCGGATCTCGCGCAACGCCTCGTCGACGTCGCCCTCGGAGAGGACGCCGCGTCCCTTGAGCCGGTCGAGCACCCGGCCGAGGCGGCCGGTGAGGTTCTCGAACATCCGCATGCCCGAGGGCGCGCACACCTCCGCTCGGGAGGCCGGTGCGCGCCCGATCACGATCCCGCTGCTGATCCGCGGCCGATGGCCGCGGCGCCCGGCTATGTGCGCCCGAGGGTCGAACGAGTCAAGGACAGGCGGGCCGCTTATCGTCCGGTGTCTCGACCGGCGGCGCGCAGTTAAGGGACGTGCGAGCCGCGCGGTTCGCGACCGGGGCTCGCTTCGACGAGCCGGCGTTGCGCGGGCGGCCCACGCCGCTTATCTGCGAAGCATGGCACGGTCGCTCGCCTTCACCAAGATGCACGGGCTCGGTAACGACTTCGTCGTGATCGACGCCCGCGAGGAGACACTCGACCTCTCGCCCGAGGCGATCCGGCGCCTGGCCGACCGGCATCGCGGGGTGGGCTTCGACCAGCTCGTCGAGATCGGCCCCTCCGCGGTCGCCGACGCCCGGCTGCGCTTCTTCAACGCCGACGGCAGCGAGGCCGGAGCCTGTGGCAACGGCACGCGCTGTGTGGGCCGGCTCCTCCTGCTCGAGGGCGACCGCGACGAGCTCCTGCTCGAGACCCGCGGCGGCACGCTCAAGGCCCGGCGCCGGCCGGCCGGGCTGGTCTCGGTCGAGATGGGGGTGCCGCGGCTCGACTGGCGGGACGTGCCGCTCGCCGTCGCCTGCGACACACTCGAGGTGCCGCTCGATCATCCGGAACTGCCGCGGCCCGCTTGCGCGAGCATGGGCAATCCGCACGCGACCTTCTTCGTTCGGGACGTCGAGGCGCTCGACGTCGCCCGGCTCGGCGCCGAGCTCGAGCGCCATCCGATCTTCCCCGAGCGCGCCAATATCGGCTTCGCGAGCCGGCTCGACGGTCGCACGCTGCGCCTGCGGGTGTTCGAGCGCGGTGCCGGCCTCACCCAGGCCTGCGGCAGCGGCGCCTGCGCCGCCATGGTGGCGGCACGCCGGCGCGGGCTCGTCGGCGACAGTGCCACCGTGGTTCTCGACGGCGGCCCGCTCGAGATCGAATGGGACGGGAAGGGGCCCGTCGTGATGACCGGGCCCACGGCCTTCGTCTTCGAGGGTCGGCTCGCGGCCGAGCTCCTGCAGGGCTGAGCCGGCGCCCCGTGGCTCCGCGGATCGTCACCTTCGGTTGCCGGCTCAACGCTTTCGAGTCGGAGGTGATGCGTCGGCACGCGGAAGCGGCGGGCCTGCGCGATCTCGTCGTTCTGCACACCTGTGCGGTGACGGCCGAAGCCGAGCGTCAGGCTCGGCAGGCGATCCGCCGCGCGCGACGCGAGCATCCCCAAGCGCGCATCGTGGTGACGGGCTGCAGCGCCCAGCTCGACGCCGCCCGCTACGCCGCGATGTCCGAGGTCGACCACGTGCTCGGCAACGCCGAGAAGCTCGATCCGGCCGTCTGGCGGGCGCTCGCCCGGCTGCCGGCCGGGGCGCGCACGGCCGAGGTCGGCGACGTCACGGCGATCCGCGAAACTGCCGGCCATCTGCTCGACGGCTTCGACGGGCGCACCCGCGCCTTCCTCGAAGTCCAACAGGGCTGCGACCATCGCTGTACCTTCTGCATCATCCCCTTCGCCCGCGGGCCCTCGCGCTCGGTGCCGGTCGCCGAGGTCGTGGCGCGCGCCCGGCGGCTGCTCGAGGCGGGCTTCGCCGAGCTCGTGCTCACCGGCGTCGATCTCACCTCCTGGGGCCACGACCTCGTGGGCGGCCCGCGGCTCGGCGATCTCGTGGCGGGGCTGCTCGATGCCCTGCCCGAACTTTGCCGCCTGCGACTCTCCTCGCTCGATCCGGCTGAGATCGACCCCTGCCTCGAGCGGCTCTTCGCGGAAGAGCCCCGGCTCATGCCGCACCTCCACCTTTCGGTGCAGGCGGGCGACGATCTGATCTTGAAGCGGATGAAGCGGCGGCACGACCGGGCGACCGTGATCCGGCTCGCCCACCGGCTCCGCGCGGCGCGGCCGGAGCTCGTGTATGGCGCCGACCTGATCGCGGGTTTCCCGACCGAGGACGAGGCCATGTTCGCCCGCACACTCGAGCTCGTCGAGGAGGCGGGGCTCACCTTTCTCCACGTCTTCCCCTATTCGCCGCGGCCGGGGACGCCGGCCGCGCGGATGCCGCAGGTGCCGGCGGCGGAGCGCAGGGAGCGGGCGGCACGGCTGCGGGAGGCCGGTGCGCGGCGGCTCGAGGCCTTTCTCGAAGCCCTGGTCGGCAGGACCGTGCGCGGTCTCGTCGAGCAGGGCGGCCGGGGCCACACCGACCAGTTCGCTCCCTTCCGGCTCTCGGGCGCGGTCTTGCCGGCCGGTACGGTGGCTGAGCTCGAGGTGGTGGGGACGAGCGGGGGCCGGCTCGAGGTCGTGCCGGTCGAGCGCCCCGGCGCGGGAGCATGCGCGGCATGAGCGGGACCAAGAGCGGCTGGCTCGGACGCCTCAGGGCCGGCCTCGCGCGGAGCTCGTGGGCGCTCAAGGAGCGGCTCAAGGGCGTCTTCGCCCGCCGCCGGCTCGACCGCGAGACCCTCGACGAGCTCGAGGAGGCGCTGATCGGCGCCGACCTCGGCGTCGAGACCGCCCAGGCATTGGTCGCCACCCTCGAGAAGGAGCGGTTCGGCAAAGAGGTCAGCGAGGAGGAGGTGCGCGCGTTCCTGGCCGAGCGCATTGCCGCGATCCTCGAGCCCTTCGCGCTCCCCGTCCCGCACCGGGAGCGCTTCCGGCCGCAGGTCGTGCTGGTCTGTGGGGTCAACGGTACCGGCAAGACCACGACCATCGGCAAGCTCGCCAAGCAGGCCAAGGACGCCGGGCTCTCGGTGGTGCTCGCCGCCTGCGACACTTTCCGTGCCGCCGCGGTCGAGCAGCTCCAGATCTGGGGCGAGCGCAACGGCGTGCCGGTGATCCGCGGCAAGGAGGGGGCGGATCCGGCGGGTCTCGCCTATACCGCGCTCGAGAAAGCGAAGGCGGACGGGGCCGACCTCCTCCTGATCGATACCGCCGGGCGGCTGCACAACAAGCAGGCTCTCATGGCCGAACTCCAAAAGATCGTCCGGGTACTCAAGAAGATCGACCAAGAGGCGCCGCACGACTGCATCCTCGTCCTGGATGCGACCACGGGCCAGAATGCGCACAGCCAAGTCGAGATCTTCAAGAGCATGGTCGACGTCTCGGGGCTGATCGTCACCAAGCTGGACGGCACCGCGAAGGGTGGCGTCGTGGTGGCGCTCGCCCGCCGGTTCGGCCTGCCGATCCACGCGATCGGGGTGGGCGAGGGGATCGACGATCTGCGGCCCTTCGAGGCCGGAGCCTTCGCCCGCGCGCTGTTGGGGCTCGACAACGGCGGCTGAAGCCGCGAAGGCCGGGGCCGGGCCGGCCCTTCGGGCGAGGGAGCATGCAGCACAACCTGGTCGAGACGATCCTGGGAGCGGTGGTGCTGGCGGTCGCGGTCGCCTTCTTCGGCTGGGCCTACGGCCGCAGCACGGTGGGCGATCCGGGCGGCTACGAGCTGGTCGCCCGGTTCGAGCGGATCGACGGGCTCGAGCCCGGCGCCGACGTCAAGATCGCCGGGATCAAAGTGGGCCGTGTGCTCTCGCAAGAGGTCGAGCCCGACACCTACCGGGCCAAAGTGCGCTTCTCGGTCAAGGCCGGGCTCGAGCTGCCGGCCGACAGCACCGCGGCGGTCGCGAGCGCGAGCCTGCTCGGCGGCAAATATCTGGCCCTCGTTCCGGGTGGCGACGACCGGATGCTGAAGCCGGGAGAGGAGCTCACTTTCACCCAGTCCTCGGTCAACCTCGAGGACCTGATCGGCCGCTACATCTTTTCCGGCCCGACCGGGGCGGGCGGCCAGGGTCCGGCCAAGGGTTCCGGCCCGTGAGCGGGCGGCGTGTCGCACGAGCGGCGAGCGCGGCTGTGCTCGTGCTCCCCGTCCTGCTCGCCGGCGGGACCGTGGCCGGGCGCCCGAGCGAGCCGCACCGGGTAGCGGTGCTGCGCGGGCTCGACAAGGTCACGGCGCGGGTGCGCACGCTCGAGGCCCCGGTCGGCGGCGAAACCCGCTTCGGCACGCTCGTGGTGACGCCACGCGCCTGCCTCGTGTCTCCGCCGATCGAGCCGCCCGAGCGGGCCGCTTTCCTCGAGATCCGCGAAGAAGGCCGGAACCGCGACACCGCACGGCCGGTCTTCAGTGGCTGGATGTTCGCCTCGAGCCCTGGGCTCTCGGCCTTGGAACACCCGGTCTACGATCTCTGGCTGTTGGACTGCCGCGAGCCCGAGGTGCCGCCGACCCCGCCCGCGCCCACGAGTTCCAGGGCGAATCCCTGAGGGTCGAGGGGAAAGCTGGCAGGTCGGGCGATCGCCGCCTTGAGACGGGCGAGATAGGCGGCACGCGGAACCTCGATCGCGCCGAAGCGGCGCAGATGGTCGGTCACGAACTGGGTGTCGAGCAGGGTGAAGCCGCCCGCCCGGAGCCGGGCCACGAGCTCCACGAGCGCCACCTTGCTGGCGTCGGAGGTGCGCGAGAACATGCTCTCGCCGAAGAAGGCGGCGCCGAGGACGACGCCGTAGAGGCCGCCCACGAGCCGGCCTTCGCGCCAGACCTCGATGCTGTGAGCGTGGCCCATGCGGGCGAGCGCGGTGTAGAGCTCGATCAGATCGTCGTTGAGCCAGGTGGTGGGACGGGCGGGCGTGGCTTCCGCGCAGGCCTCGATGACCGCCCGGAAGTCGTGGTCGACCGTGAGCTCGAAGGTCTGCCGGCGGATCGTCCGCTTGAGGCTGCGCGGGACGTGCAGCCCGTCGAGCGGCAGGATGCCTCGCATCTCGGGGTCGACCAGATAGACGGTCGGATCGTGCCGGCCGTCGGCCATCGGGAAGCGGCCCACGGCGTAGCAGCGCAAAAGCCGGTGCGGGGTCAGGACCAGCAAAGGCGCGCACCGCCCGCGTCGGACCGCGCCCTCAGCCGCGCCTGCCCTGCAGGAACTGGCCGAGCCAGCGGGTGTCGTAGCGCCCCTCGCGCACCTCCTCGGTGGCGAAGAGCGCCCGCAGAAGCGGCAGGTTCGTCGCCATGCCGTCGATCACGTACTCGGCGAGGGCTCGCTCGAGCCGCCGGATCGCCCGGGCACGGTCGACATCGTGGACCACGAGCTTGGCAATCAGGCTGTCGTAGTGCGGCGGAACGGTGTAGCCGGCATAGAGTGCCGAATCGACCCGCACACCCGGTCCGCCCGGGGGATGGTAGGCGCTCACCCGGCCCGGGGCGGGAGTCAGGGTCTTTGGGTCCTCGGCCGTGACCCGGACCTCGATCGCGTGGCCCTGGATGCGGACCTGGTCCTGCCGCAGGCGCAGTCGCTCGCCGGCGGCGATCCGGATCTGTTCGCGGACGATGTCGACACCCGTGACGAGCTCGCTCACCGGATGCTCGACCTGCAGGCGGGTGTTCATCTCGAGGAAGAAGAACTCGCCATTGGCATCGAGCAGGAATTCCACCGTGCCGGCGTTGCTGTAGCCCACCGCCTCGGCCGCCAACACCGCCGCCGCGCCCATGCGTTTGCGCAGGTCGGCGTCGACCACAGGCGACGGGGCCTCTTCGACCACCTTCTGGTGCCGGCGCTGCAGCGAGCACTCGCGCTCACCCAACGACACCACGGCGCCGTGCTGGTCGCCGAGGACCTGGATCTCGACGTGCCGGGGGTCGACCACGAAGCGCTCGATGTACACCGCACCGTCGCCAAAGCTGGCTTCGGGTTTGCCCCAAGTGCCGTCGGCGAGTTTGCGGTCCAGCATGCCGATATCCATGCGACCGGCGCAGAAATCGTCGTCGGCCAAGATCTGCCAGAACAGAGGCGTCGAAGTCTGGATGCCCTCGATGCGCAGCTCGTCCAGCGCCCGATCGAGGCGGGCGATGGCATGTGCTCGGTCAGCGCCCCAGACGATCAACTTGGCGAGCATCGGATCATAGAAGATGGTGACCGTATCGCCGCCGCTGACGCCGCAATCGTTGCGCACCCCCGGCCCCTCGGGCAGCCGCAGCAGCGCAATGGTGCCCGGCGATGGGGCGAAGTTGCGGAACGGATCTTCGGCGTACAGCCGCACCTCGATGGCGTGACCTTGGGGCGTCAGCTCGCCGTCGCGAAAGGTTGGATAGCGATCGCCGAGGATCGTCGCCAGCGTGTCTCCTTCGGCGACGCGAATCTGCGCCACCAAGAGATCGACCCCAGTCACCATCTCGGTCACCGGATGCTCGACCTGCAGGCGGGTGTTCATCTCGAGGAAGTACGGCTCGCCCGTCTCGTCGTCGACGACGAACTCGACCGTGCCGGTCGAGTCGTAGCCGACGGCGTCGGCGAGTGCGACGGCGGCGTCGTGCAACCGTCGCCGACTGTCGTCGGGAAGGTTCGGGGCCGGAGCCTCCTCGAGCACCTTCTGATAGCGACGCTGCACCGAAC
>CALBAK010000064.1 GCA_937926445.1 uncultured Alphaproteobacteria bacterium
GCCGGCCGGTCCGGCTTCGCGACCTTGGCGCCCATGGCGGTCGGGAAGGCGTAGCCGCAATTTCCGAAGCTCATCGCGGCGAAGAAGGATGGTGCTTCGTCGAACTCGAGGTAGCTGTTTGCGACCGAGCAGACATTGCCGATGTCGGTCGTGACCATGCTGCCCTTGGGCAATGCGCGCGCCAGTTCTCGAAGCGCCCGCCGGGGGGCGATCGGCGAGCCCGATGCGGAGGAAATACTCTCGAGCTCCTGGGCCCAGGCCCGCTTCTGCTGCTCCACTTCCGCGAGCCGCTCCGCCGCATTGGCCCGCGCCGCGATAACGACATTGCCTTGCTCGAGGCGCCGCAGGATCTCGCGCGCCGCACCCTTGGCATCACCGTGTACCGCGACGTCGACGTCTTTCACGAGCCCGAGGACGCGATGATCCGCGTCCACCTGGATGATCTTGGCTCCCTTCGGCCAGTACTCGATGCCGTATTGCGGCAGAGTCCCGAACGGTCCGAGCCGCGAGCCCAGGACGAGGACGACGTCGGCCTGGGCGAGGATGCGCATCGCCGCCTTCGAGCCCTGATAGCCGAGGGGTCCACAGGCCAGCCGGTGCGAGGCCGGGAAAGCATCGTTGTGCAGGTAAGAGCAGACGACCGGCGCCTCGAGATGCTCGGCGAGGGCCACCGCTTCTCGCTGACCGTCCGACATGATCACGCCGCCGCCCGCCAGGATCACCGGGAACCGCGCGGCGGCGAGCAGGGCGGCGGCCTCGTCCAGGCTCTCGGGCGAGCCCGCGGCTCGACGCACGACGATCGGCGTCGGGATCGTGTAGTCGAACTCGCCGTAGAAATAGTCCCGCGGGATGTTCACTTGCGTCGGCCCCCGCTCGAGGAGTGCGAGCTGGAAGGCCCGATGGGTGAGTTCGGCAATCCGCTCGGGACGGTTCACGTGCGCCTGGTAGCGCGTGATCTTGGAGAAGATCGGCAGCTGTTCGGTCTCCTGGAAGCCGCCGAGGCCGATCGTCATCGAGCCCGTCTCGGGGGTGATCGCGACCACCGGGCTGTGCGCCCAATAGGCGGCGGCGATCGCTGTCACGAAGTTGGTGATACCGGGCCCGTTCTGGGCGATGCAGACACCGTGGCGGCCGGACGCCCGGCTGTAGCCATCCGCCATGTGGGCCGCGTTCTGCTCGTGGGCGACCGACCAGAAGCGGATCCCGGCGGCGGGAAAGATGTCGAGCGCGTCCATGTAGGCCGAGCCCACGATCCCGAATACGTCGGTCACGCGGTGTGCCACGAGGGTCTCGACGAACGCTTCGGACGGCGACATCCGCGTCATCGCTGAACCTCCCTTCTCCCCGCGCGATGGGCTTGGCACGATCGCAGCCGTTCGCCAAGAGGCCCTTCGGCCCGCCGCCGGCGCCGCCGACCGGCTGGTCGGCCGGCCGCGACGACGGCATGCGCGCAGCGGCGATGCCCGGGGAGGAGAAAGCTTGTGCGACCGCTGTTCATCGACTGCCCGCCCTTCTTGAAGCAGCTCTACGAGGAGGGTCTCTCGGGCATCGTCCCCGACCTCGAGGTCCATGTCGGTGATCCGGTCGGCGACGAGCTCGTCGCCCTTTGTGTCGGTCGCAGCCATATCCTGAACGATCACAGCCGTTTCACGGCTGCGATCCTGGAGCGGTGCCGGGATCTCCGCTGTATCGTGTTCCTCGGCACGGGCGCCAGCAGCTTCATCGACCTTGAGGCGGCCGCGCGGCTCGGCATTACCGTCCGCAGCTACAAAGGCTACGGCGATCGCAGCGTCGCGGAGCACGCTTTCGCGCTCATGCTGGCGGCCGCCCATCGCGTGGCCGAGATGGATCGCGACGTCCGGGCCGGCCGCTTCGAGCCCAAGAACAGTATCGAGCTTCTCGGCAAGACGATCGGCGTGATCGGCACGGGTGGCATCGGGCGAGAGATGATCCGCATGTGTGCCGGGATCGGCATGAAGGTCCTCGCTTGGAACCGTTCGGGGATGCCTGCGGGCCTGCCCTGCGAGGCAGCGGACCTCGACGATCTCCTGCGTCGCGCCGACGTGGTGTCGGTCCACCTCGCACTCAACGAGGGCACCCGCGGCTTGTTGAGCCGAGAGAAGCTCGCGCTGATGAAGCCGGGGGCGATTTTCGTGAACACGGCGCGCGGTGCGATCGTTGACGAGGCGGCGCTGATCGAGGCCCTGCGCGAGGGACGGATCGGTCACGCCGCCCTCGATGTCTTCACCGAGGAGCCCCTGCCGGCCGACAGCCCGTTGCGCGGCCTCGCCAACGCGACCCTGACCCCGCACGCGGGTTTCATGAGCCGCGAGGCCTCGATCAACCTCCTCCGCATGGCGCTCGAGATCCTGCGCGAGGAACTCGCGCGTGGCCGAGCTGGGTAGCCTTTCGAAGAAAGGGTCGCCGATCGGTCGCGAGACGATCGCCGGCCCGTTCTGGCCCCGCTCCGTCGAACGAGCGAGGAGCGGAGGCCATGCGAAGGTTCGTTCCGAGTTCGTTCGTCGGCGTTCTGCTCGCGACCGCGCTCGCAAGTTCGATCGCCGCGGGCGAGAAAGTGAAAACGACGTATGTCGGTGACGCCGTTCTGCCCGCGGCGAGCTTTCTTCCGCCCCCGCGTGACGCCGGCCGCGGCTTCGTGGTGTCGGGGCGGTTCGCGGCCGTGCCGAACCGGCGGGTCGAGGAGATCGCCTCGGTCGAGGGCAAGTCGTTCCTCGATGGTCGAACGACCGGTATCGCCCTTCCGTTCGTCGGGCAGCCGGTGCAGGGTTTTTTTCCGGCATCGAGACCTTGGCACGCGACCGCTATCGCGTACTGATCGACAACGGCTTCGGCAGCAAGGGCAACTCGCCCGACGCGCTCCTCTCGTTCCACGAGGTCGCGATCGACTGGCAGAGCGGTCGAGTTCGGCGCGACAAAACCGTGTTCCTGCACGATCCGAACAAGGTGATCCCCTTCCGAATAGTGAACGAATTCAGCGAAGAACGCTATCTCACCGGCGCCGACCTCGACGTCGAATTGATCCAGACCGTGGGCGATCTGCACTGGATCGGGGACGAGTTCGGACCGTACCTGATCGCGGCCGATCGCAACGGCAAGATCGTAGCGTTCGTCGAGACGCAGATCGACGGGAAGGTCGTTCGCTCGCCAGACCACCATGCCATCGGCACGCCCGCGACCCCGGGCCCGGTTCGGTTCGAAGTACGGCGCTCCCGCGGCTACGAGGGCATGGCCGCCTCGCCGGATGGGCGCTCTCTCCAAGCGATGCTGGAAGGTCCGATCTATCTCGGCGATCCGCCCGCCGTCGAAACGGCGAACGGCAAGGAGGTGCTTCGGATCCTCGAATTCGACATCCGGGCTCGAAAGTGGAATGGGACGATTTGGAAATACGCACTCGAGGTCGCTGGTACCAACATCGGCGACTTCAACATGATCGACGCTGCGCGCGCTCTGCTCGTCGAGCGCGACAACGCCAAAGGCGACCCGCGGCTCCTCTGCAAGCTGGAGCAGACGTCGGGATGCTTCCCGAAAGTGGCCGATTTCAAACGAGTCCACTTGATCAACATGGCACAGGTGAACGACGCCGGTCTCGTCGAAAAGGTGACCCATGTCGATCTGCTCGACATCTGCGACCCCAAAGGCATCGCCAAGGCCGGCACGATCGACGGGCGCTTCGCCTTCCCCTTCGTGACGATCGAGAACGTCGACATCGTGGACGAGCGCCACATCGACGTCGTCAACGACAACAATCTGCCCTTCTCGACCGGCCGCCTGCCGAACACGCAAGACGCCAACGAGTACGTCTTGCTCGACGTCGGCGACCAGCTCGCCCGCCGCTGAGCCGAGGATCGGAGGCGAAGCTTCGGGGCGCGGTCCGCCGCGCCCCTTTTTCCTTTTTTTCAGACCGTCGCCGAGCGTCCTTCGAGTGCTTCGATCTCGGCCTCGGCCTCGAGCCAGCGGGCCTCCGCCGCGGCGATCCGCTCGGCGAGCTCGGCGAGTTCGCGGTGGCGCGCGGCGACCAAGGCGCCGTCGCGATAGATGCGGTCGTCGGCGAGCTCCTCCTCGATCGCCAGGCGGCGGGCGTGCAGCTTCTCGAGCTCGCGCTCGGCCTCGCGTGCCCGCTGGCGAAGGGGCGCGAGCCGGCTGCGCCGCTCGGCCGCTCCGCGCCGCCCGCCGGTATCGTGGGGCGCCGTCGCGGGCTCTTGCTGGCGTGGCTCGGCCGAAGTCTCGAGCAAGAGTCGGCGATAATCTTCGACGTCGCCGTCGAAGGTGCGGACCCGACCGTTGGCGACGAGCCAGAGACGATCGGCGGTCGCCTCGATCAGGTGACGGTCGTGACTGACGAGGATCACCGCGCCCTCGAAAGCGTTGATCGCCTCGACCAGGGCCGCACGCGAATCGATGTCGAGGTGATTGGTCGGTTCGTCGAGGATCAGGAAGTTGGGGGGCTCGAGGCAGACGAGGGCGAGCGCCAGACGGGTGCGCTCGCCGCCCGAGAGATGGCGGGCCGGCGTCGTCGCCCGCTCCTGGACGAGGCCGAAGCGCGCGAGCCGCTCGCGGAGGCTCTGCTCGCTCTCCCGCGGCAGATGCCGGGAGACATGCTCGAGAGCGGTCGCTTCCGGGTCGAGCTCCTCGAACTGATGCTGGGCGAAGAAGCCCACGACCAGACCGCGAGCTCGAGTGACCGTGCCGGCCATGGGCTCGAGCCGGCCCGCCAGGAGTTTGGCGAAGGTGGACTTACCGTTACCGTTGGCGCCGAGTAGCGCGATCCGGTCGTCGGGATCGATCCGCAGATCGAGCCGGTCCAGAACGACGGTCGAGCCGTAGCCGACCCGAACGTTCTTGAGCGTGATCAGGGGGGGCGCGGGAACGCGGCCCGCGGGCAGGCTGAAATGTACCTCGGGCTCGACCAGCGCCTGCGCCACCGGCTCCATGCGGGCCAGCATCTTGAGCCGGCTCTGGGCCTGGCGGGCCTTGCTCCCCTTGTAGCGGAATCGCTCGACGAAGGCTCGGATCCGGGCCCGCTCGGCCTCCTGGCGGGCGCGCAGCTTGGCGGCCCGCTCGAGCTTGGCCGCCCGCTGGCGTTCGAACGCGTCGTAGTTGCCGGCGTAGACGGTGAGACGCCCGCCCTCGAGATGGCAGACGCGCTCGGCAACGCCGTTCAAGAGGTCGCGGTCGTGACTTACCAGGAGGAGCGTGCGGGGATAGGTGCGGAGATAGGACTCGAGCCACAGCGCCGCCTCGAGGTCGAGATGGTTGGTCGGCTCGTCAAGCAGAAGAAGGTCCGGCTCGAGGAACAGCACGCCCGCGAGCGCGACCCGCATGCGCCAGCCGCCCGAAAAGCTGTCGAGCGGCCGTGCTCGGGCCGCCTCGTCGAAACCCAGGCCTTGGAGGATCCGGGCGGCACGAGCCGGTGCCGCACTCGCCCCGATCGTCCGCAACCGCTCCTCGATCTCCACGAGTCGGTCCGCCGCGGCGCGCTCGCGTTCGGCCAGGAGGGCCGTGCGCTCGCGGTCGGTGGCGAGCACCGCCTCGAGGGGGGTGATAGTCCCGCCGGGCGCCTCCTGGGCCACCGTGCCCACGCGTACACCCGCACGCAGGCGGACGGTGCCGGAATCGGGTTGGAGCTCGCCCGCGATCAGCCGCAACAGGCTCGTTTTGCCCGTACCGTTGCGGCCCACGAGCGCCATCCGCGCTCCGGCCGGAAGGTGCAGCGACGCGCCCGAAAGCAGCGGCCGGCCGGCGATCCGCAGCGTCACGGCGACGAGATCGAGCATCGCGCGTCCGGCGGTCCACTATCGCCCGGCCTCGGGCAGCCGCATCTGGTCGAGGAGATCCGACGCCCTGAGCGTCGCGACACCGGTCGTCGCCAGAAGCGGCGGCAAAGCCAGCCATTCCAGAGTCCAAGCGGCCCCGGACCGTTCGTTCTCGTGCACCATCGCCTGGTGGACCGCGCCCGCGAGGCTCGCTGCGTAGCGAGCCAGCGCCACGAGCACCTCGGCTGCCACGGGGTTGACCTTGTGCGGCATCGCCGAAGAACCGCCGCCCACGACGAAGAGCTCGGCGACCTCGTCTTGGGCCAGGAGCGCCACGTCCTGCCCGAACTTGCCGAGCGAGCCCGCGACGAGCGCGAGCCAGCCGGCGAGTTCGCCGAAGCCGTCCCGCTCGCTGTGGGTCGCCCGCTCGGCGCGTTTGAGCCCGAGCGCGTCGGCAACCGCATCGGCGATCACTCGGGCCTTCGGACCGAGGGCCGCCCGATCGCCGACCGCACCGCCGAGCTGTAGGAGAAGGAGCCGCGGGCGCAGCTCGGCCAGCCGTTCGCGATGCCGCACCAGGGGTTCGCGCCAGGATGCGAGTTTGTGCGCCCAAGAGACGGGCTCGGCACGCCGCATCCGGGTGCGGCCCACGAGCCGCCGGGCGCCCCAGAGCTCCTCGAGCGCGGCGAGACGGCCGATCAGGGCTTCGAGTCTCCGGTCCAGAATGGCGAGCGCCCGCCGGAGCCGCACCAAGAGTGCCGTGTCGATCAGGTCCTGGCTCGTCGCCCCCTTGTGAAGATGGACGGCGTGCGGCTCACCAACCGCGGCGCGGAGCTGGCGCACGAGTTCGGGAACGAGCACCCCGTCGCGGGCCGCGCCGGCTACGAGCCGGTCGCGGTCCGGGTGGAACCGGCCACAGGTCGCCTCGATCGCGTCGGCCGCCGCGGCCGGGATCAGGCCGGCATCGGCCTCGGCGCGGGCGAGCGCCGCCTCGAAGCGCAGCATTGCCTCGAGTTCGGCCTCGAAGGAGAGGGCTTCGGCGATGTCCGGATCACCCAGGAGCCCGCCGAGTACCGGATGGTCGAACGCGCAGACGCTCACGGGAACGGATCCTGAACCGAGCCGACGGGCGTGGTGCACGAACGACCGCGCGGACTGGCGCGCCCGAGAGGACTCGAACCTCTGACCTTTAGCTCCGGAGGCTAACGCTCTATCCAGCTGAGCTACGGGCGCCCGCGGTAGATATACCTGGCGGGGCCGCCCTCGCCAAGCGCTCCGTCGACGTCGGATCGCCGTTCGCATCCCTCGGGCAGGCTGCGACGGCGGCAGGACTTGAGGAAAGGTCGCTGCCCTGGCAGCAAGCGGGCCGGCGAGGGGAGCGATCGCATGGCCGATCAGGTGTTTCTGGTGAACGACCGCGAGGTCGTCCTGACCACCCAGCGGCACGTCCGCTGCGACGGCGACGGACCGCTCGGCCATCCCCGCGAGTTCATGACGCTCGAGCACGCCGAGGAGGTGGTCTGCAAATATTGCGGGCGCCGCTTCGTCCGAGCCGACGGCGCCCTCGCCGAAACGGTTCGCCGCGAGGGTCAGCTTCTGACCCCGGGCGAGGCTTCCGGCCGGGGTAGGTAGCGGCGGATCAGGCCACCCGTCGCCAACGCTCCGGCCCACGAGATCAGCGGCACGGCGAGCGCGACACCCGAAAAGCCCAGCCCGAGCGCGACGTCGAGCGACCAAAACACGAGGGGCGGTACCACGATGTGCCGGCCGATCCCCACGAGGAGCGCCGGAAGCGGGCGTCGAAGCCCCTGCAGAACCCCCGCACCGAGGATCACGACGGCATAGGCCGGGAAAGCCAGGACCACGATCCCGAGATAGAGCGCACCGAGTTCGCGAACAGCCGGATCGTCGGTGAAGACCGCGAGGAGCGGGGAGCGCGCGAGATAGACGAGGAGTGCGCCTGCGCTCATGAGCCCCACGCCGATCGCGAGGGCGACGCGGACACTCTCGACCACACGATCCGGCTTTCCCGCTCCGAGATTGCGACCGACCAGAGCGACAGTCGCCGCATTGAGCCCGAGTGTGGGCAAAAGGACGAGCTGCTCGATCCGCAACGCCACGCCTTAGGCCGCCACCGCTGCCGGGCCGTGGCGGGCGGCGAAGGCCGTGACGATCGCCAGACCGACGCCTGTCGCCATCATCGTCACGGTGTTGGGGACGACCTGGCGAAGCACGCGGGAAGCGCGCGAGCGGCAGGGCACGATATCGCGTAGGCCAAGTCCGCGGGCGAGGGCCGTGCGTCCTGCCCGCCAGCCCAGCCAGGCGAGCTGGGCCGTCTGAACGACCAGATGCGAGGCGGCGACGCCTACGACTCCGAGCGGAGGGAGAGAGCCCGCTCCGTACATCAGGAGGGGAACCAGGCCGGCGTTGACGAGCGTGGCCGAGGCCACGGCGTCACGCAGACTGCGGGTGTCGCCTTGGGCCGTGAGCGCGGCGTTCACCACTGCCGCAAGGAGGAAGAGCGGGCCCACGGCGAGGAGGGGCACGATGTAGGCGACGACCTGCTCGCATACGACATCCCGCGCGCCCAGCAGCGCCGCCAGGATCGGCGCACCGGCCGAACCGGTGAGCGCCACGATCAGGCCCGCGAGTCCGGCAAGAAGCAGCGCCTGCCTCCAGAGCCGGCGGGCCTCCCCGTCTCGCCGACACCCAGAGTATGGGCGAGGAGCGCGGCCGTTCCCTGGCCGAAGCCGAAGCTCGCGGCGATGATCACGAAGAAGATCGGAAAGGCGGTCGCCACCGCTGCGAGGGCTTCGGTCGACCAGCTCGCCGCCCAATAACTGTTGGTCATGTTGAAGACGGTCTGCAACGCCATGGCGGTGGCCGAGGGCAGGGCGAGCCGGCGGACGAGCGTGGGGATCGGGGCCCGGGTGAGCCAGTCCGCTCCGCCGCGCTCCGGCCCGCTCAAAGGACGCGCCAGCCCTGCTCCCAGAGTCGCTCGCCACCCACGAAGGCCCGAGCATTGTCGCCGCGCCGGGCGCCGGCGGGCAAAGGCTCGAGGCGGCGTACATTGCCGCCCCCGAGGACCACCTCGTCCGCGACCATGGCGGCCTTGAGGCGCGCCACGACGTCCGCCACGGCGGCCGCCCAGCGCTTCTTGCCGAGACGTTTCAGCCCGCGCGTTCCGACCCAATCCTCGAACGTCCGCTTGCGGCGGTAGGGCAGGTGCGCGAGCTCGAGCCCGAGCACGAGCCCCTCGACCACGAGCGCCGCGCCGAGCCCGGTCCCGAGGCCCAGGAAAAGCATCTTGCCGCCCTCCCACGAGCCGAGGGCCTGCATGGCCGCGTCGTTGGCCACGCGCGTGGGCAAACCGAACGCCCGGGTGAGGTCGAAGGCGAGCCAGCCCCCGCCGAGATTGACCGGCTCGTCGATGAGCCGCCCGTTCTTGACCGGACCGGGTACGCCCACGCTCACGCGGTCGAACCGCCAATCGGCGGTGGCGGCGCGGACCCGCTCGACCATCGTACCGGGCCGCAGATCCGGGCCCGAGGGAACGCGGCGGATCTCCGGGCCGGTAGAGAGCTTGAGCTTGACATTGTTGCCGCCCACGTCGACCACGAGCACGGCCATCGCGCGATCCCGTCCAGCCGCGGACCGCGCCGGGTTATCGAGCGCCGAGAACGGGCGGGCAAGAGCGGCCGGTGTCACGCTCCCGAGCGGCCGGCCCGTGCGGCTCGCCAGCGCTCCCGTAGCCGCCGGGCGAGCGCCGAGACGGCGAGCACCGTCGGCCAGGGCGGCCGGCGCGCGGCGATCAGGAGATGGCCGAGGCGGCGCTCGTCGAGCCAGATCCGCCGGTAGAAGCTGTCGGTCGGCGCGGCGCAGGAATCGACCCAGGCGGGCGCGTCCTCGGTCGCGTGACGCTCGCTCAGGAGGGCGAGCTGGAGCTGAACGCCCGGGCTCTGCCTGGCCAGTCGCTCGTCGAAGGCGATCTTGAAGACGAACTCGGCCGCTCGAGGCGATGCGTCCGCGCGCAGCGAACAAGCGATCGCGATCGGCCGTCCGTCGAGCTCGAGCGCGTCAAATGCGAGCCTGTTCACGGCGTGTAGCGCCCCGCACATCGCCACGAAGAAGGCCCGATCGGCGGGGTCGCAGGCGAGCGCGGTGCCGCTGCGGCCCTTCCAGCCCGAGGCCTCGAGCTCGAGAAAGGCCTCGACCCAGGGAGCGACCGGCTCCCCCGCGGCGAGCCGGCGCAGCGTCGGCACACCGAGCCGCTCGAGCTGCCGCCGCTGGCGGCGCAGCTCCGCTCGGTGGCGCGTCCCGAGGGCCTCCGCGAGGTACGCCTCGGCCGAGGCGCGGCGCCGGAAGAGCCTTCGGCTCCACCCGGGTAGCACGAGGACGGGCTGCCGGCGGGCGGCGAGCCGCCGTTCGAGCAGTTCGGCGACCGGTCCGTCCTCCGCGTGCCCGATGAGCTCGAGGAGCCCGCCGCTCGGAAGGCCGCGGTCGAGCGCGTCGAGCAGCCGGTCCAGCGCGTCGCCGGCCCGATCGCGGCGGACCAGCGGCGTGCCGAGAAAGCCGTGCGGCTGGGCCGGCGTGTAGGCGCTCCGTAGCGTCGGTACCGAGGAGCCGGGACCGAGACCCGAACGCATCACGGGCAGGAAGGTGAGGAGCTCTCCGTCCGGGTCGCGACAGAGGAGGACCCGGAGCCCGGGGAGCCAACCCCGCGCCTCGAGCAGAGGCAAGAGAAAACCCGGACCGAAGAAGGGGTTGGGCTCGAGAGCCCGGGCCTCGAGCTCGGCCCACCGGCGCGCGACCGCGTGCAGCTCGGCGAGCGAGCGCAGCACCTCCACCGGGCCTCGACCGACGCGGCCCCACCGCAAGGGCTCCGGTCCGGCCGTTTCGACCTCGCGGCCGGGGCCGTCGGCTCCGGCCGCGCCGACGCTCCGCGCCGGCGCAGCCGTGACGGCGGATGCCCGCGCCTCAGCCACTACTCATCTGGCCGGCCACGATCAGCGCGATCGCGGCGGCGACGGCGGCCACGAGAACGACGGTACCGAAGTCGTAGAGCTTCACGGGGTCTCCCGATCGCGTGCTTCCGCGTTTCCTGCCCGACAGCTTTGATAGACCACGGACCCGGTATTGCCTAGCGGCTGTGACCATGCGCCGGCGACTCGGAAGGTTGGCGCGCGCCGCCTGTCGCCTAACTGAGGGAAGGGCAGGGTATCGGGGGAGGTTGGCGATGGCGGCGACGGTATTGCGGGCGAGCGAAGCGAACGCACGAACCGAGGCGGGTCGGCCCGCCGAAGCGTCTGCGGCAGCGGTGCCGGTGCGGCGAGCCGAGCCGGCGCGGACCGACTCCGAACTCCAGCGCTACGCCAATCTGGACAGGCTCCTCCACGCCTTCCAGGCACGGCTCACGGCGAGCATCTCGCCGGCGGCGGTTCAGGCCGCGCGGATGGACTGGTGGGCTCATTTCCTGAACGCACCCGGTCTTCAGCTGGCCCTTGCCCAGAAGGCCGCGGTCGACGCGTTCCGCCTCGGGCTCTACGTGCTTCGAGCCGCCACCGGCCAGGACGGCGAACCGTTCGCGCTCGGCACCGACCACGACCGTCGGTTCGCCGCACCCCAATGGCGAAGCTTCCCCTTCAACGTCATGGCAGAGGGCTTCCTCGCAGTCCAAAGCTGGTGGGACGCCGCGACCAACGCGCTGCGCGGCCCGACCCGCCAGCACATTCGCCAGATGGCGTTCATGCGCCGGCAGATCCTTGACATGTTGGCGCCTTCCAACTTTCCCTGGACGAACCCGGAGGTGATCGAAAGGACGATCGCCGAACAAGGCCGGAATCTGGTTCGCGGTTTCGAATATTACTTCGACGACCTCGAGCGGTGGCTCACGGGTCGGCCGCCGGCCGGTACGGAGGCTTGGCGGGTCGGCGAGAATCTGGCGATCACTCGAGGCTCGGTGATTTACCGCAACGAGCTCATGGAGTTGATCCAGTACGCGCCGTCTACCGAGCGCGTACGGCCCGAGCCGATCCTCATCGTGCCCGCCTGGATCATGAAATATTACGTCCTAGATCTCCGTCCCGAGAACTCTCTAGTCAAATATCTCGTCGACCAAGGCCACACAGTCTTCTGCATATCTTGGAAAAACCCAGAGGCCAAGGACCGGGAAACCTCTCTCGACGACTATCGTAGGCTAGGCGTGGAGAAGGCACTCGACGTCATCGAAGCGGTCACCGGCCAGCGCAAGGTGCACGCTTGCGGCTACTGCCTGGGCGGGACGTTGCTCGCGATCGCGGTCGCCAAGCTCGCGCGCGACAGTGACGACCGGGTCGCGAGCATGACGCTTCTGGCCGCCCAGACCGACTTCTCGGAAGCCGGCGAGCTCATGTTGTTCATCGACGAGAACGAGCTCGCCTATCTTGAGGACATGATGTGGGACCAGGGCTATCTGGACACGAGCCAGATGGCCGGAGCCTTCCAGATGCTCCGCTCGGCCGATCTGATCTGGTCGCGCATGGTGCGCCAATATCTCCTGGGCGAGCGCGAGCCGATGACGGATCTCATGGCCTGGAACGCCGACGGCACGCGCATGCCGGCGCGCATGCACAGTCAGTATCTGCGCGACCTCTTCCTCGACAATCGGCTGAGCCGTGGCCGCTACGCCGTCGAGGGTCGACCGGTGGCCCTCACCGACATCCGCTGCCCGATCTTCGCGGTCGGAACCGAGACCGACCACATTGCGCCCTGGCAGTCGGTCTACAAGATCCGCCTCTTGACCGACACCGAGGTCACCTTCGTGCTGACGAGCGGTGGCCACAACGCCGGGATCGTCAGCCCGCCCACCCGTACCGACCGTCGTCATCGGATCACGACCATGGCGGCCGACGAAGCCTACTCGCCGCCCGATCTTTGGGCCGTCCAGGCGCCGGTCCGGCAGGGCTCCTGGTGGCCGGCCTGGCAAGCGTGGCTCGCCGAGCGCAGCGGGCCGCCGGTGCCACCGCCGCCCATGGGCGCACCGGAGAAAGGCTACCCGGAGCTCCTGCCCGCACCCGGCTGCTACGTGTTGCAGCCCTGAGCGGAGGGCGGGAGGCGGGGCTGCGGCGCCCCCGCTTGTCGGCGCTGCCGCCGGCCTTCAGACAGCCGCCACCATGAGCGGCGAAACCCGAACCGCGAGCAGCACGGCCGCCCTCACCCCGCGCGAACTCGCGATCGGGCTCGCCGCCGGCGCCGTCGTGGTCGCGATCTGGACGGCGTTCCTGCTCGTCTCCCGCGCCGGTGTGCTGGGCCCGCTCCTGCCGACCGACATCGCCGGGCTCAGGCTCAGCGTCGCCGTGCTCGCCGCGGCCCCCATCGCCTGGCGATACGGCTTGGCCGGCCTGAGCCTGGCCCGGGCGGCACTCTTGGTAGCAACCGCCGGCCTCGGCTTCCCGCTCCTCGCCTATTGGGGGTTCGCCTTCGCGCCCGCGGCGCACGCCTCGATCATGATGACGAGCACGCTGCCGCTCTGGACCGCGCTTCTCGCGCGCCTCGTCCTGGGCGAGCCGCTGGGCGGGCGCCGGCTGTTGAGCCTCGCCCTGATCGTGGCCGGGATCTCGGCGCTCGCGAGTGGCCTCGAGGAGGCGCCGCCGGGTGCCTGGCGGGGCGATCTCCTGTTCGCCGCCGCATCCCTCTCCTGGGCCGTCTTCACGATCGCGGCACGGGCCTGGAAGGTCCCGCCGCTCGCGGCCGCGGGCGTGGTCGGGCTCGGTGCCGGGCTCGTCTATCTCCCACCTTGGCTGCTGCTCTTGCCGAAGGGGATCGCCGCCGCGTCCTGGCCGGAGCTCCTCTTCCAGGGCATCTATCACGGGCTCTTGGCCTTTCTCCTGGCCTTCGTGGCCTATACGCGCTGCGTGGCGGCCCTGGGCCCGGGTCCGACGACCATGCTCACCGCGCTAGTCCCCGGTCTGGGTGCCCTCTTGGCCGTCCCGATCCTGGGCGAGCCGCTGTCGCTCGAGGCGGTGGCCGGGCTGACCTTCGTGACCGCCGGGATGCTCGCGACCGTCGCCGGCCTGCGCACCGGCCGGCCCGCCTGAGCTCAGTCGGCACCGTTCGACCGCATCTCGGGCGAAGGCCGCGGGGCCGCCGCGCGGCGCAGACGGTCACGGATCGCCTCACCGAGGCCATCGCCGGGGATCGGCATGACCGCGATCTGGCGGGCGCCACTCCGGTCGGCGGCGCGGAGGAGCGCGTAGAGGCGGCGTGCGGCCTCGGTCGTGTCACCCGCCGGGCTCAGATTGAACGTCGCGAAGGCGCCGCTCGGAACCCGCGGGCCGAACGCCAGCAGCGCCTCGTCCGGCTCGACCTCGAGGGCGTCCAGTCGCACCGGTAGGCTCGGCGCGTAGTGGCTCGCGAGCCGGCCGGGCGCGCGCGGCCGCGCTTCGCCGTCTCCCGCCTCGGCCAACGGACCCAGGACTTCCTCGATCGCCGCCCGCGGCACGCCTCCGGGCCGCAGGAGGACCGGTCGGTCGGGCTCGGAGAGATCCACGATCGTGCTCTCGACCCCGACTCGACACGGTCCGGCATCCAGGATCAGCGCGATCGCATCGCCGAGCTCAAGAGCGACGTCCTCCGCGCTGGTCGGGCTCACCCGGCCCGAGCGGTTGGCAGAAGGAGCCACGATCGGCTGCCCTGCGGCCTCCAATAGGGCCAGGGCCACGGGATGGGCGGGGACCCGGACCGCCACGGTCGAAAGCCCGGCAGTGGCGAGCGGCGAGACCGGGGCGGTGGGTCGGCGTGGTAGGACGAAGGTCAAAGGCCCCGGCCAGAACCGTTCGGCGAGCCGCTCGGCCCGCGCGTCGAGGCGCGCCAGGGGCTCGAGCGCCGCGCGCCCGGCGATGTGCACGATCAGCGGATTGTGGGCGGGCCGGCGCTTGGCCGCGTAGAGCGCCGCGACCGCGGCGTCGCTCGTGGCGTCCGCCCCGAGCCCGTAGACCGTCTCGGTCGGGAAGGCGACGAGCTCGCCCGCGCGCAGAACCTCGGCCGCCTCGGCGATCGCCCGGTCGCCGGCCTCGAGAAGGCGCGCCCGGCTCATCCGTTCCCCGACCGGTCGGCCGAGGCGTCGAGGGCGCGCGCACCGATGTCCCGCCGACAGAAGCCTTCCGGCCAGTCGATCTTGTCGACTGCGGCATAGGCCCGCGCGCGCGCCTCGGCGAGCGAAGCGCCGCTGCCGACCACCGTGAGCACCCGACCGCCGTCGGCGACCCAGCGTCCGCCCTCGCGCCGGGTGGCGGCGTGGAAAAGGAGCACGTCTTCGCAGGCCTCGGCCGCTTCGAGCCCGCGCAGCTCGCTGCCGCGTTCGACCGGTCCCGGATAGCCGCGGGTGGCCAGCACGACGCCGAGCGTGTGGCGGGGGTAGAAACGGGCGCTCATCCGGCGGAGCACGCCGTCGGCAGCGCCCAACAGGAGCTGGCCGAGATCGCTCATGAGCCGGGGCAGCACGACCTGGCATTCGGGATCGCCCATGCGGACATTGTACTCGACCAGGCGGGGGCCGGTGCGGCCGATCATCAGCCCGGCATAGAGAATTCCGCGGAAGGGCGCGCCCTCGCTCGCCATCGCGGCGAGCGTGGGCCGTACGATCTCGGCCATCGCCCGCTCCACGAGCGCGGGCGTGAGCGGTGGAGCCGGCGAGCAGGCGCCCATGCCACCCGTGTTCGGCCCCCGATCGCCGTCGAAGGCCCGCTTGTGATCCTGTGCGGTACCGAGCACGAGGGCGTCCTGACCGTCGCAAAGGGCGAACAGGCTCGCCTCCACCCCTTCGAGGAACTCCTCGATCACGATCCGCGCGCCGGCCTCACCGAAGGCCCCGTCGAAAGCGGCGTCCACCGCGGCGAGGGCCTCCTCGACCGTGGCGGCGACGGTGACACCCTTGCCGGCGGCGAGACCGTCCGCCTTGACGACGACCGGCATCGGCTGCGCCACGACATGGGTGCGGGCGGCGGCCCGCTCGCTCGCCTCGAAGACCCGAAACGCCGCGGTGGGGATGCCGTGGCGAGCGCAGAGCGCTTTGGTGAACGCCTTCGAGCCCTCGAGGCGGGCCGCGGCAGCGGTGGGCCCGATCGCCCGGATGCCGGCGTCCGCCAGGCGGTCGACGAGACCGAGGACGAGCGGCCGCTCGGGTCCCACCACCACGAGATCGATGCGCTCGCTGCGCGTGTAGACGACGAGCTCGTCCACCGCATCGGCGGCGATCGGGACGAGCTCGGCGTCTCGGGCGATACCGGCATTGCCCGGCGCACAGAACACGGTCTTGACGAGCGGCGAGGCGGCGAGCGACCAGCAGAGTGCATGCTCGCGTGCGCCCGAGCCGACAACGAGCACCCGCATGTCCGAACCTCGGCCGTTGGGTAGGGTGGGGTCAGATAGGCCCGAGGAGCGCTCGCGGGCAACCGCCGAGCCGGGCGCCGGTGCCCGGTTCGTGCCGCTGCGCGGAAGCGTATCGGTGCCCCCGGCGCCGGATCTCCCGAGCCTCGAGGACATCCAGGCGGCCGCCCAACGGATCGCTGGTCGGGTGATCGAGACGCCCTGCCTCGAGAGCCGGACGCTCGGCGAGATCCTGGGCTGCCGGGTGTGGCTCAAGTTCGAGAACCTGCAATACACGGCCTCGTTCAAGGAGCGCGGCGCCCTCAACCACCTCTTGCTTCTCCCGCCCGCGCGGGCCGCGAAAGGCGTTGTCGCGATGTCCGCCGGGAACCACGCCCAGGGCGTGGCCTACCACGCGCGCAGGCTCGGCATTCCGGTCAGCATCGTGATGCCGCTCGCCACGCCCTTCGTAAAGATCGACAATACCGACAAGCTCGGCGCCGAGGTCATCCTCGCGGGCTCCTCGGTTGAGGAGGCCGCGGCCGAGGCGCTGGCCCTCTGTGCCCGGACCGGGCGAAGCTTCGTCCACCCTTACGACGACCCCGCCGTGATTGCGGGTCAAGGGACGATCGCCCTCGAGATGCTCAGGGCCGTGCCGGAGCTCGAGGTCCTCGTCGTTCCGGTCGGCGGCGGCGGGCTCGTCTCGGGGATTGCGATCGTCGCCAAGGCGCTTCGACCCGACATCGAGGTCGTGGGTGTGCAGGCCGCGAGCCATCCGGGCGTGCTCCACCGACTGGGTCTGGTGCCGGACATCCCGGGCGGCGCCACGATCGCCGACGGCATCGCGGTCAAGGCCCCGGGCGCGCTGACCGCGGCGGCGATCGCGAGCCGGGTCGACGCCCTAGCGCTGGTCGAGGAGCCGGCCATCGAGCGGGCCGTGGTCCTCCTCCTCGAGATCGAGAAGACGGTGGTCGAGGGCGCGGGTGCGGTCGGGATCGCCGCCCTCGAGGGGCTCGCCGAACGGTTCGCCGGCCGGTCGATCGGGGTCGTACTCTCGGGCGGCAACATCGACAGTCGCCTGCTCTCCGGGGTAATCCTGCGTGGGCTCGTGCGGTCCGATCGGATGGTGCGGCTTCGCGTCGCGGTGCCGGACAGTCCGGGCGGCCTCGCTCGGGTCACCGCGCTCATTGCCGAAGCGCGGGGCAACATCGTCGACGTCGTCCATCAGCGCGCCTTCTCGCGCCGCTCCGCCCGTCAGGCGGACGTGGACTTCACCGTCGAGACCCGAAACGCCGCGCACGCGCGGGAGATCGAGCGGGCGCTGGCGGTGGCGGGTCTGCCTGTGGAGCGGTGGACGCCGGACGATCCATAGAGGCAAATCGTCCTTTACATCAGCTTTTAATCCTAATATGGTTCCGCCACGCCGCCCCCACGGCCGGCCGACAGCCCGAGAGGAACGCCGGACTTGCGCCTGCTCGTCTGCGATGTCGACGCCGTCAAGGCGCTGGCCCTCGAGCGGGCGCTCGGCTCCCGGTTCGACCTTCGGGTTGCGAGCACGCTTGCCGATGCCGAGCGCGAACTGGAGCGCCCCGAATGGCGGCCGGACATCATCGTGGCCTCGAGCGAACTGCCCGACGGCGGCGGCGCGACGCTCCTGCGCCTCGGCTCCTTGGCCGGGCCGATTCCGATCCTCGTGAGCACCGGGACCTCGGTCGAGACCCTGCGCAAGCAGGTCGAGGCGGTCGGGGGGGGCGGCCGGAGCGAGCCCGAAACCCTGACGGTGCTGCGAACCGTCGTCCAGCAGCAGCAGCTCTTCCATCAGACGCTCGCCGCCAACAGGACGCAGCTCCTCGCCGAGCTCGAGCGGATAGCCACCAACGCCGCCGAGGCCGCGGTCTCCAGAGCCGTGGAGCGGCTCATGAGCCGCCTCGGCCTCGACGACACCGAGGGGGTTCGCCTCGCTGTCCGCCTCGCCCGCGCCTGGGAAGCGGCCAAGGGCAAGTTCGTCTCGGCGCTGGCGACTGGCATCGCTTCGGCCTTCCTCCTGGCGCTCGGCGCGGGCTTCGTGGCCCTGCTCAAAGGGGGCAGCTCGAAATGAGGGGGTGCGCGCCCGCGCACTGATCCGCAAGCCGGCGAAAAGCGTAGGGGCGCGCGAGAGGATCCGATGACGACCACTGCGCCCCTCTGCGAGGCTGCTCCGTCGGCCGGGCTTGTCATCCGGCGCCCTCGGCGTTTGACTGCGGCCATGGTGGAGGAACGCGATGACCGATCGCGACAGGAACCGGCCGAGCGAGCCCGTGTTCGAGACTTGGCTCTCGTCGCGCGGACGCGGGATCGGGACGCGTTCCGACGCCTGTTCGAGCACTACGGGCCTCGGGTCAAAGCCTATCTCCGCCGCCTGGGCGCGGACGAGGACGCAGCCGAGGATCTGACCCAGGAAGTGTTCGTCTCGATCTGGCGGCGGGCGGCGCAGTTCGATCCCGCGAAGGCTTCGGTCTCCACATGGGTCTACACGATCGCCCGCAACAAGCGAATCGACTCCCTCCGTCGCGACCGGACGGTCCTCGGCGAGGGGGACGAGCTCGATCTCGAGGTCGATCCGGCGCCGTGCGGCGATGCGGTTGCCGAATTCAACCAGATGAGCGCCCGGATCATGCGGGCTGTCGAGACGCTTCCCGAGGAACAGAAGAGGTTGCTCAAGATTTTTTATTTCGACGAAAAGCCCCACAGCACCATCGCAGCCGAGCTCGGCTTGCCGCTCGGTACGGTCAAGTCCCGCCTGCGCCTCGCCATCGGAAAGCTTCGCGCGCTGCTCGGGGACGATCGGGAATGAACACCGAGCTGACGCGTGACGACCTGCTGTTCGAGCACGCGGCCGGGCATCTCCCGGAGCCGATCGCGCTCGTGGTCGACACTCACTTGGCACTCTCGGCCGAGGCCCGGGCGCGCTTCGCCGCTTGCCTGGCACTCGGTGGCGCGCTCCTCGAGGAGGTGGAGCCCGAGCCCCTGGCGGCGGGCGCCTGGCAGCGCCTGGAGCGTAAGTTGGAGCGGGAAAGAGCTCTGCCTCGGCGCGAGTCGGAGCCCGTCGACCCGCGCGTCCCGCGGCCGCTCCGCCGGCTCGTCCCGCGCGGCTTCGACGCGCTGCCTTGGCGTAATCTCGGACCCGCGCAAGAGGTCGTCCTGCCGATCGGACCGCCCGGCTACCGGACTCGCCTGTTGCGTCTAAAGGCCGGTAAGAGCGTGCCTCGTCACACCCACGAGGGCCACGAGCTCACTGTGGTGATCGAGGGCGGCTTCACTGACGTCCAAGGCCACCACGTCCGGGGCGATCTCGTGATCGCCGATCCCAGCGTCGAGCATCGGCCCATCGCCGATCCGGACGGCGATTGCCTGTGCCTCGCCGTCACCGACGCCCCGCTCCGGCTCACCGGGCCCATCGGCCGGCTTCTCAACCCGCTGTTGCGCATCTGAGTTCGCCTGGCGTGCGCGGGGCTTGACCGGGCGGCCGCGCCGGTCGATCACGGCCGCGACCCGCCGGCCCTAGCCGGTGCCGCGCTCCGCCGCTCGCCGGGAGGGCTCATGGCCGACTCGAGCTTGCTGCACGCCCTGATCCTCGGGGTGGTCGAGGGCCTGACGGAGTTCCTCCCTGTCTCCTCGACCGGCCATCTGATCCTCGCCGGCTGGTTGCTGGGCTTCGCCGGTCCGCCCGGCAAGGTTTTCGAGGTGGCGATCCAGCTCGGCGCGATCGTCGCGGTCTGTATCCTCTATTTCCGCCGCCTCTGGCGGGTCGCCGCAGCACTGCCTTCGAGTGTCGCCGCCCGCCGCTTCGTGATGGCTCTCCTCCTGGGCTTCCTGCCGGCCATGGTCCTCGGGTTCCTGTTCCACGGCTTCATCAAGGGGGTGCTGTTCTCCCCCTGGGTCGTGGTCACCACCCTCGTGGCCGGTGGCATCGCGATCCTCTCGATCGAGCGGCTGCGGCCGAGGGTCCGGGTCGAGCGCGCCGAGGACGTGCCGCCGCGCACCGCCCTCGCGGTCGGCTTCTGCCAGGCGCTCGCCATGATCCCCGGTGTGTCGCGCTCCGGGGCCACCATTCTTGGAGGCGTGCTGCTCGGACTGGAGCGACGGGCGGCGGCCGAATTCTCCTTCTTCCTCGCGATCCCGACCATGCTCGCCGCCACGGTCTTCGATCTCTACAAAAACCGTGCTCTGCTGGCCGCGGACGACCTCGTCACGATCGCGGTCGGTTTCCTCGCCGCCATGATCACGGCGATGATCGTCGTCGAGGGCCTGCTGCGCTGGTTGCAGCGGCACACCTTCGAGCTCTTCGGCTGGTACCGGATCGCGGTCGGGCTCGTGATGGCGGCCCTGCTCGCGCTTTCGGCCTGAGACCCGCTCAGTCTCGCTGCTCGATCCGGCAGACCGGGTCGCCGACCCCGAGGTCCGAGCCGGCCGCGGCCAGGATCTCGAGCAGCACCCCGTTGCAGGGCGCGGTCACCTCGCTCGTCACTTTCTCGGTTTTGACCTCGTAGAGCACGTCGCCCGCCGCGAAGCTGGCGCCGGCGGCGACCCGCCAGGCGACGATCGTGCCCTCCTGCATGTTCATCGAGATCCGCGGGAGCTTGAGGAAGATCTTCATGTCCCCCTCCGCCACCCGAGCGTCGCTCGCACCGCCTCCTCGATCCGGTCTACGCCGGGCAGGACCGCGCGCTCGAGCACGGGCGCGTAGGGGATGCAGCAGTCCGGCACGGTCACCCGCCGGATCGGCGCCACGAGCGCATCGAACGCCCGCTCGACCACGAGTGCAGCCAGATGGCTCGCGACCGAGCAGGTGTCCCGCGCTTCGTCGACCACCACGAGCCGCCGCGTTCGCCGCACCGAGGCGAGGATGGCCTCGAGATCGAGCGGCACGACGGTCCGCGGGTCGACGACCTCGACCTCGATCCCCTCGCACGCGAGCACCTCGGCGGTCTTGAGGGCCGGGCGCACCATGGGACCGATCGCCACGAGGGTGAGATCGCGCCCGCTTCGCCGAACGGCCGCGTGCCCGAGCGGAATGACGTACTCTTCGTCCGGCACCTCGCCCGGTTCGCCGCCGCGACCGGCCGCTTGCAGGAAGAACACCGGGTCGTCGTCGCGGATGGCGGCCTTGAGCAGCCCTTTGGCGTCGGCCGGTGAGCCCGGCATCACCACCTTGATCCCGCCGAGGTTGGCGAGCACGGGATGGATCGCATCCGAATGCTGCGCCGCCGCCGAACGTCCGCCGCCCGAGACTGCCAGATAGGTGATCGGCAGCTTGATCTGACCATTGGTCATGTAACGCAGCTTCGCCGCCTGGTTGGCGATCCCGTCCATGCCCGTATAGACGAAATTGCCGAACATCATGTGACAGACGACACGCCACCCGGCCGCGGCGGCGCCCACCGCCATCCCGGAGATGAGGGCCTCGCAGATCGGCGTGTCGCGCACTCGGTCCGGCCCGAAGCGCTTCCAAAGCCCCTTGGTATCGCCGAACAGGCTCGCTTTCACGTCCTCGCCGAACAGGACGATCCGCGGATCCCGTTCCATCTCCTCGAGGAGCGCCTCGTTCATCGCTTGGATCATGCGCTTTCGGCTCACGGCTCGACTCCTCGGGCGACCGCTGCGAACATGTGCCCACGCGCCGAAGCCGGCTCGGGCTCGGGCGAGGCTTCGGCGAAGTGCACCGCCTCGAGCACGATCGCCTCGATCTCGCGGTCGATCCGCGCGAGCTCGTCGGCGATCCCCGGCTCCCCCTCGCGTAGCCGGCGCGCAAAACGGTCGATCGGGTCGCGGGCTCGCCAGGCCTCGACCTCGGCCTCGCCACGATAGGGCTCGGTGATGAACGTCACCTCATACTCGACGTGACCGCGGGTTCGGTAGGTGCGCGCCTCGATAAGGCTCGGTCCCTGCCCATCTCGTGCCCGTCGCACGGCCGCGTTCGCCGCCTGCCAGACCGCCACCACGTCGTTGCCGTCGATCTCCACGAAGGGCACTCCGAAGGGCCGGGCGCGCTCGGCGATCGAGCCCGAAGTCACCGTCGCGGTCGGAGAAAACTCGGAAAAGCCGTTGTTCTCGCACACCAGGATCAAGGGCAGCTTCCAGAGAGAGGCGACATTGAGCGCCTCCATGAGCACGCCCTGATTGGCGGCTCCGTCGCCGAAGAAGGCCACCGCCACCCGGCCGTCGCCGTCGAGCTGGGAGGCGAGTGCCGCGCCGGTCGCGAGCGCGATCCCGCCGCCTACGATGCCGTTCGCGCCGATGATCCCCTTCGAGAAATCGGCCACGTGCATCGAGCCGCCGAAGCCGCCGCAAATCCCGTCCGCCCGGCCGTAGATCTCCGCCATCATCCGTGCCGGATCGCCCCCTTTGGCGAGGAAATGGCCGTGACCGCGGTGCGTGCTCGTGATCCAATCGCGATCGGAGAGGTGCTGGCAGACACCGACCGCGATCGCCTCCTCACCGACGTAGAGATGGACCGGTCCGGGTAGCTTGCCGGCGGCACAATCGCGGGCGAGCTGTTCCTCCATCCGGCGGATCAGCATCATCCGCCGGTACATTTCGAGGAGCTCTTCACGCGGAAGATTGCTGCCGGCTGCCGCCATCGTCTCGACCTCGCACGGGCTCGGGTCGCGGCCCGAGATCGTCGCCCGGGTCGCCGCGCATCGTCCAGCCGCCGTCGACCGGCCAGACTGCGCCGGTGATGAACGCCGAATCCGGTTCGCACAGGAACGCGATGACGCGTGCGACCTCCTCGGGCCGTCCCCACCGGCCGACCGGTGTCCGCTCTGCATAGCGGTCGTAATCGAGAATACCCTTGCGGATCCGCTCCTCGAGGACCGGGGTCAGGATGTAGCCCGGGGCCACGGCGTTCACGGTGATGCCGTAACGAGCGTTCTCGAGCGCGAGCGCCCGGGTGAGACCGACGAGCGCGTGCTTGGCCGTCGTGTAGCCGGCCCGCCAGGGCAGGGCCACGAGCCCCAGGATCGACGAGATGTGGACGATCCGGCCGAAGCGCTGCGCCCGCATCGCCGGCACGCAGAGCGCCGCCATCCGCGCCGAGCCGTGCACGTGGATCGCAATCATCCGCTCGAAATGTGCGAACGACTGCTCGTGCAGGGGCTTGATCTCCTGCGCGTTGATCCCGGCGCAGCTCACGAGCACGCTCGGCGGGCCGACCGCCCGCTCGAGGGCGGCGTGCGCGCTGGCGCAGGTCTCGGGATCGGCGACGTCGCAGGCTTCACCCACGGCATCCACGGCGAGCTCCGCGCGGAGCTGCGCGGCGGTCGCGGCGATCCTATCCGCGTCGAGATCGACCAGCGCAAGCGCCGCCCCCATCCGACCGAGCGCACGGGCGGTGGCGAGCCCGATGCCCGAGGCGGCACCGGTCACGAGCGCCACCCGTCCCGCGAGCGTCCCTGCCATGCTGCCTCCCCGTTCGACGCTAGCGAGCCTCGCCACCCGCCGAAGAGGCGTCAAGGCGGCCCGCGGGGCTCGTTCCGCAGGGCAGCGCTGCGGGTCGGGCGGGCCTGCGCCCGCTCTTGTCGCGGGAGCCCGCGGGCGGCACTCTCGACGGCGAAGGCTCCCGCGTCCGTCCTGGGCGCCCGAGCGAGCCGTAGCCGGAGGAACGTTCATGATCCGGAGCCCGACCCGCCGCCGCCTGCTCGCGCTGGCCGGTGCCGCGCTCGGTGCGAGTGCGCTGCCCGGCGGTCTCCGGGCCGCCGATCCGCTCAAGATCGGCTTTGTCTATGTCGGCCCGATCGGCGATCACGGCTGGACCTATCGCCACGATCTCGGCCGGCAGGCGATCGAGAAGGCGCTCGGCGACAAGGTCCGCACGAGCTATGTCGAGAACGTCTCGGAGGGGCCCGACGCGGAGCGGGTCATTCGCCAGCTCGCGAGCTCCGGTCACGGGCTCGTCTTCGCGACCTCCTTCGGCTTCATGAATGCGACCGAGAAGGTCGCGCGCGCCTTTCCGAAGGTTAAGTTCGAGCACGCCACCGGCTACAAGCGGCTCGAGAACCTCGCGACCTACGACGCCCGCTTCTACGAGGGTCGGGCGGTGATCGGCACGATCGCCGGTCATATGAGCAAGACCAAGAAGATCGGCTATATCGGCAGCTTCCCGATCCCCGAGGTCGTGATGGGCATCAACGCCTTCACGCTCGCCGCCCACAAGATCGACCCCTCGATCCGGGTCCGCGTGATCTGGGTCAACAGCTGGTACGACCCGGGCAAGGAGGCGGACGCCGCCAAGGCCCATATCGACCAGGGTGCGGACATCATCGTCCAGCACACCGACAGCCCGGCCGCCGTCCAGGTCGCCGAGGAGCGCGACCTCATGGCCTTCGGCCAGGCCTCCGACATGCGCCGCTTCGGCCCCAACGCCCAGCTCACAGCGATCGTCGACAATTGGGACGCGTATTACGTGAGCCGGGCCGAGGCGTTGCTCGATGGCACCTGGAAGAGCCACGCGGTCTGGATGGGGCTCAAGGACGGCGCTGTCGAGATCGCGCCTTACGGCCCCAAGGTGCCGCAGGCCGTGCGCGAGGCGGCCGACGCGGTCAAGAACGGCATCGTAGCCGGCACGCTGCATCCCTTCACCGGCCCCATCGAGGATCGAAAGGGCACCGTTCGCATTCCCGCCGGCCGGCACGCGACCGACGAGGAACTCCACAAGATGGACTGGTACGTCCCCGGCGTGACCGCCTGACGGGTCCTCGTTGGCGCGCTCGAGCGTTCGGAAAAAAAGGCCGCCCGAAGGCGGCCGAGTGAAAGGGGAGGCATCACAACGTCAGGGAGGACAGTGACCCGGCGCTGGCCTTTCCGGGTGTTCGCCCGGTGCGGTCGCCACCGCGTCACGAGCGACAACCTACACCGGCAGGGCTGAAGAAATCGTTAACGGCACGCGCATATTTCCGGCTACTCGTGGCGGGTTCCGTTCAGGCATCCCCGGGTAGATCCGCCACCGTGTGGCCTTCGAACGCGGCCTCGACCTCTGCTGCCAACAGCTCGTAACGCTCCGTGTAGCGCGGGGAGAAGTGGAAGGGGATCACCCTGCGAACGCCGGCGAGCCGAGCAAGGGTGCCCGCTTGCCGCGCAGTGAGGTGGCGCCGCGCCCGGGCCTGCGTCCGATCGCGGTCGAGGAAGGGAGCTTCTATCAGGAGCGTGTCCGCCCCGCGCGCGAGGCTCAAGATCCGCTCGATGTTCCGGCGCGTCCAGGCGCAGTCGGTGACGTAGACGATTCGCTGGCCCGCGACCACATCCAAAGTCTCCCGCCGCAACCTGCCGACCGGCACCACCCGTTCGCGCAGTCCCTCGGCCGTCCGCCAGCGCGCGACGATCGGGGTATCGTCGGGAACGGCCTCAAGTACCGCCTCCTTGAGATCGCGCAGCCACGGCCCGATGCCGAGGCCGAGCGCCTCGAGGTGGTTGCGCCGGATCTGCACGTGCTGCCGTTCCTCGACCGAATAGGCGAGGCAGGATATCTCGTGATCCAACGGCACGGCCCGGAGAATGAGCCGCGGCTCCTCGCGGAGGAGGTCGCCTTCGACCCGCCACGCCTCGATCGGGCTCGGGTGGAACCGGTCGCGAAGCGCCAGCCGGGCGCGGCGCCGATGGCCCTCTTCCAGGACCTCGATCACCTCGAACGTTACGCCCTCGCGAAAGCTTGCGGCCAGATTCCAACTGTAGGAGGCGAGCCGATGCGCGAGACGGTCGATCGTGCCCTCGGGGCCGACGAGCCGGATCGTCCGCTCGCGCCCGAGAACGACCCGCAACAGGCGCTCGAAGCCGCAGAAATGGTCGAGGTGGGTGTAGCTCAAGAGGATATCGCTCACGCGCAGGAGCTTGCGGGGCGAGAGGCCGCCCAGTTCGCCGAGGTCGAAGAGGAACGCCCGGCCGTCGCCGATCAGATCGGCGAACACTGCCGGATCGCCGACCGGTCCGTTGACGAGTTCGAGGTCGAAGGTGCTGCGCATCGGTTTCGTGCGGCGGCGGGAGCGAGCTTCGGGGTCACGTCTTCGCAGGCCCCGATCGGGCCGGGGTGGGGCGCGTGGGAGCCTTGCGCCGCGACCTCTCGTCTCGATGATTCCGATCGGCCGGGTCGGGCATCGGTCGGCCGCGGGGCGGAGCCGGGGCGCTCGGCCGACGGGACCCGACCGCGCCCCGCTCGAAAGCCTTTTCCAAAGAACCTCGCCACCGGGCCGGCGTTCGGTCACGGTCCGTGGCGACAACGGGCGAGGCGCAGGTGCGCGAACGCGCTCCCTCCCGCGTACCCAGCCGCCGGCAACCAGGAAAGCGTAGTCGACCCCGGTGAGGGAGAAGAAGCATCGGTTCCGCGTGGATCTCTGGTGCCCCAGGAGGGACTCGAACCCCCACGCCCGAGCGGGCAACAGATTTTGAGTCTGCCGCGTCTACCGGTTCCGCCACTGGGGCACGTTCGCGGCTCTAGAACCCGGCTTCGGGCCGGTCAAGAATCGCGCGCGATCGGTGCGACCTCGAGGAGCGCACCGTATGCGGCCACCACCCGGACCCGGCGCCTCGCGGGCTGGTCCGGCCCGCTCGCGAGCCACAGCGTGTCACCGATCCGTACCTTGCCGCGACCGTCGAGGATGGGCTCGACCAGGGCCACGACAAGCCCGATCCGGGCCTCGGCCCGCCGGTTCAGAGACGACTCCTCCGGTTCCGTGGCCGCGGCCCGTCGCCGCGCTGGCCAAATGTCCGCCGAGACGAGGTCGAGCAGCGAGAAGAGGGAGATCTGCCAGGGCCGAGCGAGTTCGGGCATCAGCGAGAGTACGCTCCCGGTCGCGAGGACCGCGAGCCCGAGCCAGATCGGCACGAAGCCTGGTGCGACGGCCTCGAGCAGCACCGGAAGACCACCGACAAGCCACCAATCCCAAGGTTGCGGGCTCACGAGGGAGGTTGCTCCCCGGTACGCGACTGTAGGGCCTCGAGCCGCTCGCCGGGGCCCGCCCGGCCGACCACAGGCCTCGCGGGCGAGCTCGGCGATGCCGGCAAGCGAGCCGAGCACCCGCAGCGCCTCGACCGGCAGCACGAGCGTCTTCTGGTTCCGGCTGGTCCCGATCGTCTCGAGAGCTTTCTGATATTTTTCGGCAACGAAATAGTTGACCGCGAGCGGGCTGCCTTCGGCGATCGCCTCGGAGAGCATGGCCGCCGCCCAAGCCTCGGCTTCGGCCAGCGGCTCGCGCGCCTCGGCGTCGCGGAAGGCGGCCTCGCGCCGGTCCTCGACCTCGAGGATCGCCGCCTGCTTCTCGCCTTCCGCTTCGAGGATCGCGGCCTGTCGCTCGCCCCAGGCCTGCAGAACGGCGGCCCCCTTGGCCCGCTCGGCCTTCATCTGCCGGGCCATTGCGTCGACCGGATCCTGGGGTGGTGTGATGTCCTCGATCTCGATCGGCGTGACCTTCACACCCCACGGCCGGGTCGCCTCGTCGACCACCGCGAGCAGTCGGGCGTCGATATCGTCGCGGCGAGAAAGCAGCTCGTCCAGGCCCATCGAGGCGTTCGCCGTGCGCATATTGGTACTCGTGAGGTTCAAGATCGCGCTCGACAGCTCGCGTACCTCGTAGGCCGCCTTGGTCGTATCGAGCACTTGGAAGAAGACGATCGCACCCACCGTGACGACCGCCTTGTCGCGGACGATCGCCTGCTGTGAGGGAACGTCGAGCACCTGCCCCATCATCTTGAGTTTGGCGATGATCGGCTCGACGAAAGGCTCGATGATTCTGGAGCCTGGGCCGAGGCCGCGGACGTAGCGGCCGAACCGCTCGACCGCGTATTCGTGACCCTGGGGCACCGACCGCACACCCATGAGCACGAGGAGGAGCGCGATCGCGAACAGCGTGAGCGATAGCGACGCGAAGGGATCCATCCCGACCTCCCGGGCCACGCCCGGCGCGGCCGCCATCCCGTCGCACGGCGAGGGTTGACGCTTCGTCAACAACGTTCGGTGCCGCTGCTTGTGCGACCACGGCCGCTCGTCTATCCCGGCCGGCGACCGCGTGTCGGGAGAGCGGGCGTGCTGCGCGCCGGCTACGATTGGATGATGCGGCTGGCGGCTTCGCCGCGCGCCGGCCTGGCGCTCGCGGTCGTGGCCTTCCTCGAGAGCTCGATCTTTCCGATCCCGCCCGATGCCATGATCGTGCCGATGGTGCTCTCCCGGCCCGAGCGGGCCTGGCGGATCGTGCTGATCGCGACCGTGGCCTCGGTGCTGGGGGGGCTCGCCGGTTACGCGATCGGCTATTTCCTCTACGAGACGCTCGGCCGCTGGGTCATCGAACTCTACGGCCTCGCCGAGAGGGCCGAGCAGTACCGGCTGGCCTACGCCGAGTGGGGCCTTTGGATCATTCTCGTCAAAGGCCTCACACCCATCCCCTACAAGCTCGTGACGATCGCGAGCGGCCTAGCGGCCTTCGACCTCTGGGTGTTCACCCTCGCTTCGATCGTCACGCGCGGTGCGCGCTTTCTCCTGGTGGCGGCGCTTCTGCGCGCCTTCGGCTCTCCGATCCGCCGCTTCATCGAGGAGCGTTTGACGCTCGTCACGACCGCCTTCGCCGCGGCGATAGTTCTCGGATTCGTGGCGCTGCGCTATCTTTGATGGGCCGTCTTCGAGAGCTCGAGAGCCGGAGGGACCGCCCGTGCGGACACGTGCCGGGATCATCGAGGCAGCTTCGCCGTCGGAGGAAGGGCATACGGTCCCGATCGTGGCCCTCGCCGCGGCGATCGCCCTCGCGACTGCCTTCGCCCTGGAGCATCTCGGCGGTTACGCACCCTGCTCGCTCTGCCTGTATGAGCGTTGGCCCTGGGCCCTCGCCCTGATCGCGGCACTCGGCGGCCAGCTGATCGGCCGGCCCCGCCCGGCACTCCTGATCGCGGGTCTTCTCCTCCTTGGCAACGCCGGGCTCTCCGCCTACCACGTCGGCGTCGAGGCCGGTTGGTTCGCTCTGCCCGGCACCTGTACGGCCGGCGGTGCCGTCACCACGCTCGAGGAGCTGCGCGCCCAGCTCGAGGCGGCCCGCCCCACCTGCGACCGGGTCGCGCTGAGCGTCTTCGGTCTGTCGCTGGCCGCCTGGAACGGGATCGCCGCTGCCGGGATCGCCGTCCTTGCGGTCCTGACCCTCGTCCGGGCGCCTCGGCTCAGCAGCTGAACAGCGTGGCCCCGGTCGCGTGCTGGAGCACGTGCCGGGTGGCGCCGCCGAGCACGAGCTGCCGCAGCCGCGAGTGGCTGTACAAGCCCATCACCAGGAGATCGGCACCGAGCTCGCCCATACGCACCAGCAGATCCGCGCCGACATTGCCGGAGGCCGGCAGGCGCCGGCCGGCCGCCGCGATCCCGTGCCGATCGAGAAGGGCGAGCGCGCCGTCGAGGCTGTCCGCGCCCTCGTCGCCGACAGTCACAACCTCCACCGCGACCGCTGTCTGCAGGAACGGCAGCGCATCCTTGAGCGCGCGGGCCGCCTCCTTGCGGCCGTTCCAGCCCACGAGGACCTTCCGACCGAGATCGGCCGCGAACCCGCTGGGAGGCACCAGTAGCACCGGGCCGCCGGCACCGAGTGCAGCCTGTTCGATCGGCTGCAGGGCGAGCGCGTCGATCCCTTGCACCCCGAAGCGTGGCCCGATCGTGAGATCCGCGGTGCGCGCCAGCTGCGAGAGGCACTCGCCAGGATCACCCTCGAGATGGCGCCAGAGCGCGCCTGAGGCGGGCTCGCACACCTGTCGGAAAGTCGCCTCGAGCCGCTCGGTCACGAACTTCGCGGCCTCGCGCTGGGCCTCGATGATCTCGGGTCCGACATAGGCGGCACCCTCGCCGTAGCCGACTGGCACGATCGGCGGCGGTGTGACGTGCACGGCGACGAGCCGGGCGCCGAAGCGTCGCGCGAACTCGAGGGCGGACCGCAGGCGCACCTCGTTGCCGGCGTCGTCAGCGAGCTGGAGCAGGATCGTCCGATAGGTCATGGGCTGCCGCGTCCCCCCTGTTGCACGGGCCGAGCTTCGGCGCGCTCAACGTAGCAGCCGCCAGCCGGCGGCGATACGGGCGGCGGTCGTCACCCAGCACATGGCGGCGAAGACGAGAGCGAGGGTAGGGAACCAGGCAGGCGAGAGACAGACCATCACGAAGAAGGCGATCGTCTCGCTGCCCTCGGTGAGCCCACCGAGGTAGTACAGCGACTTCTTGCCGCGTGCCTCGGTCTCGAGGCCGCGCCGGCTCGCCATAACGGCGAAAGCCAGAAAGGAGCTGCCGGTGCCCATGAAGGCGAACAGTAGAAACGCGGCGGCGTGCGCGTTCCCGGCCGGATCGAAGAACGCGAAGGCGTAAGCCATGGCCGCGTAGACGATGAAGTCGAAGACGATGTCAAGGAAGCCGCCGCGGTCCGTGATCCGGCTGTGCCGGGCCACCGCACCGTCGAGCCCGTCGGCGAGCCGGTTCACCAGGAAAAGGACGAGTCCCAGAAGCGGCCGGCCCGCGGCGACGAGCGAGGCCGCGAGGAGGCCCGTCAGGAAGCCCGCGATGCTCACCGTGTCGGCGGCGATACCGGTCCCGGCCAGCCGACGGCCGACCCGGTCCAGAGGGGGACCGACCAGACGGCGCGCCGCCGCGTCCAGCATCCGACGAGCCGGGGACGAGCGGTCGGCTCAGGAGCGTCCCTGGCGCGGCTCGAAAGGCACTACCCGCTCCTTCCCCGGCGGGGCCGAGGCCGCGCCCGTCGCGAGCGGCTCCGCCGGGGACTCGCCGGGCGTCACGGCGCCGGTCACGGCTTCCTCGCGTCGCATCCGCGCCGCGAGCACGAAGCCGAAAGGCAGCGAGGCGACGTAGAGCAGGGCCAGGAGCGAGAGGGTGAGCCAGGGCTCGGTCACCAGAAGCGCCATGAGGAGGCCGGCCATCGCGAGCGTGGGCACGATCTGCTCGGGCCGCAGCCGCAGCCGCTTGAGCGAGAGGGTCGGCACACGGCTGACCATCAACATCGCCACGGCGGCCAGCGTCGCGGCGTTCACCCAGGCGCTCTGCCATATCCCGTGACCGAACGCGAACCAGGCGATCATGGGCGAGAGCGCGAGGCCCGCGGCTGCCGGCGCCGGCACACCCGTGAAGAAATGCTGGGACCAGCGGGGGCGGTTCGGGTCGTCGGCCTCGGTGTTGAAGCGGGCGAGCCGCAGGGCACAGCAGACACAGAACAGGAGTGCCACGGCCCAGCCGAGCCCACGGATCGGTTGCAGCGCCCAGAGATAGACCAAGAGCGCGGGTGCGACGCCGAAATTGAAGAAGTCGGCGAGGCTGTCGAGTTCGGCACCGAGCTTGCTCTGGATGTTCAACAGCCGCGCCGCCCGCCCGTCGAGGCCGTCGAGGACGGCGGCCGCGACGATCAGCGCCACGGCGACCTCGTAGCGGCCGTCGAGCCCGTAGCGCAGCCCGGTAAAACCGGCGCACAGGCTCAGGATCGTGAACAGGTTCGGCACCATGTGCAGCAAGGGACGACGCGTCCGCTGCCGCTGCCGGCGCCGGCTACGCAGCATCATGTCATTCGTCTCCGCCGGGGGACATGCTCCACATCCAGCTCCGCGAGCACCGTCTCGCCGGCGATCGTGCGCTGCCCCAGGAGCACGAGCGGCCTCGTTCCGGCAGGCAGATAGACATCGCATCGGCTGCCGAAGCGAATCAAGCCCACGCGATCACCGGCGCCGAGCGTGCTACCGACCTCTACGAACGGCACGATCCGCCGCGCCACGAGCCCGGCGATCTGGACGAGCCCGACCTTTCGCCCGTCGGCCGTCTCGAGGACCCAGGCGAGCCGCTCGTTCTCCTCCGAGGCCTTGTCGAGAGAGGCGTTGAGGAAGCGGCCCGGATGGTGGTGGCGGACGAGGACCCGGCCCGGGACCGGCGTACGGTTCACGTGGACGTCGAAAACGTTCATGAAGATGCCGACACAGGGCAGGGGCTCGCTGCCCAGGCCGAGCTCCGGCGGCGGCCGCCGCGGGTGGACCGCGACCACCCGGCCGTCCGCCGGGCTCACCACGATTCCCGGCGCATCCGGCGTGACCCGTGCCGGATCGCGGAAGAACCAGGCGCACCAGCCGGTGAGCGCGAGACCCACCCAGAAGAGCGGACCCCAGAGCAGTCCGAGCAGGAGGGCGCCCACGAGAAAGGCCGCCACGAACTTCCAGCCGTCAGGATGGATCGTTGGCAGAAGGCCCGGGATCGCTTCGTCCGCTCGCGTCCCCCGCTCGGCTCCGATCATCGTCCCCGACCCTATCGGCGCGCAGGAACACGCCGTCCATCTGCAGCTCGCGCCCCGTCCCCGGATCCACATAGCCCGGGAGGAAGAGCCAGGGAACATAGCCCATGGCTTCCACCTGCTCGATCAGGCTGCGCCACGGGGTCTCGCCCTCGTAAAGGGGCACGAGGGCGAGCTCGAGCTGCAGCCCCAGGATCCGGGGAAGCAGGCCGCGCGCGCCCTCGAGCGCCGGGCTCTCGTAGCCTTGCAGGTCGAGCTTCAGGAAGATCCGTGACGCCGGCGATCCAACCAGCTCGGGCAGAGCATCGAGCCGGACGACCGGCACCTCGATTCGCCGCACCGGCCGCGAACTCGGCGAGAGCCGGTCGAGCCGGGTGGTGCGCGGCAGGAGCGAGCTCATGTCGCTCTCCGCCGAGACCTCGAGCACCGTCCGTCCGGCCTCGGCACCGAGTGCCACGGCGGGGGCGATCCGCCAGGCCGGGTCGGAGGCGGCCCGTCGGGCGAGCTCGGCCCTGAGCTCGGGGATCGGCTCGATCGAGAGGACGGGTCCGCGCCACCCCGACCCACGCAGGAGTGTGGCATACTGGCCGCGGTTCGCCCCGCCGTCGACGACGAGGTCGACGCCCCACCGTTCGAAGAGGTTCACCAGTCGCCGGGTCGGTTCGCGTGCCTTTCGCAGCGGCACGAGCTCGAAGCCCAGGGCCCGGGCGAGCCGGCGCAAGGTTCTCAAGACCGGTCGACCAGCGCCAAGACCTCGACCGGGTCGGGCACGCCGCGCAGCGGGAAGCGGCCGAGCGGCTCGAGGAATTCGGCATCGCAGGAACACATCGCGGCGAACGACCCGGACAGGACAACGTCGCGGTCGAGCTCCTTGGCGAGCTGCTGGAGGCGGGCGGCGACGTTGACCGCCGGGCCGATCACCGTGAAGTCGAGGCGTGTGGGCGTGCCTATGTTGCCGTACATCACGTCGCCCACGTGCAGGGCGAGGGCGAAGCGGAGCGGTTCCTGCCCGCGCCCCCGACGTTCCGCGTTGAGGCGCGCGAGGCCGCGCCGGGCCTCGACCGCAGCGCGCAGCGCCCGATGGCAGGCGGCCTCGGCCTCGAGCGGGAAGATCGCGAGCATTCCGTCGCCGATGAACTTGAGGATCTCGCCACCCTGTGCCTCGACTGGCGCGCCCATGCACTCGAAGAAGCCGTTGAGGCATTCGATCACCGCATCGCGCGGCAGGCTCTCGACGATCGTCGTGAAGTCGCGGAGGTCGGACTGCCAGATCGCCGCCCGCACGGTGGCGCCGCTGCCGCGGCGGATCTCGCCCGCGAGGATGCGGGCCCCGGCGTGGCGGCCGACATAGGCGTCGAGCAGATTGCGCGCGATCCGGCGGCTGAGCCGGATCTCGGTGGCCATCGCGAGGGCCGGGAGGAGCTGGCCGAGGGCCGCGAGGTCCGCCGCGCGGAAGCCGCCCGGGCGCCGGGTGGCCCAGGTGCAGGCGTGTCGCGTGCCGTCGGTGAAGGTCATCGGCATGGCCACGTAGTCGGTCATGCCCGCGGCCCTGAGCTCGTCGTAAACCGGATATTCCCGAGGCGCCGGCGCCTCGAGGTCGAGCCGTTGGTGGATCGCCTCGGCACCCTCGTAGAGCGCGCGGACCGGGCTGTCGAGGAAGCGCCGTTCGCTGGTCGTGTGGTGGCCGAAGAAGCCGATCTCGGCTTCCTCCATACCGGGTCGCCAGACCAACCGCGCGCCGAAGAACTGTGGATGGAGGGTCCGCAGGTGCAGGGTCGAGCGCGCGATCGGCAGCCCGTCCTGGAGCAGGTTCGCGCACAGGGTGGCGAACAGACGTTCGAGGAAGCGCTCGCGTCCGCTCTCGAGGACGAGCCAGTCGAGGGCGAGAAGGCGGCGTGTCGGCCAACGGCCGCGCTCTTCGCTCATGTTTCGCGGGCCTCGAGCTCGCCGAGCTTGAGCGAGACGTCGGTCAGCCGCTGCGTCGTATGGTGCAACCGCGCCGCAAGCTCGTGCATGATTTCGATGCCCACCTGCGGGAACTGGGTCACGAGATTGAAGAAGCCGTCCTTGGAGATCCGCAGCGTGTGCAGCCGGGTGGCGGCTACCACCGTCGCTGTACGCGGGACGTCGCACAGGATCGCGATCTCGCCCACGATGTCGTTCTTGCCGAGTGTGGCGACCTTGACCCGGCCTCTGGACGTGTCGACAAGTACGTCGGCGGTGCCCTCGAGGATGATGAAGGCGGCATCACCCGGCTCGCCCTGACGGCAGAGCACCTCGCCCGGCTCGTAGTCGAGATGCTCGGAGGTGAAGGCCAGGAGCTTGAGCCGGGCCGGTTCGACCTTGGCGAAGAGGGGAATCGCGCGCAGCGCGTCGACGTCGCGTTGCAGGCTCACGGCTCCTTCTCCATCGCTCAACCCGCCACCGCCGCGGGCTCGCGCTGGGGACCGCCGAGCTGGGCGAAGCTTCCGTCGGCCACTACCCGGCCGCGCTCGATCACGAGCACGCGCTCGAACCGACCGGCCCAATCCTGGTCCTGCAGAGACCAGATCACCGAGCGGTCGCGGAAGGTCTCGAGCAACGCCTCGCGGACGAGCGGTTGGTCGGCGGCATCCAGCGCCAACATCGGCTCATGCAGGATGACGAGCTCGGGCCGGCGCAGCACTTCACGGGCGATCGCGAGTTTCTGGCGCTGCGCCAGGGTCAGTCGCGCGCCGCCGATCCCGCATTCGGCCCCGAGGCCCACCTCGATCACCGCATCGCGCAGGCCGTGCGCATCGACGACCTCTCCCAGGAGCGCGGCCACCCGCGTGGCAGCCCGGGCCTGGCCGTAGGCGACCTTGCCGAACAAGATGTTCTCCTGGACCGAGGCGGCCGGATTGACGTGGTTGGGATCGAAGAAGGCGACCGCGCCCACGAGCCCGGCCGGCAGGCCTTCGCGGAAGCGCTTGCGGGCCTCGAGGACCCGGGCCTGGAGTGCTTCGTCGATCAACCCGAGACGATGGCGGGCCACGACGAGCTTGAACGGAAGGTCGAGGAGGTGGTCGCGCTCGGCGGCCGACAGGCGGTCGAGCCGATCGACAGTCGTCTTTCCCAGGATCGCCTTGAATTTCGGCAGATTCTCCGGTGCGATGAACGCGAACTGCCGGTAATATTCGTGGTCCGCCGGCAGGTCGGCGAACAGCTCGACCATGGTCTGCGCGAGCCGGTAGCCGACCCGCTGCAGTTCGGCCACGAGCCCGGTCTCCTCGAGCACGGAGCGGACATAGGGATGGCTCGCGAGATGCTCGAGGTCGAAGACGCGACCCACGGGCATGCCGAAGAGCAGGTTCTCGGCGAGCGTGGCGTTGCCGTTGTAGCGATCGGGATCGAACGGCTCGACCAGCCGGGCGAGCCGCTCGTCGCCGGCCAGTCGCGCGCGCATCGCGCGACGGGCCTCGAGGATCCGACCGGCGAGCTCGGGGCGGTTCGCGGGCAGCTGCCCCCGCAGACCGAAGGCGTAGACGTCGGCCGTCAGGCGCGCGACGTCGAGTGCTCGGATCATCGCCGGCAGCCGCTCCGCCGGCTCGCGCACTCCCGCCGCTTCCCAATCGACCCAGTCGGCGTCGACCGGATCCGGCGAGTTGCCTGAAGCCAGGGCCTCGTGCCGGTCGCGGGCGTGCCGGACGCGGTCGGCGGCCGTCGGTTCGATCAGGCGCAGCGGTCGATGCTTGAGCCCGTAGAGGAGGTTGTCCTCGACCGTGCCGGCAATCAGTGCCGGCTGGCTGCCGATATAGGCGATCTTCCGGCCGAGCACCGATTCCGGCAGCTCGTGGAAGGCCATATCGTCGATCAGGACGCGCCCCGCATGCGGCACGAGGAGCCCCGCGAGCAGCAGGGTTAGCTCCTCGCGGCCACCCCCGGCGGGGCCGATGAGCGCCACCCTGCAGGGGAGCTCGAGGTCGAGCTCGATCCGGTCGAGCACGGGCTCGCCGCCGTCGTCGAGCAGCGTGACACCGGTCAAGCGAAGGTGCGTGGCGGTAAAGGAGGGGACGCGCTGCGGCTCGCCGGTCAGAAGCTCGGCGGGCTTGAGGCCGGGCGGTGCGAACTGGGACACGGTCTGCTCGTATTTGATCCGGACATCGTACATCGTCTGATAATAGGTCAAGAGCTCTTTCCACGGCGCGGACAGGTCCTTGTGCGCCCCTACCACGGCCACGAGTGCACCCAGCGTAATGTCTCCGTGGATCACGAGCCAGCCGCCGATCGAGAAGAAGAAGAACGGGCCGAGCTGCGCGATGAAGTTGTTCAGAAATTTGATCAGGAACTTCTTCTTGTAGATCGCGAACCGGATCCAGAACACGGCCCCGAGTTGCTCGCTGAAGCGGGCGAGCTCGTAGCGTGCCGTGTCGTGGGCGTGGATCTCGCGGATCGTGGCGCAGGTCTCGCTGATCCGCTCGGCGTTGCGACGGACCTGGCGGACCCGTTGCTTGGCGAGCTCGTTGACCTGCCGCTGCAGGCGCGGGATCAGCCAGATCTGCAGCGGATAGAGCGCGATCGCTGCGAAGCCGAGAACCGGGTCCTGCATGAACATGAAGGTCAGGATCGTGAGCAGCGTCCCGCCCTGGAACGCCGGCACGGCGAGGGCGTCGCCCACGAACCCGCCGAGCGCTTCGGTCTCGGCGTTGATCATCTGCACGAGTTCGCCCTGGCTCACCTTCCGGAAGTGTGGGAGAGGGAAGCGCAGGACGTGCTCGTAGAGCTGATAGCGCAGCCGTCGCAGCATGCGCTCGGCGACGATCCCGGCGTAGACATTCAAGACGTACTTCAGCCCACCGCCGATCAGCACGAGCAGCAGGAACAGACCGCACAGCGCGAACAGGTAAGTGGTACGCTCGAGGTCTTGGCCGAACAGGACCCACGGACCATCTGGGTCGCCAAGAGCTCGGTTGATGATCGTCTTCGGCAGCTCGAGCGAGAAGTAGAGCGGCGGGAAAGACAGCGCGGTCAGCCCCAGGATGAGAAGCTGCTGTCGCCAGCTGTACTTTCGGATGAACGCATAGATCGACTGTTCCATCCGCCCCGCCTGGCTGCCCGTCCAGGAGAGCCTAGTCGAGGACGATAGCTCGTGCAAAAGGTGACGTCGATGCTGATCAGGTCGGTTGCGAAGCGCCCGCGGGCGCGACGGGCAGCCGCAGACGCGCCCGGAGGCCGCCCGTGGGCCGGTTAGAGAGATCGACGTCGCCGCCATGGCTGCGAGTGATGCCGCGAGCGATCGCCAGCCCGAGCCCGACCCCGCCGGTCTCGCGCGAGCGCGAGGTCTCGAGCCGGATGAACGGCTCGAACACATCCTCGATCCGGTCCTCGGGAATCCCGGGGCCCTCGTCGTCGATCGTGACGATCGCCTCGTTGCCCTCGCGGCTGAGGCTCACACTTGCTCGCTTGCCGTAGGCGAGAGCGTTCTCCACGAGGTTGCGAATCGCCCGCTTGAACGCCGCAGGGCGGATCCGGGCGACCAGTGGCTCGGCGGCGACCAGCCGTGCATCGCCGCCGAGTTGGGCCGTGTCCTCGACCACGCTCTCGACGAGGGCCGCGAGATCGACCTCGCGAACCGGTTCGCCTGTCGCCTCGTCGCGGGCGAAAGCGAGGGTCGCTTCGACCATCCGCTGCATCTCGTCCAGGGTGGCGCACATCCGCGCCCGCGCCTCCTCGTCGTCGAGCAGCTCGACGCGCAGCCGCAGGCTCGTGATCGGCGTGCGCAGATCGTGGCCGAGGGCAGCGAGCAGGCGGGTCCGATCGGCGATGAAGCGAGCGAGCCGCTCCTGCATCCGATTGAAGGCGGCGATGGCCCGGCGCACTTCCTCTGGACCCTGCTCGGGAAGCGGCGTGCCCGCCTCGCCGCGCCCGAGCCGCTCGGCTGCCGAGGCGAGGCCGGCGAGCGGCCGGGTCGCGCGCCGGGTGCCGACCAGCACCGCCACCACCAGGAGTCCAGCCAGCAGCAACAGCATGATCGCGTAGGGTCGGGCGAAGCCTGGCGTCGGCGGCGGCAGATCGCCCCGGGCATTCAGCCACCCACCATCGGGCAGGGCGATGGACACCGCGGCCACCAGTCGCGAGCGCCGCCAGGGAACGCCCTCGGCGTCGTCGTCGGTTTCCATCCAGCGACGCTCGCGTGGCACGGGTTGAACGCGGACCGCCCGCGCCGCTGGTCCCAGCTCGCGCAGGAGGCGGCGGGCGAGAGGGTGACGGTCGGCCCGGCCGTGCTCGGCCACCGCTGGTTCATGATCGAGCGAGAGAGCAAGCGGTCGGCCGGCCAGCGCCGCAACGATCGCGGAATGGCTCGCGGCCGGCGTGGCGGCGAGCACTCGGACGAGCGGGACGAGCTGCTCGACCACCCGCTCGCCACGCACCTGCTCGAAGGCCAGCCGCCGCTCGTCGGCGAAGATCCAGAGGGCGATCGCCTGGGCGCTCAGCACGGCGAGCATCACGAGCATCACGAGCCGGCCTGCGAGCGTCCTGGGCCAACGGCGGATCATTCGCGGGTCACCTCGGCCTCGAAGCTGTAGCCGCCGCCCCAGTGCGTGCGGATCAGCTCGGGCCGCCGTGCGTCGCGCTCGATCTTGCGCCGCAGCCGCAGCACTTGGTTGTCGATCGCTCGGTCGAACGGCGCCGCCTCGCGGCCGCGCGTGAGATCGAGGAGCTGGTCGCGCGAGAGCACCATGCGCGGATGGTCGAGGAAGGCGGAGAGCAGCAGGAACTCGCCGGTACTCAGCGGTACCGCGACGCCGTCCGGGCCGACCAGGTCGCGCCGGCCGACCTCGAGCGTCCAGCGGTCGAAACGGATCCGCTCGCCGGCCGGGCGCCCGCGGCGCGGTGGCAGCGCGCGGGCGCGCCGCAGCACCGCCTTGATGCGAGCCAGGAGCTCGCGGGGATTGAACGGCTTCGCGACATAGTCGTCGGCGCCCATCTCGAGGCCGACGATCCGGTCGGTCTCCTCGCCGAGCGCGGTGAGCAGCACGATCGGCACGTCGCCTTGCGCCCGCAGCTGTCGGCAGAGTGACAGCCCGTCCTCGCCCGGCATCATGATGTCGAGGACGACGAGGTCGATCGCTGCGGTCTGCAGGACGCGGCGGCCGGCCTGCGCGTTCTCGGCCGTACTCACCCGGAAGCCGTGCTTGGCGAGATAGCGGGCGAGCGGTTCGCGGATGTCGCGGTGGTCGTCGACCACGAGAAGATGCGGCTCGTTCTCCATGGCGCTGATTCTACCGAAGGCGCCTCCGCTCGGCACCCGCTCGACTGTAACAGCTGATCGCAGAGATCGGCACGCGCCAGAACTGGCGACCGATCGGTCGGCCGCTCGACAAACTCTCGCGACAGGCGGATGGTCTAGGGTGGACGTGCGCAAAGAGCGGAGGATCGGTGGGATGACGGAGAACGATCGGGAGGACCGCGGAAGCGGCCGGCCGACCGGCCGTGGCCGGCGGCTCCTGCTAGCGGGCGCGGGTCTGGTAGCGCTCGGTACCACCCTGGCCTGGGCCGGGACGAGCCTGGCGGACGCTTGGTGCGGCGGCCCCGGTCCCTGGGGGCGCGGACCGGGCACGATGGGGACGATGATGTTCGACCAGCTCGACGCCGACGGCGACGGGCGGGTCTCGCGCGCCGAGATGGAGAGCTTCCGCGCCGATCGGTCGCGCAGCGCCGACCGCAACGGCGACGGCCGGCTCGACCAGCAGGAGTTCGAGACCTTCTGGCTCGAGGTCACCCGGCCAATGCGGATCCGCGCCTTCCAGTTCCTGGACTCGGACGGCGACGGTGTCGTCACGGCGGGCGAGCTGCAGCGGCAGACCGATCGCATGTTCGCCCGAATGGACCGCGACGGCGACGGCTTCCTCGCGCCGCTCGCGCCGGCCGAGCGCGACCGCATGCGCGAGCGGATGCGGGAGCGCGACCGGAACCGCGACCATCGGGGGCCACATCGCGACTGATCCGGTTCGCCCGACCGGAGCCGGCTCTCGTGCCGGCTCCGGTCATCGCGCCGCGTTGCGGCAGCCCCGCGCGGGGCTATCGTTGGGCGGTCCGCGCAGGAGGGAGGGCCGGCCATGAGCATCTACAGGGCGATCTGGCGGCGTAGCCTCGAGGATCCCGAGGGCTTCTGGGCCGAGGCGGCCGAGGCGCTGCACTGGGACCGGCGCTGGGACCGTGTGCTCGATTCCTCGCGCCCGCCATTCTATCGCTGGTTCACCGGCGGCATGCTCAACACCTGCTGGAATGCGGTCGACCGCCACGTCGTGGCGGGCCGCGGCGCGCAGCCGGCGCTGATCCACGACAGCCCGGTCAGCGGCACGATCTGCACGCTCACCTACGCCGAGCTGCAGGATGCGGTGGCTCGGTTCGCGGGGGCGCTCGTTCGCCTGGGCACACGCAAGGGCGATCGAGTGATCGTCTACATGCCGATGGTGCCGGAGGCGATCGTCGCCATGCTGGCCTGCGCGCGGATCGGCGCGATCCATTCGGTCGTCTTCGGCGGCTTCGCGAGCCACGAGCTCGCCAAGCGCATCGACGACGCGAAGCCCACGCTCGTCGTCTCAGCCTCCTGCGGCATCGAGCCCGGTCGGGTGGTGGCCTACAAGCCGCTGCTCGATGCCGCGATCGACCAGGCCAAGCACAAGCCGCGCCACTGCATCGTCCTCCAGCGGCCGCAGCTGCGGGCCGAGCTCGTGCCCGGCCGCGATCTCGACTGGCAGGAGGCGGTGGCCGGTGCTCATGCCGTGGACTGCGTGCCCGTCGCCGCCACCGACCCGCTTTACATCCTCTACACTTCCGGCACCACCGGACAGCCCAAGGGCATCGTCCGCGACAACGGCGGCCACGCTGTGGCACTGCTCTGGAGCATGCGCAACATCTACGGTGTTCAGCCGGGCGAGGTCTACTGGGCGGCTTCGGACGTGGGCTGGGTCGTGGGCCACAGCTACATCTGCTACGCGCCGCTCCTGAACGGCAACACGACCGTGGTCTACGAGGGCAAGCCGGTCGGTACCCCCGATCCCGGTGCCTTTTGGCGAGTCATCGCCCAGCACGACGTCAAAGTGCTGTTCACCGCGCCTACGGCCTTCCGCGCCATCCGCAAAGAGGATCCCGAAGGAGCGTATCTGAAGCGCTACGACCTTTCTCGCTTCCGGGCGCTCTTCCTGGCGGGCGAGCGTTGCGACCCGGACACGCTCTTGTGGGCCGAGGCGCAGCTCGGCGTGCCCGTGATCGACCATTGGTGGCAGACCGAGACCGGCTGGGCGATCTGCGCCAACCCGCTCGGCGTCGAGCGCTTGCCGGTCAAGCCGGGCTCGCCCACCCTGCCTATGCCCGGTTACGACGTGCGGGTGCTAAACGAGGAAGGTCGCGAGGTCGAGCCCGGGAAACTCGGCGCCATCTGCGTCAAGTTGCCTTTGCCACCCTCCTGCTTGCCGACGCTCTGGAACGCCGACGACCGCTTCGTGCAGTCCTATCTGTCGCGTTATCCCGGATACTATCTCACCGGCGACGCCGGCTTCGTCGACGAGGACGGCTACCTTTTCATCATGAGCCGGATCGACGACGTCATCAACGTCGCCGGCCACCGGCTGTCGACCGGCGCGATTGAGGAGGTTCTGGCTTCGCACAAGGACGTCGCGGAATGCGCGGTGATCGGTGTGGCAGACGAACTCAAAGGGGAGCTGCCGCTCGGCTTCATCGTGTTGAAAGCCGGGGTCGATCGGCCGCACGGCGAGATCGAGAAGGAACTCGTCCAGAAAGTGCGCGACGAGATCGGCCCGGTCGCAGCGTTCAAGCTGGTGGCCGTCGTCAAACGTCTGCCCAAGACGCGCTCCGGAAAGATCCTCCGCGGTACCATGAAGAAGATCGCCGACGGTGCACCCTGGACCATTCCGGCGACGATCGACGATCCCGCGATCCTCGACGAAATCGTGGAAGCACTGGCTCGATTGGGCTATCCGCGCAGGACTCGCGGCTGAGCGCCGACCTTTTGGATCAAGAGAATCACGATATGCGGCGGCGTGCCGCATCGATCGCGTCATCCCCCCCATGCGTCTTGCGCAACGCAGCCTTTCCGGTATTTTCGCAATCCCCGATGTACCCGCATGGAGGGAGGCGTCATGCGAGCTTGCAAGCAGCTCGTCGAAGTCGGCCGCCGGCAGTTTCTGCGTGGCGGCGGGAGCGTCGCGGTCGGTGCGGCCGCTGCGATGGTCGGCGGTGGCGAGGCACAGGCGGCGAGCCCTGCTCTGGCTCGCGCCAACTATCCGAGCACGCGTCTCGCGAACATCAAAGATCTCAAGGTCAACGAGCCGAAGGACGTGACCTATCCCGATGCCGACATGCCGGGCGTGCTTTTGAAGCTCGGCAAGAAGGTGCCGGGTGGCGTCGGTCCAGACGGCGATATCGTCGGCTTCACGACTATTTGCCCGCACAAGGGTTTCCCGCTCTTCTATCGGGCCGACGACCGCACACTCAACTGCCCCGGCCACTATTCGCGCTTCGACTGTGAGGCGGGTGGCCAGCAGATTTGGGGTCAGGCTACGCAGAACTTGCCGCAGTACATCCTGCGGGTCGACGCCAAGGGCGACATCTATGCCGAAGGTGTCGACGAGCTCCTCTATGGCAGGCTCAGCAACGTGCTCTGAAGGGAGGAACGCCCATGGCATTCAAGCGCTTCGTCGACCGCCTCCCGATCATCCCCAACGATGCCAAGGAGCACACCGCGGTCTGCCACTACTGTATCGTCGGATGTGGCTACAAGGCCTACACCTGGGACGTCAACCGCCAGGGCGGCCCCGCGCCGGGTGAGAACAAGTTCGGCGTCGACCTCGCGAAGCAGCAAGCCGCCGAGACACCGGCTTGGTACAGCCCGTCGATGTACAACATCGTCAAGCAGAACGGGCGCGACGTCCATCTCGTCATCAAGCCCGATCCGAACTGCGTCGTGAACTCCGGGCTCGGCTCGATCCGGGGTGCTCGGATGGCCGAGATGTCCTACAGCCGGACGACCCAGACCCAGCAGCAGCGCCTGACCGATCCGATGGTCTGGCGCTACGGCCAAATGCAGCCGACCTCGTGGGACGACGCCCTCGATCTCGTCGCCCGGGTGACGGCGGCCGTCATCAAGGAGCAAGGGGAAGACGGCGTCTTCGTGTCGGTGTTCGACCATGGTGGCGCGGGCGGTGGCTACGAGAACACCTGGGGCACCGGCAAGCTCTATTTCGGCGCCATGAAAATCAGGAACATCCGTATCCACAACCGTCCGGCCTACAATTCCGAGGTCCACGCGAGCCGCGACATGGGCGTGGGCGAACTCAACAACGCCTACGAGGACGCCGAACTCTGCGACACGATCGTGGCGATCGGCTGCAACCCGCTCGAGACGCAGACCAACTATTTCCTGAACCACTGGGTTCCGAATCTTCGGGGCGCCACGCTCGACAAGAAAAAGCGGCTCATGCCCGACGAGCCGCACGACAAGGCCAAGATCATCATCGTCGACCCACGCCGCACCGTCACCGTGTCGGCCTGCGAGGCCGAGGCCGGCAAGGAGAACGTCCTCCACCTAGCGCTGAAGTCGGGTACCGACCTGGCGCTGTTCAACGCTATTTTTACGTACATCGCCGACAAAGGGTGGGTCGACAGAGAGTTCATCGAGAAGAGCACGCTGCGCACCCCGGCGGCGCGGCCGCCGCTCTTCCCGGCACGCGGTGTGAGCGACGAGAAGCCCGGCCATCTCACGAGCTTCGAGGCGGCCGTCGAGGGCTGTCGGATCTCGATCGAAGAGGCCGCCAAGATCACCGGCCTCGCACCCGCCGACATCGTCAAGGCGGCCGAGTGGATCGCCATGCCCAAGGCCGGTGGCAAGCGGCGCCGGACGATGTTCGGGTACGAGAAGGGCATCATTTGGGGTAACGACAACTACCGCACCAACGGTGCCATCGTGAACGTGGCGCTCGCGACCGGTAATGTCGGTCGTCTGGGTGGCGGCGTCGTTCGTCTCGGCGGCCACCAGGAGGGTTATGTTCGCCCGTCCGATGCGCACGTCGGGCGGCCGGCGGCCTACGTCGACCAGCTCCTGATCAGCGGCCGCGGCGGCGTCCATCACATCTGGGGCTGCGACCACTACAAGACCACCCTCAATGCGGACCAGTTCAAGCGCGTCTACAAGCGCCGCACCGACATGGTGAAGGATGCCATGAACTCGGTCCCCGCCGGCGATCGCGACGCCCTCGTCAACGCGATCATGGTGGCGATCCGGCAGGGTGGCCTGTTCGCGGTCGACGTCGACATCGTGCCGTCGAAGATCGGCCAGGCCTGCCACGTCTGGCTGCCCGCGGCGACCCAGGGCGAGATGAATCTCACCTCGATGAACGGCGAGCGCCGGATGCGGATCACCGAACGGTACATGGATCCTCCGGGCCAGGCGATGCCGGACTGCCTGATCGCAGCACGGCTCGCAAATCACCTGGAGCGCGTCTTCCGGGCCATGGGCGACGCCGCCTATGCAGACAAATTCAAGGGTTTCGACTGGAAGACCGAGGAAGACGCGTTCATGGACGGCTACCACCAGCACGCGCCGGGTGGGAAGTTCGTCACCTACGAGCGGCTGCGGGCGATGGGGACCAACGGCTTCCAAGAGCCGGCGGTCGATTTCAAGGACGGCAAGATCATCGGGACTCCGCGTCTTTACGTCGACGGCGTCTTCTCGACACCCGACGGCAAGGCGCGGTTCATGGACGCGCCCTGGCGCGGTCTCCAGGCGGCCGGCAAAACCGAACAGCAGGCGCGCTTCCCGTTCCTGATCAACAACGGGCGTGCCAACCACGTCTGGCAAAGCGCGTACCTCGATCAGAAGAACGACCTGGTCATCGACCGGTGGCCGCATGCCTTCATCGAAATGAATCCCGACGACATGAAGGAGCTCGGTATCCAGGCGGGTGATCTGGTCGAAATCGTCAACGATGCCGGCTCGACTCAGGCAATGGCCTACCCGACGCCGACGGCCAAGCGGCGCGAGACCTTCATGCTGTTCGGCTACCCGAACGGCGTGATGGGCAACGTCACGAACGCCGGCGTCAACGAGCTAGTCATTCCCAACTACAAGCAGACCTGGGCGAACATTCGGAAGCTCGCCTCGGCACCGGAAGGTGCCCGCCACATCAGTTTCAAAGATCAGCATTACCGTTCTGCCTGATCGCCTCTCGGCAATCGTGGTTCGTTAGGGTAAGTATGGCAGCGGCCCGGGTCTCGGGCCGCTGTCAACGTTTTGCAACCCTGGCCTTTTAGCGGGATTCCGTCCGAAGGGGGTCGAATGCACGATCGAGCGGCGGTCGAAGCCTCGGCGGTACTCGCGCAGGAAACGAGGCTCTGGGTTGGTCGAACCCCGATCGGCGCCGGACGCGGCGGGTATCGGCGAGCGAGCTCGCGCAGAGGGCCGCGGTTCCCGCCTCGACCCTCTCGTTCCACCTGGAGCGTCTCGAGCGGGCGGGTCTCTTCGGCGCCTGTCGGCGGGGCCGCCAGATCCTCTACACCGCGGAACTCGAGAAGATGCGCCGGCTGCTCGCCTTCCTGACCGGTAATTGTCGCGGCGGCCGTCCGGAGCTCTGCGGCGGGCTCGTGCGGGCCTTCGAGGCGTCCGGTCCCGCCGCAACGCACCTGCCCGCCAAAGCGAGGAGTTGCAGCTGATGGATCGGCCCTACAACGTCCTTTTCCTATGCACCGGCAACTCTGCCCGCTCGATCATGGCCGAGTGTGCACTCGGCCGCTGGGGCGCCGGCCGCTTCAAAGCTTATTCCGCGGGAAGCCACCCGACCGGCATCGTTCACCCGCTCACCATCGAGACGCTGCGGAGCCTCAATTACGACACGAGCGGCCTTCGCTCGAAGAGCTGGGACGAGTTCTCGGCTCCCGGCGCACCTCAAATCGACTTCGTGTTTACCGTCTGCGATCGAGCCTCGGCGGAGGTCTGCCCGGTCTGGCCCGGCCGGCCGCTCACTGCACATTGGGGCGTGGAAGACCCGGTCGCTTTCGAGGGAACCGAAGCCGAACGCCTCGCCTTTTTCCGCCGCGTCTACGGTCATCTCGAGAACCGCATCAAGATCTTCGTGAGTCTCCCGATCGCCTCGCTCGATCGGCCCTCGCTCCAGAAGCGACTCGACGAGATCGGTCGCACCGCACCAACCGCCGAAGCCTGAAGCGTCGTACCTGGCTTCGACCTTCCCCGTTGCCTCGCACCCGGCCTCCTCGGCACCGGGTCGCTCGTCTGCGCCCTCGGCTCCGGGACGATGGCCGAGCGGCTCGCAGCCGGGAACCCAGCCCTCGCGCTGGTCGGCAACACCGCGGCGACGGGCGCGATCCTCGCGGTCCTCATTTTGATCTTGGGGCTCACCTCGGGCGCGCGCATGAGTTCGGCCGTCTCGCGCGCCATGGCAGGGCGTGGGGCGATCCCGGCGCGCGAGGCCGCGGCCTATGTCGTCGTGCAGGCGCTCGATGGGGTCGCGGGCACGATGGCGGCGCATTTCGTGTTCGAGCTGCCGCTCCCCCAGCTCGGCGGTGCCGTCAGGACCGGGTTCGGCCAGTGGGCCGCCGAGTTCGTAGCGAGCTTCGGCCTGCTCGCGACGATCCTGGGCTGTCTGCGCTTCGCACTGGACACGGTCGCCCCGGCAGTCGCGCTCTACATCACCTCGGCGTCCTGGTTCACGAGTTCGACGAGCTTCGCCGATCAGGCAGTCACCCTCGCCGGCGCCCTCTCCGACACCTTAACGGGGATCCGGCCGGTCGACCTTCCCGCCTTCTGGCTCCCGCAGATCGCCGGTGCCGCGGCCGCCGTCGTCGTCTTCGAATGGTTGCTCGCAGACCGTCGCGCCACGGACCCTCGCGCCGACGGCGGCTGATTCTCGCCACGCTCCCGACGGGCTGCGTGCCGCTTCGCTGCTCGCCGGCTTGAAGCGACCGGGGATATCCTGCCTCGAGCCCCGAGCCGAACTTAGGGGCCCCGATCGCCGCACTCTGGCGCAACGGCTGCCGACCCCTCACTCCCTTCGCAGCGCCTCGATCGGATCCAGCCGCGCCGCCCGGCGGGCGGGCACAAAGCCGAAGAGGATCCCTATCGCCGCGGAGAAGGCGAAGGCGCCCGCTAGCACGGTCGGATCGACTCGCAGCGGCACCGAAAGCGCCTCCGTCACCCCCCAAGCGACCACCAGGCCGAGCACCACCCCGATCACCCCGCCCACGGCCGAGAGCGCGACCGCCTCTACCAGAAATTGCGCCATCACCTGGCCCTCGAGCGCGCCGATCGCCAAGCGAATGCCAATCTCGCGTGTGCGCTCGGTGACCGAGACCAGCATGATGTTCATGATTCCGATCCCGCCCACCACGAGGCTCACCGCCGCCACGAAGCCCAGGACTGCGGTGAGTGCCCCGCTCGTCGTCTGCACGGTGCGGACGAGCTCGCGCATGTCGCGCACCGAGAAATCGTCCTCCTCGAGCGGGCCGATCTTGCGCCGCTCGCGCAACAGCCGCTCGAGCTCGCCCTGCACGCGTGCGGTGTCGACCCCCTCCTTGGCTGCCACGTAAATCCTCGGGATCTCGGTATTGCCGGAAAGTCTGCGCTGGAAGGCGCGCAACGGCATCACCACCGTATCGTCCAGGTCTGTGCCGAAGCTCGACTGGCCTTTCGATTCGAGCACGCCCACGACCTCGCACGGTACCTTCTTGACCCGGATCGTCCGGCCGATCGGGTCGCCTCCGCCGAAGAGCGCCTCCTTCACGGTCGTACCGAGGACGCACGCGGCGCGGCCGGAGCGAATCTCGCCGTCCAGGAAGAACCGGCCCGAATCGAGCTCCCAGTCTTGCACGGTGAACAAGGCGTTGTCGGTGCCGGTCACGGTCGTGATCCTGCTGTTGCCGCCCCAGAGCACGGTCGCCGGCAACTGCGCCACCGGGGCCACGGCCTCGATCCCGCCAACTTGCTCGCGGATCGCCTGCACGTCGCGGTCGGTGAAGGAGCGTGCCGACACGCTCGCGCGCCCGGGCCCGACCTGGCCGGGCAGCACGAAGAGCACGTTGGTGCCGAGGCGAGCGAGATCGGCCGTCACCCGCGCCTGCGTGCCGCGGCCGATCGTGACCATCGCGATCACGGCTGCCACCCCGATCACGATCCCGAGCACGGTCAGGAACGAGCGCAGCGTGTTGCGCCGGATCGCCCGCAGTGCCAGCCGCAGCGCTTCCGCCAGCATCAGCCCTCGCCTCGGCGCAGATCGGCCACGATCCGGCCGTCCTTGAAACGCACCTCGCGCTCGGCCCAGGCCGCGATGTCCGGCTCGTGGGTCACCATGACGATCGTGAGGCCTGCGCGGTTGAGCCCCGAGAGGAGCTCCATGATCTCGCGGCTCGTCTTACTGTCGAGATTGCCGGTGGGCTCGTCGGCCAGCAGCAGCGCGGGCTCGCAGACCAGTGCGCGGGCGATCGCCACGCGCTGCTGCTGGCCGCCCGAGAGCTCCGAGACGGAGTGGCAAGCGCGGTTTCCGAGCCCGACCCGCTCGAGCGCCGCCCGCGCCCGATCGCGCCGTGCCCCGGCCGGCATCCCGCGATAGACGAGCGGCAGCTCGACGTTCTCGAGCGCACTCGTTCGCGGCAACAGGTTGAAGCCCTGGAAGACGAAGCCGATGAAATGCCGCCGCACGAGCGCCAGGACCTCACGCGGCGCGCTCTCGAGCGGCCGGCCGGCGAAGCGGTAGCTGCCCGAACTCGGCCGGTCGAGGCAGCCCAGGATGTTCATGGCCGTCGACTTGCCCGAGCCCGAGGCGCCGGTGATCGCGACGAATGCCCCGGCCTCGACCGCGAGGTCGACGGAATCGAGGGCGCGAACCGCGGCCGCGCCTGCCCCGTAGATCTTGCTCGCGGCTGCGAGCTGGACCAATGGCCGGCCGGCACCCGTGCTCATCCCTGCCGACGCGGCATGACCGCGTCCGTCACCACCCGATCCCCGGGCCCGAGGCCGCTCGCTACCATCGTCCTTCTGCCGTCGGTGGGTCCGATGACGACCCGAACCGCCTCCGGACGCTCGCCTCTGAGTATCCAAAGCGTACGCTCGGGGCCCGTCTCCTCGGGTCGGCTCGCCTGGCGGAAGCGCGGCATCATCGGCATGAAGGCCCGTAGCAAGCTGGGCCGCTCGGCCGCTTCTTCGGCCGGCGGGGTGAACCGGAGCGCGGCGTTCGGCACGAGCACCGCGTCCTCGACCCGCTGCACCGCGATCTCGGCCGTGGCGGTCATGCCCGGTCGCAACAGGAGCTCGCGATTGTCGACATCGAGAACGGCCATGTAGGTCACCACCCCGGCCCGGATCTCGGAGGCGAAGCGGACATCGCGAATCGTGGCCGGGAACTTGCGATCAGGAAAGGCATCGACCGTGAAGGTTGCGGGCTGGCCGGGCCGCACCTGGCCGACATCCGCCTCGTCGACATCGACCTGCACCTCCACCTGCGCGAGATCCTCGGCGATCGTGAACAGCCTCGGGGCCTGCAGGGTCGCCGCCACGGTCTGGCCGGGATCGACGGTCTTCTGCAGCACGACCCCGTCGATCGGCGCCACGATCGCGGCCTTGTCGAGGTCGACCTCGGCGAGCCGGAGCTCGGCTTCGGCGACCGCGACGTCCGCCGTTGCCGTCGCGAGCGCCGCCTTCGCCCGGGCGTACGCAGCTTCGGCGAGGTCGAGCTCGGACGGCGGGGCGACCCGGCGCGTCACGAGTTCCCGCTTGCGCTCGAGATCGCGCGTCTTCTCGGCGAGTGTCGCCTCGGCCTCGATCACCTTGGCGCGCGCCGCCTCGAGCCGGGCGGAGGCGCTCGCCCGCCGAGCCTCGAGCCGAGCGGTATCGAGCCGAGCCAACACCTGACCCTTCTCGACCCGACTGTTGAAGTCGACGAACACCTCGCGGACGATGCCGGAGAGCTCGCTCGAAACTTCGACGACCCGCCGCGGCTGCACGGTGCCGGTCGCGGTCACGGTCACGGTGAGCGTGCCCTTCTCGGCCGGCACCGCCACCCAGCGGATCCCGCCATCGGCCGGTCGGGCGAGCCACCAGGCCAGAGCGCCGACCAGCAGGAGGCCGAGGACCGCGAGCAGGACCCGCCGGAGCCGCCGCCGGCGCAGTCGGGCGAGTGCCGCATCGCCCAGCACCGCCTCGATCTTCGCATCGAGCTCTTCGGCCGTCGCGACCGCCATCGCACCCCTCGCCGGCGACCGTCGGGCCTGCGCACCCGCGGCGCTTCGCGATCTCCTCATATAGGATCCGGGCCAGCGTTCCGTCGACCGCCCCATTGCCGCGGCGGACGGCGGCGAGGACGGCGCGGTTGCGGCCCGGGCCGCCACCTTCTAGGACGCCTGGAGAGCCGTGTCGGGAGGGATGAGGCCCGATGGCCCGCAGCGACCTTCTGGTCTCGCTCGTCCGCGCCGCTGTCGCCGGCGATCAGGGACGCATCCGCGCGACGGCCGAGGCGCTGGCCGCCGACGAGCGCGCCAAGAACCACCATCTCCTCGCCGATCGCCTGCAGCAGGCCCTCTCGGCGGTCGCGCTGAGCAGCGCGCCTGCAGGTGCTGCAGCGACCCCGGCGCACGGCAAAGAGGCGATCCTCGAGAGCACACCCCGCATCCGGCTCGACGAGCTCTTCCTGACGCTTCCGGTACGCGAGGCCGCGCGCCAGCTCGTGGAGGAGCACGCCCGCGCCGATGTGTTGCGCGCGCACGGGCTCGAGCCGCGGCATCGGGTGCTGCTTTCGGGGCCGCCCGGCAACGGCAAGACCTCCTTCGCGGAAGCCGTCGCGGAGGCCCTTGCGCTGCCGATGTTCGTCGTGCGTTACGATGTCCTCGTCGGGAGTTATCTGGGTGAAACGAACTCCCGGCTCCGACGGCTGTTCGATTACGTCAGGACGACGCCTTGTGTCCTATTCTTCGACGAATTCGATGCGCTCGGCAAAGAACGCGGCGACATCCACGAGACCGGCGAGATCAAGCGCGTCGTGTCCTTCCTCTTGATGCAGATCGACCAGCTGCCGAGCTGGACGATCGTGGTCGCCGCCACCAACCACGCCGAGCTCCTGGACCGCGCGGTCTGGCGTCGGTTCCAGCTCCGGCTCGCCTTCCCCGCCCCGGGCCCCGCCGAGATCGCGGACTTCCTGGGCAAGGTGATGGCCTCCTGGCCGGAGCGGCCCCGCGCCGCGCCCGCTGCGATCGCGCGTAGGCTCGGTGCGGTGAGCTACGCCGAAGCCCGCGATTTCTGCCTCGACGTCCGTCGGCGCGTCGTCCTCGGCCTCGGCGAGGTCGGGATCGACGCGGCGCTCGAGGCGGAACTGCGGACCTGGGAGGCTCGCGTGCGACCGGAGAGCGGCGATGGCGGAGGAACCCGCGTTTCCACCCCTGCGCGTCGAGCCCGGAAGCGAGAAACCGAGGGAAAAGGGGAAACCTCGCGGGGTCCAGGGACCTGAGCCTTTTCCGGCCGATCGCCAACGAACGGAGATTGGCTCGAAGTTCGCGCGTCTCGCGGAAGTCCTGGCCCGCGACCCCTCGGGCCTCGAGCTCAAAGCCGATCCAACGGGCCTTGCACCCGAACGGCTTCTCGTCCTCGAAGTCCGCGGAGCGATCGCGGATTTCGCCAACGCCGTCCGACGCATCCAGGGGCTCGAATTGTTCGACGAGGAAGAGCTCGACGGCGACGAGCTCGACAAGGCGCCGGTGCTCTATCTCCTGTTCCCCGACGTGCGGGCACTACGCGAACTCTGCTCGCTGTGGCTGCGCTGGTCGCGCGGCGAGGAACTCGGGTGGGGCTTCGGTCCGTGGAAAGATTTGTTCGAGCTCTTGCGGGATCTCCGGCCCTGGGGTCCGAAAGATCGCCTTACCGACCAGGAACGCGCCCGCATCCTGGAAGCGATCGAAGGAGCCGATGCGGACACCCGCACCCGCCTCGAGATCGAACTCGTCTTCCGTCCCGAGCCCGACGCGTCGAAAGCGCGCGACGAGATCTTGGGGCTGGTGCTGCGCTCGGACGGACGCGTGGTCGACAAAGCGCGCATCGAGGAGATCGCCTACGA
>CALBAK010000065.1 GCA_937926445.1 uncultured Alphaproteobacteria bacterium
ACTTCCCGGGGCTCAAACCGGGCGATCGCTGGTGCCTGTGCGCCCCGCGCTGGCAGCAGGCGCTCGAGGCCGGCAAGGCCCCCAAGGTCGTGCTCGCCGCCACCCACGCCCGCGCCCTCGACTGGTGTCGGCTCGAGGACCTCAAGCGCCATGCCGTCGATCTCTCCTGAACCCAACCGCGGCTTCGTGCTCGCTCTGGCGCTCCTGGCGTTCAGCTGGGCAGCGCCTTCGCGTGCTGGCGACAAGTCCGGCCAGCTCTGCGAGGTCACGAGTGTCGTGAGCGGCGAGGGCCAGCTCCGCGACCGCACGAAACGCTGCAAGAAGGACGACGTGCTGATCGTGCCGCTCGCGACCGCGGCGATCGCGGCGACCCGGGTGGCCGCCTTCGTGTGCGACCTTTCCGCCCAGGTCCTGATCGAGGAGGCGACCGAGGCCCCCGGTGTGGCGCGGGTCACCTGCAGCTATGCCGGCGCTTTCCGCTCCAAGCGATGAGGGGCCGGCGGCGCATCGGGAACGGTCGCCCTTGAGCCGGCCGGTCCTCGAGATCGAAGGACTCTCGGTCGCCCTGCCCTCGGGCGGCGAACGACGGCTCGCGGTCGACGGCGTGTCGCTTCGGGTCGAGCCGGGCGAGATCCTCTGCCTGGTCGGCGAATCGGGATCCGGCAAGTCGGTCACCGCCCAGGCGGTGATGGGGCTCTTGCCCAAGGGTCAGCTCGAGGTCGCGGGCGGCCGGATCCGCCTCGAAGGCGAGAGCCTGCTCGATGCCGGGCCGGCGCGGCTCCGGGAACTCCGCGGCTCGCGGATGGCGATGATCTTCCAGGAGCCGATGACCGCGCTCAACCCCGTGATGCGCTGCGGCCGGCAGATCGACGAGGTGTTGACCTGCCATCTGCGCCTTTCTCCGGCCGAGCGGGCGCGGCGGATCCAGCGGATCCTCGAGGAGGTGCGCCTGCCCGATCCCGAGCGGATCGCGAGTGCTTATCCGCACGAGCTCTCGGGCGGGCAGAGGCAGCGCATCATGATCGCCATGGCGCTCGTGCTCGAGCCCGCGCTTCTGATCGCAGACGAACCGACGACCGCCCTCGACGTCACGACGCAAGCGCAGATCCTCAAGCTTATCAAGGATCTGCAGGCGCGGCACGGGACCGGCGTCCTGTTCATCACGCACGATTTCGGGGTGGTGGCCGAGATCGCCGATCGGGTCGCGGTGATGCGGCACGGGCGGCTGGTCGAAGAGGGCCCGCGCGATCGGGTGCTGAGGCGGCCCGAGCATCCCTACACTCGGATGCTGATCGGGGCCGTGCCTTCGCTCGAGCCGCGCCATCCGAGAAGCCGCGCGGGAGCGCCGATCGTGCTGCGCACCGAGGGGCTCGGCAAGGCCTATACGACCGGGGGCTGGCTCGGGAAGCGGCGCGTGGTCCGGGCGGCCGAGGGCGTGACCCTCGCGGTGCGCAAGGCCGAGACGCTCGGCATCGTCGGCGAATCGGGCTCCGGCAAGTCGACCGTGGCGCGCTGCATCGCCCGGCTTACCGATCCGAGCGAGGGCGAGGTCTGGCTCGGTGCGGATCCGATCGGCCGGCTGCCGAAGCGGCGGCTGCGGCCGCACCGCCGCCGGGTCCAGGTGGTCTTCCAGGACCCCTACCGTTCCTTGAATCCGCGGCGGACCGTGGGTCAATCGATCGTCGAAGGTCCGGTCAATTTCGGCATACCCCCCGAGCGGGCGCGCGAGCGAGCGGAAGAGCTCATGCGCCTCGTCCGGCTCGATCCGGCCGCGCTCGACCGCTACCCACACCAGTTCTCGGGCGGCCAGCGCCAGCGGATCGCGATCGCCCGAGCACTCGCCATGGAGCCGGAGCTGTTGATCGCCGACGAGGCGGTCTCGGCCCTCGACGTCTCGGTCCAGGCCCAGGTGCTCGAGCTCCTCGACGAGATCCGCACCCGGCTCGAGCTCGCGGTACTGTTCATCACCCACGATCTCCGGGTAGCGGCCCAGGTCTGCGACCGGGTGGCGGTGATGCGGCAGGGGCAGGTGGTCGAGGAGGGCGAGGCGGCCGAGGTGCTGACCGCCCCGCGGCACGAGTACACGCGCGCGCTGATCGAGGCCGCCCCAGGCCGCGGCTACCCGTTCGCTTCGGGCTAGGCCGTCGGAGAAAGGGGCACGAAGTGGTCGAGCCGCAGGCTCGACACGCCCTCTAGGATCACGACCGCCCGATCGGGATCGGCGAGGCCGCTCGCCGCGCCGAGGTCGATCACGAGGTTGCCCGCACCGTCGCCGAACACCGCGTCGTCGCCGTCGCCTATTACCCCGTTCTCGTCGGTGTCGAGTGCGGTTCCATCGAGGCCCCAAAGGGTCAGGTCGAGCTTGTCGAGGCCGCGGCCGAAGTCGAGGATCCGGTCGATCTCGACTTCGGATTCGTATCGGTAGGTCGGGAAGAAGAGGAAGATGTCGCTACCGCTGCCGCCAGTCAGCTCGTCGCTGCCCGCCCCGCCCACGAGCAGATCGTCGCCCGCCCCGCCGTCCAGGAAGTCGTCGCCGCCCCATTGCGCGTAGTAGAGGTCGTTCGGGAAATCGGCGGATCGAGAGCCGGCGATCCGTTCGAAGTCGACACCGAGCGGCGTGTCGCCGTAGAGCCGATCGTTCCCCGTCCCGCCGATCAGGCGATCGTCGCCGCCGCCGGCATCCTCGAGGACCCCGTCGCCGATCAGGACGTCGTCGCCCGCGCCGCCGTCGAGGAAATCGCTGCCCGCCGAGCCCTGGAAATAGATGAAGGGTGCGTCTCCGATCAGCAGATCGTTGCCGAAGCCGCCGAAGAGCGAATCGTCGCCGCCCCGGCCGACCCGACCGATCGATTCGCTGCAGTCGCCGTAGACGACGTCGTTGCCGGCGCCCCCGAAGATCCGGTCGTTGCCGCCCGTCAGACCATAGACGAGCCCTCCGGTGTCGCCGACGAGCGTGTCGTCGCCCGGGCCGCCGTCGATCCAGTCGTCGCCGCAGGAGGCATTGGACAAGGGGAGGCTCGGCCCTTCGCCCCAGATCACGTCGTTGCCGGCACCCCCTTTGAGGCGGTCGTTCCCGCCGCGATAGTCTGCGGTCGGATCCGTGCCGGAGGTCGAGGCGAAGTCGCCGAAGACCTCGTCGTCGCCGCCGGAGGCGTCGATCTGGTCGTTTCCGCCGCGGCCCTCGATGCGATCGGCGCCCTTGGTCGGCCGGCCGCCGCCCGGCCGCGAGCCGCCGCGCCGCGGCAGGAGAACGTCGTCGCCTTCGGTGCCGGTGACGATCGTGACCGGCTGCGCCGCCGCGGCGGCCCGCGGCTCGTCGTCGAGCGCCGCTCCTTTCCCCCGGACAACCCGGCTCGAGATCATGGTTTCCTCCCCTGGTGCGGTCGGATCGCGGCCGACCGTCCCGTCCGTTTCGTTAGCCGGAACCGACGGCATTTTAGGCGATTTCGTCGCGACTTCGTTCGATAGTACGCGATTCGCGAAGGTTATGTGGGCGAATTGCTGCAGGCGTTCAGAAACTTTCGAGCGAGGGCAAAGCGACGGCGAGCCGCGCGTCGCGGCCGTAGACGTCCTCGCGGAACCGGACCGTGCCGTCGGGATCGACCGCCGCACCGAGATAGGTGACGTGGACGAGCGCCTGCCTGCGCAGAGGGATCGTGCGCGGGCCCGAGGTTTCGATCGCCGCCTCGATGCCGGCGAGATCCCAGCCCTGCTCCTGGAGCACGAACGAAGCGAGCTCATGCATCCGCGCCACCCGCATGCAACCGTGGCTGAAGGTCCGCTCGGCCCGGGCGAAGAGCTCCTTCTTGGGGGTGTCGTGGAGGTAGACGTCGAACCGGTTCGGCATCTCGAGCTTGATCCGGCCGAGCGGGTTGTCGGAACCCCAGTCTTGGCGCAGGCGGTAGGGGAAGTCGGCGGGCCCGAGCGCCTGCCAGTCGATCCTCGCCGGATCGACTCGCTGCCCGGTGCGATCGAAGACCGCCATGCGATTGCGGGCGAGCCAGCCGCGATCCTTTTGGACCTCCGGTAGAATCTCTTTCGCGGCGATGCCGCGCGGCACGTGCCAGAAGGGGTTGAGTGTCACCGCCACGGCGCGGGCAGAAAGCTCCGGCGTCTGGTTGTAGCGCGTGCCGACGATGATCGGGCTCTCGAGCAGCACCCGCTCCACCCCGGGCTCGGGCTCCTCGATCAGCTCGAGGCGGAAACCCGCGATGTCGACGAGGAGCCAGCGCGGGCGACGCGCCGGCGGCAGCCGCCGCAACCGTTCGAGCGCCAGGATCACTTGGGCGATCCGCCATTCGACCGGGCGCGCGAGGGCGGCTGCGGTCCGCCGGCCGAGCACGCCGTCGGGCTCGAGCCCGTGGCGCTCCTGGAAACGGAGGAGTGCAGTGACGAGCGGCGGATCGAGCTCCTCGCCCTCGAGGGGGCCGCCGAAACCGTCGGTCTCGGCGAGGCGCCGGCGGAGCGCCGGCACGACCGGATGACGGTCGCCGGGCTGGATCTTCCGCTCGGGCGCCGGAACCGGGGTCCAGCCGCCGCGGGCCGCCACTTTCCGCAGGTCGGCGAGGAGGGTCAGGAGCCGGCCGTAGCGCGGCGTGGCCGGTTCGAGACTTGCGAACAGCCTCGCCGGGTCGGGTGCGAGGCCCATCCGGTCGAGCAGGGCCGCCGGCGCCTCGGCGGGCTCGGCCGGCCGCGGCGGCAGGTCCGGCAGGGGCCGACCGCGCGCGAGGTCGCGGGCATAGGCCAGGAAGGCGGCCGAGGCGGCGAGCTCGAAACGTGCCGGATCGGCGCGCAGCCGGACCAGGTGCGCCAAACCGTAATCCTCGGGCGCGAGACCGTGCCGCTCGGCCGCGCCCAGGGCCGCGAGCAGAGCCGCCGCGCGCTGCTCCGCCGCGCCCTCGCCGTGCCAGAGCGGCCGGGCCGCGGGCCGGCCGAGAAAGCGCCCGATCGCCGCTCGTTCCTCGCCCTCGAGGCGGGGCCGGTCCGCCCGATGGCCGTTCGCCCGTGCCGGCGAGGAGGCACCCGCGCCGGCGAACCCCGCGCCCAGGAGGAGGAGCCGCCGGCGGTCGATCCGATGCATGGGCGTGAGGTGCGCGAGCGGTCGAGGAAAAGCAAGACGGCCCCCGAAGGGACCGTCCGCGAGGACAAGCGATCGGCTCGGCCGCTCAGAGCGGCGTGCCGACCGGCGTGGTCGTGTCGAAGTCGGAGAGACCGAGTACCACCCCTTTGGCGACCGTGATCGTGGTCACGTCGACGCCGGCCGTGCCGCCGGCCGCCGCACCCAGGTCGATCGTGACCTTGGTCCCTTTGGCGGTGACGAAGCTGTCGGCCGAGGTGAGCTGGCCGTCGCCGTTCGTGTCGAGATCGGCGAAGGTCAGCTTGGTTCCTCCGAAGTTCAAATACTGGAGGTTGAGCTTGTCCTCACCCTGGACGAAATCGCGGATCACGTCGCGACCCTTGCCCAAGAAAAAGATGTCGTTTCCGCTTCCTCCCACGAGGAGATCCTTGCCGCCCAGTGTACTGCCGTCGTCGAGGGCGAAATCGCCGAACAGGAGGTCGTTGCCGTCGCCCCCGTAGATCTTGTCCGCACCGCCCCGCGAGCCGCTCTCGCCTCGATAGGCGTCGCCGAAGATGTAATCGTCGCCGGCGTCGCCGTTGAGGATGTCGGCACCACCGACGGCGTTGTTGCGCATGATTTGGCCGTCGCCCTGGATGCTGTCGTTGCCGCCACCGCCGGAGATCCTGTCCTTGCCGCCGATGGCACCGTCCAAGATGCCGTTGCCGAAGGGAGGTGTACTGTCGTCCTGGTCGCCGGCATCGCCGTAGAGAATGTCGTCGCCGAGGCCGCCGACGATCGTGTCCGCCCCGCCCCGCTCGCCGGAAGTCAGGTTGAGCGCGTCACCGACCAGAATGTCGTCCTCGTCGGTCCCGGTCAGCCGGTCCCTGCCGAGCGTACCCGTCTGTCTCGCCATGTCCGATCTCCTCTAGGCTCCCTCCTCGCGCTTCGCAGCGACCCTCTCGGCCGACGCGAGGCGCGATTCCGCACCTGCGGTAGCGTGTCGTACCGGATCGGGCAAGGACCGTAATCATTAACCCGCCGGTGAGCCGTGCTCCGATACGCATGCGCCTCGACCCTCGTGGAAGCTCGGGACGAGCTGCGAGCTCCAGCGAGAACTCAGACCGGCCGCTCCGTACCGAGGCGCACGACGGTCGCGTCGGGACGCGCGCGGACGAGCCGGGCGAGCCGGTCGGGATCGTCGACGAGCCGGCACACCCCGGGAACCGCCACCCGCCAGAGCGGGTTCGGCCTCGCCTCTCGGGCCGCCGTCGCTATCCGCGCCGGGCCGCCTTCGTACCCCACGGGCGCCGGCTGGCTCGTCCTCATCCGCGTCTCCTCCCCTGGCTCGGTACCACACCATCCAGGTAGACCAATCCCGCAGACAGCACTGTAACCCCGATCACACGTCGGCGCTCGCGGAGCCCCCCGGCGCCGCCCTTTCGGGAAGAGGAGCGAGCCGCGGTCGGCCCCGACGGCGGGAGCCACGATCGCGTCGGCGGCTCGCGGGTGGGATTCGTCGGAAAAAGTCGGCCGCAGGTTCCGGCATTTCTCGGTACGTTCCGACGGGAACCGCCGGCGACGCGCTCGAGGCCAGCGACCCCGTCGCGGTGGGCGGGCTCGGGCGACCGTGAGCGTCGTCCTGGGCGACCGCGGCGGTGCTCCGCGGCTGCCGCGGCTGCCGGGCGGCGCCTCGTTCGGTTCGCGCGAGGGTTGGACGGCAGCCGGCGGCAGTCCGAGGCTTCGGGAGGGTCGCGCGGCTTCGCGGTCGGCGTGTGGCAGCCGTGTGGCAGCCGCGGCGGACCGGACGCCCGCGAGCCGCGTCGAGCGCGCCCGTAACGCCCTGCCGGGCCAGCGAAATTTTTGCTCTTTACAAGGCCGCCGATCGATCCCATATGGGCGCTCCCGAGAAGGAAGCCCAAGCACTGCGGCGCGCGCGGCGGCGGCTGACTGATCGTCTTGACTCCCCTTGGGGTTGGGAGGTCGGTATGGCTGACACCTTCGGCAGCGCCGCGGCGCTGCTCGCTCTGCGCTCCCCGGAGAGCCCGGTAATCTGTGTCCGCCCGCACCTGATCGAGGCGCGGGCGCGGCGGACCGTCGCGGCGTTCCCCGGAGACGTCCTCTACGCGGTCAAGTGCAACGATACGCCGGTCGTCCTCGAGGCCCTGTGGCGAGGCGGCGTGCGCCACTTCGACACCGCCTCGATCGGCGAGGTGCGCCTCGTCCGGCGGCTGTTGCCGCAGGCGCGCTGCCACTTCATGCATCCGGTCAAGAGTGCCGAGGCGATCGCCGAGGCCTATCACCGGCACGGCGTGCGGCGCTTCGTCTTCGACCACGAGGACGAGCTCGCCAAGATCGTGGCGGCGACCGACCGCGCCCGCGATCTCGAGCTGTTCCTGCGCCTCGCCGTGCCGGGCCAGGGCTCGCTCCTCTCGCTCACCGGCAAGTTCGGCGTCGAGCGCGAGGAGGCGGTGCGGCTCTTGCGCCGGGCCCGCGGCATGGCGCGCGAGCTCGGCCTCACCTTCCACGTGGGCTCGCAGTGCATCGACCCCGAGGCGTTCGAGCGGGCGATCGCGATCGCCGCGGAGGTCGCGCACGCGGTGGGCGGGGTCGAGCATCTCGACGTCGGCGGCGGCTTCCCCGCCCTCTACAAGGGCGACGAGCCGGAGTTCGAGGCGTTCGTCACCACGATCGTGGGAGCGGTCGTGGCGCACGGCCTCACCTGCCGGCTGCAGTGCGAGCCGGGCCGGCTCCTCGTGGCCGACGGGGCCTCGGTCCTGACCCGGGTCGAGCTGCGCCGCGGCCGGGCCCTCTATCTCAACGACGGTGTCTACGGGAACCTGGCCGAGCTCAAGTGGATCGGTCCGCAGTTCCCGATCCGCCTCGTTCGCCCCTCGGGTCCGGTGTTCGGCGAGACCGACGCCTTCGATCTCTACGGCCCGACCTGCGACAGCATCGACAGTATGCCGGGCCCGCACCGGATCGTCGCCGAGGTCGGCGAGGGCGACTGGCTCGAGGTCGGCATGATGGGTGCCTACTCGAACGCCTTGAAGACCGCCTTCAACGGATTCGAGAGCGAGGGCGTGGCGATCCTGCGCGATCGCGGCTGGTACCTCGAAAGCCCGCGCGCCGAGACGACCGCGCTCGCCGCCTGAGGCGGCCCGGCTCGCGAGCCCGGGTCGGCGCGAGGAATCGCGGACGGCCGGCGGGCTAAGGGGGGCTCGTGGCGGCGCCCGCCTCGCCCTCGCGCTCGGCGAGCAGGCGCCCGATCGCCGGATAGTCGGGCTTGCCGGTCGCCAGGCGCGGCAGGCTCTCGAGGCGGACGATCTCGGCCGGCAGGAGGAGCTCGCTCGCGCCCACCTCCCGCGCGACGCGGACGAGATCGGCGCGGGCGAGCCGGAGTGCGGTCGTGACGAGCACGAGCCGCTCGCCCTTCTTGGCGTCGCCGAGGGCAAGGACGGCGTGGCTCTCTTCGGGTGCGGCCCTGAGCGCCAGCTCCTCGGCCGCGGCCAGGCTCACCATCTCGCCACCCACTTTCGCGAAGCGCTTGGCCCGACCGAGAATCGCGACGTGGCCCTCGGGGTCGAGGGCGACGATGTCGCCCGTGTCGTACCAGCCGTTTTCGGGCGGCAGGAGCCCGCCCGGACGCGCGGGGTCGAGATAGCCCTTCATGAGGTTGGGCCCGCGCACGAAGAGACGCCCGCCGCCCTCGATGCCGGCTACCGGCTCGAGCCGCCACTCGATCCCGGGCAGGAAGCGGCCGACCGTGCCCGGCCGGTTGTGGTGCGGGGTGTTGACGGCGAGGACGGGACCGGTCTCGGTCGCGCCGTAGCCCTCGAGAACGCGGACCCCGAAGCGGTCCTGCCAGAGCCGCCGGGTCTCCTCCTGGAGCTTCTCGGCTCCCGCGAAGAGATAGCGCAGCGAGCGGAAGTCCAAGGGATCGGCGACCCGGGCGTAGCCTCGAAGGAAGGTGTCGGTGCCGAAGAGGATGGTGGAATCGGTGCCGTAGACCAGCTCGCTGACCGTCCGGTAATGCAAGGGCGAGGGGTAGAGGAAGAGCCGGGCACCGGTGACGAGCGGCAGGACGAAGCCGCCCAGGAGGCCGAAGCCGTGGAACAGCGGCAGGGCCGCGAAGCAGCGGTCGTGCCGGCCGAAGTCGAAGAGCGCTGCGACCTGCGCGGCGTTGGCGAGGAGGGCCCGGTGCGGCAGCGCCACGGCTTTGGGCCTGCCCTCCGAGCCCGAGGTGAAGAGGAGGACCGCGGTCTCCTCCTGCTCGACGGCGAAACGGCGGTGGAAGCGCCGCGGGCAGAGCGAATCGAGGAAGGCCAGAAGCCGCGCGGCCGCACCGAGCTCGGCCCGCAGATCCTCGAGGAACAGGACCCGCGCCCGCTCGGCCACCGCGGCGAGCTCGCGCTGGAGCCGGGCCTCTTCGACGAAGCCGCGCGAGGCGAGGACGAGGCCGATCCGGCCGACCTCGAGCGCCGCCCGCAGATTGGCGCTGCCGGCGGCGTAGTTGAGCATGGCCGGCACCCGACCGATCGCCTGCAGCGCCATGAAGGCGGCGAGCGTGGCGCAGGCGTTGGGCAGGAACAGGCCGACCGCCTCGCCGCGCGCGCACTCCCTCTCGAGCCGGCGGCCGAGGAGGAGGGCGCCGAGCAGGAGCCGGTCGAGCGAGAGCCGGGTGGCGCGGACGTCGAGCGCGAAGGTCCCCCTTCCGCCGTGCCGGGCCCGGGCCTCGAGCAGTGCCTCGAACAGGCTCGAGCCGCGATCGGTCGTACGGAACAGGGCGTCCACGAGGAGATCGTGCAGGACCGTCGCCGCCCGCAGGCGGCGGGCCCGACCGCGGAGATCCGGGGGCAGCTCGAGCCGGCGCGGCTCGAGGATCGTCACGCGCAGCTTCGGCAAGAGACGGCGGCGAACCTGGCCCGTGCGCAGCCGGGAAAGGAGGCTCAGCTCGGCACCCCCGATGCGTGCCGGGGCGATCGTCGCAGCCGCCCGATCGGCGATCCAGGCCGGGCCGGCGTAGATCTTCATGAGCCCGCCCGTGACCGTGATCCGGCCTTCGGGGAAGATGGCTAGCGGCGTCCCTGCCGCGACGAGATCGGCGAGCCTGCGGGCCTCGAGCGGGCGGGTCGGGTCGATCGGGACGAGCCGCAGGGGTGTGCGGAACGGGGCGAGCCACCAGCGCGCGAGCCAGTCGTGCCAGATCGCGAAGACCGGGATCTCGGGAAGTGCGGCGAGGAGGAGCGGCCCGTCGAGGAAGGAGACGTGGTTGGCGACCAGGATCCGCCGCGGGCCGGCGGTCGCGAACCGCTCGGCGCCCTCGACCTCGAGGCGGAAGAGGAGCCGGAAGAGGGCGCGGAAGAGCCGTTGGATCGTCGGGCCGGGCAGGAACGGCAGGGCGAGGACGAGCCCGCTCGGAAGCGCGAGGAGGAGGCCGAGTGCGGCTGCGGCGCGCGGCGCGCCCAGGCCCAGGAGCATCGCCGCCGGAAGGAGGGCCGCGGCGAGTACGATCGCAACCACCCGCCAGAGCCAGGCGAGGAGGACCGCCCGGCGCTCGGCCGCCGCCTCGGCGAGCGGGCCAGGCCTCGGGGCGTGCGGCCCGTTCACGAAGCGGGCCGGCGCAGGCGCTGCACACCTTCGACGAAGCGGCGCAGCGTCTCGGAGACGACTCCGCGCGGGATCATCGCCTCGATCAGGCGGAAACGGCCGCGCGCCGCCACCGCGCTCTCGAGGGCGGCGGCGAGCTCGGCGCAGGTGGTCACGCGCACCCCTTCCCCGCCGAGGGCGGCGGCCGCCTCGGCGAAACGCCAGTCGTCGAGGTCGTTGAAGCGGCTGTCGGGCTCGAAAACCCGGAGCATCTCCCAGCTCCGGTTGTTGAAGACGATCACGATGGGGTCGATGCCGAGCCTTCGGCAATTGCCGAGCTCCCAGCCCGTCATCTGGAAGGCACCGTCGCCCACGAGCACGAGCGTCCGCCGCCCGGTGACGAGCTGGGCGGCCATGCCGGCCGGCACACCGTAGCCCATGCCGGCGTAATAGGCCGGGGCGGTGAGCGGCCCGTGATCGAGCGACATGGCGGTGAAGAGGCAGTCGCCCACGTCGCAGGCGATCGGCATCACCCCGTGCCGGGCGAACAGATCGTTGAGCCCGCGCGCGAGATCGTCCGGGGTGATCGGCCGGCCGTCGGCCACGAGGCCGCGCGGCGGGGCGGGTCGCGGGGCGGCGACCGCGGCACCGAGCGGGCGGGCCCGCTCGAGCAGCGCGGCGACGAGGGCGGAAAGCGGGATGTCGGGGAACACGTGGAAGCCCATGGCGACGCTGCGGTCGCAGGCCCGGATCGCGCGCCGCAGGTCGATCTTGCCGGCACTCACCCCGAAATTGGTGTCGGAGAGGATCACGCCCAAAAGCAGGAGGCCGTCCGAGCCCTCGACGAGCTCGGCGATCGCCGGATCGCCCGCCGGTCCGAGATAGGTGCCGACCAGGGGCGCATCCGCTTCGGAGAGCAGCCCTCGGCCCATGAAGCTCGTGACGACGGGGATGGCGAGCCTTCGGGCGAGCTCGGCCACCCGGGCCTCGAGCCCGAAGCGGCGGATTTCGACATCCACGAGGAGAACCGGCCGGCGGGCGGCGGCGAGCCGCTCCATCACCGCATCGGCGCAAGCCGCGACGGCCTCGGAGTCGAACGGCCAGGGGGCGGGCGGCGGCACGGGCTCGATCGGCACCGCCACCATGTCGCGCGGGATCTCGAGATAGACCGGCCGGCTCTCCTCGACCGCGGCCTGCAGCACGCGCGCGATCTCGGTGGGGGCGGTCCGCGGGTCGTCGAGACGGGCCTGGGCGGTGGTGATTTCGCCGAAGACGCGGAACTGGGTGTCGGTGCGCGGGCCCTGATGATGCAGGAGGAGGCCCGAGCGCAGCTCGTGTCGGCCGGGCGCCCCCGAGATCACGACCACGGGCGACTTTTCGGCATAGGCCGCGGCCACCGCGTTGACGATGTTGAAGGCGCCCGCCCCCCAGGTCACGGCCGCCACCGAAGGTGCGGAACGGAAGCGGGCGGCGGCATCGGCGGCGAAGCCCAAGGCCGGCTCGTGCGAGAGGGTCCGGATCGGCAGAATGCCGCTCCGCTCGGCGAGGGCGAACAAAGGAAGCGCGAAATCGCCCGGGATCCCGAAGATCTCGCGTACGCCGCGCGCCTCGAGCGCGCGCAGGAGGGCTTCGACCAGCGTCAACGTCTCGTCCTCCCTCTTCGCGCGCGGGAAGCTAGCACGCACGGCCGGGAAGGGCACGGGGCGCCCGTGGTCGACCGGCGTGGCGGAGCCACCCGATGCGCCCACCGCGGCCGGCCGGGCCCGGCGGCGGGATCGTCTTCCGAGCCGGGCCGCTCGGGTCCCGGCGAGCGTCGGCGGGGCGGCGAGTGCGGCGACCGGGTGCCGGCCGAGGGCGCCGGCGGCCGGGTTGCGCCGGCCCTCGGGGCGGCCGAGCGCGATCGCCATCGCCTCGAGCTCGGGCAGGCGATCCGGTAGCGCCGCCCGGCCTCGGCGAGGGCGGAGAGCGCCGCTCGGCGGAAAGCGCGGCCGGGATGGAAGAGGGCGAACGGCAGAGGATCGCGCGAGGCGGTCGCAGCCGCTCGCCGAGCAGCGGGTCCGCCGGGCGCTGCTTGCGCCGAGCCGTGTGCAGCTGCGCGACATCGGCCCTCGGCGTGGCACCGTCCCGGCGCTGCGGCGGATCGAGCGGCTCGAGCCGCAGCGCCGGCGCGACGGCCGGAGCCTGCGAGCCCGCTCGACGGCGACCGGCCCGCGTGCGAAATGGGCCGCGGATCGGTCGTACGGGGGTGAGGAGGTGCGAATCCGCCTTTCGATCGTGGCACTCGGGCTCCTGGGTGCGGGGACGACCGCGGCGCAGCCGGCCGATCCCGCGGTCGGCCGGGCGCTCGCCGTCGAGCTCTGCTCGAACTGCCATCTGGTGCCGGACCTCGAGCGCGGACCGGTACCCGACGGGGTGCCGAGCTTCGCCGCGATCGCCCGGCGCTGGAGCGACGCGCAGGCGCTGGCCGACCGGCTGCTCGCGCCGCCGCACCCCGACATGCCGCCACCGCCGCTCGGCAACCGGCAACGGCGGGACGTCGCCGCCTGGATCCTCTCGCTTCGCCCCTGAGCCCGCCGCGGCCGCGAGCGCGCCGAAGACCCCCCGGCGAGCCGTCGCCGTGGGCCGCCGCGGACCATCGGGCTCGCTCAGCCGGCGCGGACGATCTGGGTGCCGAAGCCGCCCGCGGTGAAGAGCTCGAGGAGGATGGCGTGCGGCACCCGGCCGTCGAGGATGACGGCCGCCTCCACCCCCTGCTCGACCGCGGAAAGGCAGGTTTCGACCTTGGGGATCATGCCGCCCGAGATCACCCCGTCGCGGATCCAGGCTCGGGCGGTCCCGGCATCGAGTGTGGCGACGAAGCGCTTGTCGGCATCGAGCACGCCCCGGACGTCGGTGAGCATGAGGAGCTTGCGGGCCTTGAGCGCGCCCGCGACCGCACCGGCCGCGGTGTCGGCGTTGATGTTGAAGGTCTGGCCGTCGACGCCGACGCCGATCGGGGCGATGACCGGGACGATGTCGCTCTGGGTCAACACGTCGAGGACGTGGGTGTTGACGCGGCTGGGCTCGCCCACGAAGCCGAGGTCGACCACCTGCTCGATGGCGCTGCCCGGGTCCTTGCGGGTGCGGGTGAGCTTGGTGGCCTCGATGAGCCTGCCGTCCTTGCCGCAGAGCCCGACGGCCACCCCGCCCGCCTCTTGGATGGCGGTGACGATCTCTTTGTTGATGCGGCCGGCCAGGACCATCTCGACCACCTCGACGGTGGCGGCGTCGGTGACCCTGAGGCCGTCGACGAAGCTCGACTGGATCTTGAGCCGATCGAGCATCGCCTTGATCTGCGGCCCGCCGCCGTGGACCACCACCGGGTGGATGCCGACCTGCTTCAAGAGCACGATGTCGCGCGCGAAGTCGGCCGCGACCCGCTCGTCGCCCATGGCGTGGCCGCCGTACTTCACGACCATGACGGCACCGCGATAGCGCCGCATGTAGGGCAGCGCCTCGATCAGCGTCATGGCGATCCGCTGGATGTCGGGCGGCGGGCTGTCCTGGCTCATGCGGGCTCTCCGGCGACGGGGGCGGCGCGGGCGGCGAGATCGGCGCGCAACCGCTCGATGCCGAGGCGGGTGCGGGCCGAGGTGGCGATCGGCTCGGGCAGCGCCCCGGGCTTGCGAGCGAGCAGCTCGCGCAGCTCCGCGACCCGCTCGGCGAGGGCGGTCGGGCGCAGGAGATCGGCCTTGGTGAGCACGACCCGGAAGGGGACGGCGGCCCGCGCCAGAAGCCGCATGGTCTCGAGATCGCTCGCCTTCGCACCGTGGCGGGCGTCGATCAAGAGGCAGCATAGGGCGAGGCCCGGCCGGCCGCGCAGATAGGTGAAGACGAGCTCCGTCCAAGCCTCGACCATCGCCTTGGGCACCCGGGCGTAACCGTAGCCCGGCATGTCGACGAGCCGGAGGCGGCCGCAGAGATCGTAGAAATTGAGCTCGCGCGTACGGCCGGGCGTATCCGAGGTCCGGGCGAGGCCGGTTCGGCCCACGAGCGCGTTGAGGAGCGAGCTCTTGCCGACGTTCGAGCGGCCGGCGAGAGCGATCTCGGGCGGGCCTTCGGCCGGCAGCTGGTCGAGCCGGGCCACGCCCAGAAGAAAGCGCGCCGGCCGGGCGAACAGCAGCCGCCCGGCCTCGAGCGCGGCCGGCTCGATCGCGGGCTCGGCCGAGCCGCTCACGCCACCTCCCCCGCTCGCGCTCAGCCCGGCTCGACCCCCATCCGCTTCATGATCAGCCATTGCTGGCCGATCGAGAGCAGATTGTTCCAGGTCCAGTAGATGACGAGCCCGGCCGGGAAGGTCGCGAACAGGAAGGTGAAGAAGATCGGCAGGAGGTTCATCACGCGCGCCTGGACCGGGTCGGCCGGCTGCGGGTTGAGCTTCTGCTGCAGCCACATCGTGCCACCCATGAGGATCGGCCAGACGCCGATGGTGAGGAAGGCCGGGGTATCGAACGGCAACAGGCCGAACAGATTGAAGATGCTGGTCGGATCCGGCGCCGAGAGGTCCTTGATCCAGCCGAAGAACGGCGCGTGCCTCATCTCGATGTTGACGAACAGGACCTTGTAGAGCGCGAAGAACACCGGGATCTGGACGACGACCGGCAGGCAGCCGGCCATCGGATTGACCTTCTCCCGCTTGTAGAGCGCCATGAGCTCCTGGTTCATCTTGACCTTGTCGTCGGCGTAGAGCTCGCGCAGCCGCATCATTTCGGGCTGCAGCCGCTTCATGTGGCTCATCGCCCGATACGACTTGTTGGCGAGCGGGAAGAAGGCGATCTTGACCAGGAGCGTGAGCAGCAGGATCGCGATCCCGTAATTGCCCGTCCACTTGTAGAAGAAGTGGAGAATGTGGAAGATCGGCTTCGTCAAGAAATAGAACCAGCCGAAATCGACCGCCCGGTCGAACAGCGGGATGCCGTAAGCCTCTCCGTAGCGGTCGAGCTTGTCGACCTCCTTGGCACCGACGAAGAATTTGTCGACGATCTCGACAGTTCGGCCCGGCTCGACCACGACCGGTTCGCCGCGGAAGTCGACCTGGTAGCGGTCGCGACCGTCGATCGGAACCCAGCGGAAGGTGGCGGTCAGCTTGCGGTCCTGTTGCGGGACGAGGGCCGCGAGCCAGTATTTGTCGGTGATGCCGAGCCAGCCGCCACGGCTCTCGAATTCACGCGCCTTGCCGCCTTTGAGATCGTCGTAGTCGATCTCGTGCAGGGTGCCGTCGAGGACACCGAGCGGACCCTCGTGGAGGATGTAGAAGCCCATGGTGGGCGGGGTGTCCCAGCGGCTCACGAGGCCGTAGGGATAGAGGGTGACCGGCTCGCGGCCGTCGTTGCGGACGGTGCGGCGCACACTGATCATGAAGTCGCCGTCGACCTCGAAGGTCTTGCCGAAGACGAGGCCCCGGCCGTTGTCGAACCGCAGCCGGGCCGGCCGATCCGGAGTCAGTCTATCGGTCTCGGCCTGCCAGAGGGTGCGCGAATCGGGCACGACCACGCCCGGGGTGGCGGCCACCCAGCCCCATTCGGCGAAATAGGGATGGCCGGTTCCGACGGGCGAGAGGATGCGGATCTCGGGCGAGCTCCGATCCGGCCTTTCGTGATAGTCGGCGAGCGTGACGTCGTCGATACGCGCGCCGGTGAGCGCGATCGAGCCGTGCAGCCGACCGTTGTCGATCCGGATCCGCGGCCCTCCGCTCGCCGCTTCGCCGTCGCCGCGGCCGGTGCCGGGAGTCGAGGGTAGGCCGGGCGGGACCGCTCCGGCCGTGGTCGCGGCCGAGGAGCCCTGCTCGGCGATCTCGGCCTGACGGGCGAGCTCGGCCTGGCGGGCCTGCTGCTCGCGGAGCCGGGGGATCTCGTAGAAGTACTGGAAGATCAGGATGATCCCGACCGACAGCACGATCGCGAGCACGAGGTTCTTCTGATCACCCATCATCGTGCGGGCGGACTCCCGATGGCTTCGCGGGCGCTCACGTCGGGCGGGCGCCGGACGGGTCGGAACGGATGCGGGAGGGGGCCGCGGGCGGCACCGGATCGTAGCCCCAGCCGCCCCAGGGATGGCAGCGGGCGACGCGTCGCAAGGCGAGGAGCGTGCCGCGCACGGGGCCGTGCAGGGCGAGGGCTTCGCGGGCGTAGTCGGAGCAGGTCGGAAGATAACGGCAAGAGGGCCCGAGCACCGGCGAGACCAGCAAGCGGTAGACCTGGACGAGCCCGATCAGGAGGAGGCCCGCGAGCCGGTCCGGGCGGAGCCGCGCGGCGGCCGCGCGAAGGCCTCGCGGAGTTGGGCGACGAGCTGGTCGAAGGGACATGTGAGGGCCGCCTGTCGGGCCACGATCACGAGGTCGACACCGCCGGCCGAGAGCGCGTCGGCCGCCGCCCGGACGGCCGCCCGCAGCCGCCGGCGGATCCGGTTGCGGACCACCGCGCCACCGAGCTTCTTGGTGACCGTGAAGCCGATGCCGACCCGATCGGGCGCGTCGGGCCGCAGACCGACCTGGAGGACGAAGGCCGGCCTGTGCAGGCGCGGACCCTTGGCCGCGGCGAGGAACTCGGCGCGGCGCACGAGCCCGACCAGCTTCGGCCGGCCACCCGCTCCTTCCGGGCTCAGGCCGTGAGCCGCTTGCGCCCGCGGGCGCGGCGCCGGGCGATCACCAGACGTCCGCCCTTGGTCGCCATTCGGGCTCGAAAGCCGTGGCGACGCTTGCGCACGAGCCGACTAGGCTGGTAGGTCCGCTTCACGAATCACCTCTGTCTCGGGGGCGTCGTCGCGACCCGTGGGGATATAGGGGGCGGCCGGTGGCATGTCAAACCGCGGCCGCTCGCCGCATCGTGAGGTCGCGTGACTGGACCGTGCCGCCGCTCGACGCGATCTCTTGCGGTGGACCTGTGGTGTCAACCCCGCGAATCAACCGTGCGCCGTCGCCCGCTCCTCTTCCTGGCCGCAGCATGCCTCGTTCCGGCCCGTCCCTCTGCCGCCGCTCGCGCAGCGCGGCTCTGGCCGCGCTGGGAGGCGCACGAGCCGAACTCCACTCGGCGGGTCGATCACGCCCGCTGGGCCGACCTCCTTCGCACGCTGCTGCGACCGCAGCCGAACGGCCGCTGGCTGGTCGCCTACGCGGCCGCCGGTGCCGAGGAACGGACAGCGCTCGAGGCCTATCTCGCGGGGCTCGCCGCCGTGCCGGTCTCGGCGCTCGCCCGACCCGAGCAGATGGCCTTCTGGATCAACCTCTACAACGCGCTCACGGTGAAGGTGGTGCTCGACCACTGGCCGGTCCGCTCGATCCGCGACATCGACATCTCGCCCGGCCTCTTCGCCGACGGGCCCTGGGGGGCGAAGCTGATCGCGGTCGAGGGCGAGGTCCTCTCGCTCGACGATGTCGAGCACCGCATCCTTCGGCCGATCTGGCGCGACCCCCGGGTCCACTACGCCGTGAACTGCGCCTCCATGGGCTGCCCGGACCTCGCCCCCGAGCCCTACCGGGCCGACCGGCTCGACGACCAGCTCGATGCCGCCGGTCATCGCTTCGTCAACCATCCGCGCGCCGTCCGGCTCGAGGGCGGCAAGCTCTTCGTCTCGAGCATCTATCATTGGTTCAAGAACGATTTCGGCGGCGACGATCGCTCGGTCATCAAGCATCTCTGCGCCTACGCCGCACCGCCGCTCGCCATGGCCCTGCAGACGCGGGCGCGGATCGACGGCCACGCCTACGACTGGGCGATCAACGCCGCACCTTGACCGCCCCGGGCGGTGGGCGCAGGAGGCTCGCTCCGAGGGCAGGCGCGAGGTGGCATGGCCGAACGGGCCTTCCGTCCCCGTCCCGGGCGCGGGCTGTCGGCCCGCATCCTGCTCCTCTCCTGTTTCTTCGTGCTCGTGGGCGAGGTGCTGATCTATCTGCCCTCGATCGCCCGCTTCCGCCTGGTCTTCCTCGAGGAGCGGCTGGCCGCGGCCGAGCTCGCCGCCGCGAGCCTCGAGGCCGCCCCCGACGGCCGGATCGACCCCGCCCTCGAAGCACGGCTCCTGGCCTATGCCGGGGTCGAGGCCGTCACCCTCTGGCGCAACGGTGCCGATCTCGTGCTCGGCCGGATCGAGCCGGTCGATCTGGTGATCGATCTCGCCGAGCGCACGCCCTGGCGGCTCGTGCCGGACGCGCTCGGCGTGCTCGTGGCCGAACCCGGCCGCTGCCTTCGCGTGGTCGGCCCCTCCCGCCACGAGCCGGGCACGGTGATCGACGTGATCCTGCCGGAGGCACCCCTGCGTGCCGCCATGCTCGACTATTCCGTGCGCATCCTCACCTTGAGCGTGTTCCTTTCGCTGCTCGTGGCCGTCCTCCTCGTGGCGAGCCTCTGGCGGCTCGTCGTCCGGCCCTTGCGCGGCCTCACCGCCCGGCTCGAGCGCTTCCGCCTGCGACCCGAGGAGGTGGACCCCGAGCCGCTCGGGACGCGCGGCGACGAGATCGGCATCGTCGAACAGGAGCTGAGCCGGATGCAGGAGGGGCTCAGGCGGGCGCTCGCCGAGAAGACGCGGCTCGCGGCGCTCGGCGCGGCGGTCGGCACGCTCGCCCACGACCTCAAGGGCATGCTGGCCACGGCGGTACTCGTTTCGGACCGCCTCGAAGCCAGCGCCGACCCCGAGGTCCGGCGGATCGCCCCGCGCCTGGTCGCGAGCCTCGACCGGGCGATCCGGCTCTGCACCGACACCCTCGCCTTCGCCCGCGAGCGCCCCCCGCCGCCCCGGCCCTCGCGCTTTCCGCTCGCCGCACTCGTGGAGGAGGCCCGGGCCGAGGCCCTCGCGGGCGCGGACGCGATCGCCTTCGTGGCCGAGCTGCCGAGCGACCTCGAGCTCGAGGCCGACCGCGACCAGCTCCACCGCGTGCTCGTCAACCTCCTCCGCAACGCCCGCGAGGCGCTCGACGGCAGGCCCGGCACGGTGCGGGTGCGGGCCCGCATCGCCGGCGAGCGGATCGCGATCTCGGTGATCGACGACGGACCGGGCGTGCCCGAGTCGATCCGCGGCGCCCTGTTCACGAGCTTCGCCACCGCCGGCAAGCCCGACGGCAGCGGCCTCGGCCTCGCCATTTGCCGCGAGCTCGTGAGCGCCCAGGGGGGCGACATCGTGCTCGAGCGGACCGGCCCAGACGGTACTATATTCACGGTGACCTTGCCCCACCCCCCGGCCGCCGCTGCGAGCGGACGGCGGGCAGCGGCCTGAGGTCCGGAGCCCTTGCCATGCGTGCCTTTTCGCTGCTGCTCTCGTTGTTGCCGCTTTCGCTCGGCCTCGCCGCCTGCGCGGAGCGGAATCCCGAGCTCGCCGGTTATCGCAATCTCGCCTTCGAAATCGAATCGTTCTACGAGACCTACGCCTGGGAGCGGAACGCCACCTGTCTTCGGCCCGAGATGGCGATCGCCCGGATCGAGACGCTCGAGGACACGCCCGAGAAGCTCGTTGTGAAAGTCCGCTACCATTGGGAGGACAAGAGCTTCGGTCGAGACCAGGAGATGTTCCCCTGGCGCGGTGGCGGCGGCTGGTGCTCCGATTGGGGCGAGCGGATCTTCACCCTGACCAAGCGACCGGACGGTCGCGTCGCGGTCGTCGCCATGACCGGGCCGCAGCGCGAGCGCGGCTGAGCCGGCGCCGCACCCGGCACCGGGCCCGGCGGCAGTCGCGAGCGCGAGCGCGGCCGGGTCCGCTCGGGGCCGCGCGTTCAGCCCTCGCGGAAGGCCTCGGCCTTGGCGCGCCACAGTCGGTCCGTCAGGTAGGAGAGGATGGTCCGCTCGCCGACCTTGAGCTCGACGTCGACCAGCATGCCCGAGCCGAGGGCGAGCTCGCCCGGTCGGCCGCCGAGCTCCTGCCGTTCGGTCGCCACCGTCACGAGATAGGCGGCCGTCTTTCCTTCGGGGTCGGGGCTCGCGTCGGCCGCCACCTCGAGCACCTTGCCGGGCAGGGTTCCGTAGCGCAGGAAGTCGAAGGTGCGGACCTTCACCACGGCCTCGAGGCCCGGCTTCACCTTGCCGATGTCCTCGTTGGCGACCCGCGCCTGGACGACGAGTCCCTCGCCTTCCGGCACGAGGCGCAGGATCGGCTCGTTGGCGCCGATCGACTGGCCGGGGCCGGTGACCGCGAGGTCCTGGACGATGCCCGCGACCGGCGCCGTGACGAGCAGCGTGTCGAGCATGCCGACCTGGGCGGTGACCTGCTCGTAGAGCCGGTCGCGCTCGGCCACGGTGCGCTGCAGCTCGTCCAGCACCTCGCTCTTCGCTTCCTCCTCGAGCAGGGCGAGCCGCGCCTCGGCCTCGGCCAGCGCGGTGCGTGCCCCGGCGAGCGCCGCCTCGGCTTTGGCCCGCTCGCCCTCGGCGGCGGCGACCTGGCGCTCGACCTCGACCTGCTTGAGCTTGGGGTAGAGGCCGCGCTCGGTGAGCTCGTTCACCGCCTCCAGCTGCTGACGCAGGAGGACGAGGCTGTTGCGGACCCGGCCGAGCTCGGCGGCCGCCCCCTTGAGCTCGCTGGCACGGGTCTGGACCAGCCGCTGGGCCGCCTCGCGGCGGGCGGCGAGGGCCGCCGCCCGGGCCGCCTTGAGCCGCTCCTGGGCCGCGACGAGATCGGGGCGGTCGCGCGCGAGCTGCGGGTCGACCGCGATCGGCCCGCCCTCGGCCTCGGCGCGCAGCCGCGCCGCCTCGACCGCCTTCACCTGCCAGCGGCCGAGAAGCTCGGCGTAAACGCCCTCCTCGCCGAGCCCCTCGAGCCGGAGGAGGGGCGCTCCCGCCGCCACCCGATCGCCGTTGCGGACGAACAGCTCGGCGACGCGGCCACCGCGGGGATGGTTGACGAGCTTGACGCGGCCCGCGGGTTCGACCCGGCCGGTGGCGGTCACCACCTCCTCGACCCGGGCCCAGGCGGTCCAGGCGACGGCGGTGCCGACCAGGAGCGCGATCGCGAGGACGAGCGCCCCGGCCCAGGGCGAGGTGCGGCTCTCGAGCAGCGAGCGGGCGTCGTGGAAGAGGCCCGTCTCGTCCTGTGCCCGGGTCACGGCCGACACCTCAGGTCACGGCCTGCAGACCGGGACGGCCGCCGCCCGGGGCGCGCAGGCGCTTGAGGATCTCGCCGGGGGAACCGTCCGCGACGATACGGCCGGCCTCGAGCAGCACGGCCCGATCGCAGGCCTCGACCACCGCCGGGCGATGGGTGACGAGCAGGATCGTACGGCCGGAGCCCGCGCGCCGGAGATTGGCGAGGAGCGCCGCCTCGCTCGCCGGATCGAGCGCGCTCGTCGCCTCGTCGAGCAAGAGGATGCGGGGGTTGCGGACGAGGGCTCGGGCGAGGGCCACGAGCTGGCGCTGGCCGGTCGAGAGCCCATGGCCGCGCTCGCCGAGCCGGGTCTCGTAGCCGTCCGGCAGCCGCTGCACGATCTCGTGCAGGCCCACGAACTTGGCGGCCGCGACGACCCGGGCGAAGGAGCGGTCGCGGGCCCCCATCGCGACGTTCTCGGCGATCGTGCCGGCGAAGAGCTCGAGTTCCTGCGGCACGCAGCCGATCTGCGCCCGCACTTCCGACGGGGCGAGTCGGCGCAGATCGTGGCCGTCGATCAGCACCCGGCCCTCCTGCGGCACCTCGAGCCCCAGGATCATCTTCAAGAGCGTGCTCTTGCCGGAACCGGGCGGGCCCACGATCGCCAGCATGGTGCCCGGCGCCACCTCGAGGTCGATCGCGTCGAGGGCCGGCGGCCGGTCCTCGCCATAGGCGAAGCGCACGCCCTCGAGGCGGATGCGGCCGACGAGCGGCGGGGTGACCGGTCGGCTGCCGGGCAGCGCCTCGACCGGCTCGGCCAGCACCGCGCCGAGCCGACTCCAGGCGGTGCGCGCCTGCTGGAGTTGGTGGAAGGCGCCGAACACTTGGCGCATGGGTGCTACCGCCCGGGCCGAGAGGATCGAGCCCGCCACGAGGGCTCCGATGCTGAGCTCGCCCGCGACGATCTGGCGTGCCCCGACATAGACGAGGGCAAGGGCCGTCAGATGCTGGAGCGCCTGGGCCACGCCGCCCACGAGCCCGGCCGTGCTCTGGGCCCGGAAGCTGGTCCAGGCGGCCTCGACCAGGCGGCGCTCGAAGCGGCGCTCGACCACGGGCTCGAGGGCGAGCGCCTTGACCGTCAGCGCCTGGCCGAAGGCCTCGGAGAGGCAGGCCTGCTTGGCCACCGCGGCCCGGCTCGCCGCCCGCGAGAGCCGCTCCTGGCGACCGTGCGCGAGTGCGGAGAGGAGGACGAAGAGCGGCAAGACCGCGAGGGTGAGCCAGCCGAGGCTCGGTGCGATCAGGAAGAGGGCCGCCACGAACAGACCGACGAAGCCGAGATCGACCAGGAGAAGCGGCAGCTGGCCCGTGAGGAAGCCGCGCAACTGGTCGAGCTCGCGCAGCCGTTCGGCGAGGGCACCGGAGCTCGCACCGGCGAGCGCCCGATAGGGCAGGCCCAGGAGGTGGTGGACGACCTCGCTGCCGAGGGCGGCATCGACGCGCGCCCCGGTGTGGCTCGCGACGTGCGCCCGCAGTGCCCGCAAGACGAGCTCGAAGGCGAGGAGTGTCAGCATACCGACCGCCAGCACGTCGAGGGTGGCGAGCGCGGCGTGGCCGATGACCTTGTTGTAGACGGTCATCATGAAGATCGGGGTGGCGAGTGCCAGGAGGTTGAGCACCACCGAGGCGAGTGCCACCTCGCCGAGCGCGGGCCAGAGCCGGCGCAGCACGAGATCGCGGCCTGAAGCGGCGGGCCGCGGCACCGCTTCCGCGCGCAGGAGGAGGGCCCGCCGGACCCGAGGGGCGAGGCTCTTCGGGGTGACGGCGGTCGTCTCGCCCGTGAGCGGGTCGACCACCACGAGATGCTGCCCGGTCCGGGCCCGCAGCACGCGGACATCCTCCGGCCGGTCGCCGAGGAGTAGGCAGGGGGTCGGCAGGGCCCCGAGCGCGCGCCGGCCGCGCACCCGCTCGAGCCGGGCGAGGAGGCCCAGGCGGGTGGCGAGGCGGACGAGCTCGGCCGGCTCCGGCCGCTCGCCGACCGCGGGCCAGGCGGCCAGGAGCTCGGCCTCGCCGACCGGCCGGTCGAGCAGGGCGAGGAGCCGGGCTAAGCCCTTGAGGGCGAGTGGCGGCCCGTCTCCGATCGGCTCCGGTTGCCCGCCTCGATCCGGTGTTTCCGCCCGATCCGCCCGCATCCCGACCTCCCGGGCCGCTCCGCTCTGCGAAAGGCTCCCGGGATCACGTTATAGTTTTTTAACGAGCCGACTTCAACAACTTAAGATTGACTGACCGGCCCCGGCATCGGGGCGGGCTCAGTCGAGGGCGTAGGCGTGGAACTTGAGGTAAGCGCCTTCGGGCAGGGCCGGGTGGACCGGGTGGTCGGGTCCGGCGAAGCCGCGATGGAGCAGCCGGGCGCCGCGGCCGGCGGCGCGGATCCCGGCGAAGACCTCGCGGGCGAAGTCCTCCTCGCTCACCTGGTGCGAGCAGGAGGCGATGCAGAGAAAGCCGGCCTCGGCGACGAGCGTGGCGGCCTGGCGCGCGAGCTTGCGGTAGCCCCGCAGGCCCACCGCGAGGTCCTTCTTGCTCTTCACGAAGGCCGGCGGGTCGGCGATCACGAGGCCGAAGCGGGCCTTCTCGGCGGCGAGCTCCTCGCAGGCCTCGAACACCTCCTTCTTGAGGAAGGTGCAGCGCTCGACCACCCCCTGCCGCTCGGCCGAGCCGCGGGCGAGTGCCAGGGCCCCCTCGGCCCGGTCGATCAGGACCGCCTCGCGGGCACCGTTGGCGAGCGCGGTGAGCGCGAAGCCGCCGCCGTAAGCATAGAGGTCGAGTACCCGCTGGTCCCTGGCGAGCCGGGCGGCGAAGGCCCGGTTCGGGCGCTGGTCGTAGAACCAGCCGGTCTTCTGCCCCTGGAGCACATCGGCGAGGAACGGCACGCCGTTCTCCTCGAGCTCGACCCGCGCCGGCACGGTTCCCTTGGCGACCCGCACCTCCTCGGGCAGACCCTCGAGGGCGCGGATCGCACTGTCGTTCCTGAGCACGACGGCTCGCGGGGCGAGCGTCTGCTCGATCGCCTCGAGCAGCGAGGGTTCGAGGCGCTGCATCCCGATCGTATTGATCTGGAGAACGAGGATGTCCCCGTAACGATCGACGATCAGGCCCGGAAGCCCGTCGGCCTCGGCATGGGCGAGGCGATAGAAGGGGCGCTCGAACAGGCGCTCCCGCAGGGCCAGGGCGCGTTCGAACCGACGGGCGAGGAAGCGGACGTCGATCGAAACCTCGGTGTTGCGGGTCAGGACCCGGGCGCAGATCAGCGAATGGGCGTTGAACTGGGCGATCGCCATCGCCTTGCCGTCGTGGCTCACCAGGCGCACGAGGCTGCCGGGCTCGAGGCTCTTGGCCGCCCGATCCATCTGCACCTCGTTGGAGTAGAGCCAGGGGCCACCGCCGCGCAGGCGCCGGTCGTGGCCGGGCAGGATTCGGACGACGGGCAGGCTCTGGGGCTGGCTCTCGGGTTCGGTCATACGGGCTCGGTCGTGAAGGCGGCTCGGCGGCTCCGGGCGCCGCGTCCCGGGGCGGGATCGGCCGACGCGGAGGTCTTCGTCTAGCGCAACCAGGGTCGAGTGCAACCGCTCGCCGGAACCGCCGCTCGGTCGGTCGGTGCGGACCGGCCGGCACCCGGGGAGGCGAATGGCGCCGACCTCGACGCGAAGCTTGCGCGAACGTTAGGGAATGATTTCATAAAGTTGAAACCGGGAGGCAGCATGCACCGCGCTCTGCTGCGGGTCTTCTTTTCGGCCTCGGCGCTCGCCGCGATGGTCGCAGCCGGCGCTGCAGAGACCGAGGGCCGCCCGCCCCATGATCCGAGGGCCCAGGACGTCGTCCACGGCGCCCCGGCAGAGCCGTCGGAGACCTGGACGATCGCCGCCGGAGGCCGGATCTACGACAATCGGTGGGAAGCTCTCGATCGGCCCGAGCCGACCACCACCAACCCGGCCTATCCGAAGACGGCCAAGCAGACGGGTGCCGCCACCTGGCGGTGCAAAGAGTGTCACGGCTGGGACTACAAAAGAAAGGACGGAATCTACCGCGAGGGTAGCCATTACGCGGCAATCGAGGGAATCGACGGGGCGATCGGCCGGCCGGTCGAACAGATCGAGGCGATCCTGCGGGATGCCAACCATCCCTACACGCGCGCGATGATCCGCGACGAGGAGATGCGGCGGGTCGCGCTCTTCGTGAGCAAAGGCCAGGTCGACATGAGCCGTTGAATCGATCTCGAAACCCGAAGAGTGAAAGCCGGCGACATAGAGCGTGGCAAAGCGATCTTCCAGACGATCTGCGCCACCTGCCACGGCTTCGACGGCAAGCTCCTCGATTGGGGGGAAGAAGGCCGACACGCCTATGTCGGGACGGAGGCGGCGTCCTTGCCCGACGAGGTCTTCAACAAGATCTTGAATTCGCATCCCGACGTGCAGATGGTCAATCTGCGCGCCTTCCCGGTCGAGGACGCGGCCGCCGTCCTCGCTCGCGCCGCGACCCTGCCGACCGAGTGCCAGCGAGCGGGGCGGCAGGCGGTCCCTCGGGGGAAGCGCCGTCCTTCGCGCGTCCGGTTGACGCACCGCACGGCGCGCTAGCGAAACGACAACCTTTCTTCGCTACCTTCTGCTGCACGGACCTGCGGACGAGGGTGACGGTGGTGCGATGGGCTAGCGGCGGGCCCGTGGCCCGCGCGATCGGGCTCGGCCGGCCGGATGCGGCCGAGCTGCTCGGGCGGCTGGAACACGAGTTCCGCACGCCGCTCGCGGCGATCCGGGCGATCGCCGAGATCCTCAAGGACGAGCCCGATCTCCGGCCCGAGGAGCGCGCGATGATGCTCGATGCCATCTTGGTCGAGCAGGCGCGCCTCGCCCGAACGCTCGAGGCGCTGCTCGACGAGCTGGCCGCCCGCTGAAGGGGTCGGGTCCGCCCGGTTCTCAGCCGTCCCAGTCGGGCCAGGCGGGGGCGAGCCGACCGCCGAGGCGGACAGGGGCCACCCGCCGGGCGAGCCCGGTGCGGTCGTCGGTCTCGACCAGGACCGCACAGAGCGTGGCCTCGCCGCCCGCGGGCTCGAGCCGTTTGCCCGGCAGGTCGCAGCGCCAGCGGCGGAGCGAGCCCTCCTTGTCCATGCCGATCACGCTGTCGTAGTCGCCGGTCATCCCGACGTCGCTGATATAGGCGGTACCACCCGGCAGGATCCGGGCGTCCGCGGTCGGCACATGGGTGTGGGTGCCGGCCACGAGCGAGACGCGGCCGTCGAGGAAATGGGCGAGCGCCATCTTCTCGCTGGTCGCCTCGGCGTGCACGTCGACCAGGATGGCATCCACCGTGCCGCCGAGCCGGTGGCGGGCGAGCTCGGCCTCGAGCGCCCGGAACGGATCGTCCCAGAGGCCCATGAAGAGCCGGCCCATGACCTGCAGCACGAGGAGCCGGCGGCCGCGCGCGGTCCGCACCTCGCCCACGCCCCGACCGGGCGTGCCCGGGGCCATGTTCAACGGCCGGAGCACCCGGGGCTCGCCGGCGATGGCCGAAATCAGCTCCTTTTGGTCGAAGACGTGGTTGCCGGTGGTGACCAGATCCGCGCCGGCGGCGAAGAGCTCGGCGGCGATTCCGGGCGTGAGGCCGTAACCGCCGGCCGCGTTCTCGCCGTTGACCACGAGCGCATCGAGCGAGAGGCGCTCCTTGAGCTCGCCCGCCCGCGCCGAAACGGCGCTGCGGCCGGCCCGGCCGACGACGTCGCCCACGTAGAGGATCCGCACCGGGGCTCAGCCCGGGAGGATGGTGCGATCGTCCGCCGGCTCCGCGCAGCGGACGATCTCGCCTTCGGTGACCACGAGATCGAGCCGGGCATCGCTCGGCCCGAGCGGCACGCTGGCCACCTCCTGGAAGGCGAAGGCGAAGCCGATGGCCGGCGGAGCGGCGCCGCGGGCGCGTAGAGCCGCGATCGTGCGGTCGTAGAAGCCGGCGCCGTAGCCGAGCCGGCCGCCGCGCCGGTCGAAGGCCAAAAGCGGCACGATCAGGACCGCGGGCTCGAGCCGCGGGGCGACGGCGATCGGCTCGAGTACCCCGAACGGTCCCGGCATGAGCGGGTCGCCGGGGCGAAAGGCGTGGAAGTCGAGCGGGCGGGCACGCCCGGCCTGGCGCGGCAGGACCACGCTGCGGCCGGCGGCGGCGATCGCGCGGATCGCCGGTCCTGTGTCGATCTCTTCGGGCAGGGCGTGGAAGATCGCGATCGGCCCCGGGGGAAAGCGCGGGAGGAGCTCGGCGAGGAAGCGGGCCGCCGACTCGCCGGCCGGGCCGCGCGAGGCGGGCCCGCGGGCCTTGCGCAGGGCACGGATCTCGGCCCGAAGCGCCGCCTTGGCTTCGCGCACCGACAGCTGGCCCGTCTTCGCGGTCGGGGGACTGGTCGCGGCAGTCAGGGATCGGCTCCGGGGGAGGAACGTGGCGGCGCCGCCCTGGCCGTCTCGCGCTCGGCTCGTCCCGAGTCCTGCTACGCAGGTGGGCGCCATGTGACGTGGCCACGACCACGCCAGGGACAGCTCCCTTGGGAACGAACTAGGCCCGGGCGATGACGAGCGCTCCTCGAACCGGGCAGCAACCGCCACCTCCAACCTAGGCTTTACCCACCGCTCGGGCAAGCTCGTCGAGCCGATCGGCGACCCGTTCGAGCACGCGGGCCGCATCCGCTTCGCTCGCGCGCGCCTCTTGGCCGAGCCGGCCGCGGAGCTGCTGGATCTCGTCGTAGGCGTCGAACAGCTCGTCGGCGACGACCAGGGCCGCGAGCAGCAGCACCCGGGCCTCGCCGAGCTGCGGGCTCGCTCGGGCGATCTCGCCGGCCTTGCCGTCGAGATAGGCGGCGAGGCGCTTGAGCCGCCCCTCCTGACCCTCGTCGCACTGGACGGGATAGCGGCGGCCCACGACCGTGATCTCGACCGTCGGCATGGTTCGGCTGCGCTCCCCTGGACCCCTTCCCTCTCCCGCCCCGTGCGACCCGCCCGCCGCACCCGGGCTCGGTGGCCGCGGCGCCGGGTGACGTCAGCTCCGGCCGAGCTCGTCGAGCTCCTCGATCAGCCCGCCGAGCCGCGCTTCGACGCTCTCCGCCGCCTCGCGCAGCCGGGCGTGGCGGGTCTGCAGCGTCTCGAGCTCGCGCCGCAGCCGGTCGCACTCGGCCCGCAAGAGATCGCAATCGCGGTCGAGCGTGGCGAGCTGCGCCTCGAGCCGCTGCCGCTCGGCCGACCAGCTGTCGGGCCCGGGCCGCAGCAGCATCGCCGCCTCGAGCCGCGCGAGCGCGTCGGTCAAGCGTCGCTCGGCCGCTTCCAGAGCCGACATCGGACAGCGACTTGCGCCCCTAGCTCGTTGAATATCGTCTGCTCTGGCACGGAGCCGTCGGCTTCGTCAATCACTACGCCGGGGTGCGGCAATATCCCGGTTGCTTTTTGCGTGGCCGCGGCCACGTTGCCCGCCATAGGCCCGCGTTCCCGGACCGTCGCGGCCGCGCACCCACAGCCGATCGGGGGAGTGAGCGAGATGACCGTCAGAATCGCCATCAACGGCTTCGGCCGCATCGGCCGCAACGTGCTCCGCGCCATCGTCGAAAGCGGTCGCAACGACGTCGTCGTGGTGGCCGTCAACGACCTCGCCCCGCCCGCCACCAATGCCCATCTGTTGCGCTACGACAGCGTCCACGGCCGCTTCCCGGGCAAGGTGACCCTCGAGGGCGACATCATGGACGCGGGCCGCGGGCCGATCACCGTCACCGCCGAGCGCGATCTCGCCAAGCTCCCCTGGGGCCGGCTCGGCGTCGACATCGTCATGGAATGCACCGGCGTCTTCACGAGCAAGGAGAAGGCCTCGGGCCATCTCGGTGCCGGTGCCAAGAAAGTGCTGATCTCGGCGCCCGCCGACGGGGCCGACATCACGGTCGTGTGGGGGGTCAACCAGGACAAGCTGCGGCCCGAGCACACGGTCGCGAGCAACGCCTCCTGCACGACCAACTGCCTCGCCCCGCTCGCCAAGGTCCTGCACGAGGGGATCGGGATCGAGCGCGGCCACATGACCACGATCCACGCCTTCACCAACGATCAGAACCTGTTGGACGTCTTCCACAAGGACCTCTACCGGGCCCGCGCCGCCACCTGCTCGATGATCCCGACCTCGACCGGCGCGGCGCGCGCGGTCGGTCTCGTCCTGCCCGAGCTCAAGGGCAAGCTCGACGGCGTGGCGATCCGCGTGCCGACCCAGAACGTGAGCCTCGTGGACCTCACCTTCGTGCCCGCGCGCGAGACCACGGTCGAGGAGGTGAACGGTCTGCTCGAGCAGGCCGCTCGCGGGCCCTTGAAGGGCGTGCTCGACGTCACCCGCGAGCCCTTGGTCTCGATCGACCTCAACCACCAGCCGGCGAGCTCGACGGTCGATCTGAACGCGACCAAGGTGCTCGAAGGTCGGCTCGTCCGGGTGGCCTCGTGGTACGACAACGAGTGGGGCTTCTCGAACCGGATGGTGGACGTGGCGGCACTCATGGGTCGGCTCTGAGCCGCTCGGCGGATGGGGTCGCGGGCGAAGCGCGCACGCTACCGTCACGCGATCGGCGCGCGGTCGTCATGAACGCGTCGTAACGTCGATCGCGAGGGAGGACCGGCCCGGCCGAAAGGCTCGCGGCCGGTCTCGCACGCGAGGCCGCCATGCCGCGACGCGTCGGCCGCCCGGCCCCCGAGATCCGGCGGGTCGGGTCGGCGACCGAGCCCAGGACCGAAACGCTCGTTCTCTCCGACCTCCACCTGGGCCTGCGCACCGCCCGGCCCGAGGCGGTGCTCGCGACCCTCGAGCGCTGGCGGTTCGGCCGGCTCCTCCTGCTCGGCGACATTCTCCACGACGGCGGCTTCGAGAGCCTTCGCGGCGAGGCGTGGCGGCTTTTGCGCCGGCTCGGGACCCTGGCGCGCGAGGGCGAGGCCGAGCTCGTCTGGCTCGCCGGCAACCACGACCGCCATCTCGCCCCGGCGATCCGCGACCTTCTCGGCGTCACCGTGGTCGAGAGCTACGCCTGGCGCAGCGGCGGGCGGCGGATCCTCGCGGTCCACGGCGACGGCTTCGATCCGACCCTGCCGCGGCGCCCCTCGGTCGCCCGCCTGATCGGACTCGGCTACGCCTGGTGCATGCGGCGGCTCTCGCGGGAGGGCGAGTGGCCGCGCCGGCTCGACCGCTGGTGGTCGAAGCGCGCCGGCCTGCACGGGCTCGTGGCCGCCGGCGCGGCCGCCTGGGCGGCGGCACTCGACGCCGACACGGTGCTGTGCGGCCACACCCACGCCCCGCTCGCCCGCCGCTTCGAGAACGCCCGGCCGGATCGGGCACCGCTCACCTACGTCAACGCCGGCTCGTGGGTGGAGCGGCGAGCGAGCTTCCTCGCCGTCGATCCCGACGGCATCCGGCTCGTCCACGCCCACTGACCCGAAGCCCGGCGGCCCTACCCGGAAGAGCCCGCATGGCCCGCACCCTCGCCGCCTCCGCCGCCCGCACGACCGCCGCCTGGAGTCCGCGCGGCCTGCTCGAGGGCCTTTTCGCCAAGGCCTTCGACGGGCTCGTCTACCCGCAGATCTGGGAAGACCCCCTCGTGGACATGGAGGCGCTCGCTCCGCTCGAGGGTGCCCGCATCGTCGCGATCGCCTCGGGCGGCTGCAACGTCATGAGCTACCTGGCGAGCCGGCCGGCGCACATCCTCGCGGTCGACCTCTCCCCGGCGCACACCGCCCTCCTCGAGCTCAAACTCGCGGCCGCCCGCCGGCTCGACCAGCCCGAGTTCTTCGCCCTCTTCGGGACGGCCGAGGGGGCCCGCAACCTCGATCTCTGGACGAGGCTGCGCCCGCATCTGCCGGCCGCGGCGCGGGCTTTCTGGGAGAGCCGCGGGGCCCTCGGCGGGCGGCGGATCGATGCTTTCGCCCGCGGCTTCCACCGTTCGGGCCTGCTCGGCCGGTTCATCGGGCTCGGCCATCGGGTGCTCCGCCTGCACGGCCGCGACCCGGGCCGGATCCTGGGCGCGCGCGATGTTGCCGAGCAGCGGGCGATCTTCGAGCGCGAGCTCGCGCCGGTGCTCGAGAGCCCCCTCGTGCGGCTCGCGACCGCCTTTCCGGTCACCTGGTTCGGCCTCGGCATCCCGCCCGCTCAGCTCGAGGCGCTCGCGCGCGCCGATCGGGGCGGGCTGCGCACCGTGCTGCGCGAACGGCTCGAGCGCCTGGCCTGTGGCTTCCCGGTGGCGGACAACTACTTCGCCTGGCAGGCCTTCGCCCGTCGCTACGATCCGAACCGCCGCTCGCTGCCGCCCTATCTCGAGGCGCGGCATTTCGAGACGGTGCGGGCGCACGCCGACCGCGTCACCGTGCGCCGGGCGACGCTCACCGAGGCGCTCGCGGGCGAGGATGCCTCTAGCCTCGACGGCTTCGTCCTGCTCGACGCGCAGGACTGGATGACGCCCGCCGGCCTCGCCCGCCTCTGGGCCCAGATCGGCCGCACGGCGGCTCCCGGTGCCCGGGTGATCTTCCGCACCGCGGCCGCCGAATCGCCGCTCGAGCGGAGCCTGCCCCCGACCCTGCTCCAGGGCTGGGTCTACGAGCGCGAGCGCTCGGCCGCTTTCTTCGCCCGCGATCGCTCCGCGATCTATGGCGGCTTCCACCTCTACCGGCGGCAGGGCTGAGCCGTGGCCGGCCAAACGTTCGATCCGGCCCTCGTCCACGAGCGCATGGAGAAGATGTACCGCCCGCAGCGGCGGATCTACGACCTCACCCGCAAAGGCTACCTTTTGGGGCGCGACCGGCTGCTCGATTCGATCGCGGCACCGCCCGGGACGCGGATCCTCGAGATCGGCTGCGGCACCGGCCGTAACCTCGTCCGGCTCGGCCGGCGGCTGCCCGGCGTCCTGCTGTGCGGAGTAGAGCCCGCCCGCTCGATGCTCGAGACGGCCGAGGCGGCGCTCGCCCGGGCGGGTTTCGCCGGGCGCACCCGGCTCGCCTATGCCACGGCCGAGAGCCTGGATGCGGAGCGCCAGCTCGGCGCGCGCGCCTTCGAGCACGTCGTGCTGAGCTATTGCCTCTCGATCGTACCGGAGCCGCTTGCGGCCCTCGATCGAGCCCTCGACCTCCTCGCCCCGGGCGGGACCCTGCACCTCGTCGATTTCGGGCCGATGGAAGGTCTGCCCGGCTGGGCGCGCGCGGCGATGTGCGCCTGGCTCGACCGGTTCGGCGTGCGCCATCGGCCGGAGGTGGCTGTCGAACTCCACCGCCGAGCCGCCCACGGCGAGGGCCGGCTCGAGGCGGAATCGATCGCCGGCGGCTACGCCGAAGTCTTCCGCTTCGCCCGCCCCGGTGCAGCCGCGGCCCGTGACCACGCCGTCGCGTGGACAGGAGTGCGCACTCCGTGCTAGCCGCGCGAGCGGGAGAGAAGCTCGGGGCGGGGGCGAAGGGCGATGGTGGCGTTCCGCACGCTCGACGGCGTCGAGGTCAAGGGCCGGCGGGTGCTGGTCCGGGTCGACTTCAACGTGCCGATGCAGGACGGGCGGGTGAGCGATGCCACCCGCATCGAGCGCGGTGCGGTGACGATCCGCGAACTCGCCGGCAAGGGGGCGAAGGTCGTCCTCCTCTCCCATTTCGGCCGACCCAAGGGCAAGCCAGAGGCAGGCCTCAGCCTGAAGCCGATCGCCCAGGCCCTCGAGGGCGTGCTCGGCCAGAAGGTGGCCTTCGCTTCGGACTGCATCGGTCCCGAGGCGGAAGCGGTCGTGGCCGCACTCCCCGAGGGTGGCGTGGCGCTGCTCGAGAATCTGCGCTTCCACGCCGAGGAGGAGAAGAACGATCCGGCCTTCGCCGATGCGCTCGCCAGGCTCGGCGAACTCTACGTCAACGACGCCTTCTCCTGCTCGCATCGGGCGCACGCCTCCGTCGTCGCTCTCGCCGAGCGGCTGCCGGCCCATGCCGGGCGGCTCCTCCAGGCCGAACTCGAGGCGCTCGAAAAGGCGCTCGGCGGTGCGGCGCGGCCGGCTGCGGCGCTCGTGGGCGGCGCGAAGGTCTCGACCAAGCTCGCGGTGCTGGGAAACCTCCTGGACCGGGTCGACGCGCTCGTGATCGGTGGCGGGATGGCCAACACCTTCCTCGCCGCCGAGGGTCTCAAGGTCGGGAAATCCCTCTGCGAGCCGGACCTCGCGCAGGAAGCGCGGGCCATTGTCGAGCGTGCCCAGGCCAAAGGGGTCGACATCCTCCTGCCGATCGACGCGGTGGTCGCGCGCGAATTCAAGCCCAACGCCACCTGCCGGACGGTGGGTGTGGAGGAGGTCGGCCCCGAGGAGATGATCCTCGATGTCGGCCCCAAGACGGTGAAAGACGTCACGGACAAGCTCGCCGGCTGCAAGACGCTTCTCTGGAACGGCCCGCTCGGGGCCTTCGAGGTGCCGCCCTTCGATGCCGCCACGGTCGCCGTCGCCAAGGCCGCGGCCGAGCTCACGAAGGCCGGAAAGCTCGTGACGGTGGCGGGCGGCGGCGACACGGTGGCGGCGCTCGCCCATGCCGGCGTGCTCGAGTCCTTCAGCTACGTCTCGACTGCCGGTGGGGCCTTCCTCGAATGGCTCGAAGGCAAGGAGCTGCCGGGAATCGCGGCGCTGCGGCCGCGCTGAGCCCTGCCGGCACCGGCCCGGCGTCGGCGGACCGCCTCTCGGCCCCGGCCCCCGAGAAGGTGCCGGCAGCAGCGTCGGATCCGCGGGTCCCGAGCGTCGCGATCCACGACCTCGCGCAGGGGCGAGCCGTGCTCGCCGCCGCCAGGGCGGGCGGGCTTTCGGTCCAGCTCGTGAGCGCACCGGGTCTCGCCCGCTTCGCGGGCGCGGGCTTCTGCGTGGCATTGGAGCGCCTGCTCGGTCGGCCGCTCCTGATCGACTGCGCGGACGAGCCCGGCCTCGCCCTCGCCGCCCTGCGGGCCGGGGCCCGGCGGGTGCTCGTACGGGGCGCGCCCGGGGTCGAAGGGGCGCTTTTCGACATCGCGCGGCGGCTCGGTGCCGAGCTCGCGACCCGGCCCCCCTCCCCGCTCCTCGTCCTCGCTCCGGGCGAGGATGCCGCCGCGGCCCTCGGCCGCACAGTCGGCCCCGGCTGCGCCCGCGGCCCTTCATCGCCCGCGAGCGAGCGGCTATAGGGCCGCCGCCGGCGCGCGCCGCCGGCACGAGCGACGGGGGAGCGGACAGCATGCGGGTCAGCCGGAAGGTCAAAGAGATCCTCTCCTGGTACGAATCCGAGAATCCCGGGGTCAAGACCAACCTCGTGCGGCTGTTGAGCCACGGCCGGCTGGGCGGTACCGGCAAGCTCGTCATCCTGCCCGTCGACCAGGGCTTCGAGCACGGCCCGGCCCGGAGCTTCGCGCCCAATCCGGCGGCGTACGACCCGCATTATCTATTCGAGCTCGCGATCGACGCCGGGCTCTCGGCCTACGCCGCCCCCTTGGGCCCGCTCGAGGCGGGTGCGGCGAGCTACGCCGGCCAGGTGCCGCTCATCCTCAAGCTCAACAGCGCCAACAGCCTCGCCGCCGGCACCCCGGACCAGGCGATCACCGCCTCGGTCGACGACGCGCTCAGGCTCGGGTGCATCGGTGTCGGCTTCACGATCTACCCCGGCTCGGATGCCTGCTACGCCCAGCAGGAGGAGCTGCGCGAGATCACCCGCGAGGCCAAGGCCAAGGGCCTCCTGGTCGTCGTCTGGTCCTATCCGCGCGGCGGCAAGGTCAGCAAGGAGGGCGAGACCGCGCTCGACATCGTGGCCTACGCCGCGCACATGGCGGCTCTCATGGGTGCGCACGTGATCAAGGTGAAGCCCCCCACCGCGCGGATCGACCTCGATGCAGCCAAGCCCGTTTACGAGAAGGCCAAGATCCCCGCGGGTACGCTCGCCGAGCGGGTCGCCCACGTCGTGCAGGCGGCGTTCGCCGGCAAGCGCCTCGTCGTCTTCTCGGGCGGCGAGGCCAAGGACACCGAGGGCGTGCTCGCCGAGATCCGCCAGATCCGGGACGGCGGCGGCCACGGCTCGATCATCGGCCGCAACAGCTTCCAGCGGAACAAGGAGGACGCCCTCGCGCTGCTCGATCAGGTGGTCCGGATCTACCAGGGCAAGGCGTGAGCCGGACCGGGCGAGCGGCTCCCGGGGGCCGAAGCGGCGAAGCGCCGGCCGGCCCCTGGCTCGAGCCCGGCGAGATCGAACCGGCGCTGATCCTGCCGACCCCCGAGCGGCTCGATGCCGGCTTTCCCGTCGCCCTCGCCCGCGCACTCGCGGGCGGGCGGGTGGCGGCCGTTCTGCTCGACCCCACGGGCTGCCCGGCCGCGCTGCGAACCGAGCTTCTCGCCGCGTGCCGGGCCCATTGTCGGGATGCCACGGTCGCCCTCTTCCTCGAGGGTGATCCGGCGACGGTGATCGAGGCGGCTGCCGACGGGCTCCTTCTGCGCGCGCTCGAGACGGTCGAGCCGGCCCGCCGGGTCCTGGGGCTCGAGCGGCCGATCGGCGTGGCGACAGGCGGCTCGCGCCACGCTGCCATGGAGGCCGGCGAGGCCGGCGCCGACTGGCTCCTGCTCGGCGAGGGTCTGCCGGTGGAGCGGCGGGCCGAGCTCGTGGCCTGGTGGAGCGGGCTCTTCGTGCTGCCCTGTGCCGTTCCCTGCCCCGGCCCGGAAGCGGCGGCCGAGCTGCTCGCCGCCGGTGCCGACTTCCTGATCCCGCCCGCTTCGATCTGGAGCGAACCGGAGGCCGCGCTCGCGCCCTTCCGTACCGCCCTCGCAGCGAAGCGTACCTAGCCGAGTCCACCCGGGCACTGGCCGCGGGCCGCGAGCCCACCTATCTTGGGGATACTCCCCATCGAACCGTCCGGAGCCGCGCGTGGCCCGCTGGTCCGCCAATGTCGAGGTCATGATCCGCGCCGCGCGCGCCGCGGCCCGCCATCTCGTGCGCGATTTCGGCGAAGTCGAGCAGCTCCAGGTCTCGATCAAGGGGCCGGGCGACTTCGTCTCCGCTGCCGACCGGCGGGCCGAGCAGGTGATCCGCGAGGCACTGCACAAGGCCCGGCCCGATTGGGGTTTCCTGCTCGAGGAGACGGGCGCGATCGAGGGCCGCTCGAAGTTCAACCGCTGGATCGTCGACCCGCTCGACGGCACCACGAATTTCCTCCACGGCCTGCCTCACTGGTCGATCTCGATCGCCCTCGAACAACAGGGCGAGATCACGGCGGGCCTGGTCTACGATCCCGTGAAGGAGGAGCTGTTCGTCGCCGAGAAGGGAGCCGGGGCCTATCTCAACGACCGGCGGCTCCGGGTCTCGCGCCGCTGGCGGCTCGAGGAGGCGCTCGTGGGCTGCGGCCTGCCGGTCCAGGACTGGCCGGCGCGGGCCAAAGGCTTCGCCCGCCAGCTCGATGCCGTCGCCGACCACGTGGCGGGCCTGCGCCGGCTCGGCACCTGCTCGCTCGACCTCGCCTATATCGCCGCCGGCCGCCAGGACGGGTTCTGGGAGTACGGCGTCAAGCCCTGGGACATCGCCGCGGGCGTGCTCCTCGTTCGCGAAGCGGGCGGCCGGGTCGGCCGGCTCGAGGGCGACGAGGACCTGATGGCGCCCGGCACGATCGTGGCGGGCAACCCCGAGATCTACACTCGGCTTCGGACGCTGCTCGCGACCGCCACGCCCGCTTGAGAGTTTCCGCGGGAGCCGGGCTGCGACCGCACTTCCCGCCCCGCGGGAAACGCCCGGGGTCGGAGACCGCTCGACCGGTGGCGGGGGTGCCGTCAGGCGGCGGCGCGCAGGCCGCGATCGGCGCGCAGGAAATCGGCGCAGCGTTCGCCGATCATGATGCAGGCGGCATTGGTGTTGCCGGAGACCACGGTCGGCATGATCGAGGCATCGGCTACCCGCAGTCCCTCGATGCCGTGCACCCTGAGCCTGGGGTCGACGACCGCCATGGGATCGCTCGCCGGCCCCATGGCGCAGGTGCTGGTGGGGTGGAAGATCGTCGTTCCCTTCTCGCGCACGTAGGCGAGGAGCTCCTCACGGGTGCGGCAGTCGGGCCCGGGCAGGTGCTCGGCCTCGACATAGGGGCGCATCGCCGGCTGGCCCACGATGCGGCGGATCAGGAGGAGCCCGTCGACCATGGTCCGCCGGTCGGTCTCGGTGGCGAGATAATTCGCGAAGATCTTCGGTGCGGCGGCCGGATCGGCCGAGGCGAGCTCGAGCCGGCCACGGCTCTCGGGGCGGAGCTGGCAGGTCGAGACGGTGAAGCCGGGGAAGGGGTGCAAGGGCTCGCCCGGCCGGTCGGCGCTGAAGGGGATGACGTGGAACTCGATGTCGGGGGTCGCGAGTTCCTCGCGGGTCCGCCAGAAGAGGACCACCACCCCGGCCCCGACCGTGAGCGGCCCGGTCCGGCGCACCGCCCATTCGACCCCGGCCAGTGCCTTGCGCCAGAGGCTGTGGCTCACCTCGTTCAGGGTGATCGGCCGGGTGCAGCGGTAGACGATCCGGCACTGATAGTGGTCTTGGAGGTTCTGCCCGACCCCGGGCAGATGGTGGCGGACCTCGATGCCGTGCGCGGCCAGATGCTCGGCCGGGCCGATGCCGGAGAGCATGAGCAGCTGCGGCGAGGCGATGGCACCGGCGGCGAGCACGACCTCGCCGGCTTCGACCCGGTGCTCCTGCCCGCCGCGGCGATAGACGAGGCCCACCACCCGCCGCCCCTCGAACAGGAGCCGGCAGGCGAGCGCGTCCGTGCGGATCACGAGGTTGGGGCGCCTTCGGGCCGGCCGCAGATAGGCGACGGCGGCGCTGCAGCGAAAGCCGTTCTTGATCGAGAGCTGGAAATAGCCGACGCCGTCCTGGCGCGGGCCGTTGTAGTCGGGGTTGGTCGGGATCCCGGCCTGGTTCGCGGCGGCGATGAAGGCGTCGAGCAGCTCCATCCGGTAGCGGGGCCCCGAGACGCAGAGCGGCCCCTCGCGGCCGCGCCATTCGGGATCACCCTCCGCATAGGCCTCGAGCCGCTTGAAGACCGGTAAGACGTCCGCGAACGACCAACCCTCGCAGCCGCGCTGGCGCCAATGGTCGTAGTCCGCGGCCTGGCCGCGGACCCAGGCGAGCCCGTTGATCGAGGAGCAGCCGCCCAGCACCCGGCCGCGCGGCCAGAGAATCGAGCGGCCGGCCACCCCCTCTTCGGGTTCGGTGCGATAAGTCCGGGCGGTGCCCTCGTCGAAGATGGTTCGATAATAGCCGATCGGCAGGTGGATCCAGGGGTTCCGGTCCTCGGGCCCGGCCTCGAGCAGGAGCACGCGGGTGCCCGGATCCTCGGAGAGCCGGGCGGCCACGGCACAGCCCGCCGATCCCGCCCCCACCACGACGACGTCGAACCGTTCCGCCCCGGCCACCCCCGCCTCCCCGCGACCGTCCCTCGGCGGCGCCGGATCATCCTCGCGACGATCCCGACCGGCAAGCGCACGGGCCGCTCGCCCCGTTGCACGGGCGCCGGGGGTCGACCGGGCACCGCGGCCGGCGCGCTCTCGGCCGCCGGGCGGGCTCAGCTGCCGGGCAGCACGAGCACGGTGCGGACCGGTAGGGTGGCCCGGGCGAGCAGGAGCTCGGGGCTCGCCGCCCGCTCGATGCGCCAGCCGGCCGCTTCCGCCAGGCGGAGGAAGCGGTCGAGGGTCGAGGGCCCGAAATAGTGCATCGGCAGCACGAGCTGCGGGCGGATCTGCTCGATCACCTCGAGCATCGCCTCCTGGTTCATCGTGTAGGCGCCGTCGATCGGCGCCATCAGCACGTCGATCCGGCCGAGCTCGCCGAGCTGCGCCTCGGTTAGCGGGTGGTGCAGATGCCCGAGATGGGCGATGCAGATATCGCCCACCTCGAAGACGAAGATCGAATTGGAGAGTGCCTGGTCGCCGAAGCGGCCGTGCACCGCCGTAGGCACGTTGCGGATACGCAGATCCTGCACGACCAGATCGTGCTCGGCCCAGCCGCCGGCCGGGTTCCAGCCGCGGAGTACGTGCTCGATCCGGGGATCCGGCCGGTTCGTGTAATGCGTGTCGTGGGCGTTGTTCATGGTCACCACGCGCGGCAGGAAGGGCGGGCGGATGTAGTCGTTGTGGTCGGTGACGGCGCTCGCACCCTCGGCTGTTTCGATCAGGAAGGTCGAATGGCCGAGGAAGGTGAGCTTGACGGTCGCCCCTTCCGGCAGGGCCGCGAGCCGCACGGCGACCGGCAGGATCCGGCGCGGCGCCTCGGCGACCGGGAAGCAACCGCCGGCGAACGCCGTGGTGGCGAGCGGCCCCAGGAACAGGGCGAGGAGCGCGACTGCGAGGCGCATGGGAGCCCTCCGCGCGGCGCGGGTGGGGGGCGTGCGATCCTGTCCGCTTCCCTGCGACCCGCGGCTCCGATAGAGCCGAGCTATGGCCCGTCCCCACTTCGTCAAGAACCTGGGCGTCTTGGCCTTCGCCCAGGCCGTCTTCTTCATGGCCAACACGATCGTCATCAGCACGGCCCCCTTCGTGGGCCTGCAATACGCGCCCACACCCTGGCTCGCCACCGTTCCGCTCGGGGTGCAGTTCCTGGGCACGATGAGCGCCACCATGCCGGCCTCGCTCTTGATGCAGCGGGTCGGCAGACGGCCCGGTCTGGTGCTCGGCATGGCGCTCGGCGTGCTCGCCGGCCTTCTGGGTGCGTTCGCCATCCGCGAGGCGAGCTTCCTTCTGTTCTGTCTCGCCGGCGTGTTCTACGGCTCCTTTTCGGCTTTCGCCCAATATCTGCGCTTCACCGCCGCCGATGCGGCGGATGCCGCGGGCTTCCCCGACCGCACGGCGGCCCGCGGCCGGGCGATCGCCTGGGTGATGGCCGGTGGCGTGGCGGCGGCCGTGCTCGGACCCGAACTCGCCGACCGGACGCGCGAGCTCACCGGCCCGATCCTGTTCGCCGGCAGCTATCTGGCGATCGCCGCACTGGCCGGCTCGGGGCTTTTGGCCCTTCTCCTTTTGGACCTGCCGCGGTCCCCGGCGACGGACAAGGCGGAGGAGATGGAGGGCCGGCCGCTCGGGGTGATCGCTCGCCAGCCGGTGGCGATCGCCGCCTTCTCCGCCGCGCTCGTCGGCTATGTCACGATGAACCTGCTCATGACCGCTACACCGCTCGCCATGCTCGCCTGCGGTTTCGGCTTCGGCGACACCAAGCAGGTCATCCAATGGCACGTGCTCGGCATGTTCCTGCCGAGCTTTTTGACCGGCCGGCTGATCACCCGCTTCGGGGTCGAGCGGGTGATCCTCGCCGGCGTCGCGCTCAACCTTCTCTGTGTGGCGATCGCCGTGGCCGGCCTCGAGATCGCCAATTTCGCGATCGCGCTCTTCCTCCTGGGCGTGGGCTGGAACTTCATGTTCGTGGGCGGGACCACGCTTTTGACCACCTGTCACGGGCCCGCCGAGAAGGCCCGGGTCCAGGGCCTCAACGACCTCTTGGTCTTCACGAGTGTGGCCGCCTCGGCCTCGCTCGCTGGCTTCGTGCAGAGCACGCTCGGCTGGCGGACCATGAACCTCTTGGCGATCCCGGGCCTCGTGCTGGTCGCGGCGTTGATCCTGGCGCGGCTTCGCCCGGGCTTCGGCGCTGCGACGTCGGGCTTGTCTTCGGCCGGCGGCGGTCGATGATGGTCGCGGACCGATTCGGCGGCGGCGACCGTCGAGCGGACCTGTGCCATCGAAGAGGAGCGAGGTCGGTGTTCGAGAGATGGAACCGCTTCGTGTTCGTCGCCGTCTCGGGGGTCGCCGCGGCGGCCGGTCTTCCGGCCGATCCAGCGTTCGCCCAACCGCGCGGTCCGCTCGGCTGGGCCGATGTCGATCGCGACGGGACGATCACCCGCCAGGAATTCGACGAGGTCCGGGCGAAGCGCTTCGAGCGGCTCGACACCAACAAGGACGGCGTGGTCACGCGCGAGGAGTTCATGGCCGTCGACGCGCCGGCCTTCGAACGGCTGGACCGCAACAAGGACGGCAAGATCACGCCCGAGGAGATGCCGCGCCGACGCGGCGGGCGCTGACCGCGGGCTCAGCGGCGGGCTTCGCCTGGCAGCGCGAGGCGCCGCTCGAGACGCCGTACGGCGGCGGAGACGAGCAGAATCAGCACGAGATACTCGAGAACCAACACGGTGTAGATCTCGAGCGGCCGGTATTCGACGACCACCAGCTCGTTGGCGCGCCGGGTGAGCTCCTGCATGCCGATCACCGAGACGAGCGAGCTCATCTTGAGCATGTAGACGAACTGGTTGCCGAGGGCGGGGAGGATCCGGCGGAGCGCCTGGGGCAGGATCACGAGCCGGTATTTACGCCAGCCGGAAAGACCCAGCGCTTGCGCGGCCTCGTGCTGGCCGCGCTCGATCGACTGGATCCCGGCCCGGAATATCTCGGCTTCAAAGGCCGAATCGGAGAGGGCGAGCGCGATCACACCCGCTGCGAACACGCCGACCGAGAGGCCCGTTACGATCGGCAGGCCGTAATAGACCCAGAGGATCATGACCAGGACCGGCACCGCCCGCACGAGCTCGACGAAAACGCGGTTGAGGACGCGAAGGCGCGGTCGCTTCGAAAGCCCGGGCAGGGCCACCAGGAGGCCGAGGGCGATCGAGATCGTGATCGCGCTCGCCGAGAGCGCCACCGTCCAGACCATGCCGTCCAAGAGGAAGAGCAGGTTGGCGCGGCCCTGGGCAGTCGTGGGCGCCACCACGTACCAGCCGAAGGAGGACCCGCAGCCGGCCAAGAGCGGCGCCGTGGCCAGGAGGACGATCCTCCACCGCCGGCCGCCTCGCCGCCCCTCGCCCGCCATGGCTCCCGCCCGCTTGTCACCCCCCGCGGCCGCATGCCATGGATCGCGGTGACGGGGGAAGCCCGGGCCGATGCGGCCCCACGAGCCATCGGAGCAACCATGCGACGCAGGAGCCTGATCGGGGCCTTGACCGCGCTCGCCGTGTCGGCGGCGGCGACCGCCCAAGCGGCTGACTCGCGCCTGAAGCGCATCCTCGATTCCGGGGTGCTTCGGGCCGGGACGACCGGGGACTGGAACCCGATGACGATCCGCGACCCGGCCACCAACAGCTACAAGGGCTACGACATCGACATGCTCTCGGAGCTGGCGGCCGACCTGGGTGTGCGGATCGCGTTCGTGCCCACCGACTGGAAGACGATCGTCCAGGGGATCCAGGCGGACAAATACGACATCACGGGCTCGGCCTCGCTGAGCCCGGCGCGGGCCAAGGTGGCGGGCTTCTCCGACCCCTATTTCGAGCTCGCGACCGTGCCCTTGACTCTCAAGAAGAACGCCGGCCGCTTCAGGGACTGGGGCGATCTCGACCGCCCGGACGTCACGGTCGCGGCCACCCTCGGCACGGTTCAGGAGCAGCAGGTCAAGCAGTTCTTCCCGAACGCCAAGCACAAGATCGTGGAATCGCCGGCGCGCGATTTCCAGGAGGTACTGGCCGGCCGGGCGGACGCCCACATCACCTCGAACGTCGAGGCAGCGACGCTGGTCGAGCGCTATCCGGAGATGATGATCGTGCCGGTCTCGGCGCCGCGCGCCCGCACCCCGATCGCCATGCTGCTGCCGCAGGACGATCAGGTCTGGATCAACTACGTCAACCACTGGATCCGGCTCAAGCGGGCCCGCGGCTTCTTCGACGAACTCGCCACGAAGTGGCGGCTGCGCAACGAGTAGGGTAGCCCTCCCGGAGGGCCGCCCTCAGCTCCTGGTCGAATCGAGCGCTTCGAAGAACCGCTCGCGCCAGCGGGCGGCGGTGTTCTCGCGCAGCACCGCCATCGCCGCCGCCCAACGCTCGCGGCGTTCGGCGAGCGGCACAGCGAGCGCCCGCTCGAGAGCTTCCGCCACCCCTTCGGTGTCGAGCGGATCGACCCGGAGCGCGCTCTTGAGCTCGTCGGCGGCACCGGCCAGTCGGGACGAGACCAGCACGCCCGGCTGCCCCGGGTCCTGAGCCGCCACGTACTCCTTGGCCACGAGGTTCATGCCGTCGCGCAGGGGCGTGACCAGCCCCACCCGGGCGACCCGCAGATAGCCCGCCAGTACGGGCCGCGGCACGGCACGATTGACCCAGCGGATCGGTGTCCAGTCGACCTCGGCGAAGCGGGCGTTGATCCGTCCGGCGAGCTGGTCGAGCTCGCTCCGCAATGCCCGGTATTGGCGCAGCTCGCCTCGCGAGATCGGGGCGATCTGCAGGAACGTGACCGCACGCCGCCGCTGCGGCTGACGCTCCAGGAGCTCGGCCACCGCCTGGAACCGGCCGGGCAGGCCCTTGGAGTAGTCCAGCCGGTCCACGCCGAGGATCAACGCCCGGTCGCCGAGGCTCTGGGCGAGCCTGCCGACCTCGGGCCCCGCCGCCGCCGCGCGTTTGGATGCCCACGAGGTCGTAGGTCGCCGTCTCGCGCAGCAGGCCCTCGTGCCCGGGCAGGGCGCGCAGCACCTCGGGTGCTGGAAACGGAACGTGCAAGAACAGGCCGATCCGGTTGGCCACCCCGAGCCGGCGGAGCGCCGCTGCGAGCGACAGGAAGTGATAGTCGTGGACCCAGACCAGATCGTCGGGCCGCAGGAGCTCCGCGAACCCCCGAGCGAAGGTCTCGTTGACCGCCCGATAGGCCTCGAGCTCGGCCCGGCGGAAGCCGATCAGCCGGAGCCGGTAATGGCAGAGCGGCCAGAGCGTCCCGTTGGCGAAGCCCTCGTTGAACGCTCGGTAGGTCTCCCGCTCGAGATCGAGGGTGACCCAGCAGGTCCGGCCGCGGCGCACCGACCGGGGCGGCCCCGGCTCACCGTCCACGACTTGGCCGCTCCAGCCGATCCAGACCCCGCCGCGCCGGCGCAGCGCATCCCGAAGAGCGACGACAAGTCCCCCCGCGCTGCGAGCCTCGCTGCCCGGGATGCCGACCCGGTTGGATACGATCACGAGCCGCGCCAAAAGGCCTCCTCCCAGCTCTTCGATAGACGCATGGCGCCGGTGATCAGTCCGACCATCGAATAGGTCTGCGGGAAGTTGCCCCAAGGGAGGCCGGTGCGCGTGTCGATGTCTTGGGAGAGCAAGCCGAGCGAGGTGCGGGCTGCGAGCATCCCCTCGAAAAGAGCACGGGCCTCCTCGCGCCGCCCGAGCGAGGCGAGCGCGTCGATGTACCAGAAGGTGCAGACGTCGAAGGAAGTCTCGGGCAGGCCGAAATCGTCCTCGCGGTCGTAGCGCAGGACATGGTCGCCACGCCGCAGCGCCCGACCGATCGCTTCGACCGTCCCCGCGAAGCGCGGATCGTCGGTCGCGAGGAACCCGATCTCGTGCAAAAGAAGGAGGGGCTCGCGTCGAGTCCCTCGCCGCCGAAGGTTGCGACGAAGCTGCCGAGTTCCGGGCGCCAGGCCTCGGCCAGGATCGCTTTCCGGATCCGTTCGGCTTCGCTGCGCCAGTGGCTCGCCCGCTCGGCGAAACCGAGACGCTGGGCGATCTTGCCGAGGTGGTAGCAGGCGGCCCGGCACATCGCCGCCGAATGGGTGTGTACGGCACGGCAGCCGCGATATTCCCAGAGGCTCGCATCGGGTTCGAGCGCCATCCGAGCGGCGGTCGCGCCGAGATCTTCGAGGACCCGGAACAGCGCCGCGTAGTCGCGCCGCGGCAGACGGTGGTCGTAGAACACCTGTGCGGCGGCCATCACCACGCTGCCGTAGGAATCGTTCTGCCGCTGCTCGGCCGCCTGGTTGCCGATCCGCACCGGTCCCTGGCCGCCGAACCCGCGCAGGTTCGGGGCGATCCGCTCGACGAGCGGCTCGCCCGGGAGAATCCCATGGACCGGGCGCAGTTCGGCCCCGGGCTCGAGCGCCAACACGGTGGCGATCCAGTCGAGGAAGTCCTCCATGGTGCGGGCGGCACCCAGCCGGTTCAGCGCTCGCACCACGAAGAATGCGTCCCGCAGCCAGCAGTAGCGATAGTCCCAGGTGCGCGCGGTGCCGGGTGCCTCGGGGATCGAGGTCGTGAGCGCCGCCGAGATGGCGCCGGTCTCCTCGAAGCTGCACAGCTTCGGGGTAATGGCGGCGCGGTTCACCGCCTGCTGCCACTCGAACGGGACCGAAAGATAGCGGGTCCACTCGCTCCAATAGTCGAGCGTACGCTCGAGGAACTCGCGGCAGGTGGGATCGAGCGGGGCGGCGAAGCTCTCGTCCGGCCCGAGCACGAGCCAGGCCGGGCGGGTGAGTGCGAAAGCCGCTTCCCGCTCGAGCGCCGCCACTGCCAGATCGGTCGTAACCCGAAGCGCCCCGGCGACCGCCACGAAACGCAGATGGTTGGAACCCGGAACCCGCTGCGGTACCGCCGCGCCGTAGTCGAAGAGAGGCCGGATCCTCAAGCGCAGGAGCGGCGCGCCGCCCACCGGCTCGAGCCGGCGGACCAGGATCGGCGGGCGGAAGATGCGGTCGTGCCGACGAAAGCGCGGCGCGAAGTCGGTGATTCGCAGGCCGCAGCCGGCGGCGTCGAAGAGCGTGTTGCGCGAAACCGCACTGTTGCCGAGATACTCCCGTTCGCTGCGCACGCAGCCGTCCAATTCGATCGCGAAACGTCCCTCCCGAGGCCCGGCCGTCGGCTCGAGCAGCCCGCAGAAAACGGGATCGCTGCCGAGGCGCGGCTGGCAGTGCCAGACGATCGCACCGCGCGCGTCGATCGGCGCGGCGACGATGCAATTGCCGATTACGCCGAGATCGAGACCGCTCATCAGCGATCTCCGGGTCCGGGCAAAAACGGTCCGCCCGCCGCCACCTCGGCTAGCCAGGCGCGCACCGCAGCCGGTCCCGCGAACGCCGACGGCCGGCCTTTGGGCGGCACGTGCCGGACCGCGAGCGCGATGCCGCCCGCCTCTTCGGCCGCCCGGAACGTCTCGAGATCGGTCCGATCGTCGCCCACGACGAGCGGCCACCGACCGAGGATGGGCGGCACGGCAAGGAGCGCGGTCACGGCGCGCCCCTTGTCGACCCCTGCCCCCCGGAGCTCGAGCACGGCCTTGCCGGCGACCGCTTCGATCGCCCCGCGGGACTCCTCGACCACCGCCAGCAACCGCTCGATCAGGACGATCGGCGGCACGACCGCGGCGCGCCAGTGGAGCGCCAGAGCCGCCCCCTTGTCCTCGACCGGCACTCCCGCCAGCAGGGTCGCCGCGGCGAGGAGCGCCCGCGCCGCGGCGAGCACCGGCGCCGCCAGCCGGCGCTCGATCGGCCAGTCCGGCCGCAGCCGGAACTCGGCCCCGTGCACCCCTGCAGCTGCGGCCCGCAAGGGCGCGAGAAGCCGGTCGAGCTCCGCGATCGGCCGGCCGCTCACGAGCGCGAGCGCGCCCGCGACCCGTCGCCGTACCGCCTCGAGGATGGCGACGAGTCCGTCCGGCACGATCACGACCTCCGGCCGCTCGGCGATCTCGAGCAAGGTACCGTCGACGTCGAGCAGAAGGCAGACCCGTTCCGCCTCGCGCACCGAGGGCCCCCGTCTCTGCCCTACTTCAGCCCCGCACGAGCCGGGCGAGCTCGTCGGTGGCCACCTCGAGGGCCCGGGCGAAGCGGTCGACCGCTTCTTCCGCCTCTTCCTCGCGCATGCACGAGGGTGGCTAGAAGGGAATCGCCTCGATGAAGGGCAGCGCCCGCACCATCACCCCCGCCTCGGCCGCCTCGGCCACTACGAGGCGATGTGCCCCCTGCTCCGGCCGGAAGGGCCGCCGGCTCGCCTTGTCGGCCAGGAACTCGACCGCATTGAGCATCCCCACCCCGCGGATCTCGCCCACGAAGGGGTGATCGCCGATCCGCTCCTCGAGCCGACGCTTGAGATGGGAACCGATCCGGGCGCCGTTCTCGACCATGCCCTCGCGCTCCATGATGTCGAGATCGGTGAGGCCGACGGCACCGCCCACGGGATGGCCGGAATAAGTGAAGCCTTGCATCACCGGGCCTCGTTCGGGCGAGGCCTTTTCGAGCACCTCGAAGATCCGCTCCGAGATCACCGAGGCGGAGACCGGGAAATAGGAGGAGGTGAATGCCCTTGGCGAGGGTGACGATGTCGGGCTCGAGACCGTAGAGGCCGCAGGCGAACCACTGCCCCGTGCGACCGAAGCCCGTGATCACCTCGTCGACGATCGGGAGCATGTCGTTCTTGCGGCAGATCTCCTGCACTCGAGGCCAGTAGTCGGCGGGCGGCATCAGCACCCCGCCCGTGCCCGTGATGGGCTCGCCGATGAAGGCGGCGACGGTCTCCGGCCCTTCCCGTTCGATCACCGCGTCGAGCTCGGCCACCTGCCGGTCGCAGAAGGCCTGCTCGCTCTCGCCCGGGCGGGCGAAGCGGAAGGCGTGCGGGCAGGAGAGATGGATCGCGCCCGGCACCGGCAGGTCGAAGGCCTCGTGGTAGACCGGGATGCCGGTGAGGCTGCCGGAGGCGAGCGTGAGGCCGTGACAACCGCCGTAGCGGCCCAAGATCTTCTTCTTTTCGGACTTGCCGCGCAGATTGTTGTAGTAGCGGACGAGTTTGACGTTCGTGTCGTTGGCGTCCGAACCCGAGGTGCCAAAGAACACCTTGGAAAGGCCGCGCACGCCGGCCTTCTCGCGGAACAGCGTCAGCACTCGGTCGGCGAGCCGGATCATGGGCTCGTTCGAGGCCGAGCCGAACAGGTGGTAGTAGGAGAGCTTCTCGATCGCGGCGCGCGCCGCCTCGGCGATCTCCGGCCGACCGTAGCCGATGTTGACGCACCAGAGGCCGGCGCCGCAGTCGATGTAATCCTTGCACCGATGGTCGCGGATCCGCACGCCTTAGCCCTGCCCGACGATGGTCGGGCCCTTCGCGAAATGCTGGACGATCGAGGTGTTGGGATGGAGCAGGCTCGCCTTGTCCATCCCCTCGAGCGTCCAGTTGGCAGGCGCCTGGAGGATGGGAACCTCCCGCAGCGGGCCCGGCTCGGGCCGGTGAACCGGTGTGGCTTAGCCCGAGGCGCGGGGGCTCCGCCAGCCGGTCCGCTGCGGGCGGGCCATCGCGTGCCTCGGTACGGCCGGGCCGCCTTGCGGCGGATCCGCCACCGGCTATAGTCGGCGCGGCCGCCGCAGTAGCTCAGCTGGTAGAGCAGCGCATTCGTAATGCGCGGGTCGGGGGTTCGAGTCCCTCCTGCGGCACCAGCGAGGCGGTCGCAGCGAACGCTTCCTGCGCGTGGCGGCGGTCGCCGCTTCGCGTGCGGCCTCGGATGTCGGCAGGCCCGAGCCGAGGCCGCCTCGATCGCGCATCAGGGCACCTCGACGTCGAACAGAGGTGCGTATCGCTGCGCACCGAACACGTCGGTCTCGCCCGGGCTGCCCGAGGGCCGGAGCCGCCGGATCGTGAACTCGATCGCTTGCGCCGGCTCGAAGACGCAGTGATGGGTGAGCCGCTCGCGCGGGATCTTGAAGAGCGCGCAGATCCGCTCCGGGTCGAGGGCGCCCGAATCGCGCACCCGCTCGAAGGCGGTGCGGTCGTGGAAGATGATGTCGAAGGTGAGATGATCCACACCCGCGTTTTTCGAGCGAATGGTGGAGGCGAGCTCGCGCAGGCTCGGCATCAGCGTCCCTCCCCCGCCCGGCCGTCGATCACGAGTTGGCGGATCCGCACGAGCTCCATGACGTCCTCGACCTCGATCACGTGATTGAGGGTCCATTCGTAGCCCGGCTCGCGGATCAGGATCTCGTCCGACATGAGCGCCGCCGCCCCGACCGTGCCCTTGGTGCCGGAAAGCCGGGCGTAGAAAAGGTTGCGGGCGGCGAGCGCGGCGATCTCCTCGGCGATGCGGGCATCGTCGTGGACCGCCTCGACGACGATGCCGAGCTCGTGCGATGCAGCCGGCGGGTCCGGGTCGAGCTCCTTCATGACCGCGTCGCGACCGTAGCGGTGGTAGAAGAGCCGGTAGCCCTCCCCTTCCGGGCCGAACCGTTCGACGACCTTGCCCCTCGCCCAGGCGATCGCATCGTCGATCCGGGCGATCGTCTGCGGGTCGCGCACGCCGACGATCACGAGCCGCCGCTCGCCGATCCGGCCGGCCCCCTCGAGCTCGACCTTGATCGTCGGGGTGGGGTGGAACACCGCACCGGAAGCGCGCGTGCTCTTCTCGTCGACCCGCTCGTAGCAGCAGGCCGACATGTCGATCCAGCCGCCCGCCACGTGCTCGCGCAGAGGGTCGGTGCGCTCGTACACGGCGTGGCTCGCGAGCGAGGCCGGCGTACACCGCTGCGCCGGATGCATCGCCCGCACCCGCACACTCTCCCCCTCGACCGTCCCGAGGATCGTCTCCTTGCCCATGTAGGGCTCGCAGGCGAAGCTCGCGCACTCCATGAGCTTACCGGTGTAGTACGCGATGGCGGGCGAGAAGCCGGCCTGGAGCAGGGGTGCGGCGAAGAGCGCGCAGTCGGAAGCGCGGCCGGCGATCACGACTTCCGCTCCCTCGCGCGGTGCGCGGCGGATCGGCTCGGCGTTCATCACCGCGACCACCCGGGAGGTCCGGCGCAAGGTCGAGGCGTCGGCGTCGGGGCGGCCGTCGAGCCCCTCGATGCGCGCGCCGCGGGCGAGCCGATCGAGCAGATCCTCGATCTTCTGCTCGGAATAGATCGCCGCCGGGCGAAAGGGTGCGAGCCGGTGCTCGGCCGCGATGGCGCGCAGAAGGCCCACGAACTGGTCGACCCCGCGGTCGGTGCCGGTGTCGGAGGCCGAGCCCACGATCATGGGTACGCCGAGCCGGCGGGCCTCGAGCAACATGATCTCGAGGTCGTGACGCTGGTGCACCTCGAGGCTGACGTGGCGGTCGGCGCGCAACGGCCGTGGGCCGATGTCGCAGGAACCGGCATAGGCGACGATCGCATAGGGCGAAAGCCGGCAGCCCGCGAGGAAACTTTCCTTCTCGAGCGGGGTGAAGGCCAGATGGCCGGTCGGACAGGCGATGGTGAAGGGTTTCAAGCGCAGGGGCTCCCGGAAGGCGTGGGTTCGAGTTCGAAGCGGCGGCAGGCCCCGCTGCAGGGCGGGCCGCCGCAGAAGAGCAGGCGGAGCGAAGCCGTGTTCCAGATCGCCCCCGATATCGTGGCGGCGAGATCCGCGCCGCCGTGGCGGCAGAAGGCAGGGCCGTCGCCGTCGCCGTGGCGGGCGAGCAGAGCCGCGACCGCTTCGGGCGCGGCGGGTGCGGGAAGCCGCGCGAGGGCGAGCCGCAACGCGGCCGCCCGGGCGATCGAGTTGGCCTGCGCGGCCGCGAACTCGGCGCCGATCAGATTGTCCGCCGCGGCTTCGGGCGGGCAGTGATGGTTGGTGCGACCGATCCGGCCCGCCTCTCCGCGCGCGATCCCGACCCGGCGATGGCCGAGCTCGACCGCGGCGACCCGGCCCGAAGCGTCGGCCAGCACGAGCAGCCCGCTGCCGGTGTGCGGCAGGCGGCGGATCAGCGCCAGCGCCGCCTCGACGTCGGCGCAGCGCTCGAGCAGGAGCGTCGAGAGGAAATAGCGGTGCAGCCCGGGCCCGAGATCGGCGGCGCGGCTCGCCGTGTCGGCGAGCGCGAGCCCATCGGCGTTGAGCCCGGAGGAGAAGCAGCCGGGCGCCCCGAGCGAGCCCACGACCAGGAAGCTGCGGCCGCGCTCGGGCCGGTGCAGCAGGACCTGCTGGAGCTCGCGGTGCTCGTCGCGGTAGTCGCGGTTCTTGGCGAGCAGCGCACCGTCCGCGGTGCGGACCGCGAAGGCGGTGCAGCCCTCCGCGGTGGCCGCCGCCTGGTCGACCAGATCGGCGATCGTCGCGGCGTGCAGGAAGGCGAACAGGCGCGCCGCGTCGATGCCGAAGCCGTCGGCGATGCCGGCGATTTCCGCCAGGACCTCCGGATAGAGGCGCTCGGTGGCGGCCCGCTGCTCGGCGAGGAACGAGCGGATGTCCGGCCGCTCCAGCGCGCCGCCCACCTCGGCGAGCCGCAACGCGACCGCGGCCCGGACCGCGGGCACCAGATCGGGCCGGGCGCGCGCCTGGGCGCGGCCGCGCTCGAGCGGGTCGCCCCCGCAGGCAAAGGGGCGCGGCGCGCGGGGCCTCGGATGGCCGCATCAGGCAGCCGCCCGGTGCAGGTGGCAGGCGCTCGCGTGGCCCGGCGCCACCTCGAGGAGCGCCGGTGCCAGCTCGCGGCAAACCGGCAGGGCATGCGGGCAGCGCGGGTGGAAGCGGCAGCCGGCGGGCGGGCGGACCGGCGAGGGCGGCTCGCCCGCGAGGCGGCCAGCACCTCGCTCCCGGCGGCCGTCCAGTGGCGGCACGGCGGCCAGGAGCGCGCGGGTGTAGGGATGCGCCGGTTCGGCGAGGACCACGCGGGTCGGGCCGAGCTCGGGGATCCGCCCGAGACAGAGCACGGCCACCCGATCGCCGACGTGCGCGACCACGGCCAGGTCGTGAGCGATGAAGAGATAGGTCAGCCCGAGCTCCTCCTGGAGCTCCCGCAAGAGAGCCAGGATCTGCGCCTGGATGGAAACGTCGAGGGCGGAGACCGGCTCGTCGAGGACGAGGAGCTCGGGGCGGAGCACGAGGGCTCGGGCGATCCCGATCCGTTGGCGTTGGCCACCCGAGAACTGGTGGGGACAGCGGTCGAGGTGGGCAGCGGAAAGCCCCACTCGCTCGAGCATCGCCGCCACCCGCGCCCGGGCCGCGGCGCGATCGAGCCGCTCGTGCACGACGAGGCCGAGGCTCACGATCTCGGCCTCCGTACGGCGCGGATTGAGGCTCGCACAAGGGACCTGGAAGACGATCTGCGCCCTCCGTCGGAAGCGGCGCAGTTCGGGGCCGTCGAGCGTGCGCAGATCGGTTCCGTCGAAGCGAACCGTCCCGGCGGTGGGCTCGATCAAGCGCAGGACGCAGCGGCCGAGCGTGCTCTTGCCCGAGCCCTATTCGCCGACCACGCCCAGGCACTCGCCCGGGAAGACCCCGAGATCGACGCCGTCGACGGCGCGCACGCGAGGCCGTCCCGGGTGGGAAAGACGACCTCGAGGCCGCGGATTTCGAGCAGAGGCGCGCTCATGCCCGAAGCCTCGGGTCGAAGGCGTCCCGCAGGCCCTGGCTCGCGAGATTGATCGCGAGGACCAGAACGAAGATGGCGACACCGGGCAGGGTGGCGACCCACCAGGCATCGAGGAGGAAGGCGCGGCCATCGGCCACCATCGAGCCCCAGGAGGGGACCGGCGGCTGGACACCGAGACCCAGGAAGGAGAGGCTCGCCTCGAGGACGACGATCGTCGCCATGCGGAAGGTGGCGACCACGAGCACGGGCGAGAGGATGTTGGGCAGGATCTCGCCGAGCATGATGTGGAGGGGCGAGGCGCCGAGCGCGCGGGCGGCCTCGACATACTCCCGCTCGCGCGCGGAGAGCGTGTCGGCGCGCGCGACCCGGCAGGTCAAGACCCACTCTTTGAGAACGAGAGCCAAGCCAATGTTGGCGAGGCCGGGGCCCATCGCCGCCATCAGGCCGATCGGGAAGATCAGGTAAGGAAATCCCAGGAGTCTATCGACGATGCGGCCGATGACGATGTCGACGAAGCCGCGCCGATAGCCCGCGAGCAGGCCGAGCGTGGTACCGATCAGAGCGGCGATGCCGATGACGACGAGACCGATCGTCATCGACACCCGAGCACCTTGGAGGATGCGCGAGAGGATGTCGCGGCCCAGCGGGTCGCAGCCCAGTGGATGCGCCCAGTCGCCGCCCTCGAGCCAGACCGGTGGCTGCAGGCGGCGGAACAGATCGGCCTCGTAAGGATCGTGGGGGGCGAGCCAGGGAGCGAAGACCGCGACCAGAGCGGCGAGCAGCACGACCGCGAGGGCGCTCACGGTCGTACGGTCGGCGAGCAGACCGCGCAGATCGGCGAGGAGGGGCGAAGCGGCGCGCTGCCCCGGTTCGCCGCCTGGGGCCGTGCGCGTGCCGGTCTCGACCGCCTCGAGCCTCAAAGCCGTACCCTCGGATCGAGCACGGTCTGGAGGATGTCGGCGAGAAGATTGAGGAGCACTTAGGTCACGGCGTAGAGCAGCACCGCTGCCTGCACGAGCGGATAGTTGCGGGTGAAGATCCCCTCGACGACGAGCCGGCCGAGCCCCGGCCAGCCGAACACGGTCTCGACGATCATGTTGCCGCCGAGAAGTGTGCCGGTCTCGATCGCCGCCACGGTGATCGTCGCGGTGAGTGCGTTGCGGAGCGCGTGGCGGACCAGCACCCGCCGGCGCGGCAGGCCCTTGGCGGTGGCGAAGGTGACGTAGTCCTGGCGCAGGGCCTCGAGCATCGAGGTCCGGGTCACCCGCATGAGGATGGCCGCCATCGCGAGGCCCAGGGTCGCGGCCGGCAAGAGGAGGTGGCGCAGGGCCTCGAGGAAGCTCGCCGGCCGCCCGGCCAGGAGGGTGTCGAGGAGGAGGAAGCCGGTCAGCGCCGGCACCTCGGCGCCGAAGCCTATCCGACCCGACACCGGCAGCCAGCCGAGCTGGACGGAGAACAGCAAGATGAGAAGGATACCGAGCCAGAAGCCGGGCATCGAGGCGCCGGCCAAGGCGACGACGGTGACGAGGCGGTCGAGCGAGCCGCCGCGTCGCACCGCCGCCCGCTGTTCCGGAGTGGCGAGCGCGTCACCGAGCATGAGCTCGACCGGATCGCCCGGCGTCGCCTGCATCGTCAGGGAGACGACGAAGGTGATCCCGAGCAGGACCGGAACGAGCTGGAGCAGCCGCTCGACCAGCACCGAGGGCCGCATCGATGCGCGCTCCGCTCCTGTGCCGCCGGGGCCGCGCCGCCGCCCTCAGTCGGCGAGGGCCGTGCGATGCGATTTGACGATGCCGCGTGGCGAGGGCTGCCAGTCGACCAGCCGCCGGCTCGCCCCGTAGACGTCCTGCGGCAGCCAGAGGAACAGCAGGGGCGCCTCCTCGCGGATGATCGCCTGCGCCTTCTGGTAGTATTCCGAGCGCTTGGTCTGGTCGGGCTCGGTGTCGGTCGCGGTCAGCAGCCGATCGACCTCGGCGTTGCTGTAGCCCGAGAAATTGCCGCGATCCTTGGTCTTGAGGACGGGAACGAAGATGCCGACCGGATCGAGCGTACCGTCGCCCCAGGAGCGGAAGAGCATCGTGCAGTCGTGCTTGCTCGGGTCTTTCCACAGATGGATGAGCGCTGTCCGCTCCCAGAGCTGGACCTTGGTCCGGATGCCGACCCGGGTGAGCATCGCCGCCACCGCCTCCGCCTGCTCTTTGAAGGGATTGTCGACGTCGAGGGTCACGTCGACGCCGTTCGGATAGCCGGCTTCGGCGAGCAGCGCCTTGGCCTTCTCGGGGTCGTAGGACCAGGGTTCGAAGTTCGGATTGTAGCCGAAAGAATCCGGGCCGATCAACGTGGTGAGCGGCACGGCGAGCCCGTTCAGGATCTTGTCGATCACGAGCTTTCTGTCGACCGCGTGATTGGCCGCTCGGCACACCTCGACTTTGTCGAAGGGCGGCCGGGTGGTGTTGAAATCGAAGAAGAAGCTCCGCGTGCCGTTGCTCTTGAGGACCTTGGTGCGAGGATTGGCTTCGACCTGCTTGATCGCGTGGTGGGGCAGCTCGTCGACGAGGTCGACCTCGCCGGCGAGCAGGGCGGCGACGCGCGAAGCGGGCTCCGGATGATCTTGAAGATCACCCGCTCGACCCGCGCCGGGCCTATCGGTGGAATGTCGCTCGCGCCGCCGTAATAGTCGGGGAAGCGCTCGAGGATCACCGAATCGCCCTTGCGCCACTCGACCAGACGGAAGGGGCCGGTGCCCATCGGCCGGGTCGCCATCCCGTCGCTGCCGACCTTCTCGACATAGGTCTTCGACACGACCTCGTTGAAGGGCAGATAGGCGGGAAAGACCGGCCAGGGTGCAGCGAGCCGGAAGCGGACGGTGAGGGGGTGGACCACATTCGTTTCGGCGAGCGGACCCACGAGGCTCTTGCGGGGGCTCGTCTCGCCCTCCATCGCCCCGTCCTCGGTGGGCCGGTCGAAGGTGAACTTGACGTCCTCGGCGGTCAGCGTGCTGCCGTCGTGGAAGCGGATGCCCGGCCGCAGCCGTGCCTCGTAGGTCGTGGCATCGAGCTGGCGGAAGCTCTCGGCGAGTTCGGGAACCACCTTCATGTCGACGGCGCGGGTCAGGACCGCGTCGTACATGTTGTGGATCACACTTTCGGTGACCCGCGAGCGATGGTTGGCCGGATCGAGGGTGACGATGTCGGCCGAATAGCCGACCCGGAGTTCCTTGGCGGCGAGTCGCACCGTCGGCAGGGCCACCCCGAGCACGGCCAGGACGGTTCACGAACGCATGCCTCGCCTCCCGATCCTGCCCCGAAGATCCACGTCAGGATCTCGCCGAACGACCGAGAGGTCAGTTTTCTTTTCGAAATCGACGATGAAACGAGCTGATGATATTTTTTTTCTGTTACATCCGATCGCGCCCGACGCTCACGGCCGGCGCGGGCCCGAGCCAGCTCGGCTCCTCGCCCATCGCCCGGCGGGCGAGCCCGGCCACCGCCCGGACCGCCGGCGAGGGCGGCTCGCCGGCCACGGCGAGGACATAGTCGAGCCCCGGCAGCGGCGGGTGGGTCGGCAAAAGGCGCAGACTGCCCGCGGCCAGTTCCCGGCAGGCCACCGCCGCCGGCGCCATCGCCACGTCGAGCCCCGGCGCGGCGAGCCGGATCCGGGTCGGCAGGCTCGAGCAGGCGTGATGCCGGCTCGGCTCCACGCCGCCGCTGCGGAACCATTCGAGCGCCAGGCGGTGGGGGTGGCTCCCGGGGGTGTCGGTGACGAGTGGCACACGGGCGAGCTCGGGGAGCCCCAGAGGTCCCGCCGGGAGCTCCAGCCCGGGTCCGGCGAGCCAGGCCATGGGCACACTGCCGAGCGGCTCCACCCGAACCACAGGCAGCTCGAGCGGCCCGGCCAGACAGGCGATGTCGAGGTCACCGGCACGCAACAGGGCGCGCAACCTGTCGCTCGCCTCGACCACGACCTCCAGGCGGATCCCGGGATGCGAGCGCTCGAGCCGAGCCACGAGCCGGGGCAGCCACGTGACCGCCGGGATCGCGGTGAGTCCGAGCCGCACCCGACCGGTCGGGCGATCCCGGGCGCCGACTCGCTCGACCGCCTCGCGGCCGAGCGCCAGCATCCGCTCGGCATAGTCGAGAAGCTCGCGACCCTCCGGGGTCGGGTGCGGTCGGCGGCCGCCGCGCTCGACCAGGACGACGCCGAGGAGGGCTTCGAGCTCCTTGAGCCGGGCCGGGACCGAGGGTTGGGCGACGCCCAGCCGGCGGGCCGCGGCGTGGAAGCCGCCGGCGCGGACGATTTCGCGAAACGCCAAGAGCTGCTCGGGCTTGGGCAGCCGCGGCGATCCCTCCCCATCGCGCTGCACCGCCACCTCCCAAACGCGACGTCGGGGCGATCTTGGCCCGGATCGAGGCCGGGCGGGGAGCCCTCGAACGAAAAGCGCCCCCGGGATCGCTCCCGGGGGCGCTCGCTCGATCGTCGATCCGGCGGATCAGCCGATCAGCTTGAGGTTCTCCGCCGAGCTCTTGCCGTTGCGGCCGCGGACCAGCTCGTACTGGACCCGCTGACCCTCGCGCAGGCCGTCGAGGCCAGCGCGCTCCACGGCACTGATGTGCACGAAGGCGTCAGGACCGCCCTTCTCGGGCTGCAGGAAGCCGTAGCCCTTCGTCGCATTGAACCACTTGACCGTACCCGTCTGCAAACTCGTGACTCACTCGCTCAGGTGCGCGGCCGGCACCCTTGCCGACCACGGGATGGAAAGCTCTGGGCGAGGGAGGTCGCTTCGACGGCCGACGCGCAGGGCTCGTTCCACCACGACACTCCATATGGCCCCGATCCGAGCCCGGCACAAGGCCCGATCGCGTGATCGTCGGCCCCGGGCCGCCCGCGGGGCGCCGCCCCTGCACGCCTCCTCTCCCCGCTCCCACCGACCCCGCCGGCCGGCGGGTGGTCGGATCGCGAGCGCTCACGGGCCCGCCTAGGACCGACCCGACGGCCACCGCCGCGCGGCCACTCGGGACGAAGGCACCGGGTTCGTACCGTCGCAGGGGCTCTCGACCGTCGCCGAAGACCGGGCCGGCGCGCCGCGACGAACTGCCGCCGTCGATCCTTTACGAGCCGAGGCCCCGAAGGGGGAACCCGTGGCTCAAGCCGCACCCTGGACGGAGTAGCCGCCGTCGACCGGGATCGCCGTGCCGGTCAGGAAATCCGAGGCCGGCGAGCAGAGGAAGACGGCGATGCCGGCGAAGTCGTCGGGCACCCCCCAGCGGCCGGCCGGGGTACGGGCCACCACCTTCTCGTGCAGGCCCGGGATCTGCGCCCGCGCCTGGCGCGTCAAGGCCGTGTCGATCCAGCCCGGCAGGACGGCGTTGACCTGGATGTTGTCCTGTGCCCAGGCGCAGGCCATGGCCTTGGTCATCTGGACGATGCCACCCTTGCTCGCGGCATAGGGTGTCGTGAAGGTGGCGCCGAAGATCGACATCATCGAGCCGATGTTGACGATCTTGCCGCCACCCGCCTTCTTCATCTCGGGATAGACGGCGAGCGAACAGACGAAGGCCGAGGTGAGGTTGGTCTCGAGAACGAAGCGCCATTCGGCGAGGGTGTATTCCTCGGGGCGCTTCCTGATGTTGGTACCGGCATTGTTGATCAGGATGTCGCAGCGGCCGAGCTCCTGGACAGTGCGGGCGACCATGGCCTTGCACGACTCTTCGTTCGTCACGTCGACCGGAACCGCGATCGCCCGCGCGCCGAGCCGGGCGAGCTCGGCCACCGCCTCGGCGTTCTTGGCGGCGTCGCGGCCGGCCACCGCCAAAGCCGCACCGGCCTCGGCCAAGCCCTTGGCCATGCCGAGCCCGATCCCGCCGTTGCCGCCCGTGACGATCGCCACCTTGCCCGACAGATCGAACAGCCGCATCGCGGGTCCCTCCCCTCGCTTTCACCTCGAGCCGCCGCGGCGGCGCTAGCAAGCGGCGGCGTGGTCGTCCATGACGCCGAGGCGAGGCAGCCGTGCCGCCACCGAACGGTCACCGCCGCGCGCCATTGCCGGGACCCGGACAGGCAAAGCAGACGGATCGGACCAGGACACGCAGCGAGCGCGCCGGCGCCGAGCATCGCCCGGGCTTCCGGGTGCGGGCCTTCGTCGTCTTCCTCGTCGCCGCGACCTTCCTGATCATGCTCGTGACGGGGCTCGTCCTGTTCGTGGCACCGCACGGTCGCATCGCCCGCTGGAACGACTGGAAGCTCCTGGGGCTGGGGCCCGACCCCTGGACCTGGATCCACGTGTTCGCGAGCCTCCTCTTCGTGCTGGCGATCCCGGTGCACCTGTTCTTCAATTGTAAGCCGTTCACGAAGTATCTCGCCGAGCCCTGGCACGAGCATCTGCGCCCCCGCCAGGAGCTCGTGAGCGGCGTCGCGGTCGCCTCGGCTCTCGCGGTGCTCGCCGGCCTCGTCCAGCCCCACGAGCTCGATCGCCGCGGGCGAGGCCACGCCGATGCCGAGCGCGGCGGCCCGGGCGAGCCGCCGCGGCCGGCTCACGAGCGCACGCTCTGCATACATCCGGGCGACGTCGCTGCTCGCACCGCCGCGACCCCGGCCCGGGTTCGGCCCTCGGCCATGGCGAGGGCGATGCGGACCGCCTCGAGGCTCGGGCCGAGGGAGGCCTTGGCGGTGCCGACGATGTCGAAGGCGGTGCCGTGGGCGGGTGTGGTGACCGGCACCGGCAGACCCCAGAGCACCGTGACCCCGCTCTCGAAGCCCAGGAGCTTGATCGCGATCTGGCCCTGGTCGTGGTACATGCTCACGACCGCATCGAACGCGCCGGCCTTGGCCCGTACGAAGACGGTGTCCGCCGGATAGGGTCCTTCGGCCGGCAGACCGAGAGCACGCGCCCGCTCGACCGCGGGTCCGATCACCTCGATCTCTTCCGAGCCGAAGGCGCCGCCCTCCCCGGCGTGCGGGTTCAAGGCGGCGACCGCGATCCGCGGTCGCGCGATGCCGGCGGCGCAGAGCGCGTCTCGGGTCGTGGCGATCCGCTCGACGATCCGCTCGATCGAGAGGAGGCCCGCGACGTCTTTCAACGGCACGTGCGAGGTCACCCGCGCGTTCCAGAAGGCCGCGATCACGTTGAACTCCGCAGAGGGTGTCTCGAGGCCCAGATGTTCCACGGCCTCGACCGCTTCGTCCTCGTAGCTCGGATGGACGAGCCGGATCGCTTGCTTGTTGAAGGGGGTGAAGGTGATCGCATCGATCCGGCCGGTGCGCGCCAGATCGAGGGCCGCGCGATAGCCCCCGAGGGCCGCCCGGCCGGCGGCCGCCGAGACGCGCCCCGGCGGGCAGTCGGCCGGATCGCAATCGGCCCGATCCCAGAAGGCCGGCCGGCCGGGGGCCGCCCGGGCGAGCGCCACCTCGAGCTCGCGCTCGACCCGGACCGCCGGCCGCAACCCCGCCTGCTCCGTCGCGCGGGCGAGCACCCGCGCATCGCCGATTCCGAGGATCGCCGCCCGCTCGCGCACCTCCGGCCGGTCGAGCAGCCGCACGAAGAGCTCCGGCCCGATGCCGGCCGCATCGCCCATGACGAGGGCGAGCCGCAGGGCGCTCATCCTGCCGCCTGCGCTGCCGGTCGGTCAGGAGCTCCGACCGCGCCTTCGGCCAGGAGAGCCGCGATCTCGGGCTCCGAGAAACCGCACTCTGCGAGGATCGCGACCGTGTCCTCGCCGAGCCGCGGCGGGCCCTTGCGCGGGCCGGTCTCCGCCCCCTCGACCTTGATCGGGCAACCGAGGGCGCGTACCCGACCGACGCTCGAATGCTCGACCTCGACCACCATCTTCCGCGCCCGGGTCTGCGGATCGGCGAGCATCTCGAGCACGTCGTTGACCGGACCCGCCGGCACACCCGCCGCATCGAGCCGGGCGAGCCATTCGCCGGCCGGCCGGCGGCGGAAGAGATCGGACAGGATCGCGCGCAGAGCCTCGAGATTGCGCATCCGATCGGCGTTGGTGGAAAAGCGCGGATCGTCGGCGAGCGTGGGCGCGTCGAGGATCGCGCACAGCCGGCGCCAGTTGGCCTGGTTGGCCCCGCCCACCACGATCCAGCGCCCGTCCGCGGTCGGGAAGGCCTCGTAGGGTGCGGAGAGCGGGTGCGCCGAGCCGAGCGGCCCCGGTGCCGTGCCGGTCGCGAGCGCGATCGCGGATTGCCAGTAAGTGAAGACGATGCCGGCCTCGAACAGCGAGGTCTCGACCAGCCGGCCGCGGCCGGTCCGCGCCCGCTCGACCAGCGCCGCCAGAACGCCGACCGCCGCCAACATCCCGGCGCCGATGTCGGTCAAGGGCGGGCCGCACTTGACGGGCGGCTCGCCGCGCCGCGTGCCGGTGATGCTCATGATCCCGGACATCGCCTGGGCGACGAGGTCGAAGCCGCCCTTGTCGGCATAGGGTCCGGTCCGGCCGAAGCCCGTGATCGCGCAATAGACGAGGGCCGGCCAGCGCTCCCGCACCTGCGCCCAGCCTAAGCCGAGCCGCTCGAGCGTGCCGACCCGATAGTTCTCGACCAGCACATCCGCGCGATCGAGCAACCGGCCGAGTACCAGCCGGCCGCCCTCCTTTTTGAGGTCGAGGGCCAGGCCGCGCTTGCCCCGGTTCATCGTGCAGAAGGCGGCCGATTCCTCCGCCCCGGTCGGCCCGCGCCAGGTGGGCGGGACGGCGCGGCGACTGTCGTCGCCGTCCGGCAGCCGCTCGACCTTGATCACCTCCGCACCGAGATCGGCCAAAAGCTGGGTACAGGTGGGCCCGGCCATCACGTGGGTGAGATCGACCACCCGGATGCCTTCGAGCAGGCTCACCGCGCATCTCCCTCAGCGGCCGCGGAAGACCGGCTCGCGCTTCTCGAGGAAGGCGCGGGTGCCCTCGGCGAAATCCTCGGTGCCGAAGCAGAGGTAGGACTCCTCCTCTTCCTCGGGCGCGAGCGGCCGCGGATCCATCAGGCGATTGGCGAACTTCTTGTGCCAGCGGGCGACGAGCGGGGCGCCCTCGGCGATCCGCCGAGCCGTCGCGAGCGCCTCCTCCATCACCCGGCCGTCGGCCACGACGCGGTTGACGAGGCCGATGCGCAGCGCCTCCTCCGATCCCAAGAGATCGCCCTCGAGCAGGATGCGGAGCGTGTTCGACTTGCCGACCAGCCGGATCAGGGGTGCGAGTTCGCCATAGGCCACGACGAGCCCGAGCCGCTTGATCGGGATGCCGAAGCGGGAGCTCGTGCCGCAGATCCGCAGATCGGCGTTGCTGGCGAGCTCGAGACCGCCGCCCACGCACAACCCCTCGATCGCCGCGACAACGGGATGGCGGATCGAGCGGAGCGCATCGAGGGTCGCATGGGTGCGCTCGGCGTAGGCCTTGGCCTTCTCGACGGTCGAGCGGATCGCCGCGAACTCGGTGATGTCGGCGCCGACCGAGAAGGCCCGCTCGCCCGCACCGCTCAGGATCACGCAGCGCAGCGTCTCGTCGCGGTCGAGTTCGGTCAGGACGGCCCCCAACCGGTCCCACATGGCTTGCGAGATCGCGTTGAGGCGCGCCGGCTGGTCGAGCACGACCCGGGCGATGCCGGGCTCCACGGTCTCGAGGTGCACGGTCCCGGCCATCCGCGGCTCCTAGCGGTAGAGGAGGTCGACGAGGAAGAGGGGAATGGCGGGAACGTAGGTCACGAGCAAGAGCACGAGGAGCAGCACGCCTATGAAGGGGAGGTTCCAGCGGCTGACCGCCCAGATGTCGGCCCTGGCGATCGAGCAGGCGGTCATGAGCACGCTCGCGACGGGCGGGGTCTGCTGGCCGATCGCGATGTTCAAGGTGACGACCAGGCCGAAATGGACCGGGTCGATGCCGACCGCGCGCACGATCGGCATGACGATCGGCACGACCAGGACGATCGCCGCGGCACCGTGCAGGAAGCAGCCGAGCACCAAGAAGAGGAGGTTCAAGAGCGCGAGCACCGCCCAGGGCTCGGCGGTGAGAGCGGTGATCGCCCGGGCGAGGGCCTGCGGGATGCGGGCTTCGGTGAGATACTCGCCGAGCAGCGCCGAGGTCGCGATGAGCAGCATCACGACCGCGGTCTGCACCACCCCGTCGCGCGCGCCGTCCAGGATCGCCCGAAACGACAGCTCGCGATAGAGCGCGCCCACGAAGAGCGCCGCCACGACGGCGAGGCCGGCGGCCTCGGTCGCGGTCACGAGGCCCGTGAAGATTCCGCCCAGGATGATCGCCGGCAGAAGGAGCGCCCAGCCGGCTTCGCGGGTTGCGGTCCAGAGCCGGCAGAGATCGAAGGCCTGCTCGACCGGAAAGCCGTAGCGGCGGGCGTAGAAGGCGCAGAGCAGCATCATGAGGGCGCCACCCAGAAAGCCCGGGACGAAACCCGCGACGAACAGCTGGACCACCGAAGCGTCGGCCATGACCGCGTAGAGGATCATGGGGATGCTGGGTGGGACGACGATCGCGAGGCTCGCCGAGCTCGAGGTGACCGCGGCCGCGAACGCCTTGGGATAGCCGCGCCGCTCCATGGCCGGAAGGAGCACCGAGCCGAGGGCCGCCACATCCGCTACCGCCGAGCCCGAGATCTCGGCGAAGAAGAGCGAGGCCGCGACGTTGACCATGGCGAGCCCGCCGCGCACGAAGCCCACGAGGGCGGAGGCGAGGGCCACGAGCCGGCGGGTGATGCCGGCCGTGTTCATGATCGTGCCGGCCAGCACGAAGAGCGGGATGGCGAGGAGCGGGAAGTTGGTCGAGGCGCTGAAGAGGGTCACCGCGCTCGTGACCAGGGAGTCGAAGCCCTGCGCCGCCCAGAAGGCGCCGAGCGCGAGGATTGCGAGCGCGACCGCGATCGGCACGTCGAGCAGGACGAGCACGATCAGAAAGAGCAGGAGCAGGAGCCCGTTCATCGCGCGCCCTCGACCGACACCCGCTCGCGATCGAACGCGGCGGCCCCTCGGCGCGCTTCGGCGAGCCGCTCGGGCAGCGTCAGGAGCTCGGCCAGGACGAACAGAGCGGCGGCGATCGGAATCGCCGACTGGCTCACGCCGACCGTGAGCCAGGGCAGGGTGACGAGCCGTTCGTCGCCCAGGATCGCCACGGTCTGCCAGCCGAACCAAGCGATCAGGCCCATGGCGCCGCAAACGAACGCGGCACGGAGGAGGACGAGCGGGACCCGTAGCCCCGGCGGGGCCAGGGCCACGAGGTCCGGCATGCCGAGATGAGCCCGCTCGAGAGCGGCGAGCGCCGCGCCGTACCAGGTGAGCCAGGCGAGCAGGATGCCGGCCACCTCGTCGTACCAGCCGATCGGCGTGCCGAGCTTGCGCAGGATCACGCCGGCTGCAACCAGGACCGCGATCGCGAAGAGCAGCGAGACGCCCACCGTCACGAGCGCGCCACGCAGGAGGCGGCGCGCGCTCTGCAGGAAGGCCATCGCGCGCGCTGCGCCCTCAGCAGCCTTTGGCGAGGGCGAGCGCCTTGTCGATCAGTGCCTTGCCGCCCGGCACCTCCTTCTCGAAGAGCTCGTAGACCGGCTTGGAGGCGGCCACGAACGCCTCGCGGTCGGCCTTGTTGAACTGCATCCCGGCCTCGATCAGCCGGTCGCGCGAGGCGCCGTCCTCCTTCTCCGCGAGCGCGTAGGTCCATTCCTGGACCGGCACCGCCTCTTCGAGCAGCGCCTTCTGCACCACCTCCGGATAGCTCTTGAATTTGCGCACGCTCGTCATGGGGAAGGACGGCGTGTAGACGTGGTTGGTCTCGGAGAGGTACTTCTGCACCTCCTGGAATTTGCCGCTCTCGATGTTGACGTAGGGGTTCTCCTGGCCGTCCACCACACCGGTCTGCAGCGCCACGAACAGCTCGGCGAAGCCCATCGGTACCGGGGCGGCGCCGTAGGCCTCGAACATCTTGGCCCGCCAGACCCCCTGTGGGATGCGGATCTTGAGCCCCTCGAGGTCCTTGGGCGTCACGATCGGCCGCTTGTTGTTGGTCACCTGGCGAACACCGTTTTCCCACACACCCAGAAGCTTGTAGCCCTTCTCCTCGAGCTTGGGCGCGAGGATCGGCCAAACGAGCTCTTTGGCGATGCAGCGCATGTGCGCCCGATCCTTGACCAGGTACGGCATGTCGAAGAGGCCGAACTCGGGCGTGATCGTCGAGGTGATCGTCGAAGGCTGCGAGATGTCGAGCGTGCCGAGCTTGACCTTCTGCAGCATGTCCTTGTCGGAGCCGAGCTGGCTCGAATGGTAGAGCTCCATCTTGGCGACGCCGGAAAGGCGCGCATTGACCCGTCGGACGTACTCCTCGGCCGAAGCGACCTGCACCGAGCCGGGCTGGCTCGTGGTGCCGAACTGGATGACGAGCTCGGCCGTCGCGACCGGAATCCAGAGTGTGGTCGCGAGCCCGAGACCGGTGAGCACTGTCCGCATGGCGAGCCTCCCCTTTTTTTCGCCGCGCTCCAGGCTTCCCGCCGGACCGCGGTTCGTCAACCGCCAATCGGGCGTTCGTAGAGCCGCGAGACACTCGCCGCATCCGCCAACGGGCTCGCCTGGGCGAAGCCGTGGTAGCGCTCGACCGCTGCTTCGATGAGCGGCAGCTCGAGGCCGAGGGCAGCTGCGAACCGGCGGACGTTGACGAGATCCTTGTCGAGCTGGCGGGCATAGGCGCGTGGCGGGTCGAAGGCGCGCTGCTGCTGTTGGGTGAAGATCCGCTGCAGGATGGTCGAATCGGCCATCCCGCCGGCGAGCGCTTTCGGCAGGAGGGCGGCGTCGAGCCCGGCCTTCTCGACCAGCGCCAGGACCTCGGCCATCAGCACGTAACCCACACCGACGATCGCCTGGTTGGCGATCTTGGCGGTCTGGCCCGTGCCCAGGGGCCCCATGTGGGTCAGGTTGGCGGCGAGGGCCTCGAGCACCGGTCGGCCCCGTTCGAGGTCGGCCGGCTCGCCCCCCACCATGATCGTGAGCCGGCCCTCTCGCGCCGGAGCGGGGCCACCCGAGACCGGCGCATCCAGCCAGCGCCAGCCGGCTTCGCGGGCGAGCCTGTCCGCGATCCGCCGGGTGTCGTCCGGGTTCACGGTCGAGAAATCGATCACGAGCCGGTCCTCGCCCGGCACGGTCGCGATCCCGTCCTCGGCGAAGCAGCAGCGCTCGACCGCTTGGGCGTGCAGGACGCACTGGCAGAGGATGTCGCAGCCGCGGGCGACCTCGGCCGGGCTCGCGGCGGCGCGGGCCCCGTGCGCGGTCACGAGCGGGATCCGCTCGGGCTCGAGGTTCCAGACCGTGACCGGAAAGCCCCGCTCGAGGAGACGGAGAACCATCTCCTTGCCCATGATGCCGATGCCGAGAAAGCCGAGCCGAGGCAACCCAGTCATCGTCCCTCCCCCTCCTCGTTCGCGGGCTGCCCGCGCCCGACCAGCCGCTCGTAGGCGCGGATCACGGCATGATGACCGAGCCCGGCCTCCCCGGCCGCCGCCTGGGCGAGCATCAGGCTCGCGGCGAGTGCCGTCGCCGGCAGCGGCACGCCAGCCGCGAACGCCGCCTCCTGGGCGAGCCGCAGATCCTTGAGCATGAGCGCCATGCGGAAAGCCGGTGCGGTCTCGTCGCGGGCCATCCGCGCCCCGAAGGTCTGCATGAGCCAGGAGCGCGCGGCCCCGCCCAGGAGCACCTCGAGGACGGCCTCGGGATCGAGGCCCTGGCCGCGCGCCAGCGTGATCGCCTCGGCGACCGCCACGAGCTGCTGGGCCACGACGATCTGGTTGCAGAGCTTGGTCGCCTGGCCGGCACCCGGCGGCCCCATCCGCCGAGGCCTTCCCATCGTCGCGAGGATCGGCTCGGCGCGGGCGTAGGCATCGGGCGCGGCGCCGACCATGATGGCGAGCGTGCCGGCCTCCGCACCACCCGGCCCGCCGGTCACCGGCGCATCGAGGAAGGCGAGGCCGCGCTCGGCGAGGCTCGCAGCGAGACGCACCGCGGCCGAAGGCGCGATCGAGCTCGTGTCGATCACGAGGGTCCCCGGGGAAAGCCGCGGGGCGATGCCCTCGGGCCCGACGAGGACCGCCTCGACGTCGGGGGTGTCGGGCAGCATGGTGACGACCGCCTCGACCCCCTCGACCGCGCGGGCGAGATCGGGGACGACCGGCACACCGCGCGCCGCCGCAGCCACGCGGGCCGGTTCGGCCCGGTCGAAGCCGCGCACCGCATGGCCCGCGGCCATCAGATTGGCGGCCATGGGGGCGCCCATGGTGCCGAGGCCCACAAAGCCGATCCGTGCCACGTCCCCTTCCCCCGTCCGTCGCCGGTGCGCAGAGCCTACCGGGCGGTCCCCTCGGCAACCAGCGGCGGCGCCGGGAGGCTCCCTCTGCGCCGGCACACGAGCCGGGCTCAGCCCTCGCCGGGCTGCGGGCCCTCGTAGCCCTCGACGATCGCCAGATCCATGGTCGACCTGCCCTCCCGGAGCGCAGCGGCGGCCCGGTACTCGGGCGAGTGATAACAGGCGAGTGCCGCTTCGTAGCTCGGGAACTCGATCACCACGATGCGCGAGCGCGGCTTGCCTTCCGGGGCCTCGAACCGCCCACCGCGGACCAGAAAGCGCGCGCCGTATTTCTCGAAGGCGACGGCGTTGGCTCTGCGATAGGCTTCGTAGCCCTCGGGATCGTGGACGTCCGCGAAGGCCACCCAGTAACCCTTCGCCATGCTCCCCTCTCCTTCGATGTTCGGCGCGCCCGGCTCGCGTTCCCGATGGTGTCGTACGGCGGCCGCCGTCTCGTCGAACCGGCGGCCGGCGTCCAGCCGACCGCGCCGAGCCTAGGCCGAAGACCTGCTACCGCCCAGGCCGCCCCCGGCCCCCCGTGGCGCGAGGCACGCGCCGCCCGGCCCGACGACCGCAGGGCCCCGCTCGCGCCTGCCCGTCGCTCGGGATCGCGCAAGGTCGCGCCCGTGTCTGCGGTTCGCCGGAGTCCCCGGCTCAGCCGTCCTCCCCCGATTGTCCCCCCGAGCCCGGGGCGAGGAAGACGAGGATGCGCCGCTCGCCCTCGGCCACGAAAGTCGAGAGCGTCACCTTGGCCTCGGGCAGCCAGAGCGCGATCGCACGGCGGAAGGCCTCGAGGTCGGGCATCGGCCGGTTCTGGAAACAGACCGCCGCGACCGGCCCCTCCTGCGGGTGCCAGCCGAGATCGATCCGATCGGGCCGGCAGGTGCAGAGCGCGCAGGCTCGGGCGAGTTCGGCCACCACCTCGCCGTGCGTGCGACCGAGCGCGTAGGGCTCGAGCCGGTCGAGCTCGTCGAGCGGGATAGGCCGGCGCGAGCGGCCGATCCGGGTCGAGCGGGTGACCCGGGTCTGTGGCGCCGGCACCTCCGCGCCGGTCAACATGGCCTCGAACCGGTCGAGGGCGGCCCGCCGCTCGGCCGGCGGCGTGCCCGGATGACAAATCAGCTCCCTGAGCTTGTCGAGCCGGCTCTCGCGCGCGCTCGCCTGGTGCACCGTCCGACCCCGTCCACCTGCGTCCGACGCGGGGAAAGCTAGCGGTCGCGGGTTGCCGCTCCGTTAACGGCTCGGCGCCCGGCTCCGCTCCGCCGGGCCGTGCGCCTTGCGAACGCCCGCGTGGAGCGCGCCGAGGAGTGCGAGGCCCGCGCACACCGTCATGGCGAGGGTCGCGGGCAGAGGCGTGTCGGTCGGCAGGGAGCCCACGAGCTGGGCGGCGAGGGCGGCGGTCGTCATCTGCAGAAAGCCGCTGAGCCCGGCGGCCGTTCCGGCGAGGCCCGGCACCACGCTCACGATCGCCGCTTGCGCGTTGGGCATGGCGAGCCCCTGGGCGAAGGCGCCGAGGGCGGTCGGCAGGAAGAGCGCGAGCGGCGTCCGGAGCCCGAAGAGCGCGAGGGCGAGCGCGAGGGCGGCCCCGGCGAGCGAGCCGAGCGAGCCCAGAAGGATCATCCGCTCGCTGCCAAGCCGGGCGGAGAGCCGAGCGGCGGCGAAATTGCCGGCCATGAAACTACCCGAGATCAGCACGAAGAGCAGACCGTACTCGAGCGCCGGGCGCCCATAGGTCTCGACCACGAGGAAGGGGGCCGCGGCGAGGAAGCCGAAGAAGACCGCCATCGAGAAGGCGGCCTGCGCGGCGAAGCCACGAAAGGCCCTGTGGCGCATAAGGACGGCGAAGGCCGTGAGCATGGTCGCGGCGGCCGAGCCCGGCCCGCCCGGCCCGCCCGGCCGACCGGTCTCGACGAGCCGTGCCCGGCAGGCGAGCAGCACGCCCGCTCCGACCGCGAGGCCGAGAGCGAAGATCGAGCGCCAGCCGGCGCGATCGACCAGAAAGCCGCCGAGCGCCGGTGCCATCGTCGGCGCAACCACCATCGCCATGGTGATCCAGGCGAGTGCCTGGGCCGCCTGCTCGCGAGGATAGAGGTCGCGGACGATCGCCCGCGAGAGCACCATGCCGGCACAGCCACCGGCCGCCTGGACCACGCGGCCCAGGACGAGAAGCTCGAGCGAGGGGGCGAGGGCGCACAGCCCGGTGCCGAGGAGATAGACGAAGAGCCCACCCAGAAGCGCCGGCCGCCGGCCGATCCGATCGGAGAGCGGGCCGTAGACCAGCGTGGCGAACGCGATCGCGAGCGTGGAGAGCGAGAAGGCGAGCTGAGCGGCGGCCGCGCTCGTCGCGAAGCCGGCCTGGATCGCCGGCAGGGCCGGCAGAAAGACCTGCATCGCGAACGGCCCGAGCCCGGTCGCGAGCACGAGGACGGCGAGCAGCGGCCGCCCGGCGGTCACCCGCGGCGAAAGGTCGGCCGCAGCGGGCGCGGCCTCGGGTCGGGCGAGCGACATGCGGGCAGAGATAGCCCGGAGCGCGCAACGCGCCAGCCGCCGGCGGCGCAGCCCTCTCCCGCTTCTCGCGTCGCGCCCGAGCGCGTGCTATGCGAGAGGAGTACTCTGGTCCTGGACCCTTCGCGTGGCCGCAGCCGACCTTCCGCCGCTCCTGATCCTGCTCGCCGGCCCGCGCGGCTTCTGTGCCGGGGTCGACCGGGCGATCCAGATCGTCGAGCGGGCCCTCGCCGAGCACGGGCCGCCCGTCTATGTGCGGCACGAGATCGTCCACAACCGCCACGTGGTCGAGGACCTCCAGCGCAAGGGCGCCGTCTTCGTGGACGAGCTCGACGAGGTGCCGGACGACGGGCTCGTCGTGTTCTCCGCTCACGGTGTGCCGAAGGCGGTGCCGGCCGAGGCCCGCCGGCGCCGCCTGCTCTACGTGGACGCCACTTGCCCGCTCGTCTCGAAGGTCCACCGCGAGGTCGAGCGGCACCACCGCGAGGGGCGCACCGTCCTGCTCGTGGGGCATGCCGGCCATCCCGAGGTGGTGGGCACCATGGGCCAGGTGCCGGAGGGCTCGGTGCTCCTGATCGAGACGGTCGAGGACGCCGAGCGGGTCCGACCGCCCGATCCCGACCGGCTCGCCTGGTCGACCCAAACGACCCTCTCCCTGACCGACACTGCGGCGATCGTCGCGGTGTTGAAGCGCCGCTTCCCGGCGATCGAGGGTCCGCGCGGCGAGGACATCTGTTATGCCACCACCAACCGTCAGCGGGCGGTGGCGGCCATCGCCCCCGAGGTCGACCTTTTCCTCGTCGTGGGCTCCGCCAATTCCTCGAACTCGCGCCGGCTGGTCGAGCGCGCGCTCGAGGCGGGCTGCCCGCGCGCTCGGCTCGTGGCCTGTGCCGGCGCGATCGACTGGGCCGAGCTCCTGAGCGTGCGCCGGCTCGGGCTCACCGCCGGCGCCTCCGCCCCCGAGCACCTGGTCGAGGGCGTGATCGCGGCCTGCCGGGAGCGTTTCGCCGTCACCGTCGAGGAGCGCCGGCTGATCGAGGAGCGCGTGGTCTTCAAGCCGCCGCCCACCCCGCGCCGGCCGGTCGCCGTCACCGGGACCGACGGCTGAGCCGATGGCCGTCTACACCGAGGTCGAGCCGGGCGAACTGCGCCGGTTCCTCGCCGCCTACGATCTGGGCGAGCTCGTCGCGCTGGTCGGCATCCGGGAGGGAGTCGAGAACACCAATTTCCGCCTCGAGACCACACTCGGCCGCTTCATATTGACGATCTACGAGAAGCGGGTCGACCCCGCCGATCTGCCCTTCTTTCTGGGTCTCATGCTGCACCTGGCCGAGCACGGCCTGCCCTGCCCGCTGCCGGTGCGCGGCCGCGACGGGGCGATGCTGCGGCGGCTCGCCGGCAAGCCCGCGGCGATCGTGAGTTTCCTCGAGGGCAAGAGCGTGCGGCGGATCGAGCCCGTGCACTGCGCCGCCGTGGGCGGTGCCCTCGCTTCCCTGCATCTGGCCGGCCGCGGCTTCCCACTGCGACGGCCGAACGCGCTCGGACCCGAAGGCTGGCGGCGGCTGCTCGAGGCGACCGGGGCACGGGCCGACGAGGTCGCCCCGGGCCTCGCGCAGGAGCTCGCGGCCGAGCTCGAGACGCTCGAGCGGCGCTGGCCCGGCGGGCTGCCGGCCGGGGTGATCCACGCCGACCTGTTCCCCGACAACGTCTTCTTCGAGGGCGAGCGGGTCAGCGGCCTGATCGACTTCTACTTCGCCTGCGACGATCTGTTGGCCTACGATCTCGCCATCTGCCTCAATGCCTGGTGCTTCGAGAGCGACGGCGCCTTCAACGTCACCAAGGCTCGGGCGCTTCTGGTCGGCTACGAGGCGCGCCGGGCGCTCCTTCCCGAGGAGATCGAGGCGCTGCCGATCCTGGCCAGGGGTGCCGCGCTGCGCTTTCTCGCGACGCGGCTCTACGACTGGCTCAACCGGGTGCCGGGGGCGCTCGTCAAGCCCAAGGACCCGCTCGAATATCTCGCCAAGCTGCGCTTCCACCGTTCGGTCGGAGGCCCCGCTGCCTATGGCCTCGGCTGAGCCGGAGCGATCGGATCCGACGACCGGCGCGGTGGTCGAGATCCACACCGATGGCGCCTGCTCGGGCAATCCCGGACCGGGCGGCTGGGCCGCGCTCTTGCGTTGGCGCGGTCACGAGAAGGAGCTTTCGGGCGGCGAGCCGCTCACTACCAACAACCGCATGGAGCTCGTGGCGGCGATCACGGCCCTGGAAGCGCTCAAGCGGCCGATGCGGGTCCGCCTCCACACCGACAGCGAATATCTCCGTCAGGGGATCACCCGCTGGCTGCCGGCCTGGAAGGCGCGCGGCTGGCGTACGGCCGACGAGAAGCCGGTCAAAAACCTCGATCTTTGGCAGCGGCTCGAGGCGGCCGCAGCACGGCATCGGGTCGAATGGGTCTGGACCCGTGGCCATGCCGGCGACCCTCTCAACGAGCGGGTCGACCGGCTGGCGCGGGCGGCGATCGCCGCCTTCCGCCCGCCGCGCGCCGAGAACGCCGCCTCGACGGAAGCGGCTCCGGCCCCGCCGGGCGAGGCGGCCGCTCCGCTCAGATCTGGGCGAGCAGGGTCTCGGCGGAGGACCGGTCCATGACGCCCGGTGCCTCCTCGACGTTCAGGACCTTCACCACACCGTCCTCGACATACATGCTGTAGCGCTTCGAGCGCGTCCCGAAGCCCACGCCCGAGCCGTCGAAGTCGAGCCCGATCGCCTTGGTGAAAGTGGCGTTGCCGTCGGCCAGGAACAGGATCTTGCCGTCCGCCCCGGTCTGCTTGGCCCAAGCGTCCATGACGAAAGCGTCGTTGACCGCCACACAGGCCACCGTGTCGACCCCCTTGGCCTTGAACGCATCGAGTTGGCCGAGGAAGGAGGGCACGTGCTTGGCGTGGCAGGTCGGGGTGAAGGCGCCCGGCACGGCGAACAATACCACCTTCTTGCCGGCGGTGAGCTCTTTCACGGTGACGTCTTTGAGCCCGTCCGGGGTGCGGATCTTGAAGGTCGCATCCGGCAGGCGGTCGCCGACGGCGATGGGCATGAGGCGGATCTCCTGATCTCGGTTCGGCCGGCCCGAGCCGGCGGGCGGAACATGGCGCCGCGCATCGCTCGCGGCAACCGCCCGGCCGCCGGGCCGTCAATCCTTTCGTAACCGAGTCGGGCCTAGAAGAGACGAGCCGGCTGTGGTGCCGGTGCCCCTTCTCCGGAGGCCGCTTGCCCGCCCTTCTGCGAACGCTCGTCGTCCTGCTCGCACCACTCGCGCTCCTGTCGGGCGCGCTCGCCGCACCGGCGGGGCACGCCGCGACCCCGCGCGCCGGCGAGCTCCTGTCCGATGCGCTCCTCTGCCGCGATCGGATCGCCCGCATCGAGCGCGCCGAGGGTCTGCCCGCGGGCCTGTTGCAGGCCATCGCGCTCGCCGAATCCGGCCGTTTCGACGCCGAGCGGCGGCTGCTCCTTCCCTGGCCCTGGACGGTCAATGCCGGCGGCGAATCGGCCTATCTCGCGAGCAAGGCCGAGGCGATCCGCCACGTCGAGCGGTTGCGCGCCCAGGGCCGGACGAACATCGATGTCGGCTGCCTGCAGATCAATCTGGGTTGGCACCCGGAAGCCTTCCCCGACCTCGAGGCGGCCTTCGACCCCGAGACCAATGCCGCCTACGCCGCCGCCTTCCTGCAGACGCTGCGCGAGGAGGCGGGCAATTGGGAGCTCGCCGTGGAGCGCTACCACTCGCGCGACCCCGAGCGCGGTCCGAGCTATCGCGAGCGCGTCTGGCGGCACTGGGCCGCGCTCGGAAACGGCGCGGCCGTCCCCGAGCCGGCCCGACCACCGGTCCCGGCGACGGTCGTGGCCGGCCGCCGGTCGACCGTCCCGGAGCGGCCCCTCGCGATGACGCCGGTGCGCGACGCGGCGATCGAACGGGCGGCCCTCCAGTCGGTCAACCGGCTCGCCGCACGCCAGACCTGGCGCTGGCTGCAGCTCCAGACCCCCCTTGCGGGCGGTCCGCTCGGCAGCCCGCCGCCGGCGGTCGTGGCGGCGCTCGATCCGGCCACAGCGGAGCCCGCCGCCGGTGCGCTCGTGCCGACGGCACTCTTGCGCCGGCCCGCGGTTTTCGCGGGTCCGGGGCGGCCCTCCCCGCTGGTCGGTCCCGGGCGGATCCCCGGCCTCGTGACGGTACGCCCAGGGCGGCCGCCGTCGACGCCGCCGTCCGCTGCTGGCCCGCGGCGGCTCGCGAGCGCGTCTTGAGTGCCGGGCGAAGCGGGCCTATCTCGACGGCATGGCCAGGATCGCCCATACCGCGGGCCATCTGACCGGCATGCTGCTGATCGCCATGCCGGGGATGCCGGATCCGCGCTTCGCCCGAAGCGTGATCTATCTCTGCGCCCATTCGGCCGAGGGGGCGATGGGCCTCGTCGTCAACCAGATCGCCCCCGGCGTTTCGCTGCCACGGGTGGTCGAGCAGCTCGGCATCCGGCCGGAGATCGACCTCTCGGGCCTCAAGGTGCACGTGGGTGGTCCGGTCGAGACCGGGCGAGGTTTCGTGCTGCACAGCCCCGATTACGTCCAAGAGAGCACGCTCGTGATCGACGACCGGTTCGCGCTCACCGCGACGGTCGACGTGCTCAAGGCGATCGCCGAGGGCGGCGGGCCGCGGCGCAAGGTGTTCGCGCTCGGCTATGCGGGCTGGGCACCCGGCCAGCTCGACGCCGAAATCCAGGCCAACGGCTGGCTCGTGGCACCGGCCGACGAGGAGCTCGTCTTCGGCGGCGAGGACGAGAGCAAGTGGCAGCGGGCGCTCGCCCGCCTGGGTGTCGACCCGGCCTCGCTCTCGACCACCGCTGGCCGCGCCTGAACGGCCTCTCCCGACGGCGATCTCCCCGCCCGGTTCGCCTGCCCCCGGGAGCTCGCGGCCCGACCCTCTGCGGAGCGCCGCCCACTTCTTGGGCCGCCGAGTGGTCGCACGGGAGCGGGGCGTCCGCACCGGCGGACGACGACGGTATCGGAGCGACCGGCGAGCGCGGCCGAGTTCGGCCATCCCCGGAACGCGGTGGTGCGAACGCCATATCCGCGCTCGGGAGAGCCCGCCGGGCACCGGCGAGGCCGGGCCGCGGCCGGCAGGGGTGCCCGGGGTCGAAGCCCGAGCGACCGTCGCCTCGAGTCGCCCCCGCTCAGTCGGCGGGGGGCGGCGGCAAGCTCGGCAGAGGCCGGTCCGCGGCCTGGCGGGCGAGCTCCGCTTCTGCCGCCTGCATCGCCTTCTGCAGTTTCTCGAAGGCGCGGACCTCGATCTGCCGGACCCGCTCCCGCGAGATCCCGTACTTGGCCGACAACTCCTCGAGCGTGGCCGGCTCTTCCTTGAGCCGACGCTCGGTCAGGATGTGCCGCTCGCGCTCGTTCAAGACCTTCATCGCATCGGCCAGGAGCGCCTTGCGGTGCTCGAGCTCGTCGGCCTCGGCGAGCTCGTTCTCCTGTCCCGCCCGCTCGTCGACCAGCCAATCCTGCCACTCGCTCTCGCTGTCGGTGCGGAGCGCCGCGTTCAGCGAATGGTCCGGCCCCTCGAGCCGACGGTTCATCTCGATGACCTCTTGCTCGGTCACCTCGAGGGTCTCGGCGATCTGCTTGACCGCCTCGGGGCTCAGATCACCCCCCTCGATCGCCTGCATCTGCGACTTGAGCCGGCGGAGGTTGAAGAAGAGCTTCTTCTGGGCGGCCGTGGTGCCGAGCTTCACGAGCGACCAGGAATGCAGAATGTATTCCTGGATGGCCGCCCGGATCCACCACATGGCGTAGGTGGCGAGGCGGAAGCCGCGGTCCGGCTCGAACCGCTTGACCGCCTGCATGAGACCGACGTTGCCTTCGGAGATGATCTCGTTCATGGGCAGACCGTAGCCGCGATAGCCCATGGCGATCTTGGCGACCAGGCGGAGATGGCTGGTGACGAGCTTGTGCGCCGCCTCGACGTCCTCGTGCTCGCGCCAGCGCTTCGCCAGCATGTATTCCTCCTCCGCGTCCAGCATCGGGAAGCGGCGGATCTCGTCGAGGTAGCGTGCGAGCCCGCTGCCCTCGGCGGGTACGATCGGCAGGCTGGCCATCCGATGAAGCTCCGTTCAGGCGGCCCGGGCCGCGCGGGGCGGCGGACACGCCGTCGCGCGGCCACCCGGCCGCGCCTCGAGGTCCCTCCACAACTTAGCCTAGGTTCGCAGGAGCGCAAGCAACTCGCCGAAGAGTGGCGGCACCGGCGCCTCGAAGCGCAGCCGCTCGCCGCTCACCGGATGGACGAAGCCCAATGTCCGGGCGTGCAGCGCCAACCGGTCGAGCCGGGCGATCCGACTGCGGGCGGCGGGCGACAGACGGGCCGGCAAGCGCGGCCCGTAGAGCCGGTCGCCCACGATCGGATGGCCGATGTGCGCGAGATGGACGCGGATCTGGTGGGTCCGGCCGGTTTCGAGCTCGAGCTCCAGGCGGGCGGCGGCGAGACCCGCGGCCTCGCGGAGCCGATAGCGGGTGACCGCCCGCTTGCCGCCTTCGATCACCGCCATCTTGAGCCGGTTGCGCGGGTCGCGGCCGATCGGCCGGTCGATCCGGCCGGAGGCCGCGGCCGGCACGCCGAACACGATCGCCTCGTAGATCCGCTCGACGCTGTGCACGGTGAACTGGGCGGCGAGCCCCTGATGGGCACGGTCGTTCTTGGCGACCACGAGCACGCCCGACACGTCGCGGTCGAGCCGGTGGACGATGCCCGGTCGGCGCACCCCGCCGATGCCGGAGAGACTCGCCCCGCAATGGGCGAGGAGCGCGTTGACGAGCGTGCCTTCGCCGTGGCCGGGTGCGGGATGGACGACCTGCCCGGCCGGCTTGACGATCACGAGCAGATGCTCGTCCTCGAAGAGGATATCGAGCGGCATCGCTTCCGGCCGCGGTCGTGCCTCGACCGGCGGGGGGATCCGGATTTCGATCGGTGGGCCCGGCTTTACCCGCGAGCCCGGCTCCGCTAACGGCTGGCCGGCGCGCGTCACCCGCCCCTCGAGCACGAGGGCCTTGATGCGCGAGCGGGAGAGATCCGGGAGCCGCCGGCCGAGCAGCCGGTCGAGCCGCTCGCCGACCTCTTCCGCGCCGATCTCGAGCCGCTCGAGCCGGTCGCGGCCGCTCATCCCGCGACACCCTCGAAGCGGCCTTCGGTCGAGCCGCGGCCGGTGCCGCGGAGGCCGCGCCGGTCGGCCTCGCTGGAGCCCCTCATGGTCGCCGATCCCTGGATCCGTGCGCTCAAGATCTTCGTGGTGCTGGCAGGGGTCGTCATCCTGGCCGGTAGCGGCGCGCTCGTCTGGCTGCTCGCCACGGGTGTCGGTCGCGACGCACCGACGTCCGCCGCCGCGCGCCTCGCTCCGGCAGCCGAACCGGCCGTGCCGGCCGCGACACCGCCGCCGGTCGTGGCCGACCTGCCGCTGCCCGCGGGTGCGGCGATCCTCGATCTGGCGAGCGAGCAGGACCGGATCGTCCTCTTGCTGCGCACACCGGGCGGGCAGGACTATCTCGCCGTGATCGACGCCGCAACCGGCACGCGCCGCGCGCTTCTGCGGATCGTGCCCGAGAAGCCTTGAGGGGAAGCCGTGCCGCGCTCCGGGCGGCAGCAGGCGGCCCGACCGGGCCATGTGGAGGGGCTCGCCGGCGCGGTCGAGCGGGAGGTCGCGATCGAGCGCCTCGGTGCTGCGGGCGACGGGATCGCCCGGCTCGGAAATGCCAGCGTTTATGTACCGTTCGCTCTACCCGCCGAGCGCTGGCGGGTGCGCATCCTGCCCGGCGAGCGGCGGGTGCGGCCGATCGAGCGCCTCTCGGGGCCGCCCCGGCCTCCGCCCCCCTGCCCGCATTTCGGCCGCTGCGGCGGCTGCGCCCTGCAGCATCTGGATGCGGCCGCCTACGCGGCCTTCAAGCGCGAACGGATCCTGGAGCCGCTCGCCCGGGTGGGCCTCGGGCCGGCGGAGCTGCTGCCGACCGCCGCCTCGCCCGGGGGCTCGCGTCGCAGGCTGCGCCTCGCCTTCGCGGCCGGCCGGAGCGGCCCGCTTCGGCTCGGCTTTCGGGTGCGCGCGAGTCGGGAAATCGAGCCGCTCCGCCGTTGTCCGATCGCCCGACCGGAGCTCGAGGGGCTCCTCGTGCCGCTCGCCGAAGCGCTCGGCGAGGTCGAGCTCGTCCGCCGGGCGGGTGCAGGCGAGGTCGTGGCGACCCGGTTCGAGGCCGGGGTCGACCTCCTGCTGCTCCTGGAAGGCACGGCCGGCCTCGTCGATCGCCAGCGGCTCGCCGATCTCGCGAGCCGGCTCGACCTCGCCCGGCTCGCCCTCGGCGCCCCGGGAGGGCCGGTCGAGCCCGTCACCGTCCGCCGGCCGCCCCGCCTGTGGTTCGGAAAGGTCGCCGTGGAGCCGCCGCCCGGTGCCTTCCTCCAGGCGACCGAGGAGGGCGAGCGGGCGCTCGTGGCGGCGGTCGGCCGCTGGGTGCCGGAAGGGGCCCGGCTGGTCGATCTCTATGCGGGCCTGGGTGCGCTCTCGCTTCCGCATCTGCCGCGGCTTTCGAGGCTCGAGCTGGTCGAGGGCGAGGCCCCGGTGGTGGCCGCCGTCGAACGGGCGCTGGCCGGTCGGCCACGAGTCCGTGCGGTCCGTCGCGATCTCGCCCGCGATCCTCTGCGGCCGGCCGAGCTCGCCGGCTTCGATGCGGTGCTGCTCGACCCGCCGCGAGCCGGGGCCGCCGCCCAGTGCGCGATGCTCGCGCAGTCGACCGTGCCGCGCCTCGTCTATGCGAGCTGCGATCCGGGCAGCTTCGCCCGCGACGCCCGCACCCTCGCCACGGCCGGCTTCCGGCTCGAGGCGCTGCAGCCGGTCGATCAGTTCCTCTGGTCGGCCGAGATGGAGCTCGTCGCCCTCTTTCTGCGCGGGGGGCCGCGACCGGCTGCCGCGGCTTGATTCGTGCGAGAGGCGCCGCTACATAGCGCGCGTCGCGCAGCCGTCCCCTTCGTCTAGCGGCCTAGGACGTCGCCCTCTCACGGCGAAAACAGGGGTTCGAGTCCCCTAGGGGACGCCAACCGCTCGCTCCGATCGGGCGTGCGGCGGGTCGGTCGAAACGTCCGTTCCTCGCCGTCGCATCGCGTGTCGAAGAGGTTGGTCGGTGGCCGTCGTTCGCCTCCGACCGTCAGGGCGCGCGCAGGCTCGAGGCGTAGGGGCGCGGCCGCGCGGTCCGAACGGGTAGCGCTACGATATCGACCTCGAGGCCGTGTCGGGTGGCCCAGGCGAGCGCGGATTCGACACTCGGGAAATCGAGCCGGACCTGGTCGCGGGGATCGCCGCCGCCGCACCAACCCGTGAGCCGGTCGGGCAGCGAGGGGCGGACCGGCTCGAACTCGAGCCGCCAGCGCGGCCGCAGACAGGGTGCGGAGCTCGGCGCCGGGCAGATAGACGGGCGGATCCGACAGCGAGCACCGCGCCAGAGGCTCTCAAGGTGATTGGCGGGCGGGACGAAGGATCGATCGGCGGTCGAGGCCGGCTTCGGCCCGAGCTCCGGACTCGCGCTCCGCGGATACGAGCGGTCGGCTGTGGGCGGGATGGAACGGCGCGTTTCGGGTGAACACACGCGCCCGGCCGCGCGCCGGCCGACCGGGCGCTCGAGCACCGCCGCCAAGGGACGCGGTCCCCGGTGGCTCAGGCGGCCGCCTTGACGGCGATCCGCTTCACCTCTTGCCGCAGCGCCGCGGGCTTCGGCACGGTGATCTCCAGCAGGCCGTTCTTGTAGGCGGCCTCGATCTTGTCCGCCTCGGCCTGGAACGGCAGCCGCAGCGAGCGGACGAAGCGGCCGTAGCGGCGCTCGCTCACGTGCCAGGTGGCGTCACCCTCCTCGCGCTCGGCCTTCTTCTCGCCGCGGATCGTGAGCAGGTCGCCCTGCAGCTCGATGCTCACGTCCTTGGGATCGATCCCCGGCAGCTCGGCGATCAGGGAGAAGGCGTCGGGGGTCTCGACGACCTCGATCGCCACGCCGAAGCCGCGGCTCTCGGGCCAGACGGCGGGGTCGCTCGTCCGGAACACCTGGCTGAAGAGACGATCCACCTCGTTCCAGAGGCGCACGAAGGGATCGTCGTTGGCGGGACGGCCGGGCAGCAGGGAGCTGGACCAGCCGAACGGTACGAGTGCCGACATGGTCTCCTCTCTCCTCGTTCCAGAGCTGTCGTCGCCTCGGCCGACCGGTCGACCGGTCGACCGATCCGCTCTTCGATTTAATCGCCCGTCGACGGCTTCAAGATCTTGAACGGCCACGGAGAATACCGAACTGGAACTCGAATCGGCCACCGACTTGCGCGCTGCGAGCCGGCTCGGCGCGGTCCCCCGCCGCCTCGCAAGCCGGCCCGGGCAGCCGACCGGGCTCGACCGCCCGCGGCTCCGCCCCGCGACAGGGGCGCGCGGGCGCGCTAGGAGATAGGCGAGCCGGTCGGGGAGACGAGGCGTGGCGCAGGCGGGCGAGGATCGTCGAACGAGGCTCGAAGCGATCCTGCGCGAGAGCCCCGTGATCCCGGTGGTCACGATCGCCGATGCCGCGCACGCCGTGCCCCTCGCCCGGGCGCTCCTCGAAGGCGGCATCGCGGTCGTGGAAGTCACCTTGCGCACCCCGGCCGCCACGGAAGCGATCCGCCGGATCCGCGCCGAAGTGCCCAGCATCGTCCCGGGCGCGGGCACGGTCCTCTCGCCCGCTCGACTCGAGCAAGTGGAGAAGCTCGACGTCGCCTTCGCCGTGAGCCCGGGGGCGACGGCCCGCCTGCTCGAGGCCGCCCGGGCCTCGCCCGTGCCGCTCCTCCCCGGGGTCGCCACCGCGAGCGAGGCCATGACCGTTCTCGAGAGCGGCTTCACCCTTGCCAAGCTCTTCCCGGCCGAGCCCGCGGGCGGGGTGGCACTCCTGAAGGCCCTGGCGGGTCCCCTGCCCGAACTCCGCTTCTGCCCCATGGGCGGGATCGACGCCGGCAACGCCGCCGCTTACCTGGCGCTTTCCAACGTGCTCTGCGTGGGCGGGTCCTGGCTCGCGCCCTCGGATGCGATCGCGGCCGGCGATTGGCGGCGGATCACCGCGCTCGCCCGGGCCGCCTCGGAGCTTCGCGGAGGTGCAGGATGACCAGCGCCCCGGATGCCGCCTGGCGGGCCCTCGAGCGGCACCGGACCGAACTCGGGACGATCTCCCTCCGCCGGCTCTTCGCCGCGGACCCGAACCGCTTCGCCCGCTTCTCCCTCGTCCTCGACGATCTCCTGATCGACCTCTCGAAGAACCTGATCACCGCCGAGACGCTCTCCCTGCTCGTCGAGCTCGCCCGCGCCGCCGAGGTCGAAGCCTGGCGCGAGCGGATGTGGGCCGGCGAGCGGATCAACACGACCGAGGACCGGCCGGTCCTGCACGTCGCGCTGCGGCATCGGGGCCCGGAGCCCGTCACGGTCGACGGTCGCGACGTGATGCCCGAGGTGCGCGCCGTGCTCGAGCGGATGCGGGCCTTCACCACCGAGGTCCGCGAGGGGCGCTGGCGGGGGGCCACGGGCCGGTCGATCACGGACGTCGTCAATCTCGGCATCGGCGGCTCCGATCTCGGCCCGCAGATGGTCTGCACCGCCCTCGCGCATCTCGCCCGGCCGGATCTGCGCGTACATTTCGTCTCGAACGTCGACGGCGCCCATCTCGCGGCCACGCTCGCCCGGCTCGCGCCCGAAACGACCCTCTTCGTGGTCGCCTCCAAGACCTTCGCGACCCAGGAGACGATGCAGAACGCGGCCTCGGCCCGGGCCTGGCTCACCGATGCCCTCGGCGAAGCCGCCGTCGCCCGCCACTTCGTCGCGGTCTCGACCAACGAGGCGGCGGTGCGCGCCTTCGGCATCGAGCCCGACCGCATGTTCGGCTTCTGGGACTGGGTCGGCGGGCGCTATTCGCTGTGGTCGGCGATCGGCCTGCCGATCGCACTGTTCCTGGGCTTCGAGCGGTTCGAGGAGCTGCTCGAAGGCGCCTACGCCATGGACCGGCATTTCCGCACCGCACCGCTCGAGGCCAACGCGCCAGTACTTCTGGCGCTCCTGGGCATCTGGTATCGGGATCTCCTGGGTTTCTCGACGCACGCGGTGCTGCCCTACGATCAGCGGCTCGCGCGGCTGCCGGCGCATCTCCAGCAGCTCGACATGGAGAGCAACGGCAAGCGGGTGCGGCGCGACGGGCGACCGGTCGAGCGGCCGACCGGGCCGATCGTCTGGGGCGAGCCCGGCACCAACGGCCAGCACGCCTTCTTCCAGCTCCTCCATCAAGGCACCGAGATCGTGCCCTGCGACCTCCTGGCGGCCGCCCTCCCCGACCACGGCCTCGAGGGCCACCACGATAAGCTGCTCGCCAATCTCCTGGCCCAGGGCGAGGCTCTGGCCTTCGGCAAGGACGAGGCCACGGTGCGCGCCGAGCTCGCGGCGAAGGGCCTGTCCGGTACCGCCCTCGAAGCCCTCGTCCCGCACAAGATCTTCCCGGGCGATCGGCCGACCACGACGATCCTGTTCCGTCGGCTCGACCCGTTCACGCTCGGCCGGCTGATCGCGCTCTACGAGCACAAGGTCTTCGTTCAGGGCGTGATCTGGGAGATCGACAGCTTCGACCAATGGGGGGTGGAGCTCGGCAAGGAGCTGGCTGCCGGGATCCTGCCCGACCTCGCTCCGGATGCGGTGCCGAAGCCGCGGGATTCCTCGACGACGGGGCTCATCGCCCATCTGCGGCGGCTGCGAGCGGGGCCGCCGGGGTGAGCGCGCTCGCGCCCTGGCGGCTTTGCGAGCCCGAGATCGCGGCGCTGGTCGAAGCGCGCCACGGCGACCCCTTCGCGGTGCTCGGGCCGCATCCCGCCCCGGACGGGCTCGTGATCCGTGCCCTCCTGCCCGGTGCGACGGCGGTCGAGGTGGTCGATCCCGGCGGCCGGCCGCTCGGTGCCCTCGAGCCGCGCCACCCGGACGGGCTCTTCGAAGGGATCCTGCCCGGCCGCACGGCCCCCCTCGCCTATCGGCTGCGCGCCCGCTTCGACGAGCGGGTCCGCGAGCTCGAGGACCCGTATCGCTTCGGCCCGGTGCTCGGCGAGCTCGACGAGCATCTGTTGCGGGAGGGGACACATCGCCGGCTCTGGGAGCGGCTGGGTGCGCGGCCGATCGTCCACGAGGGGGTGGCGGGAGTCCATTTCGCGGTCTGGGCCCCCAACGCCTCGCGGGTCGCGGTGGTGGGCGACTTCAACGGCTGGGACGGCCGTCTGCACGGCATGCGTCTGCGGCGGGTCTCGGGGGTGTGGGAGATCTTCCTGCCCGGAGTCGCGGAGGGTGCCCGTTACAAGTACGAGATCAAGGACCGGGAGGGCCGCCTCCTGCCCGCGAAGGCCGACCCCTTCGCCACCGCGGCAGAACTCCGGCCCGCGACCGCCTCGATCGTCCGGGCGCTCCGCCCGTTCCCCTGGACGGACCAGGCGTGGATGGCGCGGCGCGCCGAGATGCGGCCGCTCGAGCGGCCGATGGCGATCTACGAGGTTCATCTCGGCTCCTGGCGGCGCCGGCCGGACGGCTCCTTCCTCTCTTGGGACGAGCTCGCCGACGAGCTCCTGCCCTATGCCGCCGGGCTCGGCTTCACCCATCTCGAGCTCTTGCCCGTGAGCGAGCACCCGCTCGACGCCTCCTGGGGCTACCAGCCGCTCGGCCTCTTCGCGCCCACCGCCCGGTTCGGCGATCCCGAGGGTCTCGCCCGCTTCGTCGACCGGGCACACGCCCTGGGTCTGGGCGTGATCCTCGATTGGGTCGCAGGCCACTTCCCCAGCGATCCGCACGGGCTCGGCCGCTTCGACGGCACCGCACTTTTCGAGCACGAGGATCCGCGCCAGAGCCGGCATCCGGACTGGGGTACCCTCGTCTACAATTACGGCCGGACCGAGGTGGCCAACTACCTGATCACCAACGCGCTCTATTGGTTCGAGGTCTACCACGTCGACGGGCTCCGGGTCGACGCCGTCGCCTCGATGCTCTACCTCGACTATTCACGAAAGCCGGGCGAGTGGGTTCCGAACCGACACGGCGGCAACGAGAACCTCGAGGCGATCGCGTTTCTGCGCCGGCTCAACGAGGTGCTTTACGCCGAGCATCCCGGGATCGTCACGATCGCCGAGGAATCGACGGCATGGCCCGGGGTGTCGCGTCCCACCTGGCTCGGCGGCCTCGGCTTCGGCTTCAAGTGGAACATGGGCTGGATGCACGACACCCTGCGCTATTTCGCGCGCGATCCTGTGCACCGCCGCTGGCACCATCACGAGCTGACCTTCGGCCTGCTCTACGCCTTCTCGGAGAACTTCGTCCTGCCGTTGAGCCACGACGAGGTGGTACACGGCAAGGGCTCGCTCTTGGCGCGGATGCCGGGCGACGCTTGGCAGAAGTTCGCGAACCTCCGGGCCCTTCTCGCCCTCATGTGGGGCCATCCCGGCAAGAAGCTGCTCTTCATGGGCCAGGAGTTCGCCCAAGGGGCCGAATGGAGCGAGGCCCGCGCGCTCGACTGGCACCTGCTGGAGATCGGGTGGCATCGCGGGGTCCAGCGGCTCGTGGGCGATCTCAACCGGCTCTATCGCGAGCTCCCCGCTCTCCACATCGGCGACTGCGCGGTCGACGGGTTCGCCTGGATCGAGGCCGACGACGCCGAGCACTCGGTGTATGCCTGGCTCAGGCTCGGTCGGCCGGGCGACGCACCGGTACTGGTGGTCGCCAACCTCACTCCGGTGCCGCGCGAGGGCTGGCGGATCGGGGTGCCGCGCCCCGGTCTCTGGCGCGAGCGGCTCAACACCGACGCCCTCGTCTACGAGGGCTCGGGGGTGGGCAATCTGGGCGCGGTCGAAGCCGAGCCCGTCGCCTGGCACGGCCGGCCCTATTCGTTGCGGCTGACCCTGCCGCCGCTCGCGGTGCTCTATTTCGAGGCGGAGAGCGACGCGTGAGCGGGCCGTTGCGGGTCCTCCAGGTCGCCTCCGAGGCCTTCCCGCTGATCAAGACCGGTGGCCTCGCCGACGTGGTGGGCGCGCTGCCCGGGGCGCTCGCCGCCGAGGGCATGGAGATCCGCACACTGCTGCCGCTCTACCCCGCCGTCCGCCAGCGGCTCGAGCGGGCCGAGCCCCTACTCGAGCTCGGCGAGCTCATGGGCGGACCCGCCCGGCTCCTGGCCGGCGCCGCGGCCGGGCTCGCCCTCTTCCTGCTCGAGGCCGACCATCTCTACGACCGACCGGGTGGGCCCTATCAGGGTCCCGACGGTGCCGACTGGCCGGACAATGCGCAGCGCTTCGCCGCCCTCGCCTGGGCGGCCCGCGCGCTCGGGCTCGGCGCTCTCGCCGGCTGGCGGCCGGATGTCGTCCACGCGCACGACTGGCAGGCGGGGCTCGCCCCGGCCTACCTGGCGCTCTCGGGTCTGCCCCGTCCGGCGACCGTGACGACGATCCACAATCTGGCTTTCCAAGGCCAGTTCCCGGCGAGCCTGCTTTCCGAGCTGCGACTGCCGGCATCGGCGTTCACGATCGACGGGGTCGAGTATTGGGGGGCGATCGGCTTCCTCAAGGCGGGCCTCGTCTATGCCGATCGGCTCACGACCGTGAGCCCGACCTACGCCCGCGAGATCACGACCCCCGCCTTCGGGATGGGGCTCGACGGGCTCCTCCGACTGCGCGCCGATCGGCTCACCGGCATCGTGAACGGGATCGACGAACGGGTCTGGAACCCGGCCGCCGATCCGGCCCTGCCCGCCCCCTTCGACGCCGACCGGCTCGAAGGCCGTGAGGCCTGTCGACAGGCGCTGGTGGCCGAGCTCGGCCTCGATCCCGGGGCGGCCCCCCTCTTCGGCGTGGTCACCCGGCTCACCTGGCAGAAAGGGACGGACCTCCTGCTCGAAGCGCTGCCGCACCTTTTGGCTTCGGGCGGTGCGCTCGCGATGCTGGGCTCCGGTGAGCCGGCTCTCGAGGCGGCGTTCCGCGAGGCGGCGCGCGGCCATCCGGGCCGGATCGCCGTGCGCTTCGGCTACGACGAGCGCCTCGCGCACCGGATCTTCGCCGGGGCGGATGCGATCCTCGTCCCCTCCCGCTTCGAGCCCTGCGGCCTCACCCAGCTCTACGCGCTGCGCTACGGCGCGGCGCCGATCGTGGCCCGGGTCGGTGGCCTCGCCGACACGGTGATCGACGCCAACGAGGCGGCTCTCGCGGACGGGGTGGCGACCGGCTTCCAGTTCGCTCCCGTCACGGTCGAGGCGCTGATCGACGCGCTCGGCCGGGCGACCGCCCTGTTCCGCGACCGCGCGCGCTGGCGGGTCCTGCAGCGCCGCGGCATGACCCGATCGCTCGGCTGGAAGGCGCGTGCCCCGGCCTATGCGAGGCTCTATCGCGAGCTCCTGGCCGAGAGGGAGCGCGGATCGGCCGCGCGGAGATAGGGCAGAAACGCGAGCGCGAAGGCGAAGACCAGGCGGCCGAGAGGGCGCCGAGCTCGTCCGGCACGAGATCGAGGTCGCAAGCGAGCCCCCGGGCGACGAGGCCGGACAGTGGCCGCGAAGGAAAGGTACGGCGGCTCAGAGAGCGGCGGCAGCCAGAAGCCGCTGTCGGTCGACCACGCGGAAATGGTGGCGATCGGGCAAGTCGATCACGCCCGAAGCCCGAGCGGCCTGGAGCTCCCGGCTCACGGTTTCGATGGTGAGGCCCAGATAGTCGGCGATGTCGTAGCGGCTCATGGGCAGAGGCACGGGCGCGGCACCGGCCCCGGGATGGCGGCGAGCGAGGGCCAAGAGAAAGCTCGCGACCCGCTCCTTGGCGCTCTTGCGGCCCAGAAGCAGCATCTGCTCCTGGGCCGCTGCGAGCTCCGAGGAGGCCCTGCTCAAAAGCTCCTTCTCGAGTGCGGGATGACGTTCCAGGAGGGCCATGAAGCGGTCTCTCGGGAAACGGCAGAGGAGCGCGTCGGTCACCGCCTCGGCGCTGTAGGCGTAGGAGCGGAAGAATGCGAGCCCGAGAAAGTCGCCGGGCAAGAGGAAGCCGGTGATCTGCCGGCGGCCGTCGGCCAGCATCTTGAAGATCTTGACGACCCCTTCGGTGAGGGTGAACAGGCCGTCGGCCGGATCGCCCTCGTCGAACAGGGTGCGACCGGCAGCGAGACGGATTCGGGTGGTGATGGCCTCGAGTTCGTCGAGGGCCGGCCCGCCCATCGCCCGACAGACGGCGACGGCGCGAACCCGGCAGTCCTCGCACAGGACGCCACAGCGCACCGGAGCGAACGACGCCCCTTCCCCGCCCGGTCCGCCCGTGTTCCCGGCCGTGCGCAACGCGCCACCTCCTGGACCGCCACTAAGTCCGAGCTTTTGATCTGGGTCAATGCCGCAGCACGTGGGATGCGGCATTGCTGTCGGCCATGGCGCGGCGGCCCCCGTTCTGTTGCGAGCTCGACGGCTTCCCCGGTTGGAGCTGGCGCGTGCTCGCGCGCGAGGATCTGCCGCTCGCCTGGCCGCTCGCCCGCCTCGCGGGCGCGGCCTGCGATCTCGAAGGCTGGCTCGAGCTCGCCGGTCGCTGGCTCGCCGAGGCCACGGCCGAGGGCGGTGGGGTCGGTGCGCTGGTCAATCCGGCCGGGCTCCTCCTCGGGCTCGAGTGGCACCGGCCGCGGCCGGGCCGCCGGCTCGATGGAAGCACGCTCGAGGCGGAGCCAGTGCTCGAGGTGCCGTGGCTCGCCGCACTCGAGGTCACACCCGAGCCACGTTGCCACGCCGCCCTTCTCTCGGCCCTCGAGAGCTGCGCGCGCACCTTCGGCTGTGCGGCGATCCGGCTCACCCGCAGCGGTCCCACGGCCGAGGAGCTCGACCGGCTCGCGGGTCGGCTCGGCCTCGTTCCGGTTCCGGAGGGGTGGTGCTGGACGATCGGTCGGCCGCGAGCCGCCGCCGATGCGCCGCCGGCGCACGATCTCGATCGCGCGGCCGGAGCGTCGGATCCGCCACCCGGGAGGTGTTGAGAGCGGGGCGGCGGGCGAGGACCACGATCCGGGAGGACCGGACGCCGTCACCTTACTTTCGTTATGCGGCGCCTTCGCGGGAGCTTTCGGATCCTGCCGACCTTTTCGAGGACACCGAACGGCTCGACGCGAGCGAGACCCGTATCGTGAGGCTTCTCTTCTACGGCAGCTTCTCCTTCGCGGACCCGGAACGGCTCCGCACCGGCAACAATCGCTTCCTCGGCTCGACTGACCTCGACGCACCGATCGCCGCGCGAACGGTCGGGGTCGTCTGAGCCCCGGAGCGGCGCAGCCTCAGCGTCCCAGAGTCTCGTCGACTTCGCGGAAGGTGCAGCGCTCCGCGCCGATCGGCGCGGCAGCGGGGTGGCCGGCCCCCTTGGCGATCAGCGCGGCCACCCGCTCGTCGGTATCGTAGCCGGTGTGCGCCACGAACGGGTTGGCGAGCTCGCCGAGGCCGAACAGGTTGCTGACCGGCGCGACGTTGATGAACGCGTTGAGCGGCCGCGGGCAGAGCCGCGACGCGACATAGGCGTCGACCCACTCGGTCGGCACCGGGTAGCTCATCACTTCGTTCGGGTCGCCGATCGCCGCGAGCTCGGTGCGGGCGAAGAAGCGCCGCTCGCGCACCGGCGAGTCGGGCCGGCAGAACCGCGCCGTCTGACCGCGGATCTCCTGCGGCTCGGACGCCCGCCTCGAGCAGCGGCAGCTGGTTCGACAGCATGAACACCGGCACCATGCTGTCGCGGAACGTCGCCAGGACCCGCCGACCGGCGGGCCGCTCGAAGATCGCGGGGACGGTCACGAGCTCCTGCAGCGCGTCCAGCGTCGCCCGGCTATCGAGGCTGTGGGCGACGAAAGTCAGGTCGTCGACGCCGACCCGGCTGCCGAAACCGGCGAGGTCCGGCCCGCAGCGCACCCCGAGGTCTCGTCCGCCAGCTCGACCCGGCTCCGCGAGGCGGCCCAGCAGAGCGTCTGGCCGACGGCGTGCAGGATCTTGTCCCGGCTGACCCCGGCGAAGGCGATGGGATCCGCGGCGACGTCGTCGACGAAGCTGCGCATCGCCCGGTTGAGCGAGGCCCGATGGGTGATGTAGGAACTGTTCTGGTCGAAGGCGATCGCCTCCTCGGAGCGGCGGTTGATGGCCGACCAGGTGAGCTCGTAGAACGCGAGGTCCCGCCGACGCCGCTCGTCGACCATCCGGGTGATGTCGATCTCGCCGAGCACCTCGTCGCCGCCCCACGGGCTCTCGATGAGGATCCGCTTGCCGCGCGGCGCGCTGACGCTGAGACCCAGAGCGCGGCCGAGATTTTCGGCCAACGCGGTGCCGTGCCAGGGCAGGTGGGTGCCGATCCCGTGGATGTAGAGGATCTCGAGCTGGCGCCGGCCGGGGCCGGCCGCGCCGAACGGCGGCAGGCTGTCTCGCGCCGCGAGATGGGGCGCGAGGCCCTCGAAGGGCGGCCCAACGATCTCGCAGGTACGCCGATCCTCGCCGCTGCGCCCGCTGGCCTCGAGCACCGCCTCGGCGACACCGCGGCCGAGGCTCTGTCAGCCGGCCGGGAACAGAAGCGTGAAGCCGAGCAGAATTCGCCCGATCATCGGCCGCCCCTCGGTCGGTTCTCGATCGTCGGTTTTCGCCCCTCCGCTCGGCCGCTCGCAAGCCGCAGCCGGCTGCGGCCGCGGGCCCGACTGGCGCGCGTGCCGACCGCTCGCTAGACAGCCCGCGCCATGCAGCTCGTGACCACCACGGCCGATCTCGCCGCACTCTGCGACCGCCTCGCGCGCGAGCGCTACGTGACCGTCGACACCGAGTTCATGCGGGATCGGACCTATTGGCCCAAGCTCTGCCTCGTCCAACTCGCGGGCGAGCGCGAAGCGGTCGCGATCGATGCCCTCGCTGCGGGGCTCGACATGGCCCCCCTGCTCGAGCTCATGGCCGAGGAGCGGGTGCTCAAAGTCTTCCACGCCTGCCGGCAGGACCTCGAGATCTTCTGGCTCTTGATGAAGGGCCGGGTGCCGCGGCCGATCTACGACACCCAGGTGGCCGCCATGGTCTGCGGCTTCGGCGAAGAGGTGGCCTACGACACGCTCGTCCAGAAGGTGGCCAGGGCCCGGCTGGACAAGAGCTTCCGCTTCACCGACTGGTCCAAGCGGCCGCTCACCGAGGCGCAGCTCCGCTACGCGCTCGCCGATGTGACCCATCTGCGGGTGATCTACGAGCGGCTCGCGAGCCGGATCGACGCCACCGGCCGCTCGGCGTGGGTCGAGGAGGAGCTCGCCCGCATCGCCGATCCGGCCCAGTTCGAGCAGCCCCCGGAAGAGGCCTGGCGGCGGCTCAAGATCCGAACCCGCGATCCGCGTTTCCTTGCGGTCGTCCAGAAGCTCGCCGCCTGGCGCGAGCGCACCGCCCGAGCCAAGGATCTGCCGCGCCAGCGGGTGCTCAGGGACGATCTCCTGCTCGAGATCGCCGCCCACAAACCGCGAACGGTCGAGGAGCTGCGCAGCCACGAGCGGATCAGCCTCGACCGGGCGAGCCTCGCCGGGGTCGTGGCGGCGGTCGAGGAGGCCCTCTCGATCCCGGCAGCGGATCTGCCGGAGATCGTCGAGCCGGTCGAGCCGCCGCGCGGCATCGGTCCACTCGTCGACATGCTCAGGGTGCTCCTCAAGATCTGCTGCGAGGAGGCGGACGTGGCCCAGCGGATGGTGGCGAGCACGGCCGATCTCGAGGCGATCGCGATGGACGACGAGGCGCCCGTGCCGGCGCTCACGGGCTGGCGGCGGACGATCTTCGGCGAGGCGGCGCTCGCCTTGAAGCAGGGCCGGATCGGGCTCGCCGTCAAGGACCGGCGGCCCGTCGTGCTGTCCCTGCCGGGCCGCGGGTGAGCGTCCTCCTCGTCGGCCGAGGCTTTCTGGGTGCCGCGATCGCCGCGGCCCTGGGCCCGGCGGGCCGGCTCGTCGGCCACGACCGCCTCGAGGATCCGGCCCTTCTCGACGGGGTTCGAAGCGTGGTCTGGGCCGGCCGCCACCCGGCCCTCGGCACGCCAGCCTGGCGGATCGAGGAGGATCTCGAGCCCAGGCTCGCTCAGCGGGCGGCCGAGCGCGGTATCGCCTTTCTCTCGCTCGGCACCCGCAAGGTCTACGCCCCCTCCCCGTTTCCCTTGCGCGAGGACGATCCGCTCGGGCCGGCGGACCTCTACGGGGCGCACAAGCTCGCCCTCGAAGAGCGCCTCGCGGCGATCCCGCGCCTCGGGCTCACCCGGCTTCGCCTCGCCAATCTGTTCGGATTCGAGTGCGATCCGAGACGATCGAGCTTCCTCGCGCGGCTTCTCCGCACGCTCGCCCGCGACGGCGAGGTGCGGCTCGACGCGAGCCCCTTCACGCCCCGCGACTTCCTGCCGGTGGCGTGGGGTGCCGCCTGGATCGCCCGACTAGCCCTCGAGCCGCCCGGCGGGATCGTCAATCTCGGCTCCGGCGTGGGCACACCGATCGGCCGGTTGGCCCTCGCCGTGATCGAGGGCTTCGGCCGCGGGCGGCTCGTCGTCGAGGCACCGGTCGAGCGCGACGGCTTCGTGCTCGAGGTTGCCCGGCTGCGCACGCTCCTGCCCGAGGCGGTGGTGGACCCCGCGGCGATCCTCGACGCCTGCCGGGCCATCGGCCGCCGGCTCGCGACCGAGGCCTAGCGTAGCCGGGTCGGGCGGAAGCGGTGGCTCGGCTCGACCAATTCCTTCTGCGCTTCGACGAGCAGGAGCTCGCGCGAGCCCGCCTTCCAGGTAGCCAGGACGAGACCGTACATCGCCGAAGCGGTCCGGGCGAGGGCCGCCTCGGGATCGCCCGTGCGCAACCATTCGCCGAGCAGGAGGGCCGCGAAGGCGTCCCCCGTACCGTTCAGGGTGACCGGAAGGCGCGGCGTCCAGACCACGAAGGAGCCCTCGGCACTGTCGGCGAGCATACCGAGGAGCCCCTCCTGGTCGGGCAGCGCCAGGCTCGTGACGACCACGAGCCGGGGGCCGCGCGCGCGCAGCCGTGCCGCTGCCTCGAGCGCGTCTTCGAGGTCGCGGACCTCGATTCCGGAGAGGAAGGCAAGCTCGAAGCGGTTGGGCTTGACGATCGTGGCGAGCGGCAGCACGCGGTCGCGGAGAAGTTCTGGAATGCCGGGGCGGACGAACACGCCGCGGCCGTCGTCGCCGATCACGGGGTCGCAGGCATAGACCGCCTCGGGCCGGTGCCGGCGGACGCGCTCCACCGCCTCGAGCACGATCGCGGCGGTCCCGGGGTCGCCGAGATAGCCCGAGAGCACGGCCCGGGTGCGGGCGAGTGCGCCCCGCTCCTCGAGGCCTTCGAGGATCTCGCGCTGCCAGTCGGCCGCCACGGGTCGGCCACGAAAGGCGCCGTAGCCCGTGTGGTTGGAGAACAGGACCGTCATGATCGGCCAGACCTCGAAGCCCAACCGCTGGAGCGGGAAAACGGCGGCGCTGTTGCCGACATGGCCGTAGGCGACGTGGGACTGGATCGAGAGGATGCCCTGCACGGGACGGTGCTCCGAGGCCACGCCGCGCGCCCCGGCGGCGGCGCGGGGCCTTCCGCAGACACCGCGCCCGGTCGTCACGAAAGCGCCATTCGGGGAGAAACGGGATGAGCCGCTTGGAGGATTTGAGGGTCGACTACGAGGGACCGATGCTGCTCGAGGAGGAAGCGGCCGAGGATCCCTTCGACCAGTTCGACACCTGGCTGCACGAGGCGCTCGGTGCCGGCCTGGTCGAGCCCAACGCGATGGCGCTCGCCACCGTCGACGCGGACGGCCGGCCGTCGCTGCGGATGGTGCTCCTCAAGGATTTCGACCGCCGCGGCTTCACCTTCTACACGAACTACGAGAGCCGCAAGGGCCGGGAGCTCGCGCTGCGGCCGGTGGCGGCGCTCCTCTTCTTCTGGGACAAGCTGCATCGCCAGGTGCGGATCGAAGGGCGGGTCGAGAGGGTCGATCCGGCCGAGGCCGACGCCTACTTCGCGAAGCGCCCTTACGGCAGCCGGATCGGGGCGCTCGCGAGCCCGCAGAGCCGGCCGATCGACCGGCACGACCTCGCCCGCCGGTTCCAGGAGCTGGCCGAGCGTTATCCCGAGAGCCCGCCACGCCCGCCGCACTGGGGTGGCTATCGGGTCGTGCCCGATCGGTTCGAATTCTGGCAGGGCCGCCGCTCGCGGCTGCACGACCGGCTCGACTATCGCCGGACGGGCTCGGGCTGGGAGCGCGTGCGCCTCGCACCCTGAGCGGCGCCGCGGCTTGCCGCGCTCGCTTTCCGCCGCCATCTTGAGGCTGGCCGGCGGAGGGTAACGGGCGATGGCCGAGCGCAAGAACGTGTTCATCACCGGAGCGAGCCGTGGGATCGGGCACGCCACGGCGGCCTATTTCGTCCGCCAGGGCTGGCGGGCGATCACCTGCTCGCGCGACGAGGTGCCGCCGCAATGCCCGCGCAACGAGCGACACGCCCACATCACGATCGATCTTGCCGAGACGCACCGTCTCTCCGAGGCGGTGGCTCAGCTCGAGCACCTCCTGAACGGCCAGGAGCTCCATGCGCTCGTCAACAACGCCGGCTATTCGCCCAAGGCCGAGGGCGGCAAGCGGCTCGGCTGTCTCGACGGGACCATGGAGGTCTGGGAGAAGACCTTCGCGATCAACTTCTTCGCACCCGTCTATTTCAGCCGCGCCTGCGCGCCCTTGCTGGCCCGCACCCAGGGTTCGATCGTCAATTTGACCTCGATCGCGGGCTCGCGCGTGCATCCCTTCGCCGGCTCCGCTTACGCCACGAGCAAGGCCGCCTTGACCGCCCTCACCCGCGAGCTCGCCGCCGATCTCGCCCATCTCGGCATCCGGGTGAACGCGGTCTGCCCGGGCGAGATCAACACCGCCATTCTCTCGCCCGGCACCGAGCAGCTCGTCGAGCGGATCCCGCTCCGGCGGCTCGGCTCGCCCGAGGAGGTCGCCTCGATCATCTATTTCCTCTGCAGCGAGGGTGCCTCCTACATCACCGGCGCCGAGATCCCGGTCAACGGCGGCCAGGACGTCTATTGAGGCGGGTCCGGCGGGCCGGCGGCGGCGAGGGCCGAGGCTCGGCCCTCCTCGCGGCGGACCGTGAGCCAGCTCGAGGCCCGCGCGCGCTCCGGCGAGCGCGCCGGTTCGGCCGCGAACGGCGGGCCCGCCGAGCCGGATCGCGGCGCCGGATCGCCCGACCCGAGCACCGGCCCCTCGAGCGCGCCGAGCAGCTGCAAGGCGAACACCGCGAGCACAGCGGACCCGGCCATCCCGTCCCTCTCCACCTTCGCCGCCCGATCCTGGCGGATCGGTGTTGCGGGGGAGTTAACGGGCGGAAGGTTTCGCCCGCGTGCCGCCCGCCGGTAGGCCGCGGTTCGAGGATCGCGCGGCGGCTCGGGGCTCGCCCGCTATGGCGTCGGCGTTCGGCAGCGGTCGCATCTCGCGATCGAACCGGTCGAGGCTCGGCATCGGCAGGGGCTCGAGCCGGTCGAGCGCTTGCAGGTAGCGGTCGAGCGCGTCGAGCATCGCCCCTCGTGTCGCCTCGTCGACATAGGGCACGTGCCAGGCCACGAAGGGCGGCAGGACCGCGTACCCGACATAGCCGAGCGTACCCTGCAAGAGATGCTTGAGCATGCCCTCGAGCGGACCGTGGATGCCGCCCTCGGCGAGCATGTGCGCGCGCGAGCCGGCGGCGATCAGGCAGAGCGCCCGCCTTCCGGCGAGCCCGCCTCGGTCGTAGAAGCGCCGCCCGCCATAGAACGGGCCCGAGAGCAACACCCGGTCGATCCAGCCCTTGAGGATCGCTGGCACCGAGAACCACCAGAGCGGGAAGGAGAGCAGCAGGAGCTCGGCCGCCATCAGCTTCTCCACCTCCGCCGCGATGTCCGGGGCGAGCGTGCCGGTCTCGAAAGCGTGGCGCTGCTCGAGGGCGTAGACGAGGTGACCGGGATCGCACCGGTCGTGGAAGTCTTCGGCCTTGGCCACCGGGTCGAAGCGCATCGCGTAGAGGTCGGAGACCGTCACCACGTGGCCCGCGCCTTCGAGCGTCGCGATGGCCCGATCCCGCATCGCCGCGCAGAAGGAGTGCGGCTCAGGGTGGGCGTGGACGAGCAGCACGTTCAAGGTGCTATGCCCCTCAGACGCGCACTTCGCCGGCGCAGGAGCTCGGCCACCACGAGGAGGAGCACGGCGAGCGCCACGAGAACGGTGGCGGCCGCCAGGATCTCCGGGTTGATCTCCTCGCGGATGCCGTCGAACATCTGCCGCGGCAGGGTGCGCTGGGCGGGGCCGGTGAGGAAGAGGGCCACCACCACCTCGTCGAAGGAAGTCACGAAGGCGAAGAGGGCTCCGCTCACCACGCCCGGTGCGATGATCGGCAACGTGACCTTGCGGAAGGCGAGCCAGGGCGGGGCGCCCAGGCCGTGCGCGGCACGCACGAGCGTGGGATCGAGGGCGCCGAGCGTGGCCGAGACGGTCACGAGCACGAAGGGGGCGCCAAGCACCGTGTGCGCGATGGCGAGGCCCAGGAGGCTGCTCGTGAGGCCGAGCCGCTCGTAGAAGAAATAGGCGCCGGTCGCGAGGATGATGACCGGCACGATCATGGGCGAGAGCATGAGCGCCATGAGGAGGCCCTTGCCTGCGAAGCGGGCGCGGGCGAGACCCATGGCGGCGAGCGTGCCGAGCAGGGTGGCGAGCAGGGTCGCGATCGCCCCCACGATCAAGCTGTTCTTCAGCGTGATCCGCCAGGGCTCGTGCTCGAGCAAGCGGGCGTACCAGCGAAGGCTCAGACCCGGCAGCGGAAAGTGGAGAAAGGCGCCGGCCGAAAAGGAGAGCGGCACGATCACGAGAATCGGCAGGACGAGAAAGAGCAGCACCAGGAGGGCAAAGGCCCAGAGTGTCGCCCGGCCGAGGAGCCCGCTGCCGAGCATCGCTCAGCCGAGCCGCAGCCGGTCGATGCCCACGAGCCGGGCATAGACCACGTAGAGGAGGAGTGTGGCGACCAGGAGCAGCGTGGCCAGTGCGGCGGCCATCCCCCAGTTGGCCGTCTGCAGCGTGAAGAAGGCCACGAAGTAGCTGATCATCTGGTCGGCGGCACCGCCCACCAGCGCCGGGGTGATGTAGTAGCCGAGAGCGAGGATGAAGACGAGCAGGCAGCCCGCCGCCACCCCCGGCATGGAGAGCGGCAGATAGACCTTGCGGAAGGCGAGGAAGGGTGTGGCGCCGAGGGAGAGAGCGGCCCGGGTCAAGGAGAGCGGGATACCGCGCATGACGCTGTAGAGCGGCAGCACCATGAAGGGCATGAGCACGTGCGTCATCGCGACGAGCACGCCCGTGCGGTTGAACACGAGCGCCACGGGCTCGGCCAGGAGCCCGAGCCGGACGAGCAGATCGTTGATCACACCCTCGCGCTGCAGGAGCACGATCCAAGCGGCGGTGCGCACGAGCAGGGAGGTCCAGAACGGCAGGAGGACCAGGATCAAAAGCGGGTTCGCCCAACGCTCGGGCAGCGTGGCGAGGAGATAAGCGAGGGGATAGCCCAGGATCAGGCAGAAGAGGGTGACGAGTGCGCTGATCCAGAAGGTGCGCAGGAGGACGTCGAGATAGATCGCCTGGTCGGGCGGTACGCGGACGATGGCGTCGTGGTCGTCGCGGTGCAGGTCGATCGCGGCCAACAGGAAGATGTCGGTCCAGGGCCGGGCGGCCCGCCGCAAGCCGGCCCAGATCGCGGGCTCGCCCCAGGCGGGATCGATCGCCACGAGCGTCTCGAGCCAGCTGCCCTGCGGGCCGTCGGGCAGGCGCCGGGCGGTCGAGAGGATCAGGTTGCGCCAGCCCGCCTCCTCGCGGTTGAGCCGCTGGGCGACCATCGCCGATTGGCGGCGGGCGTGCGCTTCCTTGAGCTCCGCGGCGACGATCGCCACCACCGGCTCGGGCGGCGGCCCGAGACCCTGCCAGGCGCGCAGCGCCTCGGTGCTGCGCGGCATGGCGATGGCGAGCTCGCTGTTCTCCACCGCCTTGGCGAGCATGCCGAGGATCGGGAGGAGGAAAAAGACGACGAGAAAGGCGGTGAGCGGCAGCGCCAGGGCGAGACCACCGAGCGTGCTACGCCGCTCGGCGCGGCGCAGGGCCCGGCGCAGCTCGACGGCGGACGTGGCCATCAGCGGAGGCGGCGGACGGCCGCCACGTTCGGGGCGGCCGTCCGCCCGCGGCTCACTTCTGCGCCGCCCAGGCGTTGAACCGCTCGGTGAGCTTCTCGACGTTCTCGACCCAGAAGCTCGCGTCGAAGAACACGCCGTGCGGCAGGTTCTGCGGCGAGGAGGGGATGTCGGCCGCGAACTCGGCCGGCACGAGCTCGCCGGCGTCGACACGGGTCGGGCCGTAGGGGATGATCGCCGGCAACTTGGCCTGGTTCTCCGGCCGGGTGAGGTACCGGACGAGCTCGAAGGCTTCGGCCTTCTTGGGCGAGTTCTTGAGGATCACCCAAGAGTCGATCTGATAGACGAAGCCGGCGTTCCAAGCGATCTTGAAGTTGCGCTTGTCCTGCCGGTTGGCGGCGGTGATGCGGCCGTTGTAAGCCGAGGTCATGGCGACCTCGCCCGAGGCCAAAAGCTGCGGCGGCTGGGCACCGGCCTCCCAGAAGATCAGGTCCTTCTTGATGCTGTCGAGCTTGGCGAAGGCCTTGTCGATCCCGCCGGGGGCCCTGAGCGCCTCGTAGACCTCGGCGGGCGGCACGCCCTGGGCCATGGTCGCGAACTCGAGGGCCTGACGCGGACCCTTCCTGAGCGCGCGCTTGCCCGGGAATTTCCGGGTGTCGAAGAAGTCGGCCCAGGAAGCGGGCCCACCGGTCGGGAACTTGTTGCCGTCGTAGGCCAGGATCGTGGCCCAGACGATGGCACCCACGCCGCATTCGTGGACCGCGGCCGGCAGGAACTTGTCCTTGCCGCCGAGCGCCTGCCAGTCGAGCGGCTCCAGGATCCCTTCTTCGCAACCCAACACGAGCTCGTCGGTCTCGACCTGGACGACGTCCCACACGGGCGTGCCCTGCGCCTTGGTGCGCAACACACCGATGCCGCCGTCCCAGGTGTCCTCGACGAGCTTGATGCCGGTCTCCTTCTGGAAGGGCGCGAAGTAGAGCTCGCGCTGGGCGTTCTGATAGGCGCCACCCCAGGAGGTGATGGTGAGGTCGCGGGCCGCCGCGGGCAGGGCCGCGGTCAGAAGGGCCGCCGCGAAGGCGGCCGCGAGCGTTCCGGTCGAGCGCATCCGATCCTCCCAGCCGAGCGTTCGGTGCGGGGCAGATTGGCGCTCCGAGCGGACCTCGTCCAGGGCCGGATCAGCGCCGCGCGGCGGTTTCGACCGGAAGGAGCGCCCGCAGCCCCTCGCGATAGGAGGGATAGGCGAGGCGAATGCCGAGCTCCGCCTTGATCCGCTCGTTCTTCACGCGGCGGTTGTCGGCGTAGAAGCTGCGGGCCATGGGCGAGAGTTCGGCGGTCTCGAACGGTTCCTCGGGCGGCGGCGGAACGCCCAGGAGCTCGGCCGCGAAGGTCACGACGTCTTGGGGAGGGGCCGGCTCGTCGTCGCAGACATTGTAGATCCGAGTCGGGTTCGGCCGCGCCATCGAGGCCTCGAGCACGGTGGCGATGTCGTCCACGTGGACGCGCGAGAAGACTTGGCCGGGCTTGACGATCCGGCGCGCGGTGCCGTCGAGCAGCTGGCGGAGCGCGTTGCGGCCCGGCCCGTAGATCCCGGCCAGGCGGAAGACGTGCACCGGCAGCCCCGAGGCGAGCCAGGCGGCCTCGGCTCGGGCCCGGCGGTCGGTCCGCGCCATGCTGGGCTCGAGCGGTGTGTCC
>CALBAK010000066.1 GCA_937926445.1 uncultured Alphaproteobacteria bacterium
GCGTCCCGTGCCTGGGCGAGGCTCTCGGCCACGACCACGACCACGGGCTCGCCCGGGTGCCGCATCACCCCTTCTGGGCCAGGATCGGATGCGGCGGCTCGGCCATGGGCTTGCCGTCGGCGCCGGTCACCTGCCAACCGCAGGACAGGCCACCCACGCCCGAGGCTGCGACCTCGGCCCCGATGAGCAGCAGCACCCCAGGCATCGCGCGCACCGCCTCGAGGCCGACGGCGCGGATCCGGGCGTGCGCGTGCGGCGAGCGGACGATCACCCCATGGGCCCGGCGCGGCAAAGTGATGTCGTCCGTTCAGCGACCGGTGCCGGTGAGCAACCGGCGATCCTTCTTGCGCGCAATCGCGGCCCCCAGAAGCCGATCGGACATGGACGTACCTCCCTCGTTCTCGTCGACCGGGGGGACGGCTGTGGCCGCCGCCCCCTCGGCCGCTCACCCGCTGCGGCGCTCGCCCAGGCGCCAGGCGAGCGGCAGGAGTGCGATCGCGAGCGCGATCTTGAGCGCCTCGGCCGGCAGGAAGGGCAGGACACCCGCCGCCCAGGCCTTCTCGAAGCCGATCAGCGAGGCGAGCCAGCCGACACCGCAGAGGAAGATGACGAGATCGCCCAACAGGAACACGGGCAATGCGGTGAGCACGCGGCGGTCGAGCCCGCGCTCGGCGAGCTTGCCGACGAGCCAGGCCGCCACGAGGAAGCCCAGGAGATAGCCACCCGTCGGGCCCGTCATGTAGGCGAGCCCACCGCCCTTGGCGAAGACCGGCAGCCCGAGGGCACCCTGGACGAGATAAACGAGCACGGTCGCGGCCCCCAGCGTCGAACCGTAGGTGGCGCCGATCAGGAGCACGACGAAGGTCTGCATCGTCATCGGCACCGGCCAGAACGGTACCTGGACCTTGGCCGAGAGGGTCAAGAGCAGCGAACCCGCGACGATCAGCACGATCGTCCGGGTCCAGCTGTGGCCGGCTTCGACGGGCCAGAGGCGGGCGGCGAGAGTTCCTGTCATCGCTGCGTCCTTTTCGATCGACCTCGATGGATGGTCGGAACGGGTGGGCTCACGCGGCCAGATGCGCGCGGATCGCGTCCAAGAGCTTGCGGCGCTCGGCGCGCGCCCGCAATGCTTCCGCCATGTCGCACGGGACGAAGCGGGTGGGCGTGTGCGGCTGGAGCTGGCCGATCAGGTCCATGTCCGCCGAGATCACGGTGCCGAGCATCATGTAGCCGCCGCCCGAGACCGCGTCCCGGTGCAGCGCGATGGGCTCCGTGCCGCCCGGCACCTGGATCGAGCCGTAGGGATAGGCGGCATCGACGATGTTCGACGGATCCGAGCCGGCACCGAAGGGCTGCTCGCGCGGCACGAAGGTCAAGGGCCGGCCGCCGCGGAAACGATAGCCGATCCGGTCGGCCTCGGGGGCGACCTTCCAGGTGTCCTCGAAGAAGCTCTGCTTCGCTTCTTCGGTGAGCCGGTGCCAGTAGAGCCCGGGCATGACGCGCAGCCTGGCGGGCATCTCGGGCATCCGCCGCAGATGCTCGGGCACGGTTCGACCCTCGGCGGCACCGGCACCGGCGCCGAGCGGCAGAAGATCGCCCGCCTCGAGCTTGCGGCCTCGGAAGCCGCCGAGTGCCCCCAACGCATAAGTCGAACGCGAGCCGAGCACCACCGGGACGTCGATCCCGCCCGAGATCGCGACGTAGATGCGCGCCCCCTTCTCGAGGAAATCGAAGGACAGCGTGTCGCCCTTGTCGACCCGGAACGAGGTCCAGAGCGGCCGCGCCTGGCCGTTCACCCTGGGGGCGATCTCGGCGCCGGTCACGGCCACGGTGCGGGCATCCGAGAAGCGCAGTTCGGGACCCATGAAGGGACATTCGAGGAGCGCGGCGTCCTCCGGATTCCCGACGAGCAGATTGGCCGTGCGGGCGGCGAGCCGGTCCATGGCGCCCGAGATCGGAATTCCGACATGGTAGTAGCCGGGCCGGCCGAGGTCCTGGACGGTGGTAGCGAGCCCGGCGCGGACGACCTCAAGCATGGAGCGCCTCCAAGAGCTTGCGGTTGGTGCCGTCGACGTCGCGCTCGAAGGCGTCGAGGTCGAAGGTGACCTCGACCATCTTCGGCACGAAGCGGCCGGCCTCGACGTCCGCCTTGATCGAATCGTAGCCCTCGCGGTCGATCGGCTTCCAGACCAGGATGTCGCCCGGCCGGAACAGGCACATGAAGTCCTGCAGATAAGAGATCTTCTGCTGCGGATCGTAGATCGGCATGGGCGTGATGCCGAACATCTGGTAGCCGCCGGCACCGCGAACCGAGTAGATGCAGCCGAAACAACCGCCGAAGCCGATCGTCAAGGCCGGCGTGTCGGTTCGCGGGCGCAGATATTTGGGAACCTGGATCTGCCGTCTGCGCTCGACCATCTGGTAGAGGAAGGGAAGGCCCGCCACGAATCCCACCATCGAGACGAACCAGGGCGAGCCCGTGAAGGCGGCGAGGAACGCATCGACGCTCGGATAGTCGTTGATCCGGGCGGCGAACTCGATGTCGGTCGCGTTCGGGTCCTGGTGGCGGTCGCGAAAGCGCAGCAAGGTCTCGGTCGTCCAGGGATCGCGGAAATAGGCCGGGACCTCGAGGATGCGCGTGGCGATCCGGTGCGAGGCCTGGGCCCGAGCCTCGATCCGCCTGACCTCGGCCTCGATGTCGGCTGGCGCGATCACGTCCGGATCGAACTTGACCTGGAAGGAGGCGTTGGCCGGGCAGATCTCGGTCACACCCTCGATCTTCGCTTCCTCGATCGCGGTGCAGACCGAGAGGCTCTTGAAGAAGGCCTCGAGCGACATCTCCTCGTCGATCTCGACGAAGAGATGCTCGTCGCCGCCGAAGGAATATCGCGATTCCGTCCTCGCCACCGCCACCTCCTTCACGCGAGCTTCTGCCGGTTCGATTCGAGCCAGGGCTCGAGCCAGGCCGTGTACACGTCCCAGCTCCGCACCTCGGGGGCACGCACGAGCAGCCGATGCAGCCCGGCCGTGGTCGGAACCCCGCCGATCGAAAGCTCGGCGAGTGCCCGCTCGAGCCGGGCCAGCGCTTCCGCGCGGTCGCGGCCGCGCGCGATAAGCTTCACGAGCAGGGAATCGTAGAACGGCGGGACCTCGTAGCCCGCGAAGAGCGCGGTGTCGGTCCGAACACCCGGCCCGCCCGGCAGCTCGAGGCTCGCGATCCGCCCGGGATGCGGGGCGAAGTCGCGCGCCGGATCCTCGGCGTTGATCCGGGCCTCGATCGCATGCCCCCGCACGTCGACTTCCTCCTGGCGGAAGGGAAGCGGTGCGCCGGCCGCGATCTCAAGCATCGCTTTCACCAGGTCGATGCCGGTGATCTCCTCGGTCACCGGATGCTCGACCTGGATGCGGGTGTTCATCTCGAGGAAGTAGAAGGCCCCGCTCGCCTCGTCGAACAGGAACTCGACGGTGCCCGCACCCTTGTAGCGGACCCGCTCGGCGAGCCGGACGGCGGCGGCGCAGAGCTTCTCGCGGATCGCAGGCTCCAGCCGGACGGCCGGCGCCTCCTCCCAGAGCTTCTGGCGGCGGCGCTGGAGCGAGCAGTCGCGCTCGAAAAGGTGGATCACCCGATGCCCGTCGCCCAGCACCTGGACCTCGAGGTGGCGGGCCCGCTCGATCCGCTTCTCGAGGTAGAGCCCGCCGTCGCCGAAGGCGGCCAAAGCTTCCGCGCGCGCCTGTGGCCAGAGCCGGGCGAGCTCGTCGCCGTCGTGGGCCACCCGGATGCCGCGTCCGCCACCGCCCGCCGCGGCCTTGATCATGACCGGAAAGCCGGTGTGCTCGAGGATCTCGCGGGCCTCCTCGAGCTCGCGCACCCGGCCGCCACTCCCCGGCACCGTGGGCACGCCCGCTTCGGCCGCGAGCCGGCGGGCCTCGACCTTGTCGCCCATCGCCCGGATCGTGTCGCCCGTGGGGCCGACGAAGACGAGCCCGGCCACTTCGCAGGCATCGGCGAACTCGCCGTTCTCGGCCAGAAACCCGTAGCCCGGGTGGACGGCGTCCGCGCCGACCTTCTCGGCCGCCTCGATGATCGCGGGAATCGAGAGATAGGATTTCTTGGCGGGCGGCGGGCCGATCTCGATCGCTTCGTCGGCGAGCCGCACCGGCAGCGAGTCGCGATCGGCCGCCGAGTGGGCCTGGACCACGCGGATGCCGAGCTCGCGCGCTGCGCGCTGGATCCTGAGCGCGATCTCGCCGCGGTTGGCGATCAGCAGGGTGCGGATCGGCAAAGTCTCAGCCCTCGAGTTCGGCCAAGGGCTGACCCGCCATCACCGCCTCCTCGTTCTCGACCAGAAAGCGCACGAGCTTGCCCGCCACCTCGCTCTTGACCTCGTTGAAGCTCTTCATGACCTCGACGAGGCCGACGACGTCGCCGACCGCGACGGCATCGCCTTCGCTCTTGTAGGGCGGCTGGTCGGGGGCGGGGCGGCGATAGAAGGTTCCGGGCAAGGGCGAGAGGATTTCTTTTTTCGCCATCGCGTCTCGTCTCCTAGTTGCGCGGGCGGCCGGCGAGTTCCGCGAGTGCGTCGTGCACGGCCTTCGCGATCGCGACCGCGTTCGGTGTGTCGGAATGGACGCAGACCGTCTCGACCACGACCGGCACATCCGTACCCGCGGTCGAGCGCACGACACCTTCTTCGACCGCGCGCACGACGCGTGCCGCCGCTTCGGCCGGATCCACCGCATCGTGCTCGCGAGCGATGACGAGCCGGCCGGCCTCGTCGTAGTCGAGATCGGCGTAGAATTCGCGAACGAGCCGAAGCCCGCGGGCGGGGTAGATCCTCTCGTGCTCGGTCCCGGCCATGCCGAGCACCGGCACCCCGAACACCGCGGCGGCATCGGCGATCGCGTGCGCCATCTCCGGGTCGCGCGCGGCCATCCCGTAGAGCGCGCCGTGCGGCTTGATATGGTGCAGCTCCATCCCCTCGGCGCGCAGAAACGCCGTGAGCGCCCCCACCTGGTAGAGCACGCAATCGGCGAGCTCGTCGCGCCGCATCGCCATCACCCGCCGGCCGAAACCCTGCCGGTCGGGCAGCGAGGGATGCGCGCCCACCTTCACCCCCTGCCGCTTGGCGAGCCGCACGGTCGAGTGCATGTGCTCGAAGTCGGAGGCGTGAAAGCCGCAGGCCACGTTGGCGAGCTGGATCCAGGGCATGAGCCCGGCATCGTCGCCCATCCGCCAGAGACCGAAGCTCTCGCCCAGGTCGCAGTTGATCGGGATCACGGGCGCTACCCTCACGCGCGCAGGCTCCCCATCAACCGCAGCCGGAGCTGGTCGGCGATCACGGCGAGGATCAGGAGGAGCCCGAGCACGACGGTCTGCAGATAGGATTCGATCCGGGCGAGGTTCATGCCGTTCTGCACGAGCACGATGAAGAGCGCGCCCAGGACTACGTTCTCGACCCGGCCGACACCGCCCCTGAGCGACACACCGGCGATCACGCACGCGGCGATCGATTCGAGCGGCATGGAGGCGCCGATGTTGGCCTCCCCGGTATCGAGCCGGGCGGTCAACAAGAGCCCGCCGATCGAAGTGAGGAAGGCGCAGAGCAGGTAGGTCGTGAACAGGACACGGCGGGTATCGATACCCGAAAGCCGCGCCGCTTTCACGTTGCCGCCCACGGCGTAGAAGGAACGGCCGAGCCGGGTGCGGTAGACGAGCACGAGCATGACGAGCACGAGCAGGCCCGTGACCAGGATCGGCACCGGCACGCCGGCGAGCTCGCCGAAGCCGAAGACCTCGCCGAACTCGTTGGGCATGCCGTACACCGGGACGCCGCCCGTGAGATAGAGCGCGATGCCGAAGCCGACCGAGGCCATGCCGAGCGTCACGATGAAGGGCGAGACGCCGAACAGCGCCACACCCAGCCCGTTCGCCACCCCGATCGCGGTGCCGGCCGACAGCCCCGCGAGCGCGCCGAGCAGGATCGAAAGCCAAGGCAGATCGGGGAAGGCCGCGTGCGCGGCGGCCATGGCCGAGGCACCGACCACCGAGGTCAAGGCCAGGATCGTGCCGACCGAGAGATCGAAACCGCCCGTGAGCAGCGCCAGCATCTGGCCGAGCGAGACGATCGACAGATAGACCGCCTGACGTACCACGTTGGTGAGGTTGCGCAGCGTCAAGAAATTCTCGGAGAGCGACGCGAACACCAGAACCGCGACGACCAACAGGAAGGGCAGCACGCCCAACCGCAGGAAAAGGCGCGCGAGCAGCAGCCGCAGTCGTTCGCCGGTTCCGGGAGCGTCGACGGAAGCGGCGCGCTCGGTCTCGATCATGCCGCCTCGCGCTCGAAGAAGTGCTGCAGGACCGCCTCTTCGTCGATCGCCGCACCTTCGAGCTCGGCCCGGATCCGACCGCGGTGGAAGACCAGCACGCGATGCGAAAGGTGGAGAATCTCCGGCAGATCGGAAGAGACGAGCAGGATCGCGGTGCCTTTCCGGGCGAGCTCGACGATCAGCCGATAGAGCGAAGCCCGGGTCGCCATGTCGACACCCACGGTCGGCTCGCCGAGCATCAAGAGCCGCACCGGCCGGGCGAGTGCCCGGGCGAACAGCACCTTCTGCTGGTTGCCGCCCGAGAAGAGCTCGACCGGCCGTTCCGGCTGGGCCGGGCGGAGCTCGATCCGCCGCGCGAGCTCGTGGGCGAGGCGGGCCTCCTGGAAGCGGCCGAGCCAGGGTCCGGGGCCGAGCTCGCGACGGTCGAGCGCCGCGAGCGTCATGTTCTCGCGCGCGGGCCGTACCATCGCGAGCCCCTCCTCGCGCCGGTCGGGTGGCAGGTAGAGGACGCCGCGGGCGAGCATCGACGCCGGTGCCAGCGGTTCGACGGCGACGCCGTCGAGCAACACCCGGCCGGAGGCGATCGGTTCGACCCCGAAGACCGCGCGGGCGGCTTCCGATTTGCCGGATCCGACGAGCCCCGAAAGGCCCAGGATCTCGCCCGCCCGCAAGGCGAAGGTCGCAGCCACGACACTGCCGGAGCGGCTCGTGAGCTCTTCCACGCGCAGGACGGGCGGTCCCTCGGGCACGGGCGGCAGGGGCGGAAAGATCTGCTCGATCGCCCGGCCGGTCACGAGGCGGACGAGCTCGTCCTCGCTCGTCGTAGCCGGCACGGTCGCGATCTTCCGACCGTCGCGCAGCACCGTGACCCGATCGCCGATCCGGCGGATCTCGCCCATCCGATGGGTGATGTAGAGGATGCCCACGCCCCGGGCCTTCAGTTGGTCGACCAGCGCCAGGAGCCGGCGGGCCTCGCGCTCGGTCAAGGAGGCCGTCGGCTCGTCGAGCACGAGCACCTTCGGGTCCGTGCGGAAGGCCTTGGCGATCTCGACCATCTGCTGCTCGGCCCGGGCGAGGCCTTCCACCCGCGCATCCGGATCGAGCGGGAAGCCGAGCCGGTCGAGGAGCTCGCGGGCGATCCGCCGCGCCGCCGCGACATCGAGCAGGAAGCCGCGCCGCGGTTCGTCGCCGAGCACGATGTTCTCGGCGACGGTGAGCTGCGGGACGAGCGAGAATTCCTGGAACACCGCCGAGACGCCCGCGGCCCGCGCCTCGTGCACCGAGGCGAAGCGGACGGGGATGCCGGCGAGCCTGATCTCCCCCGCATCCGGCGTCTGCACCCCCGCCACGAGCGAGATCAGCGTGGACTTGCCCGCGCCGTTCTCGCCGAACAGCACGTGTGCCTCGCCCGCGCGGAGCTCGAGGTCGACCCGGTCGAGGGCGAGCAC
>CALBAK010000067.1 GCA_937926445.1 uncultured Alphaproteobacteria bacterium
CGCCGGGTCCGCCCGGCCTCGGTCCGTGCTGTTGGGATCCCTTGCCGTTCATCTCCTCCTCCTCACCGGTTGCGCCAAATGGCGAAGGTGATCGCGAGCTTGCTGGGCGGCGGATCGCCCTTCCCGTTCAGCCCCATGAGCGCGTTGAACTCGTTCCAGACTGCGGGCAGGCGGCGTGCCTCGCGCTCGGCTGCGCTCGGCGGATAGGTGCGGGCCAAGAAATAGGCGTAGCGCGCCCGCCAGATCGCCGCGCCGGTATCCGGATCGACCTTGCGTTCGGCCTTTGCCTTGAGCTCGAGGAAGGAGAGGAGCTTGTAGGCGAAGGCGGTGGCCGCCTCGCTCTCGCGCAGCCGCTCGCAGAGCCATTGCGATCGCTCGAGGAGCCAGGGCAGGCCGCGCGCCGGGTCGTTCCAGCCGAGCACCTCGGCCATGATGCCGAGCGCGTTCTTGCCCGCTCGCGCCTTGGCCCGCTCCAGGGCTTCCTCGGCGGCGTCGGCCGAGCGGTTCAAGGGCTCGCGCTCGGAGACGAAGGCGAGGCCGGCCGAGAGCGTGAGGCTCGGATTGCCACCGCAATAGTGGCCGAAGTCCGCGCGCAGCTCGCCAGCGAGCTTCGGCATCGGCCGCCAGGGGCCGATCAGGAGGAGGTCGTCGCCGCCGGCATAGACTGTGTAAGTGTCGGGCCAACGCTTCGCGAGGAGGTGCGGCAGGCGGCCGGTGAAGTACCAGTCGAGCGCACGCGAGAGGGCGACGAGCCGGCCGATCGAGCGGTCCGCGCCGAGCCCCGCGCCGAAGATCTGCCCGAGATTGTCGACGTCCGCCTTGAGGATGCCGAGGAGCGGCCGGCCGATCCACTTTCCGCCGTCGGGCTCGCGCGAATCGGCGGCGAGATGCGCCATGGTCTTGAGTGCGCCGAGCTCGATCCCGGCCTCGCCGTCCTCCGCGCCCTCCTCCTCGATGCCGCGGTATTTCTTCGGGGCGTCGTTCCGGTCCTGCTCGCCGAAGATCGGCACGTAGTTGGCGATCGGCCGGGTCGCGACCGGCCAGGCGACCTCTTCCTCGACGCCCCAGGGCCGCCAGCCCGAGACGACGTTCTTCCGTGGTTCGAACGAAGGCTCGTCGTCGACCACCGCGCGCAGCCGCACCTCGGCGAAGAGGTCGAGCGTCCGCTCGTCGCCCGGTCCGTCGAGCCAGAGGAGCTGCTTCAGCTTCGGCAGCCGGCGGCCGAGGCGGTATTCGTGGTGGCAGGCCCAGCAGCGCGCCACTCCGTCCTCGGTGTACCGGCTCTTGCGCGGGCGCACCCCACAGGCCGGGCAGTAGCCGTCGGCACCCGCCTCGTAGTCATCCTTCAGAACCGGGCCGTTCGTCGCCAGGAAGGTGGAAAGCGGCCGCTCCTTGGCGGCCTCGGTGGCGGCGCGCAGCCGGTCGAGCGTCCCCGTGATCCGATCGCGAAGGAAGGCAGTGGCCGGCAACGGCTCGGTGAGACCGAGGTTCAAGGAGAGCTCGCCGGCGTAGTGGACCGCCATCCAACGGTCGATCTCGGCCCGGATCTCCTCGATCCTGGCCTCGAGGTCGGGAAGCTCGGGAAGGAGCATGGTGAGCTGGCCGCCCGCCCGCATCAGCACGACATAGGGCGGCAGGCCGAGCCGCCGGCGGATCAGCAGACCTGCCGCCTCGACGAGTTGGCCCACGAGGAAGGAGCGGGCGCGCAGGATCCGGTTGACGCCCTTCACCTGCTCGCTCGCCAGGCGGAAGAGCGCGTGCTGGATGCCCGAGAGATCGCCGCGCAGGAGGCGGAACTTGGGCCGCTCCCGGTCCTTGATGGCGGCGACGTCGCGGAGCTCGCCGCGGGCCTCGTGGTGGGCGAAGAGGCAGGCGGCGAAGGCCGCGACCGCGAGGCTGTGGTCGAGGAGGGAGACGTCGGGCTCGTCTTTGGTCGAGGAGGGCACGCCCCACCAGTAGCGCTCGGCGAGGCCGATCGCTCCTTCGTGCAGGACCGAGGCGCTCTGGCGCAGCTCCTGGCAGAGCTCGATCCAGTCGCGCCGGAAAGCCTCGGTCGTCTTCCGGTAATCCTCGGGCAGGTCGCGCTCGTGCTTCTCCGCGGTGGCGAGGATGGTCTCGGGGCCCGCGGGAAGCGGACGGTGGAAGCGGGTCTGTGGCAGCGGCCGGTCCTCGAGCCGGACGGCGGAGAGAATCGAGAGCAGGGGCGTGCGACGGAAGAAATCGCGGGTGCGCTGCTCGTCGTCGCGCTCGGCCGCGGCGTCCTTCTCCTTGCGGTCCATGCCCGAGGCCAGTCGGTCGGCCTCGGCGACGATCCAGCCCCAGGCCGGTCCGCTCTCGGGCTTGTGGTGCCAGACCGCGGCCTCGCGCACGTTCTTGCGCGAGAGCCCGGCCGGCAGGACGAGCCCCTTTTCCTCGAGGTCGTAGAAAAGCAGCTCGGTGAAGAGCACGTGCTTGTGCGTGTAGTATTCGCCCTGGAACGACTTCGGGCAGAGCGTGCCCTCGAGCTCGCGCACGCGCTCGGGGAGGTCGTTCGTGCCGAGCCCGCGCTGGAGCAGCTTGCCGGCGTCGTGCAGGAAGGCGCCGAGCGCCAGCTCGTCGATCGTCGGAAGATCGGGCGTGGTCTCGCTCATGCCGGGCTCGTCTCCGAAGGTAGCCAGGACAGTCGGATCGCCTCGGGCGGGGTGGCGAGCCGCCAGCGCGTGGTGGGCCGCTTGCCCGAGGCTTCGATGCGATAATGGACCGAAGCGGGGCCGAGCGCGCGCCCGACAAGCTTGTTGTGCCGGGCGATGCGCTCGGAGAGCCAATTCTTCTTGGGATCGGCGGCCGCGGCCTTTTCCGTCCGGTCGCGGGCTTCGCGCCCCGCGACCTCCTCGTAGAGCGCGAAGAAGCGGGCGAAAGCCGCCTCGTCGGCCTTGCCGACCGCAGCGTCGCTCGGCTGGACGCGGCGTTCGGCGAGCCAGGCCCAGAAAGCGAGCTCCATCGGCGTGCAGCGGACCAGCCGGCCGTGCGCGCGGATCTCGCGCCGCTCGAGGTCGACCCCGAGCTCCGGCGGCCGGAAGCGCTCCTGCAGGCTCGCCACCGTTTCGTTGAAGCTCGCCCGGCCTTCCAAGAAATCCGCCGGTAGACCCTCGCGTAGCCGCACGAAGGGGATCTCGGCCAGGACGAGCCCGCATCGGTCAGTCGAGAGCGGCTTTTGGTCCCGCGTCCTGAACAGCACCTTGGGCTCGGGCGGCGGATAGAAGAAGTCGGAAAGCTGCTCGAAAGCCGGATCGACCAGCACGTGCGAGAGCCGGTCCTGCGGCCGGCCGAACAGCGAGAGCGCGTAACCGGCGAGGAAGCCCATGGTCTTCCTCCCACCAGCGATCGAAAGGTGCACGGCGCTCGCGGGATCGGCCGTGAGATTTCTCACAATCTCTACGAGCCTGTCGGCGAGCGCCGTGTTCGCCTCGAGCGTGGCGATGTCGACGAGGGGAGCGCCGGAAGGGTCGCAGACGAGGTGAACCGTCGTTCGCTGGGCGAGGCCCTCGAACCCCCGCCCCGGGTAATCGGCCGCCAGGGCATCGAGCATCCGTTTGCCCCGGACCAGCATGAGTTCGATGCGCTCGGCCCCTTCGCTCGTCGTCACGATCACGAGTTCGGTCGGGACGAAGGGCGGTTCGCCGGCGACCGCGAGCGCCCAGAGGGTCTCGGTGACGACCTGGGGTGTGAGTCCCACCACACAGGCGAGCACCCGGCGAGGGAAGGTGTGGGGGAGGGCGGGGTCCGGACTCGAGGGCGGGCTCACGCGACAGCCTCCGGTTCGACCGATAACGGGAAGACCAGGGGAGGCGGCTCCGACACCGACCGGAGCTTGCTCAGTACCGGAACCGCACCGCAACCCCCACAAGCTTGTCGAACGGGCCTCGGCGATCGTCGCTGATCGCCTCGGCCGAGTGGGGGTGGGGTCGAGCGTCGGTCGGAGAAGGGGAGGAGGCGATGGCTCCGGGTGCGATCGAAGAGCCGATGCTTGAGCCGATGAAGCCGCTCGCCGAGGAGCTCGGCTTCACCATGGACGAGGCGGAGTTCGCCGAACATCGCGCCGCCGATCCCACCGGCCGACGCGGTGCTCGAGCTCGTTCTCCAGCGCCTTTCAGATGTTGCCGAACACCACGCCGTTCGACGCGACGCACCATCCCGCACGCTCGCTGCCCTGCGGCCACATCGACGGGCTGCCCGTCGGGCTCGTGCTGGTCGGCCGGCACTACGAGCAGGCGGTCGACTGGCGGAGAGCAGGCGGTCGACTGGCGGACGCGGACGATCCGAGGCGGCACGCGGGCTCGCCTCGATCTCGAGTGCGACGGTTGCCGGCCGGCGGCGGGCGCCGTTCGGGCGTCGGGGGCCCCGGGCGCGAAGCAGGATGCGGAGGAGCAGGGGCCGGAAGGGCCGTGGCACCCGGGCCGCGAGGCGAAGGAGCTCGGCCGAGCGGGCGGGCCCGAGGCGGTCGATGAGGCCACGGGCGTCCTCTGCTGCGAGCACGAGCCCGTGGCGGCGCGCAAAAGCCCGGATCGCTCCGACCCGCAGCCGGTCGAGGGCGTTCGCGAGGCGTTCTGCCGGCTCGCTCATCCACCGACCCGATAATACGGAAGGTGGTCGTTGGCGGCGCTGCCGAGCGGGCCCACCACGCGCAGATATTCGCTGGTCGGGGCGGAGAGAGGCAGCTCACGTCGAACCCTGATCCAGAACCGGCACTCGGGGTCCTGGCGCTTCGACCATTCGCTGAGCGGGCGGGTCGCCGCCACGAAGCTGTGGACGTCGATCGGGGCACCGCGCTCGAACCGGCCGAGCGAGGCCCAGGGTTCGCCCGTGCGCAGGCGTGCGGGTGCGCTGTCCACGACGACGATCTTGCCGGCCGGGCGCAACACGATCTCGAAGACGAACACCGGGCGTCCGTTCTCTTCCCAACAGGAGGGATAGACGCCGCCCGCGATCATCTGTCGGGCGAGCTCGCGGTTGCGATCGCGCTCGATCTCGGCCAGCCGCGCGCGGGCCTCGTCGCGTTCGCGCGCGAGCTCGGCAAGGCGCTGCTCCAAGTTTCGGCCGTGCTCGACGAGTTTGTCGAACCGCTCGGCGAACGTGCGTTGCAAGACGTCGAGGCGGGCCCTGGCCTCGTCGCGATCGCGCTCGGCCCGGTCGAGCGCGGCTTCGAGTTCGGCATTCCGCCTGGCGAGCCGTTGCACGAGGACATCGCCGGGACGGTCGTCGTGCGTTCCCGTCCGTTCTTTGAGGATAGCCAGCTCGGCGGCGAGCTCGGTGGCTTTCGCGAGCGATCGCCGGTACTCGCTCTGCGCCTCCTCCAGCCGGTTGCGGGCCTCGGACAGCGCCGTCTCGGCGGCACGTCGGCCCTCCTCGGCGCGCTCCAGCCGGGCCGCGAGCTCGTCGCGTTCGGCGTCGCGACGAGCGAGCGCCGACTCGCGCTCCCGCAACCGCTCCTGCAACGCCCGGAGCTCGCGCTCGAGATGGGCGCGGTCGCTCCCCAAACGTTCGACGATCCCGGGATCCAACGGAAGGCCGGCCTCCTCGAACGCCCGGCCGAGGGCTTCGAGCCGTTCCGTGCCGCGCGCGCGGCGGTCCACGAGGGCGGCCGCCGCGAGCAGCAGAAGGAACACGAGCAGAAGGAGAACCTCGGCGAAGGTGAGGCCTAGGATCACGCCGCGCCGGTATTCCCTCGGGTCGGTGATCGAACCCCTTGCCACGGCTCACGCGTCCAGCCGCTTGACGATCGTCTCGGCCACCTCGGCGAGCCCGTGGCCGAGCTCGTGCTGCAGCCGATGATACTCGGCGAGATCGCTCCGGATCTGGTCGCGCAAGTCGCGGATCTCCTTGGCATCCTCGCGGGACGAGCGGAGCAGCTCCGAGAGCGTTCCGCCGAGCTCGACCAACCGGGCCCGGACCGGCTCGACCTCGCGGGCGAGCGCTTCGAGTGCGGATGTCACCGCGGTTGCGGAGTCCAGTCGAGCCACGAACTGGTCGACCGTGCTGGCGAGTTCGGCGAGCCGTGCACCGAATCCCGCGAGCCGCTCGTCCAGTCCACGCGCGAAGCGCTCGCCCGTGCCCTCGAGGCGTTCGACGCTCGCGGCGACCCGCTCGACAGAATCTTTGAGCCGCCGTGCCGGTGCGGCGACGACGTCGCGCGGGACCTCGACCGCCCGGATCCTGGCCGCGAGCTCGCCGGTCGCCGCCGTCGTATCGGCAGCCGCCCGCCGGAACGCCTCGATCGGCTCCTGGAGCGAGCCGGCGGCACCCGCGAGCGAGCGGGTCAGGCCCTGCCCGAGCTCTTCGATCGCCTTTGCCTGGCGCTCGGCGGTGGCGGTGAAGAGATCGGTCGATTGCGACAGGCGCTCGTGTAAGACCTGCTGGGTGCGCAGTCGGAAGGATTCGAGCTCGGTCACCGCGAAGAGGAGCTGGTCCTTGAGCTTCTGCGCGGTCACCTGCAGGTCGCCCTGCAGCTCGGCCTCGAGATCGTCGATCTCGCGCCGCATCTGGACGAACCACACGCGAAGCGCGATGCCGAGGATGGTCGAGCTCAAGGCGATGCCGAAGCTCGCGAGCAACGATTCGATGAGCGCGCCCCGGGCTTCGGGGGTGACCCGCTCGAGCTCGATCAAGGCGGCGGCGAGCGAGGCCAGGGTGTAGAGGAGGCCCAGGTAATAGCAGTTGTCGCCGAGCCGCTCGGGATGGAGGCGGAAGGTCCGGGTCCGAAAAGCCACCACGGCATAGAGCAGCAGCAGGGCAGCCGCGACCACAGCGGCCAGAAGCCGCGGCTCGACCGGCTCGCCGCGAAACGAGACCAGGCCGCGACCGGCGAGCTTGATGAGCATGATCAGGGCGAAGCCGCCCAGGAAGAAGACGAGCAGCAGGAGGCGGTCGATCCTGTCCTGGAACCAGGGGCGCCGTGGCAGCGGGGCGGCGGTGGTCGGTTCTGCGCCGGTGTCGATCGAGACGGCCATCTCAGACGGCCTCCAGGCTCTTCGGGCGCGCATTCATCCTCTGGAAATAGAGGTCCCAGAACCGCTGGTGTGCCCGGTTCTGAATCTTCGGTCGGCCGTCTTTGCCGAGGCGGAGGAGGTAGACCATGTCGACTTCGGCGCCCTTGCAGTCGACCAGCACGGCGTCGAGCTTGCGATCGCTCAGGAGCGCTTCGAAGTTCTTCTCTCGATAGTGGGATGCGACCGGACTGTGTTGGAGGAAGTCGCTCACCACGAGAAGGCGGAGCGGCACGCCCGCGGGAGCCGCGCCGAAGGCGTCGATGCACACCGCCTTGATGCTCTCCATGATCGGTGAGCTCTTGCGCGGCGAGGGACGCAGGAGCGCCTCGCGCACCGTGTCGAGCCGCTTCGCGAACTGTTCCTCGTAACGCTCCCGCATGCGTTTGGGGTTCTGGTAGAGCGGATTGGCCTCCTTGCCGGGATTGCAGAGGGCGAACGCTGGCTGGAGCGCCGCGAAGTCGTCGGCCTCGGCGAGGTAGAGGGCGATGCGGCCACCCGTCGGGACCTCGGCCGTGGCCCGATCGAGGATCTGACGGACCCGCTGCGCCTGTTGCGGCCCGAGCGGGTCGGAGCGGTCGACGAGCACGGCCGTCACCGCCACGGGGCCGGTCTTCGGGCAAAGCGAGCCCTCGTCGATCGCCACCCGCTGGCCTTCGGCCCAGAACTTGGTACCGAAGAAGAGGGCGAGGAGCAGCAGGCCGACGACCAGAGCGGCGATACCCCAGATGGTGGAGCGGTCGGGACCGCGCCGGCGGGCGAGGTGCCTGGGGCCCATCAGACGACCTCCGGGGCGAGATCGACGATGTTCTGGTAGGCGTCGAGGACGCGGGCTCGGAGCCCGTCGAGTTCCGCGATCAGCTTCTCCGTATCGACGCGTGGCGGTCGCAAGGCCAACAGCGTGCGAATTTCGTCCCGCTCGAGGATGCGGTCGTCGAACCCGAACACGACGTCGAAGGTGCGGGGCGGATTGGTCGTCCGCACGCGACGGTTCGCCTCGCGGTAGGCGGTCAAGAGGGCGTTCGCGGCTTCTTCCAGATGCCGTTCGTGGGATTGGAATTCCTGGACGATCCGGGCTCGAGCACCGAGGATCTGGTCGCGCTGCATCGCTGCCCCGCGCAGCCGCTCGATCGCGAGGTCGAGGGCGTGTTTGGCCTCGTCGCGCACGCCGCTCGCTTCCTCGAGGCGCTGGTGCCGGCTCTCGAGGTAGCGCTGCTCGGCGTCTCGCCAGTGTCGGGCGATCCTGCCGTAGAGGGGGTAGGGGTCGTCGAAGCGGTACCCTTTCCAAAACCCCATACCCGCGAAGAAGAGGCCCAAAAAGAAGAGGAGCCAGGACTGGAGCCGGGCGAGGCCGAAGGGGTCGGCGCGCAGATGCGCCCAGACCGCGTCGAGATGGACGTTCTCGCCCAGCCGCTCGAAGGCGTCGCGGTAATGGGCGACGAAGGCGTTGGCGCCGACCGACAGCACGAGGCCGGCTGCCAGGAGGACCCAGGCGACCGAGCGTAGGAGCAGCGAGCGGTGATGCTGCCAGCGAGCGGGGCCGAACCCCAGGCAGAAGCCGAAGACCAGAACGTTGACCAGGCTGGTTCCGAGAGCGAGCACGGTACCGCCCACGAGACCGAACTCCGAACCCTCGGCGAAGAAGACACCGTTGAGCGCCGACTCGACGACGATCAGGAGGAAGAGGAGCGAGGCAGCCAGGAACCGGTTGCCGGGATCACGGGCAGCACGGCGCAGGCGGTGCTCGATGCGGAAGTCGTCGTACTCCGCCTTGGCTTCGCGCGCCTCGCGCAGGAGCCGGGCGATCTCGCCTTTCCAGGCGACATCGCCCTGGCCGAGCCGGGAGATCGCGTACTCGGCGTCGTTCCTGAGCTTGGCGATGTCCATCGCGGCGTCGAGCTGTGCCAGGGCGTCGTTCTGGGCCCGCAGGTGCGAGGCGAGCGCGTTGGCCAGGCGCTCGCGCTCGGCCCGGACGTCGTTGGCGATCTCGAGTTCCGTCGAAGTCGGCGCCGTCGCATCGGCAGGGGGCCGGTCGGACCGGCCGTCGGCCTCGCCACGCTCGATCAACCGTCGCGCGCGGATCTGACCCTCGACGTCGACCGGCCGGAACGGAAGGCTCAGGATCGAGTGCGGGATGGCGAGGTCCGCCATCGGCATCGTCTCCGAGGTGCTCCTTTTACCAGACGATGGTGATGACGCCGTTCTTCACGGGTCGCAAGACGCGCCCCGGGGGCCCTCACCGCTCCAGCGGCCGCAGGCGGTACCCGCCCATGCCCATGGTCGTGCCCTTGCCGGCGTGGAGGAACTGGCCGAGCCAGAGGAAGGGCCACAGGTCGGGGGCGTCTGACAGGTCGAGTAGGATGCGGCCCACGAGGCCACCCATCGCCAGGACCGCCCGCTGGCGGGAGGAGCGGCGCAACTGCTCCGTCCACTCGAGTTGCGCATCGAGCAGGCGAATGGCCTGCGCTTGGACTTTGAGCCCGACGAAGTCGGCCTCGAGGTCGGCCTCGCCGTGGTGGTGGCAGAACATCGAGACGCGGCGGACCAGACCGGTGGCGAAACAGGCCGGATCGAAGCTGTGCGGACCCACGAGTCGGCCCTCGTGCTGCAGCCGCAAGGGCGTCCTCAAGCGCAGCTCGACCAGGGGCCAGGGGGGAGGGATCAGCGGGACGACCCCCTCGGCGACCAGCGCCTGTTCGGCCGGTTCGAGCTCGAGCGGGGCCCAGGGCTCGTCGACCGGTCTCACGGAGAGGAGACGGAGCGTTCCGCGGTCGGGGCCGATGCCGCCCTCGGCCGCCTGGTCGAGGGCACGGACGATGTAGGCCACCTGCCGGCAGGCGCGACCGACGAGGACGAGGTCGAGCACCACCCGGTCCTCGGGTCCGACCGTGGTCCTTGAGGGGTGCACGGGCTCCAGCACGAAGGGGTTCGGCACCCGCTCGTAACGCCGCATCTTGGTGGCGTCCTCGTCCGGCCGGGCGGCGAAGACGGAGGGGAAGATGCAGGACCGCTCGAGCGGGCAGCCCTCGCAGGGCCGCAGCCGCATGACGCAGACGAGGCGCTTCAAGGCCCAGCCCAGCCCCCCGCGCCAGGCCGATCCGGCGAAGGCGGGCAGGCGCATCGGGCCTTCGGGGACGAAGACCAGGCGGTGGCGGGTGAGCGGCAGGGGGATGGCGGTCGGCACGACGGTTACCTCGCGATCGACCGCAGATTGCGTGACGATCCGGGGGCGAACAAGCGACGACAAGCTTGTGAGGCAGCCGGCCCGACCACCGTCGACCGGGGTTTCAGCCGCGTGGCGAGCCGGCCTGTATGACCTGGGATCGGAGGATCCCGCCACACGGTCGCAGTCGTCCGAACAGCGCGCTTGCGGCCGAGCGACCGGCGGGGCGGTGGTGGGCGCGAGAGGGATCGAACCTCTGACCCCTACGATGTCAACGTAGTGCTCTACCGCTGAGCTACGCGCCCCGTGGCACGGAGCTAGGGGATTTCGCGCCCTTCCGCAAGGCCGTGGCGTGCTCCTCGGCCGGGAGCCCGTCGCACGGGGCGAGCGGGTCGCGGTTCGTCGGCGGTGCGCCGCGAGGGCGGGTTGAAGGGGTCGAAGGCCCGTGCTTTGCTCGACGGGTCACGAGCGCCACGGGGAGCGCATGACCGCCCTCGATCCGCCCTATGCCGAACTCCCGGCACGCGGGCTCGCGGTTCCGGTCGTCGTCTCCTCGCCGCATAGTGGCGTCTTCTGCCCACCCGCGGTGGCCCGGCTCTTGCGGACCACGGCCGAGGAGCTGCGCCTTTTGGAGGACGGGCCGCTCGACCGGTTGGCGGCGGCCGCCACGCGGGCCGGTGCCGGCGCCCTCTGTGCGGCCTACGCTCGGGCCTATGTCGATCTGAACCGCGATCCCGCCGAACTCGATCCCGAGCTGCTCGAGGGCCCACCACCGGCGAGCGGTATCCTTGCGAGCGTGCGGGCCAGGGCCGGCCTCGGTGTCGTGCCGAGCCGCCTCGGCACGAGCCCGATCTGGCGGCGGCCCTTGCGTGCCGAGGAGGTGGCGGAGCGGCTCGAGACCGGCTGGTGGCCGTACCATCGAAGGCTCGCTGCGCTCTGCGCGGAACGATGCCACCGGTTCGGCCAGGTGGTGCTGCTCGATCTGCACTCGATGCCGACCGAGGTGACGGTCGCCCGTGGGCGCCGGCCATTGGATGTGGCGATCGGCGATTGTCACGGCCGCGCCTGCGCGCCCGCCCTCGTGGGCCTCGTCGAGGCGACGCTCGCCGAGGCCGGCCTGCATTCGGCCCGCAACGTGCCCTATTCCGGCGGCTACATCACCGAGACTTACGGACGGCCGCGCGAGGGCGTGCACGCGATCCAGCTCGAGTTGCGCCGCTCGCTCTTCATGGACGAGGCGAGCGGGACGCCGACGGCCGGACTCGGCGCCCTCGAGGCCGTCGTCGAGCGGCTCGTGGGGCGGCTGGCTGGGGCGCTCAGTCCGGCGGTTCTGCGCGCCGCCGAGTGAGCCCGCGAGGATCGCTTCGGCGCGGCGAGGGGCGTGTCGCGGCGAAGGTTGCCGCCGGCGGGCGGGGTTTCTACAGTCCGGCCGCCCCGGCAATCCGAGGAGCCCGTGCCCGTGTCGATCGTCGCCCGGAGCCTCTCCCGAATCAAACCCTCTCCCACCATCGCGGTGACCGATCTCGCCCGGAAGCTCAAGGCGGAAGGCCGTGACATCATCGGCCTCGGCGCGGGCGAGCCCGATTTCGACACACCCGACCACATCAAGGAGGCGGCGATCGCCGCGATCCGCCGCGGCGAGACCAAGTACACGAACGTCGACGGTACGCCCGAGCTCAAGGCGGCGATCGCCCGCAAGTTCGAGCGCGAGAACGGGCTCCACTACACACCGCAGCAGATCTCGGTCGGGTCGGGCGGCAAGCAGGTGCTCTACAACGCCTTCATGGCGACGCTGGATCCCGGCGACGAGGTCGTCGTGCCGGCACCCTACTGGGCGTCCTATCCCGACATGGTGCTGCTGGCCGGGGGCACGCCCGTCTTCGTCCGCTGCCCGGAGAACACCGGCTTCAAGCTGCAGCCGCAGGACCTTGAGGCGGCGATCGGGCCCAAGACGAAGTGGGTGATCCTCTGTTCGCCCTCGAACCCGACCGGAGCCGCCTACACTCGCGAGGAGCTCAAGGCGCTCACACACGTTTTGCTGCGTCATCCCCGGGTCTGGGTGATGACCGACGACATGTACGAGCACCTCGTCTACGACGGCTTCCGCTTCACAACCGCGGCGCAGGTCGAACCGGGGCTCTACGAGCGGACGCTCACGGTGAACGGGGTCTCCAAAGCCTACTGCATGACGGGATGGCGGATCGGCTATGCGGGCGGCCCCGCGCCTTTGATCAAGGCCATGGCCATGATCCAGTCGCAGTCGACCTCGAACCCCTGCTCGATCAGCCAGGCGGCGGCGGTGGCGGCTCTCGACGGCGACCAGAGCTTCATCGCCCGGCACAACGCGGTTTTCCAAGAGCGCCGCGATCTGGTCGTGCGCGAGCTCAACCGGGCGCCGGGCCTGCGCTGCCACAAGCCCGAGGGGGCCTTCTACGTCTACCCCTCCTGCGCCGGCGTGATCGGGAAGCGCACGCCCGACGGGAAGACGATCGGCAGCAGCGAGGACTTCGCCCGCTATCTTCTCGAGAGCGTGGGCGTGGCCGTGGTCCACGGCTCGGCCTTCGGGCTCGACCCCTATTTCCGGATCTCCTACGCGACCGCCACCTCGGTGCTCGAGGAGGCGTGCGCCCGGATCCGTCGGGCCTGCGAGGCACTGCAATGAGCGCTCGGCTCGATCTCGCGGCGGTCGTCCGCCGGGTCCCCAACTTCCCCAAGCCCGGGATCCTCTTCTACGACATTTCGACGGTCCTCGCCGATCCGGTCGCCTGGCGGGCGGCGGTCGACCGGATGGACCGGCTCGTCGACCATTGGCAGCCGGATCTCTTGGCCGGGATCGAATCGCGCGGCTTTTTGTTCGCGGCCGCGCTCGCCTACCGGGCGGGGCGCGGGCTCGTCATGGTCCGCAAGGTGGGCAAGCTGCCGGGGGCGGTGGTGAGTCATTCCTACGATCTCGAATACGGCTCGGACACGCTCCAGGTGAGCGAGGGGCTCGTGCCGCCCGGGTCGCGGACCGTGCTCGTCGACGATCTGATCGCCACGGGTGGAACCGCACGGGCGGCGGTCAGCCTCCTCGGCAAGGTCGGGGCGGATGTCGTGGGCGCCGCCTTCTTCATCGAGCTCGAGGGGTTGGGCGGGGTCGAGCGGCTCGGGGTGCCGGCCCGCTCGCTCCTCAAGCTCGAGGGCTGAGGCGGGCCGCTGGCGAGCCTGGCCGTACGCGGCGCGGCTAGTGGCGGAGCGCGATCATGGGATGAACTGCTCCTTGAGGATCCGCTCCTCGAGATTGTGCTCGGGGTCGAACAAGAGCCGGCAGGCGATCGAGCGGTCCTCCCAGACGTCGACCCGGGCCACGTCGCGGAACTCACTGTAGTCGGCGACCGCGCTCACCGGCCGCTTGTCGGCATCGAGGACGCGGATCGTGAAGCGGGTGCGCGACGGCAGGAGGGCACCGCGCCAGCGGCGGGGCCGGAACGGGCTGATCGGGGTGAGCGCCAAGAGATCCGCACCCAACGGGATGATCGGGCCGTGGGCGGAGAGATTGTAGGCGGTGGAACCGGCCGGGGTGGCGACGAGGACGCCGTCGCAGACGAGCTGCGGCAGCCGGCAGATGCCGTCGATGTCGATCGCCAACCAGGCGGCCTGGCGGGTCTCGCGGTAGACCGAGACCTCGTTGATGGCCAGGCTCTCGCGCACACCACCGGCAGCGAGCTCGGCGCGCATGCGCAAGGGATGCAGGTCCACGGGTGTCGCGGCCTCGATCCGCTCGAGCAGCCCCTCGAGCGCGAAGGCGTTCAAGAGAAAGCCCACGGTACCGAGGTTCATGCCGTAGATCGGAATCCTCCGGTCGAGATGGGCGTGCAGGGTCTCGAGCATGAAGCCGTCGCCGCCGAGCGGGACCAGGATGTCGGCCCGCTCCGGCGGTGCCGCACCGTAGACGCGCTCGAGTTCGCGCCGGGCCTTTTGGGCATCGGGGGTATCGGCGGCGAGGAAGGCGAGCCTTCTGGGCATGCCCGGCGGCGCTCCCGTCTCGGGCCGGGCGCGGCTGCGCGGCCCCTTGCGAGGATCGCGCGGGCGAAGCATACCCGTAAAGGGCCGGCGGGCCGGGCGTATGGTCCGAGCCGGGCGGGGAGGAGGCGGTGATGATCGATCCGTTCGGTCGGGCGATAACCTATGTGCGGATCTCGGTGACCGACCGCTGCGACTTCCGCTGTGTCTATTGTATGGCGGAGAACATGACCTTCGTGCCGAAGGCCGAGCTCTTGTCGCTCGAGGAGCTCGACCGGCTCGCCTCGGTGTTCGTCGATCTCGGGGTGCGGCGGATCCGGCTCACCGGTGGTGAGCCGCTCGTGCGGCGCAACCTGATGTGGCTCGTCGAGCAGCTCGGCCGTCACGTGCGCGAGGGCCGGCTCGACGAGCTCACGCTCACGACCAACGGCAGCCAACTCGACCGCTTCGCGGCCGATCTGTTCCGGTGCGGCGTGCGTCGGGTCAACGTCTCACTCGACACCCTGGACCGGGCGAAGTTCGAGGCCATCACCCGTTGGGGCAAGTTCGACAAGGTCGTGGCCGGGATCGCCGCGGCCAAGGCCGCGGGCCTCGCGGTCAAGATCAACTGCGTCGCCCTCAAGGGCATCAACGAGGACGAGCTCGACCGGATGATCGCCTGGTGCGGCGAGGAAGGTTTCGATCTGACGCTGATCGAGACCATGCCCATGGGCGAGATCGACGGCGACCGGACCGAGCAGTACCTGCCGCTGTCGTTGGTGCGGGCGCGCCTCGAGCGGAGCTGGACGCTCGAGGACATCGACTATCGCACGGGCGGGCCAGCCCGCTACGTGCGGGTCAAGGAGACCGGCGGTCGGCTCGGCTTCATCACCCCGCTTACCCACAATTTCTGCGAATCCTGCAACCGGGTGCGGGTGACCTGTACGGGCACGATGTTCATGTGCCTCGGCCAGGAGGACAAGGCGGATCTGCGGGCGGCGCTTCGGGCGTCCGAGGGGAACGAGCTCGTCCTGCGGGCGATCCTCGACGGCATCGCCCGCAAGCCCAAGGGCCACGACTTCGTGATCGACCGCCGGCACAAGCGGCCGGCGGTGCGCCGGCACATGAGCGTGACGGGCGGCTGAGCCGCCTGCGCGCACGGACCGGGACCCGCCCAAGCGACGGGGCCCGCTCACGAATTCGAAGAACGTGGTCGGCCGCTCCCGAAGCGGCCGGTTCCGTCTCTCAGTCCCAGGTGATCTCGACGCGTCGGTTCTGCGCCTCGCGTACACCGTCGGCGGTCGGCACGCGCGGCCGGGTCTCGCCATACCATTTGAGGTCGAGCGCGCTCTGCGGCACGCCGAGCCGCTCGAGCTCGCGCGCCACCGCCCGCGCCCGGCGCTCGGACAGGCGCATGTTGTAGGCTTCGGGCCCGGAGCGGTCGGCGTGGCCCGCGAGGTGCAGGCGGACCATCCGGCCGGCCTTGTAGTCGGCCGCCACCTGCTCGATCACCTGGAGTGCCACCGGGCTGATGTCGGCCCGGTCCCAGGCGAAGAAGACGAGGTACTGCTGCGGCGCGGCGGGCCCGAGCGCCCGCTCGACGGCGGCCACCGCCTCCTCGAACCGAGCCTTGCAGACCTGGGCGCCGGCCTGATCGCCGGCCTCGGTTCGCTCGAGCCAGCAATCGAAGGCGGTCTGCGCCTTGGAGGCATCCGCCGGTGCCCGCAGTCGGCCGTTCCCCTCGAGCGCGGCCATCAGCCGCGCGCGGCCGGCCTCGAGTTCGCCCTTGGCCGCCTCGGGCAGGCGGCGCAGCGCCGGTTGGTCGGGCTGGACGTTGAGACCCTTGGCGGACGCGACGGCCTTTCGGCCGAAATGCATCCGGTCTGCGAGATCCACCCGGCCGGCCGCCTGATCGGTGAGGTCGAGATAGCCCACTCGCAGCCCCTGGCTGAAGGGCGCCCCCTGCGGCACCATCTGCCGGACCGCGTCCATGTCGACGAAGAGGAGATCGGCGTCGTCGAGCAAGGTGGGCTCGGGTGCGACCATCCGGTTGTCTACGTTGACGCATCCGGCGGCCGTAAGAACGACACCCAAGACCAAAGCGACACGCCTCTTCCCGACCATTACCGCCGATCCCCGAGCGAGTTGTCCCCACCGTTCCGAGCCTCGTTCCGCAGCCGGAACGCGGTCCCCGAACAATCGGGCGAGTGACCGGATGTGAAGGGAAAAGTGCCGGTCGTGCAAGCTCGGCGGTCCGTTCGCCGACGCAACCGCCGGGCTGTGTTGCCCCCGACCAACGCCGACCGCCGGGCGGGGCGGCGGCTCAGGGCGAAGCGATGGCCGGGGACTTCGCGCGGGCGCTCAGGAAGCTGCGCACTGCGACGAGCTGGCTCGACAGCTCGTCCAGGAGCGTCGGGTTCGGCTCCGAGCGTTCGGCACGGGCAGCGGTCTCGGCGAGTTCGACCGCGCCGATGTTGACCGAAGCGCCCTTTAGCGCATGCGCCGCTCGGCTCCAGGCGACCGGGTCGTCGAGTGCGGCGCTCATCTGGCCGATGTACATCGCCGCGGTCTCGACGTAGAGGGTGGCGAGCTCGCGTTCGAGCTGACGGTCACCGTCGGTGAATTCGCGCAGTCGCTCGAGGTCGAGGGGGGCCTCCAGGGGCATTGCGATCTCCGCTGCGCTGGCGGACGGCCCGCGCCCGTCGGTGAGTGCTTTGACGGCGCCCACGAGCCGGCCGATCGAAATCGGTTTGACGAGGAAGCCCGAAAGCCAGGTCGGTGTGCCGTCGCGCAGCACGCTCGGCCGGTCGAGGGCGTCGCCGAACATGAGCACCGGCACCGCGAGCGCCGGGGTCGCCTCGGCCAGGTGCCGGGCGAGGGCAACGCCCGGCATGTCGGGCAGGCGGGCGGCCACGAGCGCGAGCGCGAATCGGGTGTGGGAGCGCATCACGAGGGCTTCGGCGCCGCTGCCCACCACCGACACCACGTAGCCGAGGCGGCTCAGCACCATGCGCATCAGGCCGCGGCTCAGCGCCGGGTCTCCGACGATCAAGAGGCGGCGTCGTTGCGGTTCGAAGCCGACTTGCATCCGACCGCCCGTTCCTTCTGGGCGAAGGCGGAGCCTTTTTCGCGTTTTGCTAGAATGACGTCAAGAGAATCTCTCTCAATTAGATAGATGTGGAGGGAACCATACGCGCCGCGACGCCGGCGCCGTTGCCGCGACCCTCGGCCGCGATCATTCTCCGCGCCGCCGCCGACAGCCACGGGAGCCGCGATGCCCGACCAACTCGACCGCCACGCCGCGCTGATCGCGACCATGGTCCTGGTCTCGGCTGCCGAGGGGACCATGTCGGATGCCGAGATCGCCGCCATGACCCGGATCGTGGGCTCGCTGCCGGCGTTCGACCATTTCGACCGCTCCCGGATCGCTTCGATCGGCAGGGATTGTGCCGAGCTGCTGCAGCGCGAGGACGGGCTCGACGTGGCGCTCGAGCGGATCGCCCGGGCCCTGCCGCAGCCGTTGCGCGAAACCGCCTATGCACTCGCCTGCGACGTGATCGCCGCGGACCGCGGCGCCAGTCAGAGCGAGCTGCGCCTGTTGGGCATGCTGCGCGAGCGGCTCGAGCTCGACCCGCTCGTCGCGGCGGCGATCGAGCGCGCGGCGAGCGCCCGCCACCGCGCCGTCTGAGAGGGTTCGGCCGGTGGCGGCAGAGATCCCGTTCCCGCCCGACGGCATCCTTCTCGGGCCGCGGCGGATGGCCGAGGCGGATGCCGCCACGATCGCCGCCGGCACAGCCGGGACGCTGCTCATGGAACGGGCCGGGCGGGCGATCACCCGGGCGATCACGTCCCGCTCGGCCCCGCGCCCCACCCTCGTCCTGTGCGGTCCGGGCAACAATGGCGGCGACGGCTGGGTCGTGGCGCGCAGGCTCGCGGTGCTGGGCTGGCCCGTGGTGGTCGCGAGCCTGGTCGATCCCGCGCGGCTGAAGGGCGACGCGGCCGCCGCCTTCGCCCGGTTCGGCGGGTCTTGGTCGGGCGAGCTGCCGGCTGGGCTCGACAACGGCTGGCTCGTGGTCGACGCGCTGTTCGGCGCCGGGCTCGATCGGCCGCTCGAGGGTGAGGCGCGAGCCTGGGTCGAGCGGCTGGCCGGTCACGAGGGGCCCGTCGTGGCGGTCGACGTGCCGTCCGGCGTGGACGGGGGGACCGGGGCGGTGCTCGGCACCGCCGCGCCGGCCGATCTCACCGTGACGTTCTGCCGGCCGAAGCCCGGCCATCTGCTCCTCCCCGGACGCGATCTCGTGGGCGAGCTCGTGGTCGCCGACATCGGCATTCCCGATTCGGTGGTGGCCTCGCTCGACGAGGGGATCCGGCGCAACGAGCCGCCGCTCTGGGCCGGGCTCCTGCCGCGCCGCCACAGCACCGCGCACAAATACCGCTTCGGCCATGCGGTCGTGGTCGGCGGGCCGGCGCATGCCACCGGGGCCACCCGGCTCGCGGCCCTTGCCGCGCTGCGGGCGGGGGCGGGGCTCGTGAGCGTGGCGGCCCGGCCCGACGCGCTACCGGTCTACGCCGCCGCGCTCACGACCGTGATGACGAAGCCCTGTGCGGATACGGCGGCGCTCGAGGCCCTGCTCGCGGATTCCCGCCTCAATGCCTGGCTGATCGGCCCGGGAGCAGGGGTGGGCGAGACGACCCGGGCGGCCACCCTCGCACTCGCCCGCTCCGGCCGGCCGCTCGTCCTGGACGCGGATGCGCTCACGAGCTTCGCGGACGATCCGGCGACCCTGTTCGAGGCCTTGCACGGCGCTTGCGTGCTGACCCCGCACGATGGCGAGTACGGCCGGCTGTTCGCCCGGCGCGGCGACCGGCTCCTCCGGGCGCGAGCGGCGGCCGCGGCCTGTCGTGCGGTCGTCCTCCTCAAGGGGGCCGACACGGTGGTGGCGGCACCCGACGGGCGGGCGGCGATCCTGGGCGCGGCGCCCGCCGCGCTCGCCACCGCCGGCACGGGCGACGTTCTCGCGGGTCTGATCCTGGGACTTCTGGCCCAGGGAATGCCGGCCTTCGAGGCCGCGGCCGCTGGCGCCTGGCTGCATGCGCGGGCGGGTACGTTTGCCGGGCCCGGCCTGATCGCCGAGGATCTGATCGGTCGGATACCGGCGGCGCTCGCCTCGGCCGGCGGGCCGGAGCCGGACTCGGCAGGGGCGCCCCGGCCGTCGGGATCGGTCGGTCGCCTCGCGCAAGCGGGCTTTCGGCAGCGGTTTCTTTCTGGTTGAATGACCGAAAATCGGCCGCGGCTCCGCCCCGGCCGGGTACCGCCGCCGACCCAGAGACGATGAGCCGCGCCGTTGCACGCCGTCCCGACCCCGATCGCGACCGGCCCCGGCCGATCCCGGCCGACCCTCGCACCGGCCCTCGGCCGACCGTCCCCGTCGAGCGCTCGTGACAGCCGTACCAGGCGCCGACCCGGCGGCGCTCCTCGACACGGCCGATGCCGGCTTCGTCCTCGTCCGGGCGACGACCGGGCCTTACCAGCCGGTCGAGATCCTCGAGGTCAACCGGCGCTTGCTCCAGCTCACCGGCCACGACCGGGCGAGTCTCTCGGGCCGCTCGCTGCGCCGTCTGCGCGGCCGAAGCGAGCGCCGCGAGCGGTTCGCCGCCCTGCTCGCTGCGATCGCGGAAGGTCGGCCGTTCGAGGAGCCGCTCGCGGTCGCCGGGGCCGACGGTGTCGACCGGACGCTCCGGGTCCGGCTCGCCCACCCGCCGGGTGCTCCCGGGCTCGCGGTCCTGTGGCTTCGACCGGAGCCGGGCGAGGCGCCGGGGGACGCGGCCGAGCTGCCGCGCCATGCCGGGCCCTGGTCGGGTCTCGTGCGCGAAGGGCTCTATCTGTTGGCTCTCGACGATGCGCTGCGGCTGCGGCTCGTTTGGGCCGACACCCGCTTTCACGCATTGGTCGGCGCACGGGAGGCGGTGGCGGAGGGGCCCGGGGCGCTGGCGCTCGCCGAGGATCGCGAGCGGATTCGCGCCCGCGACCAGCGCCTGCTGGCCGGCCGCGAGACGGTGGTCCGCTATCGACTTCGGACGCCCGACGGCACGGTGCGCACGGTGTGCGACAGGACCCGGCCCTTGTGCGATCGCGAGGGCATCGTCCGCATGGTTGCCGGGGCGCTCTGCGAGGCCGAAGGAGACGCACTCGAGGGACCGGCGCGGCCGATCCTAGAACGGCTCGGGGCGATGCTCGCGAGCGAGCTCGGCCGGCTCGTCCTGCTGCTCGACGGCGGGGGGCGGGTCCGTTGGAACTCCGGGGCCCTGCCCGGTGCCGGGCCCGACGGCCCGCTGGACGCGGCGGCGATTCTCGCTTCGGGGCTGGGGCCGAAGGGAGAGGACCTCTGGCTGGAGCTGGTCGAGGCCGCCCTTTCCGGCGACGAGCCGGCGGTGGACGAGCTCGTTCTCGGCGAGGCGGACCTCGGCCGCCGGCTCTCGGTCACGATGCGCCGGCTCGGTGACGACCTGGTCCTGGCCCTCCTGGCGCCAGCGCCGGCAGCCGAGCCGGCCGCGGCCGGGCGTCGGCGGCGGTCGCCGGAGGCGGCGTTGACCGAACCTGCGGAAGGGCTGGCCTTCGGTCTCGCAGAAGCGCCGGCTCGGGAGTTCGCCGAAGCCCCGGCTCCGCCGTCCGAGGCGTCGGGCGCGACCGGGCCGGACGGTGTGGCGCTGCTCGAAGCCGTGGCCGCGGCGGTGATCGGTATCGACCGGGACGGTGTCGTGCGGCTCGCCAACGCGGCGGCGGCCCGGCTCTTCGGGCTGCGCACCGAAGATCTCATCGGACGAACGGTCGAGAACCTCTTGGGTGGGCTCGCGAGTACGGCCGAGCTCAGAGCGCTTTTGCTCGAGCAGTTGCCCCGCACCGCGGGCGTGCGCGAGCTCTTGGGTCTGCGCGGGGACGCCGAACCCTTGCCGCTCGAGGTCGCCGCCCGGCACGCCGCGGCAGCGGGGCCGCCGCTCGTACTCTTGACGCTGCGCGATGCCACGCTCGCCCGGCACACCGAGGAGACGCTGCGCACGCTCGCCTATCTGGACCCGCTCACGGGTCTGCCGAACCGGATCCTCTTCAACGACCGGCTCGGTCAGGCGATCGCCCGGGCCCGCCGGGCCCGCCAGCTGCTCGCGGTCCTGCTGCTCGATCTCGACCGCTTCAAACTCGTCAACGACTCGCTGGGGCTCGAGCGGGGCGACCAGCTCCTCAAAGCGGTCGGCGAGCGGCTCGTCGCCACGCTTCGGCGCAGCGACACGGTCGCCCGGCTCGGTAGCGACGAGTTCCTCGTGCTGCTCACCGGGATCGAGCAGGCCGATGCGATCGTGAAGGTCGCCCACAAGCTGCTCGCGGCCCTGCAGCCCCCTTTCACGGTGAACGGTCACGAGCTCACCGTCTCGGCGAGCGTGGGCGTGGCGGTCTACCCGAACGACGGCGACGAGCCCGGCGTCCTCGTCAAGAACGCCGATACCGCGCTCGGCCGGGCCAAGGAGCTCGGCCGCGGGCACGTCCAGTTCTACACCAACGACATGAACGCCCAGGCCTTCGAGCGCCTCATGCTCGAGAATCGCTTGCGCCGGGCGCTCGAGAACGCCGAGCTCGTGGTCTACTACCAGCCGCAGCTCTCCTTGCGGACCGGCGCGGTCGTGGGCGTGGAGGCGCTGGTACGCTGGTTCCACCCCGAGCTCGGCCTGGTTCCGCCCGGCGAGTTCATCCCGCTCGCCGAGGACACGGGCCTCATCCTACCGATCGGCTTCTGGGCCATTGAGACGGCCTGCACCCAGGTCCGTGCCTGGCAGCTGGAGCTCGGGCGGCCCGATCTGCGGCTCGGGGTCAACCTCTCCGCTCGGCAGTTCCAACATCCCGAGCTCGCCGCCCGGATCGGCGACATTCTCGTGCGCACGGGCCTGCCCCCGGGCTGCCTCGAGCTCGAGCTCACCGAGAGCGTGGTCATGCGCGAAGCGAGCGAGTCCATGCGGCGGATGCGCGAACTCACCGCCCTCGGTGTCGCACTCGCGATCGACGACTTCGGTACTGGCTACAGCTCGCTCGCGTATCTGCGCTCCTTCCCGATCCGCTCGCTCAAGATCGACCGCTCCTTCGTCCAGGACGTCGACCGCGACCCGTCGAGTTCCACGATCGTTCAGGCCATCGTGGCGATGGGCGTCTCTTTGGGCCTCAACGTCGTGGCCGAGGGGGTCGAGACCAGCCAACAGCTGCGCCAACTGCGGCGAATGGGCTGCCACGAGATGCAGGGCTTCCTCGTGAGCCGCGCGCTTCCGGCAGCCGATCTGTTGCCGATGTTGCGCGACGGTCGGCTCGAAGCGGACGTTTTCGTCCTGGCCGACGGCGCCTGAGGCGCCGCCCGTGGGCGTCGGCGACGAACGGCGCGGACGCGGAAGGGCGCCGAAGTCGAGCCTACTGGCCGAGGGCAGGTGCGGAGCGCACCGCCGCCGGTCCGGCGGCGCCGAAGCCCGCCGCAGGAGCGCCATCGGCGGGCGGGGCCGGACGGGGATGGCAGCGGCCGACCGAATCTTCGGCGCAGACGCTCACCCCGTCGATCCAGCGCGCACCGCCGAGCTCGGCGCGCAACAGATCCGCCCCGTCGAGATTGGCGCCGGTGAGATCGGCGCCTCTGAGATCGGCGCGGAACAGCCGAGCGCGGCGTAGATTGGTCCCCTTGAGCGAGGCATCCCTGAGGTCGGCGCTGGTCAAATCGCCGTTCGTGAGATCGGCACCGTCGAGCACCGCTCCTCTGAGATCGGTCGAGATCAACCTGATCCTCCGGCCGTCGACCTCGACCAGCCGCGCCCCCCTGAGTGAGGCGCGCTGAAAGGAGGCATCGGCCAGCCGGGCGCCGGTCAGATCGACGCCCTCGAGGGCGGCACCGTCCATCCGGCACCGGCGCCATTCGACGCCGGGAGCAGCGAGGTCGGTGCAAGCGGCGTGGGCCGGTCCGGGCCCGAGGAGTGCGAAGAGGACGAGAAAGAGGGGAGGGCCCGCGGCGATGGCGAGGGCGGGCCGGAGCTTGCCTCCGGCCGCGGCCGGGGCGGCGGGTCGGTTCCGTCGCATCGTCACTGAAATGGGGCGTCCGGGGCCGGCTGCAACGGGTCGGCGACGGGCAGGGCCTCCGCTCCGAGCGCGGGTGGGCCCGGCTCGGTCCCGAAAACCTCGGGGAAGGTCGCCTCGAGGTGCCGGTCGACCTCGGCCATGGGCACGGTCCGACCGAGCGCGGCGAGCGAGGTGACGGGCCAGGCGGCGAGGCCGCAGGGCACGATCCCCGCGAAATGGTCGAGGTCGGGTGCAACGTTGAGGGCGAGGCCGTGATAGGTGACCCAGTGCCGCACGCGGACGCCGATCGCCGCGATCTTGGCCTCGCCTCCGCCCGGGAGCGGAACCCAGACGCCGATGCGATCGGAGCGTTGTTCTCCCCGCACTCCGAGGCGGGCGAGGGTTTGGATCACCCACTCCTCGAGTCGCCGGACGTGACCTTTGAGATCGCGGCCGCGCCGCTCGAGGTCGAGCAGGACATAGACGACCCGCTGGCCGGGCCCGTGATAGGTGAAGCGGCCGCCGCGGCCGGTCCGGAAGACCGGGAAGCGGTCGGGATCGAGGAGCTCGGCCGGATGGGCGCTCGTGCCGGCGGTGTAGAGGGGGGGATGCTCGACGAGCCAGACGAGCTCCCTGGCCGCGCCAGCCCGGATCGCCGCGACCCGCGCCTCCATCGCCGCCACCGCCTCGGGGTAGGGCAAAAGACCCGGCTGCACGCGCCATTCCGGCGCACGTATGCCCGTCTTGCCCGGCCCCGCTCCTTTTGCTAAATCGCCCGCCACGTCGCGTCCTCGCGGCGCACTCATAATGCGGTCGTGGCGGAATTGGTAGACGCGCCAGCTTGAGGGGCTGGTGGCCTTCGGGCCGTGGAAGTTCGAGTCTTCTCGACCGCACCATCGAACACCCCTCCGACGGAGGGTCGGCAGCCGACCGGACGAGGTGCATGAGCGAGGATCGGCTGTGCCTGGACGCGCTCGAATATCATCGCCATCCGGTGCCGGGAAAGCTCGCGGTGGCCGCGAGCAAGCCCTTGGCAACCCAGCGCGATCTCTCTCTGGCCTACTCTCCGGGCGTGGCCGCGGCTTGCGAGGCCATCGTGGCCGATGCGATGGCCGCGGCCGAGCTCACGAGCCGAAGCAATCTCGTGGCGGTCGTGACCAACGGCACGGCCGTTCTGGGCCTCGGCGCCATCGGGCCCTTGGCCGCCAAGCCGGTGATGGAAGGCAAGGCCGTCCTCTTCAAGAAGTTCGCGGGGATCGACGCCTTCGACATCGAGGTCGACGCCCGCGACGTCGACCGGTTCGTCGAGATCGTGGCCGCCCTCGAGCCGACTTTCGGGGCGATCAACCTCGAGGACATCAAGGCCCCGGAGTGTTTCGAGATCGAGCGCCGGCTCAAGGAGCGGATGCGGATCCCGGTCTTCCACGACGACCAGCACGGCACCGCGATCATCGTGGCGGCGGCGCTCACCAACGCCCTCGACCTGGTCGGCAAGCGGCTCGCCGAGGTCCGGCTGGTCACCAGCGGCGCCGGCGCCGCTGCGCTCGCCTGCCTCGAGCTGCTGCAGCGGCTCGGCCTCGATCCGGCGAACGTGATCGCGACCGACATCGAGGGGGTGGTCTACGAGGGCCGCGAGCGCCTCATGGACCCCTGGAAGGCGCGCTGGGCGCGACCCACGCGGGCGCGCACGCTCGCCGATGCGATCGAGGGAGCGGACGTCTTTCTGGGCCTTTCCGCACCGAACGTGCTGAAACCCGAACTCCTCTCGAGGATGGCGGCTCGGCCGATCGTCTTCGCGCTCGCCAACCCGGTTCCCGAGATCCTGCCCGATGTCGCCCGGGCGGTCCGGCCGGACGTGATCGTCGCCACCGGCAGGAGCGACTATCCGAACCAGGTCAACAACGTCCTCTGCTTTCCGTTCATCTTTCGGGGTGCGCTCGACGTCGGGGCCACGACGATCAACGAGGCGATGGAGGTGGCCTGTGTGGAAGCGCTCGCCCGGCTCGCCCGGGAGCCGGCCCCCGAGACCGTCACCGCGGTCTACGGCCAGGAGGCGCTCCGCTTCGGTCCCGATTATCTGATCCCCAAGCCCTTCGATCCGCGGCTGATCGTCGAGTTGCCGGCCGCCGTCGCGCGGGCCGCGGTCGAGAGCGGGGTCGCCACCCGGCCGATCGATGATCCCGCCGCCTACCGCGCCCGGCTCGCCCAGCGGGTGTGGAAGTCGGGCTTTTTGATGCGGCCGCTCTTCGAACGGGCGCGCGCCGCGCCGCAGCGGCTCGTCTATACCGACGGCGAGGAGGAACGGGTCCTGCGCGCCGTGCAGGTCGTGGTCGAGGAGCGGCTGGCCCGACCGATCCTGATCGGCCGGCCGGAGGTGGTGGCGAGCCGGATCCAACGGCTCGGCCTGCCGCTCGAGGCGGGCCGCGATTTCGAGCTCTGCAACCCCGACAGCGACCCGCGCTACAACGATTACGTGGCCTTCTATCTCGAGCGCATGGGGCGCCAGGGGGTCACCCCGCAGCTCGCGCGCGAGATCGTTCGTACCCGACGCACGGTGATCGCCGCGATCATGGTGGCGCGCGGCGAAGCCGATGCGATGCTCGCGGGCCCGGTCGGGCGCTTCCTCTCGCATCTGCGGCACATCCTGGACGTGCTCGGGCTGCGGCCGGAGATGAAGGAGGCCTCGGCCGTGCACGGCATCGTGCTCGACCGCGGTGGCCTCTTCGTGGCCGACACCTCGGTCGCCGAGGACCCCTCGGCCGAGCAGATCGCCCAGACCACGATCCGGGCCGCCGAAATCGTCCGGGGCTTCGGCCTCGAGCCCAAAGTGGCACTCGTCTCGCACAGCAATTTCGGCTCGCGCGACACCGCCTCGGCGCGCAAGATGCGGGCCGCTTTGGCGATCCTTCGGGCCGTGGCACCCGATCTCGAAGTCGACGGCGAGATGCAGGCCGACACCGCGCTCTCCGAGACGATCCGCCGCCGGCTGTTGCCCGTCTCGACCCTCTCGGGCGAGGCCAATCTCTTGATCATGCCGTCGCTCGATGCCGCCTCGGCCGCCTACAATCTCGTGAAGGTCGTGAGCGAGGCGGTCACGATCGGCCCGATCCTGATCGGCCCGCGGGCGCCCGCGCACGTGCTCAACGCCTCGGTCACCGCCCGCGGGATCGTCAACATGAGCGCCGTGGCCTGCGTCGACGCGCTCGCCCGGGGTACGGCCGAGGTGGTGTGAGCGGCACGCCGGCGGCCGAGCGGCGGGCCGAGGAGCGGGCGGCGGGTCACGCCCCGGGCCTTTCCCCGGCGCTTCTCGCCGAAGTGGAGGAGGCGCTCGCCGCGGGCGCGCTCGATCTCGCCGCCGGCCTCGCCACGCCCTTGCATCCGGCCGATCTCGCCGACCTCCTGGAGCAGCTCGGCGCCGCCGACCGGTCACGGCTCGTGACCGCGCTCGGCGAGCAGTTGCCGGCCGACACGCTCGGCTATCTCGACTCCGAGGTCCGCGCCCGGCTGGTCGAAGATCTCGGGCCCGCGGCGGCCGCCCGGATCGTCGCCCGGCTCGAGACCGACGACGCGGTCGACCTGCTCTCCGACCTCGAGCCCGCGCTCCAGCGCGCTATTCTCCAGGCCCTGCCGCTTTCGGAACGGGCCTTCGTCGAGCAGGGGCTCGCCTTTCCGGAATACTCCGCCGGCCGGCTCATGCAGCGGGAGTTCGTGGCCCTGCCCGACTATTGGACGGTCGGCCAGGCGATCGACTTCCTGCGCGGGCACGAGGACCTACCGGACGACTTCTACGAGCTCTTCATCGTCGATGTGCGCTTCCGGCCGGTGGGCGCGGTGCCGCTCTCGCGCCTGGTCCGCAGCCGGCGCGAGGTGCCGCTGCGATCCTTGACGATGAAGCAGCTCCATCTCGTCCCGGCCGAGATGGACCAGGAACAGGTGGCCTTTCTCTTCAAGCAATACGGGCTCGTCTCGGCCCCGGTGGTGAGCCCCGAGGGGCGGTTGCTCGGCATGATCACGGTCGACGACGTGGTCGACGTGATCGACGAGGAGGCCGAGGACGATCTTCTGAAGCTCGGCGGTGTTTCCGAGACCGACGTCTTCGCGAGCCCGCTCGAGACCGCCCGGCGGCGGGTGCCGTGGCTCCTGGTCAGCATGATCTCGGCCACGCTCGGGGCGACCGTGATCGACGCCTTCGGCGCCTCGATCGAGCAGCTCGTGGCGCTCGCCGTGCTGATGCCGATCAGTGCCGCCCTCGGCGGCAACGCCGGGGTGCAGACGCTCGCGGTCGTGGTGCGCGGGCTCGCGGTCAAGGAGCTCACCCGATCCAATGCCTGGAAAATGCTTGGCAAGGAGCTCCTGGTCGGACTCTTGAACGGAGCCGCGATCATGGTGGTGGCCTTCACCTTGACGCTGGTCTGGTTCGGGATGCTGGACTTGGCGTTGGTCTTCGCGGCCTCGATACTGTGCACGGTAACGATTGCGGCGCTGATCGGGGTGACCGTGCCCTTGTTGTTGGACCGATTCGGCTTCGATCCGGCGATCGCGTCCTCGGTGTTCGTCACGCCCACGATCGACGCGATCGGCTTCTTGATGTTTCTCTCGCTCGCCACGTTCTGGCTGCTTTGAGGGACGCGAAGGGAGCCGGGCGGGGCGACGCCTCCAAGGCGTGGGGCTCGCCCTGGCTTCGGCGCGCAGATGAAGCCCCAATCGGGCCGCCACCGTCGCCTCGGCCGCGGCGATCGGCCCGTTCGGGGCGACCACCTCGCCGATCAAGAACATGACGGGCCCGTCTCCCCACCGAGGGACGGCGCGGCGGGGGAGGGCGTCCAGCGTCCCCGTGAGCCGGCGTGCCCGCCTTGTGCCGCCGTTCTCCACGAGCACAGCCGGGGTCGCCGGGTCGAGCCCGGCCGCGAGCAGGCCGCGCACGATCTCGCAGAGGGTCGCCCGTCCCGTGTAGATCGCGATCGTCTGCCCGGGCCGGGAGAGGGCGTCGAAGTCGAGGTCGACGCACCCGTCGCGGGTGTGCCCGGTAGCGAGGGTGAGCGTGCGGGCCGCGGCGCGGTGGGTCAGCGGAATGCCCGCATCGGCTGCACAGGCGAGGGCCGCCGTCACGCCGGGCACGACTTTGCAGGGGATGCCCGCCTCGCGGCAGGCCGCCGGCTCCTCGCCGCCGCAGCCGAACACGAACGGATCGCCGCCTTCCAGTCGCACCACGCGCCTGCCCTCGCGCGCGAGGCGGACGACGAGCGCATCGATCTCGTCTTGCGACATGCAGGGGGCGCCCGGCGTCTCGCCGACGTGGATCCGCACCGCATCGCGGGGCGCCATCGGAAGCATCTCCTCAAAAACCAGCCGGTCGTGCAGGATCGCCTCCGCCTCGCCGAGGAGCCTCGGGGCGCGCAAGATCAGGAGGTCCGCGCCCGGACCCGCGCCGACCAGGAACACCGTTCCCGCTTGCGTGCGATCGGCGATGGCGCGCCCCCGCGCGACGGCCGCCTCGGCCTCCCGCGGCCGCCCGGCGGGCAGGAGTTCGGCCGGGGCGCCGCCGAGAACGGTCTCGAAGAATCGGCGGCGAGCACCCGGAGCGGGGAGGGAACGGCGCACCCGCGCGGCGAGGCGACCCGCGAGTTCGGCGAGCCGGCCGAGCCAGGGCGACAGGAGCGCCCCGATCTCGCCGCGGATCCTGCGGGTGAGCACGGGCGCCGTGCCGGCCGTGGAGATCGCCACCGTGACCGGGTCGCGATCGACGATCGCGGGAACGACGAAGGTGCAGTGCTCCGGCCGGTCGACGACGTTCACCGGCACGCCGCGCGCCCGCGCCGCGGCGGACAAGGCGCGCAGGTCCTCTTCCGGCGCCCCGGCGCCGAGCGCGATCGCCACCCCGTCGAGGAGAGCGGTGTGGAAACGGACGGTCCGGCGGACGATGGCACCCGCTGCGGCGAGCAGGGCTGCCTTGCCGTCCGCCGCCTCGCCCTCGCCGACGAGGAGGACGGTACGGCCCCGCAGATCGAGAAAGGCCGGGACGTAGCGCATCAAGCAGCCACCGGCACCAGCAGGGCGGCGACCTCGGGCCGACAGGAGCCGCAGCCGGTGCCGGCTCCGGTCAGCCGGCCCACGCCCTCCACGTCCTGGCCGCCGCAGGCCCGGATCGTGTCGGCCCGCACGCCGTGGCAGACGCAGATCACGGGCGAGGGGGCGGACGGTCGGGGCGCCGACCGGCCAAAAGCGCGGCGCGATCCTCGGCCGCGATCGCACCCGAAGTGAGCAGGGTCGCGAGCCAGCCGCGCGGCGGCAAGAGGTCGACCCGGGGTGCTACGGCGAGCGCGGCAAGGAGCCCCTCGCCTCCGAAGGTGGCGGCACGGTACCCGCCGGCCGCGAGATCCTCGTAGACGGCCCACGCATCGGCGGCGAACAGCGCGCGCAGCCTTGGGAACGCCTCGTGCGGGGTCTCGAGGCCGGCAAGCTCGTTTGCCAGACGCTGCCCTCGAGGGGCACGAGCCTACACCAGGCCGCGAGGTCCGCCGACAGGCGCCGTTTCGCCAAGAGGAAGCCGTGCCAGCCGGCAGGGAAGGGGCGGATGCGGAGCGGCGCCTGCTTGAGCTCCGGCTGGCCGCTCAGCGGATCCACCGCGGCGGGGACCACGCTGTTGACCTGCGCCGCCGGAGCGAACGCCGCGCTCCAGTGCATCGGCGCGAAGGCGACACCGCGCGACTGACCGGAGTCGCAGGCGAGGCGGAACACCGCCTCGCCTTCCGGTGTCTCGGCCCGGACGAGGTCGCCGGCTCGAAGCCTGGCGGCGTCCTCGGGATTGAGGGTCAGGAGCGGCTCGGGCCGATGCGCCATCAATCTTGGTACGGCGCCGTTACGTGTCATCGTGTGCTACTGGTCGCGGACCCTGCCGGTGAGGAGCCGCAGTGAAAAGCCTCGATCGGGCTCGGCCGCCGGCTGACGGAACGGCGTCGGGACGAGGCGGAGCCGCCAGCGCTGCTCGTCGCGTCTCGGCAACGGGCGCTCGAGCGACATCCCGCGGGTCGACACGGGCCATCGCGTCGGCGCGAGGGCCTCGTACTCGGCGTCGTCGAGGTCCGCGAGCCCGCTCAGGTCGAACAACCGGTCGCCGGGTCGCGCGAGCCCCGTCACCCTCGCGTGCTCCCGGAAGATCGCGACCGGCCCGTGCCAGTCGAAAGCCCAGCCGAACCCGAGCCGGCGGGCGACCTGGGCGACGATCCACCAGTCGGGGCGCGCCTCGCCCGGTCCAGGCAGAAAGGCCCGCTGGCGGCTGATGACCCGCTCGCTGTTGGTGGTGGTGCCGTCCTTCTCGCCACGGGCGAGCGCTGGTAGGCAGACGTGCGCGAAGCCGGCGGCGTCGGATCGACGGCTCGCTTCCCTCACCACCATAAACGGTGCCCGGGCGAGGGCGGTGCGGACTCACTCCCCGACGGGTAGGGAGACGGCCGGGTTCGTCGCCATCACCAAGAGCGCATCGAGCCGACCTCGGGCGAGGGCTTCGAACATCTCGACCGCCTTCAGGCCGGGGCGGGTCGCGAGCCTCGGCAGCCCCCGGAACGCCCGCAGTGCCTCGACTTCCCGCGGCACGTCGAAGCGCAGATGACCGGCAAGCGCCGTGGCCAGCGCGCCCACTTCGCGCCCCACCCATCGCGTTCGGTTGGCCCGTGACGCTGAACGGTCCCGCGCCGGGCCGGCCGATGCGTCCACTGAAGAGGTGTTAGTTGACTATCGCCGTCGCCTTGTCGGTGTCGGCGACCGACTGATCGAAGCCCTGGCCCCAGAGGGTGACGACTCGTTCCGTACCGCACCAGAGGTCGAAGAAGGCGCGAAAACGGTCGGAGTCGAGGCCGGTGCGGCGTGCGGCCGCGGGAGCCAGCGCCCGGGCGAGCGCGAGGGCCCTTTCCGCCCCCTCCGTGCAGGTCGCGAGGAACGTCTCCTCGCCGAGGCCGCGGCGCTCGAGCTTGGCAAGCAAGGCGGCGAACAGGGCGACGTCGCTGCCGGGTGCGAGCGGCAGATGCAGGTCGGCCTCCTCGCAGGTCGCGGTGCGGCGCGGATCGACGACCACGATGCGCAGCTCCGGCCGTGCCGCCTTGGCCGCCGCGACGCGCCGGAACAGGACGGGATTGCACCAGGCGAGGTTGCTGCCGACGAGAACCAGGAGGTCGCAGCACTCGAGATCCTCGTAGGTGCAGGGTACCACGTCCTCGCCGAAGGCACGGATGTGGGCGGCGACCGCGCTCGCCATGCAGAGCCGCGAGTTGCTGTCGATGTTGCCGGTGCCGAGGACCCCTTTGGCGATTTTGTTCGCGGCGTAGTAACCTTCGGTCGGCTGCTGCCCGGAGACGTAGAGCGCGACGCTCTCCTGGCCGAAGCACTCGAAGGCTCGGCGGAAGCCCGCGGCGACTGCGTCGAGCGCGAAGTCCCAAGAGGCGCGCTTGCCGTTCACCTCGGGATGAAGCAGCCGATCGACGAGGTCGAGCGTCTCGCCGAGTGCCGCGCCCTTGCTGCTCAGCCGACCGTGGTTGGCGGTATGCGCCGGGTCGCCCGCTATGGCTGCGCCGCCCCGGCCGTCCGGTTCGGCGATCACGCCGCAGCCTAGGCCGCAACAGGGGCAGGTGGTGCGCACCGCCGGGGTTCCGGTCGTGCACTCCATGATCAGTAAACGTCCCGCAGGTAGCGACCCTGGCGGGCGAGCGTTGCGAGCCAGTCGCGTGCCCGATCCTCGCTCGTGCCGCCTTCGGCCCGGGCGGTCTCGCGCAAGGCAGCATCCACGTCTTCGGCCATGCGGCTCGCATCGCCGCAGACGTAGAGATGCGCGCCTTACTCGAGCCATCGCCACAGCTCGGCCGACTCCTCGCGCATCCGGTGCTGGACGTAGGTCTTGCTCGAGCCGTCTCGCGACCAGGCGAGCGAGAGGCGGGAGAGGACACCGGCCGCTCGCCACGCCTCGATCTCCTCGCCGAAGAGGAAGTCGGTCGCGCGATTCGGGTTGCCGAAGAAGAGCCAGGTCCGTCCAGCGAGGCCGAGCGCCGCACGGTGCTGGAGGAAGGCGCGGAAGGGGGCGATGCCGGTACCCGGGCCGATCATGACCACAGGAGTCGCGGGATCGGCCGGCAGCCGGAAGTAGCTCGGCTCGACCTCCGCCCGCAGCGGGTTCGCAGCGAGCGCGCGGAAGGCGAGATGGCCGGAGGCGACGCCGTAGCGGATCTGCCCGCGTCGGTCGTCCCGCACGACGCCGACACAGAGCTCGACCTGTTCGCCCACGGCGAGCTGCGAGGAGGCGATCGAGTAGAGCCGAGGCTTGAGCCTCGGCAGGCTGTCGATCGGGGCCTGCATCGGTGGGCGGGCAGACGGGAAGGTCTCGAGAGCAGGTCGATGAGGTCGGCGGCTGCCGGCTCCGCGCCCTCTTCGCCATCGGCCAGGGCTCGAAGCGCCGCCGCTTCCTCCGAGCGCGCCGCCGTATCCGTGAGAAGCTCGAGCGTACGATCCAGCGGGCGCGCGATGTCGAGCATGCTTTCGAGAGCCTCGCGCAGCGACGTCTCCGCCCCGTCGACCCGGACGGGCGTCAGCGCGTCGGCAACCAGGGCGGCAAGGACGGCTCCGACCCGTGCGGGATCGTTCGGGCAGTGGAGCGAGAGGCTGTCGCCCGGCTCGTAGCGCAGGCCACTCCCGGAGAGGTCGAGCACGACGTGGCAGACGTCCTTGATGGAGCCTTCGCCGGTGAACCTGCGCACGGCGACGACCCGCAGCACAGCGTTCGGCTGTCGGGTCGCCGCCACCGAGGCGGAAACGGGCGTCGCGAGCGGCGTGCCGGCAGCGGCGAGCAGCGCCTTGACGGCCTTCTGAGCCGCCTTGCCACCGGGGACGCAGAGCGCGGTCGAACGCTCCGTCCCGTTCGCGAGCGCCTCGGCATAGGTGCGGCAGATGTAGCCGCATTGCCCACAGTCGAGCTGCGCCATCGCTGCCATCAGCCGGCGTGCGAGCGGGCGTCCTTCGGCGAGGCGCAGCCGTTCGGCGAGCTCGAGGGACGGGTCGTGCCAGGGGAAATCCTCGGCCTCGACCGGCTGGGGCCTCGGTCGGAACGGCGGCGGTGGCCGGCGCGCCGGCGTAGAGCCCGGCGAAGAAGCCGTTCAGCCAGGCGCGCTGGGCGAGCGTGAAGGGCGCGTTCTCCGGGACGAAGGGCACGGAACCGGCCCTGGGGCCAAAAAAGAAGGGGGGAGACGAACGCGTTCATGCCGGCTCCTCCGTCCGCGCGCCGGCGAAAGTCGCAAGGGCGTCCGTGCCGTGCCGCGCGCAGAAATCGCGGAAGGTTTCGTTCGGCGAGCGAGTTGCGAGCCACGCCCGGAGCAGGGCGAGGACGTGGGAACCGACTTGTTCGGCTGGAATTCCGCGCAGGATCGGCCGGCCGGGCCCCTGCTCCGGACCGGCGCCGCCGCCGACGTGCAGGTCGTAGCCCTCGACCGTCTCGTCCCCGCGCTCGACCCTGGGCGCGAAGAGACCGATGTCGCCGACATAGTGTTCGGCGCAGCAATGGTGGCAGCCGGTGAGATGGATGTTGATCGGCTGGTCGAGGGCGAGCCGGGATTCGAGGAAGTCGGCGAGCTGGGCGGCGTGCCGTTTGGTGTTCGCGGCGGTGAATTTGCAGCCCGAGTTGCCGGTGCAGACGACGAGGCCGCCGCGGATCGCGCTCGCTCCGTGCGACAGGCCGAGGCCGGCCAGCTCCTCGCGGAACCGCGGCAGGGCGGCTTCCGCGACGTCGCTGATCAGCAGGTTCTGGCAGACGGTGAGGCGGATGGTTCCGGAACCGAAGCGAGGCGAGAGCTCGGCCAGACCGAGCAGGCGCTCCACGGTGAGCCGCCCGACCGGAGTCGCGACGCCGGCATAGAACGGGCCCTGCTGCTTCTGGGGGTGGACACCCACGTGGCCGTGCTTGAGCGGTGGCGGCGCAGGCCGGATCGCCGCATCCGCCGCGCGCTCGAGCGGTGCGCCGAGGCGCCGCTCGACGAGGCCGACGAACGCTTCGACGCCCAACCGGTCGAGAACGTATTTGAGCCGCGCCTTGCGCCGGTCGGTGCGGTCGCCTTCGGTGACGAAGACGCGGAGGATGGCATCGCACAGGGATACCACCGCCTCGGGCCGCACGAGCCGGCCCGTGCCGCGGGCGAAGTCGCGATGTCCCGTGATGCCGCCGAGGCCGAGCAGGAAGCGGGACCCCGATCCGTGTCCACGGCCGAAAGCGCGATGTCGCTGGTGTCCTGGAGCACCTCGACCCGACCGCCGCCCCACAACCGATGTTGAACTTGCGTGGGAGGGCGAACAGGTCGCGTGTCCTCACGACGTGATGGTGGAGCGCCCGCACGATCGGCCGCGTGTCGATCAGCTCCACCGGATCGATCCCGGCCGTCGGGCTCGCGGTGATGTTGCGCACGTTGTCGGCCCCGGTACCGAGCGGCACGAGCCCGAGCTCGGAAAGCTCCATCACCACCTCGGGCCCCTTCGCGGCGGGCATTTCCCGGATCTGAAGATTGGCGCGGGTGGTGATATCGGCGTAGCCGGCGCCACACGCCCGTGCGATCCGCGCCACGCCCTCAAGCTGATGGGCCGAGAGGATCCCGCCCGGGATGCGCAGCCGGCACATGAACGCCTCCAGGGCCGGGCCGACGAAGAGCAGCCCGTGCCAACGGCCGAGGAAGTCGTCGATGGGCTTGGGAAACACCGCCCGCGCCGCCCGTTCGGTGATCTCGTCCCAGCGATCCAGCCGATGCTTCGCGCGCTTCGCCTCGTCCCGCGGCTTGAGCTCGCCGCCACGGGCCAGCGTCGCGTCCTGGGCCGCGCGCAGCGCGCCGGGCGGCTGGCCGGGCTCGCGCTCGGCGGCCGGGCGCAACAGCCCGTGCCGGACCTCCACCCCGGCCATGAAGCCCTTGAGATGCTTGCGTTGCTCCGCTGCGAACGGCTCGTCGTTCATCATGCGGCCTCTTGGAAGGCGGATCCGAAGAGGACGGTGTGACGGCGGTGCGCGACGTCGCACTCCGCCGCGACGAGATCGAGGAAGAAGGGCGCATCAGCGGTGTCGCCCACAAGGACTGCACCGACGGCGCGCCCGTGGCGCAGCCAGAGCCGACGGTAGGTGCCGGAGCCGTCGTCGCGCAGGAGGATCGTCTCGGCCTGCGGGGGAGCGATCGCGCCGGCCGACCAGACGCCGATCCCCGCGACCTTGAGAGCCGCCGCGGTGGGCTTCGGAGCGTAGCGAGCCGGCCCGCCGAGGATCGCTTCCGCCGCCACCTCGGCCATCGCCAGAGCGGGGGCCACGAGCCCGCAGACTACCCCGTCGTGCTCGGCGCACTCGCCGATCGCGAAGATGCCGGCTGCGCTCGTTCGCATGGCCACGTCCACCCGGATTGCGCGGTCGACCGGAAGTCCGGCCGAACAGGCGAGCGTCGTTTCGGGCGCACGCCGACGGCCATCACCACGAGCTCGGCGGGCAGCCGCATGCCGTCCGCCAGGCGGACGAGGCGAACCGCGCTTTCGCCCTCGATCGCAAAGGTCGTCGCGGGCATCACGAAGTCGATGCCGAAGCGGGTCCGCAGCGTCCGCGCGAGGAGATCGCCGGGCCCGGCGTCGAGCTGACGCTCCATCGGCCAGGGGGCTGCGTGCACGACCGTGACGCGGGCGCCGTGGCCAACGAGGGCCCCTGCCGCCTCGAGCCCCAAAAGCCCGCCGCCGATCACGACCGCCCGAAGGCCGGGCACGACGCGTCGGCGCAAGGCGAGCACGTCGGCGAGGCGGCCATGGACGAACACGCCCTCGAGATCGGCGCCCGGCACGGGAAGTCGGATCGCCTCGGAGCCGGTGGCGAGCACCAGCCGGTCCCACGCGACCGCTTCGCCGCCCGCCGTGCGTGCCCGGCCCGCGAGCGGGTCGATGTCGACGATCCGCGTCCCGGACCGGAAATCGACCCCGAGCGCGTGGAGGCGCTCGGCCGGACAGGTGACCAGGTCTCGCGGCTGCGCTCGGCCGGCCAGGATCTGCCCGAGCGCGACCCGATCGTAGGGCTCCGTGGGCTCGTCGCCGCACCGCACGACATCGACGCCGGCGAGCCGGCGGGCGCAGCGACGCCCCGCCGGTCCCGCACCGACGACCAGCACGCGCACGGCTCGGGCCGCCGCGGGCGGGGCGTGACGCTCGTGCAGGACGCGGAGGACCGCTTCCCGCGCCGCCAGGAAGCGCGGGTGCGAGACGAGCCGGAGCCGGTCGCACGGCCGCGGCAGGTCCACCTCGAGCAGTTCGCCGATGGTCGCGTTCGGGCCGTTCGTCATCATGACGATGTGGTCGGACAGGAGCACCGCCTCGTCGACGTCGTGGGTGATCGTGACGACGGTGGTCCCGAGGCGGGCGTGGATGTCCATCAGCTGGTCCTGCGGGTGCGCACGAGTCAGCGCGTCGAGCGCGCCGAACGGCTCGTCGAGCAGGAGGACCCGCGGGCGCATGGGAAGGGCGCGGGCGATCCCGACGCGTTGCTCCATCCCGCCCGAGATTTCCGCGGGACGTTTGTCGGCGTGCGCTTCCATGCGGACGAGGGCGAGGTTGCGCCGCGTCCAGCCGTCGCGCTCGGCGCCCGACAGGGTCTGCCCGACCGTGCGGTCGACCGCCAGGCGGACATTCTCGTAGACGGTCGGCCAAGGCAGGAGGCCGTGGTTCTGGAACACCACGGTACGGTCGGGCCCGGGTTCGTCGACCTCGCGCCCGGCGAGGAAGACGCCGCCTTCGGTGGCACGCAGGAGCCCCGCCACGATGTTCAGGAGGGGCGACTTGCCGCAGCCCGAATGCCCGATGACGGCCACGAACTCGCCCTCGTGGACCTCGGGGTCGATCCCCCTGAGCACGTGGGGCGAACCGGGCGAGAAACGAAGCGAGACCCGGCTGATCTCGAGGAAGGAGCGTTCCCCGGCGCGTTTCCCGCTCGCGGCTCGCCCGTGCCGCGCGTCACGGCGCGCCCGACGATGGCCGTCGGTCGATCGAGGAGGAAGCCCACGAGTCCGATGGAGACGAGGGCCACGACGATGTCGGAGCGGTTGGACGAGTTCCACGCGTCCCAGAAGAAGAAGCCTATACCGACCCCGCCGATCAGCATCTCGGCGGCGACGAGGGCGAGCTAGGACAATCCGACGGCGATCCGCGGGCCGGTGAGATGTGCGGGGCCGCCGCCGGCACGACGATGCGCAGGAACCAGGCCGGACCGGACAGTCGCAGGACCCGTGCGACGTCGTGATAGTCGCGGGGGACGTCGCGGACGCCGACGGCGGTATCGATCACGATCGGCCAGGCGGCCGAGACGAAGACGACGAAGACGGCAAACGGTTGCGCCTCGCGGAACGCGACGAGGGACAACGGCAGTCGGGCGAGGGTCGGAACGGTCCGCAGGACCTGGAACAGGGGGTCGAGGGCGCGCAGCGCGAGCCGCGAGGAGCCATCGGCATGCCGACCGCGACGCCGTTCGCGGCCGCCATCGTGAAGCCCAGGGCGATCCGCTCGAGGGTTCGCGAGCCGGTGCAGGCCGAGGCCCTTGTCGAGCCCGCCGCGGGCGTAGAAGGGGTGGAAGATCGGCTCGCGCGAGTTCTCCCAGACCACCGACGGGGCGGCAGCGTGGCCGCCGCTCCGGAGGCCGCCCGTTCTCGGATCTCCGTGAGCAGAGCGAAAAGCACCAGTGGGGGCGGCACGACCTCGAGGGTACGCTTCGCCCGCTCGCGCAGCGCCGGCACCAGTCGCGAAAGGCCGGCGGCGAGGCCGGTGGTGCAACCGGCGTCGACCGGTTCGGCCGGGATCGAGGTCGAGGCGTTCACGCTCGTCACTCCGTGGCAAGTCGTTTGATGGCCTGGGACCCGAGCCAGGCGCGCGGGTCGTCGGGGTCGAACACCTCGCCGTCGAAGAAGGTTTCGCGGCCGCGCGAGGTGCTCTTCGGAACTTCGGCGTTCGGCACGCCGGCACGGGCCGTGGCGACACGCCAGATCTCCTCTCGGTTCACCTCGGCGACCGACTTCGCCGTGTCGAGTTCGGCGGGAAGCGCGCCCCAACGGACGTCTTCGGTGAGTAACCACGGGTCGTGGCTGCGGAACGGATGGCTGGCGTGGTCCTGCCGGAACTTCATGGTGATCTCGCGGCGCAGCACGCGACGTCCGTCGCCGTAGTCGATCTCGCCCCGCATCCGAGCGAGGATGTCGGCGGGCGCCACGTCGAGTCGGGCGCGGCGGCCGATGACCTCGCACATCTCGGCGGTGTTCGCCGGGTCGTCGCACCAACGCTGGGCTTCCATCACGGCGGCGGTCAGAGCCTCGGCCGCACGCGGGTGCTCCTGGACCCAGTCGGCCCGCATCGCGAAGCACTTCTCGGGATGGTCGGGCCACAGTTCGCCGGTGACGCAGGCGGTGTAGCCGAGGCGCATGGAGACGAGCCGGGCGTTCCGCGGCTCGCCCACGCAGGAAGCGTCCATCGTGCCGACCCGCATGTTGGCGACCATCTGCGGCGGCGGCACGACGATCGTGGTGACGTCGCGGCCGGGGTCGATGCCGGCCGCGGCGAGCCAGTAGCGCAGCCAGAGATCGTGCGTGCCGCCGCGAACGGTCATCGCCACCTTCCTCTCCGGCCCGAGGGCCGGCGCAGCGGCGCGGCATCGAGGCGGGCGGCGAGCGGGGCGTGCTTGGCGGCGACGCCGATCCCCTGGCCGTTGGTGTTCAGCCGGGCGAGCAGGGCCATCGGCACGGGGTGGTTGTTCTGTACCACCCGCCCGGTGTGGATCAGATAGGCCATCGGGGTGAGGAGATGCGCGCCGTCGATACCGCCGCGCGCCGAGCCCAACACCAGATTGTCGCGCGTGGCGCCCCAGGAGGCCTGCCGGGTGACCTCGACCTCGCTCATCCCGTGCTTGGCGAAGAATCCCTTCTACTCGGCGACGATGAGGGGCGCCGCGTCGGTCAGCGCGATCAAGCCGAGCATGGCGCGCCTGACCTCGGGCGCGGTGCCACTCTCGGCGCGCAGGCCGGCGGGGGCGAGCGTCCGGATAGCGGCGAACAGCGCCGCGATCGCGACGATGGCCTTGCGGCAACTGATCTCGGCGGGTCTCATGGGTCGGGCTCCCGACGGGACGAGGGTGCGAGAAGTTGGGACGGCGTTCGCGGCGCGGGCGGCGGCGGCCCGGCGAGCCGTGCCGCCGCGCGCGCCCAGAGATCCACACGCCAGCCGTCGAGCGCGTCGCCGTCGTTCCCGGCGAAGTGTCCCCAACGCTGCATCGCGGCGAGCCAAGCAGCGGCCTCCCCGCGACAGGGGCGACTGGCGGCGGCGAAACGAAGGGGTGCCGCGAGCCGGACGGTGCGGCCTGCCACCCGGCCGTCGAAGGCGGCGGCGATGGTCGAGCGCGGCAGTTCCGCGAACACACGATCCTGCAGCAGCCTGGCCGCTTCGCGCCGGTTGCCGGCCGCCTCGGACCACTGCCCGGCCTCGATCACCGCCGCGGTGGCGGCGAGCACCTCCTCCGCGCAGGTCTCGACCAGCCCTTCGCCCCAGGCGAGCATCTTCTCCGGGCGGTCGGGCCAGATGTCGCCCGTCGCGAGAGCGAACCGTCCCGCTCGCCGCGAGCGCGGCGTGGACCGAGGCGGCCCGCTCCTCGTCCGCATCCACCGGAAGCACCCGCAGGTTCATCGCTGCGTCCCGGCTCCGCACGGCCGGCGATGCCCCGAGCACGCCGGGGCTCGCGTCACCCCCACCCTCGGACGAATGCGAAGCGCGTGCCGACCGCTCGTCAGCTCGGGCCCGGGCCGACGCCCGCGGTCCGCGGCGGTAGTGCCGGCCTGCGGGACCTCGCCCCGGCGGGCCACGGCCTCGCAGCGCAGGACCGGATGCGGCCGGCCGGAGCGAACGGCTCCTCGAGGAGCGGATCGCTCCGCGGTGGCTCGATTCGGGCTTCGTGGGGGGCAGGTGCCCCGGATCGCCTATGGCACCTCCCCAGCGAGCCGGCTCGGGTCGTCGCGGCCTCGATCCTCGCCTCGATCGCACCCGCCCCGCTCGGCGAGCTCGGCGTCGCTTGCCGCTTCCTCGAGGAGCCTTTTCTTTCGCGAACCCGGTTATCGCCCGTTCCGTTCTCCTCGCACCCGCGATCGATTCGAGCGGCTTTTCGGCCGGCCACTCTCGCGGAACCTTCCGGCGGTCCCGAACATCGGGGTCGCCCCGGCTCGGATGGGGCGCCGGTGGCGCGACGGAGCGCCGGTGACGATGCGGATCGTCTTCTCGCGCAAGGGCTTCGACGGCACGCACGGGGGCTGCCCGAGCCCGATCGTCGATGGCTGCCCGGTGAGCCTGCCGATCCCGGCTCGCGGGCGGTCGCAGACGAGCTACGCAGAACTCGGCCTCGGCGGCCTGGTCGAGGCGCTGACCCGCGGCGGGGTCGAGGGATCTTCGCTCTGCCATGCCGACCCGGATCTCGTGCGTGGCGTGTTCGGCCAGAGCGGGGCGGCCCAGAGCCATCTCGAGAAGAGCGGAGTACGGGAGGGCGATCTGTTCCTGTTTTTCGGTCTGTTCCGGCCGTTGGACCCGGGCTCGCGGACACCTCGCTTCGATCCGCGCGAGAAGCCGCATCACCGACTCTTCGGCTGGCTCGCGATCGGCCGGATCGTCCGGCTGGGCGCGGACGGGAGCGCGGCCCGGGCGGAATTCCCCGAACTCGCCCGGCATCCCCATTTCGGGCCCGGCTGGGACGCCAACAACACCCTCTACCTCGCGAGCCCGCTGTTTCGGCCCGACCCGAAGAGGCGGAGCTTTCCGGGTTTCGGAGTGGCGCGCCGGGCGAGTGCGGGGCTCCGTCTCACCGCGCCCGGCGCACCCCCCTCGCTCTGGTCGGTGCCCGACTGGCTGAACCCGCTCGCGGGGGGTGTCGGGATGAGTTGCCACGGCGCGATCGAGCGCTGGTCGAAGGGCCGCTGCCGAACCGTCCCTCGCGGCCAGGAGTTCGTGGCCGACATCGCCGAACGGGCCGACGCGGGCGCTTGGCTAGCCGCCATCCTCTCGGAGATGGCGGACGGGTGAGGCCGTTCGCGTCTGATCCTACCCGCTCGCGAAAGACGTGGGAATCCCCCCAATCGACGACGGAATCCTCACGCGCTGCACCGTCTAGCCGCGAATTCGGAAGGGAGCGCGCGCGGATGCCCAGGTCGTGACCCGAATATCGGCACGCTTCGGTCGCACACCTGTCGGCCGGGTGGTCGGAGTTGCCGACGTGATCGAGACGAGCGAACATGCCGCGGGATACCCCTGTCGCGCCGATGCTTTCCATCAGCGGTCGGCGGATGGCAAACCGACGCATCGCGGTGGGTCGTATCATTCGTCGCGAAACGACAGCTAAGGCGATCGATCCGGTTTGAATTGTTTACGCCACGCACCGTTTTTTGTTTGAAGGTATAATCCTATCACGAATCTAAGACATTTTCTCTTCATTCCTCGGCGAAACAAGAAACCAGAGAAGATTTGATCGGGATCGGACGCCATTGCGCGAACTACGGAGCTGGATCCCCGCTCGGGCGTCCCGGGTGCACGACGAGCCGCGGGACGCGGCCGAGGGCGACCGTCGGCGGGCAGGGATCCCCTGTCTGCCCGGCGCGGGTTCGACTCCGTCGGATCTTCGCGGCCGGGCCGGACCGGACGGATGGCGTGGGCCGAAGGGCGGCGAGGAGAGCGGGCCCGGGGGGCGCGGCCGCACAGCCTGCCCCGCTCTCCTGCCGAGAACGGGCTGCAGCCGTATGGGCCGGCCCGTCGACCGGCGGCGACGAAAGCTCGGCACAGTGCGTACGCCCTCAGCGGGCGGTGGGGAGCGTCGTCTCGGGCGCGGGCGTCGCGTCCTGTTGCCGGCAGGGGCGGGCGAGGCCGGAGGGCGGGGGCGCGTGCTCGAGCCAAGCCGAGAGGTCGTGCCAGACCCGCTCGCGGCCGTGGTCGCGCAGCATCAGGTGGCGGGCCTCCGGGTACAGTAGAAGCCGGCAATCGGGCGCCGCGATCGTTCCGGCGAAGGCGAGCTGGACGCGGGTCGGCACGATGTCGTCGCGGCCGGGCACGAGCAGGAGCGTGCGCACGGCGAGCGCCGGGCCGGCCGCCTGCGCGGCGTCCATGAGCGCGAGCAGGCCCGCCACGGCATCGGCCCGCGGTTCGTGCAGATAGAGGGGATCGCGGGCGATCGCCCGAACGACCTCGAGATCCTCGGCCGGTCGGACCGGTAGGCCGCGACCGGAAACCCGAAGCCACGGCACCAGATCCGCGAGCATGCGCATCGTTGCTCGGTAGAGGGAGGGCAGGCTGTCGCCGCCCCACACCGCGGGGGCGACCAGCACGAGCCCGTCGACCGGCACTGCCCCGGGACCGGAGGCGGCGAGGAGTGCGACGGCACCGCCCATGCTCTCACCGAGCAGAACGACGGGCAGCTGGGGCGAGCGGGCCCGCTCACGCCTCACAACTTCTCGCGCCTGGGCGACCAACGCTTCGGTACCGGGCCAGAACAGGCGATCGCGCTGCTCGCCGAAGCCGCGCTGGTCGAAGGCGAGGACGCGGAAGCCCTGCTCGGCGAGCCGGCGGCCGAGGCCCTCGAAGGCGCCCTTGTGATCGCCGAAACCGTGAAGCGCCACGACTCGACCCCGCTCCGGGCCGGCCGGCTGCCAAACGCGCTCGGGTGGGGTGGGCGCTGGCTTGGGGGGCGTAACCGTGCAGCCGGCGAGCGCCGCCGCCGCGCCAATCCGGAGGAGGGCGGAGGTCAGGAGCCGGCCGAACCGATACACGCCGGCGTGGCCGCCGCGGCCGGCTCGAGCATCCGCCAGATTTGCGCGGGCGTGGTACCGCGGGCGCGCAGATGGCGCAGGGTCAAGGCACCGGTGCGTTTGGCCATCCGTCGGCCGTCGCGGTCCCCGATCAGGTTGTGGTGGTACCAGCGCGGCACCGGCAGGCCGAGGAGCGCCTGCAGAAGGCGGTGGACGTGCGTTGCGTGGAACAGATCTTCGCCCCGCGTGACGAGAGTGACCCCCTGGGCTGCGTCGTCGACGGTGACGGCGAGGTGATAACTCGCCGGGACGTCCTTGCGGGCGAGCACGACGTCGCCGAGAACGCCCGGATCGGCCTCGACCCAGCCGGCACGGCAGTCGTACCAGGCGAGCGGGCCGGTGAGGTCGATTGCCCGGGCCACGTCGAGCCGCCAGGCATAGGGCTCGCCACGGGCTATTCGGGCGACTCGCTCGGTCTCGGGGAGACGGCGGCAGGTGCCGGGGTAGACCCGGTCACCCGACGGTCCGTGTGGCGCCGCGCCGGCTTCGGCGATCTCCTCGCGGACCTGCTTGCGTGTGCAGAAGCAGGGATAGAGCACGCCCAGCGCACGCAGCCGCTCGACTGCTTGACGGTAGAGTGCCATGCGCTCCGACTGGCGGACGACGACACCGTCGAACCGCAGCCCGAGCCAGTGCAGGTCCTCGACGATCGCGGCGGCGAACTCGGCCCGGCAGCGCTGCGGGTCGAGATCCTCGAGACGCAGGAGGAAACGGCCGCCCGTCAGCCGGGCGGCGTCATGCGCGAACCTGGCGGCGTAGGCGTGGCCGAGATGGAGATAGCCCGTGGGGCTCGGGGCGAAGCGGGTGACGTGCGGACGACCGTCGAGCACCGGAACGAAATCGGGACCACGCAGCTCGACGATCCGCCCACCGTCCGCGCTCACGCTCGGATCCCCGATCCGCACGGCTCCATGGGCGAATGATGCCGGGGAGACTCCGGCCGGGCAAGCGGCCCGGCGTGCCCCGACGGTCACAGCCGTGGAGCGCCGCGGCCGGCTGCCGGGGCGCGACGGCGAGCTCGTCGGGGCGAGCGCGAGGGCTTCGGCCTCGACCGCGCGGCCGAGGAGGAAACCCTGCGCCTCGTCGCAGCCCAGGAACCGAAGACAGGCGAGTTGACCCTCGGTCTCGACCCCCTCTGCCGTCACCCGCATGCCGAGGGCGTGGCCGAGCTCGATCACCGTGCGGGGGACGGTCCTGGCACAGCCGTCCGGCTCGAGGTCGCTCGCGAACGAGCGGTCGAGCTCGAGGCGGTCGAGCGGGAAGCGGCGCAGATAGCTAGAGCTCGCGTAACCGGTGCCGAAATCGTCGAGGGCCACGCCCACACCTAGGGCGCGAATCCGTTCGAGATTGCCGGTCGTTGTCGGCGTGTCAGTGAGAAAGGCGCCCTCGGTGATTTCCACCTCGAGCCGATCGGCCGGCATGGCGTGACGTTCGCGTGCTCCGGCGATCCGGGCCGCGACGTCCTCGTCGCGCAGTTGGAGGATTGACAAGTTGAACGAGAGACCGGGCGGGGCGCTCGGTGAGCCCCACTTCTGCTGCCGGATCGCCGGCTCGCTGGAGCAGGACCGCGAACTCGTCGCCCCCTGGGCGGGCGACCACCGCTTCGGCCGGAGCGAGACGGCGCAGCCGACAGGCGGCGGCTCGCAACAGCCCGTCGCCGGCCGGATGCCCGAGCGGATCGTTGACCTCCTCGAAGCAGTCGAGGTCGACCAGCAGCAACGCGAGCGGCCGACCCGAATCGGCCGCAGCGGCCCACCGCCCGCTCGAGCCGCTCGCCGAACAAGTTGCGGTTGGGCAGACCTGTCACGGTGTCGTGGTGGGCGAGGTGGCGGATCCTGGCATCGCCCGTCCGCCGCTCGCTGAGGTCGCTCGCGATCGCCGCGAAGCCGGCGAGCGTTCCGTCCGGCGCCTCGATCCAGTCGATCCGCAACTCGACCGTCACCGCTCGGCCACCCGGCCGGAGCTCGAGCTCGGAGGCGAAAGTTCGCCCTTTCCGGATCGTACGGACGAGACCGCGCCGCGCGCCCCGGTAGCCGACCGGCCGCAAGAGACCGATCGACCGAAGCGCGGTGGGAGCGCAAAAGCCGAGCAGGCGCTCGGCCGCCGGGTTCAGATAGGCCGGGGCGCCGCCCGGCTCGAGGACGGCGACCGGTTCCCCCACGCGTTCGACCGCCACGCGGATGCGGGCGAGGGCCAGGTGGGCGGCGCGGGCCGCGTCGCTCCGCGCCCGCTCCGCCTCCTTCACCGTGCGCCGCGGGTTCTCCATCGCCCGCGCTAACGCGCCGATCTCGTCCGGCCGCTCGCGGCCCGGCATCTCGAGGCCGTGCTCGCCGCGGGCGAGCCGCACGACCGCCCCGGCGATCGCCTCGAGTGGCCGACCCGGCCGGCGAAGGCCGAGTGCGATGGTACCCGGCACGGCGGCCAGCGTGCAGGCGGGCAGGCCCAGCCGATCCATCACCTTTTTCGGACGGCTGCCTCGAGCCTGGCGGTGGAAACGAACAGCTGGAGCGCGCCGAGTGCCACCGGCGGGTCGGTTCCGCGGGCGAGGATCGGGCGGACGACACGCAGAGCGCGGCTCGTCGGCGCACGCCGGCCACGGTGCCAACGCACCTTGCCTTCGGTGTCGCAGAGCCGGGCGTGGGCGAGGTCCGGGTCGACCTCGAAGGATCGGTTAACGGCTTTCGGCACCCCGTTTCGCGACCGGCCGACCTCGCCCTCGCGACAGCCGCGGGCGGCTCTGCTAGGCGGAAGGCGGGTGCGATCGGAGGGCGCCTTGGGCGAAAGCGATCGAAAACGGGCTGCCGGCCGGGTGGTCGTGGTCGCCGGCCTCAAAGGCGGCTGTGGTAAGACGACGCTCGCGCTCGGTCTCTTGGGTGCCCTCGCGGAAGCCGGGCTCGCGCTCGCGCTCGGCGACGTCGACCCGCTCGGTGCGGCGGTCGCCGGGGCCCGGCGCGGTCCCGCGGGCGCCGTGCGGCGAGCCCTGCCGCTGCGCGGGAAGGCGGCGCTGCGAGCCTGGCTCGAGGAGCTCGCCGCGTTGCGCGCAGCGGCCGACCTCGTCCTCATCGACCTGCCGCCGGCCGATCCGCTACCGCTCGCCGCGGCCGCACTCGTGGGCGATCTTGTGCTCCTGCCGGTGGCGCCGACCGCTCTCGAACTGGCCGCCGCGCGGGCGACGATCGGCTGGCTCGAGCGGGCGCGTGCCGGACGGCGGGACGGACTGCCGCGGATCTTCGCCGTGCCGAGCCGGATCGCCGCGCTCCCCTCGGCGGTTCGCGCGCCACTCGCGGCGATCGAGGGGCTCGGCCTGCCGCTCGCGCCGCCCCTGCGGCTGCGCGACGGGCACGATCGCGCCTATCGCGCAGGCCTCCCGGTGAGCCTCGCGGCTCCGGGCTCGCCGGAGCATCGCGAGCTGGCTGTGATCGGCCGGGTCGTCGCAGAGACTGTGGGCCTCGCGGCCCGACCGGCCGAACCGGCCGCGATGCCGTCGCTGGCGCGGGGTGCCGGGCCGGTGCGGGCCGCCTACCTCGACGAGCCGCCCGGCGCGCTCGGACCGCTCGACCTCGGCCCCTACCGTCGCCGGCTACGCGATCGGCTCTTTCCGATCCTGCTCGGCCGCAGCTGAAAGCCTCGGCGCTCGCACCGGCGCCGGCTTCGGCGTGCCGGCTCGCCCTCTACCGGGGCGACGTCCGACCGCGAACCGACACCACCAGCGTCGTGCGGGCGGTCGCCGGCTCTTCCGCGGTCCGCGCTGCCCCAGGCCCTGCGGCGGGGAGCGGGCGCTGTCGATACTGCGGATCGCGCCCCCGATCGCAAAGTCGAGCGGACCTGCTCAGCCCAGGGCCGAGGCCGGCCCCGGCCGGATCACCAGAGTGCAGCAGCCCTCGCGGCCGGGCTCCCAAGTCGTGCCGGCGAAGCGGAAGCCCGCGGCCTCGAAGGTACCATCGTCCACCCGCCCGGCGATCCGGCAGAGCGTGGCCACCCTGCCTTCGGGCAGGCCGGCTTTCTGCCAGGCCTCCTTCAGGGGGCAGCGATGCATCCGAACGACGAGCTCGTCGCCGTCGCAGCGCAGCACCTCCGGGGCGAACAGCCGGTCCCGGTCGGGCACGAAATCGAGGAAGGCGCGGCAGAGGCCCTCGAGATCGGCCGGGGCGAAGGCGGCGAAACGACGGCCGATCTCGGCGCCGCGCCGGTAGGTCGCGGCCTTCATGATCGCTTCGGCCTCCTGCTCGCCGAACCGGCGGGCCAGTTCGTCGAACATCGCGGCATAGAAGAGCGCGCGCGTCTCGTGGGCCGCGACGAGCTGCTCCTCGAGAAAAGCGACCCGCGCCTCGATTTCCCGCAATCGCTCCACGACGCTTCTCTCCCGAGATCCCTTCGCAGATCATCGGGACGGGGCGGCGGCTCGGCAAGGAGGCCGGGATGCGGGTCGCTATGATCGGGCTCGGGGCGATCGGTGCCGAGGTGCTGGCGGCCGCTCGGGCGGGCCGGCTCGGCGAGGGGCTCGAGCTCGCGTCGGTGTTGGTCCGGCGGCCGCGACCCGAGGAGCCGCTCGCGACCACCGACCGCGCCGCGTTCCTCGCGACGCGGCCCGAGGCGGTCCTCGAGGTCGCCGGCCACGAGGCGCTGCGCGCCCACGGTATCGCCTGCCTTGAGGCCGGCGCCGACCTGCTCGTCACCTCCACGGGCGCTCTGGTCGACGACGCCCTGCGGACGGCACTCGAAGCCGCGGCCCGAGCCGCCGGGCGGCGGCTCCGGCTGCTCTCGGCCGGGATCGGCGCGCTCGACATCCTGTCCGCCGCGGCGGTCGGCGGGCTCGAGGCGGTGCGGGTGACGGTCCGCAAAGACCCGAGCGCCTGGTGGGGAACCCCGGGCGAGCGGCTGGTCGCTCTGGCCGCCTTGCGCGAGCCTACGACACTCTTTGCGGGGCCGGTGCGCGAAGGCGCTCGGCTCTATCCGCAGAACGTCAACATCGCGGCGGCCGCCGCGCTGGCCGGAGCGGGGCTCGACCGCACCGAGCTCGTGATCGTGGCCGATCCCGGGATCGGTGAGCACCACGTCGAGATCGAGGCCCGGGGGGCCTTCGGCTCGTTCACCTTCCGCGAGGTGATACGGCCGACCTTGGCCAATCCCAAGACCGGCGTCCTGGTCGCGATGGCGGTGGTCAAGAGCCTGCGGCGGCTCGCTTCGCCCCTGGTCGTCGGCGACTGAGGCTGGACGCGCGCCGGCGAGCCTTGACAGCTCGCGGGTCGGCCCGCAGGGTCGCCGCCGGCGAGCGGGGAGGCATAACATGTGCACGGCGACCATCGCGTGGCTCTCGGGTGCGGCGGCGATCGCGCTGGCTCTGGCCGGCGGCGAAGCCGCGGCGCAGCCCAAGGAGATCAAGATCGGCGTCATCTACGATGTCACCGGTCCGTTCGCCGCCGGTGGCTCGGAGGCTGCCCAGATCGGCACGCGGACCCTGATCGACTTCTACAACGAGAAAGGTGGAGTCAAAGGCATCAAGATCAACGCGATCTATGCCGATGCGCAGTCCAAGGCCGAGGTCGCCATCGCCGAGGCGGAGCGGCTCTTGAACCAGGAGAAGGTCGATCTCATTCTCGGTGTCTATTCGAGCGCGCACTGCGTGCCGATGGCGCAGAAGGTCAACGCCGCCAAAAAGTTCATGTGGGCGACGGTGTGCACCGCCTCGGCCGTCTTCAAGGACAAGGGCCTCGAATACGTGTTCCGCCCGCAGGTGCACACCGACCAGTTCGGCGAGGCCTCCTGCACCTTCCTGGCCGAGCGGTCGAGGGAGAAGCTAGGCCTCGAGCCCAAGGACCTCAAGGTGGCGATCATCTACGAGGACGGGCCCTATGGTGCGGGCGTGGCCGCCGGCAACGAGGAGACCTGCAAGAAGCTCGGGATGCAGATCGTCCTCAAAGAGGGCTACGCGGCTTCCGCACCCGATCTCTCCTCGCTAGTGACCAAGCTGCGGCGTGGCCGGCCGGACGTGATCTTGCACACCGGTTACAATCCGGACATCACGCTGTTCCTGCGCCAGGCCAAGGAGCAGGGCCTGAAGTTCAAGGCGCTGATCGGGCACGGCGCCGGCTACGGCCAGATCGACAAGCTGCGCGAGACGTTCAAAGAGGACGTGAACTATTTCTTCAACGTCGATCCGGTCGCAGCGCAGCTCCTGGACCCCAAAACTCTGGCGCCGGGCCTGGGTGACCTGATCCAGGAGATGATCAAGCGCTACCAGGCGGTAAAGGGGCCAGGCGAGCTGCCGCCGCACACCTCGATGGGCTGGAACAACACCTGGATCTTCCTCGAGCATGTCTTGCCGCGGGCCATCGAGAAGCACGGCGGCTTCGATCCCGAGGCGCTTCGCAAGGCGGCCCTCGAGATCGACATTCCGGTCGGCGGCACGATGCAGGGCTACGGCGTGAAGTTCGCCCCGCCGGGCCATCCGATGTCGGGCCAGAATCTCAGGAGCTCGCCGGTCGTCATGCAGTACATCGACGGCAAGACCAAGATCGCCTGGCCCAAGGCGATCGCCACGGTCGACCCGGTGCTGCCGCTGCCGAAGGGCCACACGTTCGCGCCCTGAGGGACCGCGTGCTGCAGGTTCGAGGGCTCACCAAGCGGTTCGGCGGTTTCACGGCGGTCCGCGCGGTCGATTTCGACGTGGCGGAGGGCGAGATCCTGGGGCTGATCGGGCCGAACGGGTCGGGCAAGAGCACGACGTTCAACTGCATCGCCGGGATGCTCGCACCCACTGCCGGCTCGATCCTCTTCAGGGGCGAGGAGATCGCCGGCCTCTCGCCGGTCGCCGTCTGCCACAAGGGGATCGGCCGGACCTTCCAGATCCCGCGGCCGTTCAAGAGGCTGTCGATCTTCGACAACGTGCTCGTGGCGGCCTATTACGGCCACGGTGAACGGATCGACCGGCGGACCGCCGAACGCTACACGTTCGAGGCACTTGAGCTCGTTCGGCTGCCGACCGAGCGCGACGCGCCGGTCGACCAGCTCGGTGCCGCCGGGCTCAAGAAGCTCGAACTCGCGCGCGCACTCGCCACCCGACCGCGCCTGTTGCTCGCCGACGAATCGCTCGGCGGCCTCGACGAGGCGGAGATCGAGCAGGCCGCCGACACGCTCGAGCGGATCCGCCGCGAGAAGCGCATCACGATCGTCTGGGTCGAGCACATCATGGGCGTGCTCATGCGCGTGGTCGACCGCTGCATCGTTCTCGACCATGGCGAGAAGATCGCCGAGGGGCTGCCGGCGGAGGTCGCCCGCGACCCCAAGGTGATCGAGGTCTATCTCGGCAGCGAGGCGGAGACGGTGCAGGAACGGGTCGCTCGCCGTGGCTGAGCCGCTGCTCGAGCTCGAGGGTGTGGTCGCGGGTTATGGCGGCTTCACGGCCCTCTTCGGCGTCTCCCTTCGGGTCGAGGCGGGCGAGGCGGTCGCGGTGATCGGCCCGAACGGCGCGGGCAAGACGACCCTCTTGCGGGTGATTTCGAAGCTCGTGCCGCTGCGCGCCGGGCGCATCCGGCTCGACGGGGTCGATCTGGCCGACGTGCCCGCGCATCGGATCGTCGAGCTCGGCGTGGCGCACGTTCCGGAGAACCGCCGGCTGTTCCCGCGGCTCACCGTCGAAGAAAATCTCCGCATGGGGGCGTTCACGCCCAAGGCGCGGGAGCGATTCGCCGAGCGGCTCGAGGAGGTCTACGCGCTCTTTCCGCGCCTCAAGGAGCGGCGCGACCAGCCGGCCGGGACCATGTCGGGCGGCGAGCAGCAGATGTGCGCGATCGGCCGCGGGCTCATGTCGGGACCGCGCCTTCTTCTGCTCGACGAGCCCTCGGCAGGGCTCGCGCCGGTGATCGTCCAGCAGGTCTTCGAGCTCGTGCGGCGGATCGCCCGCTCCGGGCTCACCGTGCTGATCGTCGAGCAGAACGTCCAGCAGGTGCTCAAGATCGTCGACCGCGCCTACCTCCTCGAGGCCGGCCGGATCCGTGGCGAGGGGCCGGCCGAGGCGATGCTCGCCTCGGAGGATCTCAAAAAGGCCTATATCGGCCTCTGAACCGCCGACGTTACGGTCCGCATCCGCAGAGCCCGGCGTCGAGGGTCGGTCAACCTTTCTGTCCGGGCGCGGCGCTGTCGACGGTGCCGGAGGGTACCCTGCGCGCACGGCTCGCCCGTTGGTGGCCGCTCTGCGGCGCCTGCGCGCCGGGCTCCTCGGCCGGGCGGGCCCGGCGGGCACCCTGGCCGACCCTTCGAGCGGGTCGGCCGCAGCGCCGGGAACTGCCTCGCGCAGAGCCGGGCCGGTCCCTGCGGTCGGCTCAATCGAGCAGCCCGAGCTTGCCGAGGAAGGCCTTGTGGGCCTCGTAGGCCTTGGCGGCCACGGGGCTGCCCTGGGCGTACTCGGCCCAGACCTCGGCCGCGAGGCGGCGCATCTTGGCGAGCTCCTCGGGCGGCCAGACAATCGGCTCGACGCCCGCGGCCCGATCGGCCACGAGTGCCGCGCGCTCGGCGATCGTGTCCTCGAGATTGATGCGGACCGCGAGATCACGCACCGACATCTCCAGGATCGCCTTGATGTCGTCCGGCTGCTTGTCCCACTTGGCCTTGTTGACCGTGACCTCGTAGACCGGAAGCGAATGGAAGTGGAGGATCGGATATTTGGCGATCTTGTGGAAGCCGAGGCTGTGGTTCATGGCGTAAGAAGAGTAGTCGGCGCCGTCGACCACCCTCTTGTCTATCGCGGTGAAGACCTCGGTGGGCGGCAGGGCCACGGGCGACGCACCCATCTTGCGGAACAGGCTCGCCGCCATGCCCTCGGGCGCGCGGATCTTGACGCCTTTGAAGTCGTCGACGCCGCGGATCGGCCGGGAGGAGACGAGCGATTCGACACCGCTGTTCGGGCAGCCGATCGTGAAGGCCCCGTAGGCCGCGTAGAGTTCGCGGTAGAGCTCTTTGCCGCCGCCGTATTCGCAGAAAGCGAGCGCGGTCGCCCAGTCCTGATAGCCGCCGATCAGATCACCGAGAAGCGCGAAAGCGCGGTCGCGGCCGGTGAAGTAGACCGAAGAGGTCGCCATCCCGTCGAGGATGCCCTGCCCCACCGCGTCGATCATCTCCGCGGGCGGGACCACGGCCCCGCCGGGCAGGATCTCGATCGTGAGCCGGCCGCCGGTCATCCGCCCGACATCGGCCGCCCACCGCTCGGTCGCCCGGTGCACCGGGTGCGCCGTCGGCAGCGCCGTCTGGATCCGCCAGCTCTCGGCCGAGGCGTCACCGCCGGCCACGGCGAAGGTCAGGAATGCCGCCGCCGCGATCGCGGCTCTGCTCGTTCTCATCCGTCTACCTCCCTGCGCGCGGGTCCCTCGACGACCGCGTCTGCAGCCTCGGGTTGGCTCGTGGTAACGTCAACATCCGCCCGCGCGGGTCCGCCTTGCGGCTCGCCGGGGAGGCCGGATCGCCTGCTTGCCCGCCTCAGCCGCGAAAGCCGTCCTTGGCCCGCCGCAGCGCCGCGAAGACCTCGGGATCCGTCGCCGCCTCGAGGCCGAGGCGACGACGGATCATCGGATCACGGGCGCGCAGGAAGGGGTTGGTGGCGCGCTCCTCGGCGATCGTCGAGGGCACGGTCGGCCGGTCCTCCGCCCGCAAACGCTCGACCAGACGGGCGCGCGTGCGGAGGGCCTCGTTGTCCGGATCGACCGACAGGGCGAAGCGGGCGTTAGCGAGCGTGTATTCGTGGCCGCACCAGACCTTGGTGCCGGGTGGCAAGGCGGCGAGTTTCTCGAGCGAAGCCCACATCGTGGGCGCGTCGCCCTCGATCAATCGACCGCAGCCCATCACGAAGAGCGTGTCGGCACAGAACAGATCGACGGTCGCCTCGAAGAGATAGGCGATGTGGCCGGTCGTGTGGCCCGGGGTCGCGAGGATCCGTGCACTCGCGCGCCCGAGCTCGAGACGGTCGCCCTCGACGAGCCTGCGGTCGAGCGGCGGCAGCCGGTGCGCGTCGGCGGCCGCACCCGCGACCTTCGCACCGGTGGCGGCGACGAGTTCGGCCGTGCCCGCCACGTGATCGCCGTGATGATGGGTCAAGAGGATCCAATCGAGCCGGCCGCCGCGCGCTCGGATCCGGTCGAGGAGCGGACCGGCCTCGGCCGGATCGACGACGGCGACCGCACCGGTCGCGAGGTCGGACAGCAGATAGCCGTAGTTGTCCGCGAGGAGCGGGACGATCTCGACGGAAAGGGTCAAAGCGGGCGCTCCCACGATCAGGCTCACGGCGTGCATCTACCGGCCGTTGGCGCTATGCTCCAGAGCGTCCGGTGGCGGAGGCGACATGCGGCCCGAAGTCGACGAGCTCGTAGCATTCTACCAGGGACGCGAGGGGCAGCTCGCGCGGCGGCTGATCGCCGCTCGCTTGCGGGCGCTCTGGTCCGACGTGCGCGGCCAGCGCCTTGTGGGTCTCGGTTACGCCGCCCCCTACCTGCCGCTGTTCGAGGAGGCGAGGCGCTGCCTCGCCTTCATGCCGGCGCCCCAGGGCGCGCGGGCCTGGCCGGCCGAGGGCGGCTCACGCACCGCTCTCGTGCGCGAAGAGGAGTTGCCGCTCGCCGACGGTAGCGTCGACCGGGTGCTCCTGGTCCACGCCCTCGAGCACAGCGAGCGGGTCGAGGGCATGCTGCGCGAGATCTGGCGCGTGCTGGTCGACGGCGGCCGCTTGATCGCCGTCGTGCCGAACCGGCACGGCGCCTGGTGTCTGTCGGAGCGCACGCCGTTCGGCCACGGCCAGCCCTATTCGGGTGCCCGGCTAGAAAAGCTGCTCGAGCGCCGGCTGCTGCAGCCTGTCGCCACCGAGCGCGCGCTCTACCTCTGGCCGACCCGCTCGAACCTGCTCCTGCGGATGGCGATCCCGGTCGAGCGGCTCGGGCTCCGGCTTGCCAAGGAACTGTCCGGGGTGGTGATCGTCGAGGCCGAGAAGCGCATCTGGCAGGGGGCAGCGGTCTTCGAGCGGCGGCGCCAGGGACGCCGCTACGTAGCGGCGGCGCCGGCCATCGGGGCCGCGCGCGAGGCTCCGGCGGCTCGCAGGAAGGTGGTGCCGCTGCCGCTCGACCCGGCGCGGCCGCGGCCCGAGCACGGTTGAGGCGGGACGGGGAGGGGATGCGGTGACGGTTCTCACCGGCCGGGAGACCGGCGTGCTCGTGATCGCCGCCACACCTTTCGACGTGACGGGCGCGCTCGACCTCGGCGCCACCGACCGGCTGGTGGAGTGGTACCTCGAGCGGGGGGTGAGCGGGCTCACCATCCTGGGCCAGATGGGCGAGGCGGCCAAGCTCACGGTCGAGGAGCAACTCGCCTTCGGCCGTCGGGTGCTCGCCCGGGTGGCGGGGCGGGTGCCGGTCGTTGTGGGCGCGACGGCCCCGGGCTTCGCTTCGATCGCCGCGCTCGCCCGGGCGGTCGCCGATGCCGGTGCCGCCGGGGTGATGGTGGCACCACCCGGCAATCTCCGGGGCGACGATTCGGTACTCTCCTGGTGCTGGGAGCTCGACCGCGTACTCGAGGACGTTCCCTGGGTGCTGCAGGACTTCCCGCTCGCCGGCGGTCCGCCGCTGTCGGCGGCACTGCTGCGGCGCATCGCCGAGGCCTGCCCGGCGCTCGTCACCGTGAAGCACGAGGACTGGCCGGGGCTCGACAAGATCTCCGAACTTCGGGCGCAGGAGCGGGAGGGTGCGCGCAGGCTCGGCATTCTGGTCGGCAACGGCGGTCTCTTCCTGCCTCTCGAGCTCCTGCGCGGGGCCGATGGGGCGATGACCGGGTTCGCTTTTCCGGAGATGCTGGTCGATGTGTGCCGGCTCGTGGCCGAGGGGCGGGAGGAGGCTGCATTCGATCTGTTCGATATCTATCTGCCGCTTCTGCGCTACGAGCAGCAACCGGGGATCGGGCTGGTCGTGCGCAAGCTGATCCTGCATCGCCGTGGCGCGCTCGCTTGCCCGTTCGTGCGGGCGCCGGCTGCGAAGCTCACCCAAGAGACGCGGGCCGAGGTCGACCGGCTGCTCACGCGCCTCGAGCGGCGGCTCGCGGCCACCCACGGCTGAGCCTCCGCCGCACCCTCGACGGGAAGACCATGCTCGGGCAGGAGGGACGGCGCCGCGACCGCCCTCGGAGGCCCACCCGTGCAGATCCGGCTCGCCGACCTCGACCGCATCCGGCGCTACAAACTGTTGACCGCGCTCGTCGTGCCGCGACCAATCGCTCTCGTAACCAGCGTCGGTCCCGAGGGCGTCGTCAACGCCGCGCCCTACAGCTTCTTCAACCTGTTCAGCCAGGACCCGGCACTCGTGGTGCTCGGGATCGAGCGCCGCGAGGGTCCGGTGCAGAAGGATACGGGCCGCAACATCGAGGCCACCGCCGAGTTCGTCGTCAACCTGGTCGACGAGGACCTCGCGGAGCGGATGAACCTCTGTGCCGTGGATTTCCCGCCCGAGATCTCCGAGGTCGAGATCGCCGGCCTCACGATCCTGCCGAGCACGACGGTGCGGCCCGGTCGGCTCGCCGAAGCGCCGGCCGCCCTCGAGTGCAAGAAGCTCGTCACACTCCTCCCCGGCGGCGGCCGCGAGCTCGTCGTGGGCGAGATCCTTGCCGTGCACGTCCGCGACGGCCTGATCGAGCCGGCGACGCTACGGCTCGACCTCGAGCGCTGGCGGCCGGTCGGCCGGTTGTTCGGCAACCTCTACTGCCGCACCCGCGACCGCTTCGAGCTGGTGCGCATGAGCTACCGCAGCTGGCTCGCCGAGCGGGCCGGCTCAGGCGCGGGCGGCGAGCCGGGCGGCGAGCGCTAGGCCGACCGCCGCCTGGGTCGGGTCGATCACCGGCACCGCGAGCGCCGCCTCGAGGCGGGTGCGGTAGCGGGCCATGCCGGCGCAGCCCAGGATCACCGCACCGGCACCGTCCTCGGCGACCAGCGCCCGGCCGGCCGCGAGCAGCCGGTCCCAGGTGGTGCACTCCGCGGCGAGCTCGTGGACGCGCAGGCCGAGCGCCCGCTCGTCGGCCAGCCGATCGAGCACGCCCATCCGCGCCAGCGCCCGCCGATGGCGCGGGATCGAGGTTTCGAGGATGGCGACCACGCCGAACCGGTCGGCGCGGGCGAGCGCCGTCGCGACCGCGCTCGCCTGGATGCCGAGGACCGGCGCGGCGGTCGCCGCACGGCAGGCGTCGAGGTCCGGATCGCTGTAGCAGGCGACGAGATAGGCATCGGCCGGCTCGGCACGGATTCGCTCGACCAGGAGCGGCACGACCGCCGCGATGTCGGCCTCGCTCTCGATGCCGAACGGGCCGCGGTCGAGCTGGACGCAGCGGATCGCCGGGCCGCCCTCGAGGCGGAAGGGGGCGAGCGCCCGGTCGAAGCCGGCGGTGACCTCGGGGTTGCTGTTCGGATTGACGACCAGGATCTCGGCCATGCGGCTCGGGCTCCCCTGGGCACGCGCCGGCAGGCTTGCCGGAGCCACCGGGGGCGAGCAAGCCCCAACTCGGGCAGGCGGAGGAGGCAGGCGATGCTCGGCGAGCGGCATCGGGCGGTCGAGGCCATGATCCGGCGCTTCGCCGACCAGCGGCTCCGGCCGCTCGCCGGCGAGCTCGACGCGAGCGAGCGCTCCCCGGCCGAGCTCCACCGCGCGATGGCCGGCCTCGGCCTCTTGGGCCTGACCGTGCCGGCCGAGCTCGGCGGCGCCGGGCTGGGTCCGCTCGGCTACGTGTTCGTCATCGAGGAGCTGGCGCGCGGCGACGCCTCGGTCGCCGACCGGTGCGGCCTGGTCGAGCTCGTCGCTACGCTGCTCGTCGAGCACGGCACGCCGGCCCGGCGCGCCCGCTCGCTCGAGCCGCGCTGGCCTCCGAGCTCGAGCCGGCCTGTGCGATCACCGAGGCCGAGGCCGGCTCGGACGTGGCCGGCATCCGCACGATGACGGTGCGCAACGCGCGAGGCTGGCGGCTCGACAGCGCCGCGCTGTGGATCCACAACATGCCGGTCTGCGATCTGGTGTTCGTGCTCGCCCGCACCGATCCGGCCGCCGGCCGGCGGGGACGAGCGTCTTCCTGGTCGAGGCCGACCGGCCGGGCTTCGCGCGCGGCCGCGGCGAGCACGAAACGGGCCAGCGGGCGAGCTCGATGGGCGCGCTCCACTTCGCGGGCGTCGAGCTCTCGCAGGAGGCGCTCCTCGGCCCCGAGGGACGCGCCTTCCATCTGATGATGAGCTTGCTCGACAAGGGCCGGTTCGGGATCGGCGCGATCGCGGTCGGGATCGCCCGGGCCGGCCTCGAGGCGGCTATGGCCCGCGAGCTGTTCCGGGCGGTCGAGAGCGGCAGGTGAACCGGCGGGAGGCTTCCTTGTCCACCGCACCCTTCATGATCCAGAACGGCCGTATCGTGGCATACGCCGAGTGTCGGCTGCACGGCTTCTCGGGAGCGGTGAAATACGGCTGCGGGGTGTTCGAGGGCCTGCGGGCTTATTGGAACGCGGGCCAACACCAGCTCTGGGTCTTCCGGCTCGAAGAGCACCTCGCGCGGCTCGGCTTCGGGATACGGGTGCTGCGCCTCGAAGGCGCGCCGCCGCTCGAGACGATCGGCCGCGGGATCCTCGAGATGCTGCGCGCCAACGGCCTGCGGGAGACCTGCCACATACGCGTCATCGTCCATCTGGACGGCGACGACGAGCTCTCGGCGAAAGGACCGGTGGGCTGGATGGCAGGGGCGGTGCCGCGCGGCTCCTCGCGCTTCGTCGAGGCCGGCATGCACGCCAAGGTGACCGCCTGGGCGCGGATCGCCGATGCGGCGCTGCCGGCGCGCGTCAAAGCCACGGGCAATTATCTCAACAATCGAGCGGCAGAGCTCGAGGCCAAACGCGACGGCTACGACGCCGCCATCCTGCTCACCGCCGACGGCAAACTCAGCGAGGCTTCCGGCGCTTGCCTGATGCTGGTGCGGGACGGCAAGCTCGTCACGCCGTCGGTCACGAGCGACATTCTCGAAAGCATCACGCGGGCGACCTTGATCGAACTCGCCCGCGAGGCCGGGATCGAGGTGGTCGAGCGGGCGGTCGACCGAAGCGAACTCTGGGCGGCGGAGGAGGTTCTGGCCTGCGGCTCGGGCTGGGAGGTGGTGCCGATCGTCTCGGTCGACCGCCTGCCGGTCGGCGACGGTCGGCCGGGGCCGGTGACCCGCGCGCTGCAGGAGGCCTATTTCGCGACGGTGCGCGGCGAGCGGCCGGACCGCCGCGGCTGGCTCACCCCTGTATGGCCGGATGGGACCTGAAGCGCGGCGGGTGCACCGAATCGGCGATTGCCAGCGCCGCGGGCGGCACTAGGCTCTCTTCGGGGCCGGGGAGGAGGGGCCGCGCGCCCGACCCGGCGAGGGAGGTCGCGATGCGGGTGATCCGGTGGCTCGGGGCTTCGGCCGTGTTGGCGCTCTCGGTCGGACTCGCGACGGGGGAGGCGCGGGCGCAGTTCACCTGTCCGGTCAAGGGCGGGGATCTCGTGTTCGGCCAGGAGGCCAAGGTCAACTCGCTCGACCAGCACGCCTCCTCGACGATCAGCACGCGCAACATCGCGATGCACATCTACGAATCGCTGATGACGCGCAGCGAGGACAACGACCCGATCCCCGAGCTCGCGGAATCGGTGAGCACGAGCGACGACGGCAAGGTCCACACCTTCGAACTCCGCCAGGGGATCACCTTCCACAACGGCAAGCCCATGACGTCGAAGGACGTCGTGGCCTCCTTCGAACGTTACAAAAAAGTCGGCATCGAGCGGGTGATTCTGAACAACGTCGAATCCTGGGAGGCCCCCGATCCCCACACCTTCGTGATCCGAATGAAGGTGGCGCAGCCGACCTTCCTCGAGGACCTCTCCTCCTTCTCGGTGCCGATCGTGATCACGCCCGCCGAGAACACGGAGGCGCCTCCCCTCAAGATGGAGCCGATCGGCACCGGGCCCTTCCAGTTCGTCGAGTTCGTGGCCGACAGCCACGTCAAGCTCAAGCGCTTCGAAGGCTACAAGCCCAACACGGCGTTCAAGGACCGCACGGGCTTCGGCGGCTACAAGGTCGCCTGCTTGGATACCGTGACGTTCCGCATTGTGACCGAGCCCGGAGCGCGAGTGGCCGGCCTCGAGACCGGCGAGCTCCACGCCGTCGAGGACGTGCCGCAGGCGAGCGTCAAGCGGCTCAAAGAGAACAAAGCGATCACGATCGTCCCGTACGAGAACTTCTGGATCCACATCGCCACACCGAACTTCGCCAAGCCGCCGACCGACAATCCTCTGGTCCGGCGCGCCATCCAGATCGCCCTCGACATGGAAGAGATCATGGAGGCGGCGACCGACGGGGCCTACAATCTGAACTTCGGGTTCCAAACCAAGAACCGCAAGGTCTATTCCGACAAGGGCAAGGAGTTCTTCAACGTCAAGGACCCGGCCAAAGCCAAGGAACTGTTGAAGCAGGCCGGCTACAAGGGAGAGGAGCTCGTCCTCCTCACCAACAAAGATTATACCTCGATGTACAATGCAGCACTCGTCATGGCCGAGCAGCTCAAGGCGATCGGCATGAACGTGCGCCTCGAGGTCCAGGACTGGCCGGCGACGATCGCCACCCGGGACAAGAGCCACGACGCCTGGAACTATCACTTCACGGGTTGGGGCACGAACCAGGCTCTCGGCTATCTCGCGGTCTTCAAGTTCCTGGCGAAGCCGAAGCCGATCTACAATTTCAAGAACCCAGAGGACACCGATCCGGTGTTCGACGCAGCCTACAACGACATGATCTCCAAACCCACGGTCGAGGAGCGCTACGAAGCCTTCGCCCGGGTCCAGTACCGGGTCATGGAGAACGGGCTCGCCCTGCCGTTCGGCTGGCTCACGAAGAATCAGGCCGTGCGGTCGAACGTGAAGAACTTCGTGCCGTTCCGGATCCCGCGGATGTACAACGTCTGGATGGAGAAGTGAGGGCCGGGCCGGGCGGCTGAGGCCGCGAGAAGGGGAGGGGTGCGGTGCTGCGCTACGTCGCCCATCGCCTCCTCGCCTCCATCCCCGTGCTCTTCCTCGTCACCCTCATCTCTTTCTCGTTGATGCAGCTCGTGCCCGGCGATCCGGCCATCTTGATCGCCGGGCTGCAGGCCACCCCGGCCGAGGTCGAGCGGATCCGCCACCAGCTCGGCCTCGACCAGCCCTTCCACGTGCAGCTCTTCTCCTGGTACGCCCATCTCCTGCGTGGCGAGCTAGGCACCTCGTTGCTGCTCGGCCGCGACGTCCTCGAGGTGATCCTCGAGCGGCTGCCGGTGTCCTTCTCGATCGCGCTCTACGCGCTCTTCCTCACCGTGCTGGTGGGGCTCCTCGCCGGTATCGTCGCGGCGCTGCGGCAGAATACGCTGATCGACCAACTCGTCATGACGGTGGCGCTGATCGGGGTGAGCCTCCCCAATTTCTGGCTCGCCCTGATGCTCATCGTGCTCTTCGCGGTGCAGCTCGGATGGTTGCCCTCGGGCGGCTATGTCGACTTCCGCCAGGACCTCTGGGGCTGGCTGCGCGCCACCACGCTGCCCGCCGTCTCGCTCGCCATGCTGCAGATGGGGCTCCTGGCGCGGATCACCCGCTCGACCATGCTCGAGGTGCTGCGCCAGGACTATATCCGCACTGCCCGCGCCAAGGGCCTCCCGCAACGGCTCGTGGTCGGCAAGCACGCCCTCAAGAACGTGATGATCCCGGTCGTCACCGTGCTCGGGATCGTCTTGAGCTTGCTGCTCTCGGGCTCTGTCGTCATCGAGACGATCTTCTCGATCCCCGGGATCGGCTCGCTCTTGGGCTCCTCCATTCTCCGCCGCGACTATCCGGTGATCCAGGCCGGGCTCCTGTTCGTCGCCACCATGTTGCTCCTGCTCAATCTCCTGGTCGATCTCGTCTACGCTTGGCTGGACCCCAGGATCCGGTACGGCCGTGGCGAGTGAGGCGTTCGCGAGCCCGTTCGACCGGTCGGCCGTCCGCCGGCGCCGCTTTACGACCCTTCGCCGGCTCCTGCGCCACCGGCTGTTCCTCGTGGGTGCCTTTCTCTTCTCGATCGTGCTCGCGGCCGCCCTCTTCGCCGATCTCTTGATCCAGGTCGATCCCAACCGGATCTCGATCCGCAACAAGTTCCGTCCACCAGGGACGGAGTGGATCTTCGGCACCGACAATTTCGGCAGGAGCCAATGGAGCCGGGTGGTCAAGGGTGCCCAGCTTTCGCTCGCCATCGGCTTCGGTGTGGTGGTCTTGAACGCCGTATTTGGCACGATGCTGGGCGCGCTGGCCGGCTATTTCCGTTCGCTCGACAATCTCCTGATGCGGATCATGGACGCCTTCATGGCCTTTCCGGTGATCCTCCTGGCGATCGGGATCACGGCCGCGCTCGGGCCCGGCTCGATCAACGCAGTGATCGCGCTCGCCGCGGTCTACACGCCGCGGACCGCGCGGATCGTGCGCGCTTCGGTGCTGGTCGTGCGCGAGCAGGCCTATGTCGAGGCGGCACGCGCCATGGGCGCCTCGCACGCGCGCATCCTGCTCCGCCACGTGCTGCCCAACTGCATGGCACCGCTCATCGTCCAACTCACCTTCATCTTCGCCTATTCGGTCTTGTCCGAGGCGGTCTTGAGCTTCCTCGGCCTCGGCGCCGAGCCGCCCACGCCCACCTGGGGCAACATCATCGCCGAGGGCCGGCTCTACATCCGGGAAGCCCCCTGGCTCACGCTGATCCCCGGCCTCGCGCTCGCGATGACCGTGCTCGGCCTCAACCTCCTGGGTGACGGGCTCCGGGACGTGCTCGACCCGCGCCTCAAGGTCCAACAATAGCCGTGCGCGGCACCCCGATCCTCTCCGTCGAAGGGCTCACGACCGAGGTACGGACCGAGCAGGGCCGCTTCCGGGCGGTCGATTCCGTCTCCTTCGGCCTCCACCCGGGCGAGGTCCTGGGCATCGTCGGCGAGTCCGGCTGCGGCAAGAGCATGACCGCGCTCTCGATCCTGGGTCTCGTACCACAGCCGGCGGCGCGCATCACCGCGGGGCGGGTGCTGTTCGAGGGGCGCGATCTGCTGCGCCTTCCCGAGCGCGAGCTCCGGCGCGTCCGCGGTGCCTCGATTTCGATGATCTTCCAGGAGCCGATGACCTCCCTCAATCCGGTCTTCACGATCGGCGACCAGGTCAGCGAAACCCTTCGGCTGCACGAGCGGCTCGGCCGGCGGGCGGCCCGTGCGCGGGCGGTGGAGCTTTTGGCCAAGGTCGGAATCCCCGCACCGGCCGAGCGACTCGACGCCTATCCGCACGAGCTCTCGGGTGGGATGCGGCAGCGGGTGATGATCGCCATCGCCCTCGCCTGCAACCCCAAGGTGCTGCTCGCCGACGAGCCCACGACCGCGCTCGATGTCACGATCCAGGCTCAGATCCTCGATCTCCTCGAGCGGCTGCAGGCCGAGCTCGGCATGGCGGTCGTGATCATCACCCACGATCTCGGCATCGTCGCCGAGTTCGCCCACCGGGTGCTCGTCATGTATGCCGGCCGGGTGATCGAGGAGGGGCCGGTCGAGGCGATCTTCGAACATCCGGCG